>CANTDX010000054.1 GCA_947652615.1 uncultured Dorea sp. | reverse complement strand
GGTAAGACAGTTATCCAGCATCAGCTTGCGAAGTGGGCTGAGGCTGACATCGTAGTATATATCGGCTGCGGCGAGCGTGGTAATGAGATGACGGACGTTCTGAACGAGTTCCCGGAATTGAAAGACCCGAAGACAGGCCGTTCATTGATGGAGAGAACCGTTCTGATCGCGAATACGTCAGATATGCCTTTCGCAGCCCGAGAGGCATCCATCTATACAGGTATCACGATCGCAGAGTATTTCCGTGATATGGGATATTCCGTAGCGCTGATGGCTGACTCCACATCCCGTTGGGCAGAGGCGCTCCGTGAGATGTCAGGACGTCTGGAAGAGATGCCTGGTGAGGAAGGTTACCCGGCATACTTAGGATCCCGTCTTGCAGAGTTCTACGAGAGAGCCGGACGTGTGGTTTCCCTTGGTAAGGATGCAAGAGAGGGCGCGCTGTCAGTAATCGGTGCGGTATCCCCTCCGGGCGGTGATACTTCCGAGCCTGTATCCCAGGCAACCCTGCGTATCGTTAAGGTATTCTGGGGGCTGGATGCCGCGCTTGCGTATAAGAGACATTTCCCGGCTATCAACTGGCTGACCAGCTATTCTCTGTATCTGGATAATATGCAGGGATGGTTCAACGGAACGGTAGCAGAGGATTGGATGGAAGGCCGCCAGAAGATGATGAGCCTTCTGACAGAAGAAGCAGCGTTGGAAGAGATCGTGCAGATGGTAGGTATGGACGCGCTGTCACCCGGCGACCGTCTTAAGATGGAAGCGGCACGCTCTATCCGTGAGGACTTCCTGCACCAGAACTCCTTCCATGAGGTAGATACCTATACACCGCTTCGGAAGCAGTATCTGATGATGAAGCTGGTTCTTGCATTCTATGAGCAGGCTACAGAGGCCCTTTCAAAAGGTGCTTCTATGAAGGTTCTCCTTGGAATGGATGTAAGAGAGCGTATCGGCCGTTACAAATACACGACGGCAGAGAATATCGAGGCAGAATACGAGAAGATTATGAATGAATTAAGCGCAGAGGTTGCAGGTGCGTTTGGGAAGGAGGACTTCTAATTATGCCAAAAGAGTATAGAACCATACAGGAAGTTGCCGGACCGCTTATGATGGTAAAAGGCGTTGAAGGCGTCGCATTCGACGAGCTTGGAGAGATTGAGCTTGCCAGCGGCGAGAAGCGCCGCTGCAAGGTACTGGAGGTAGACGGAGAAGATGTTGTTGTACAGCTCTATGAGAATGCTGCCGGTATCAACTTAAGTAACAGTAAAGTACGTTTCCTTGGACGAAGCATGGAGCTTGGAGTATCCGGCGATATGTTGGGACGTGTATTTGACGGACTGGGACGTCCGATCGACGACGGCCCGGAGATTCTTCCGGAGGAGAGAAGAGATATCAACGGTCTGCCTATGAACCCGGCAGCACGTGTATACCCTGAGGAGTTCATCCAGACAGGTGTATCCGCCATTGACGGACTGAATACACTGGTTCGTGGACAGAAGCTTCCTATCTTCTCCTGTTCCGGTCTGCCGCACTCACAGTTGGCGGCTCAGATCGCAAGACAGGCGAAGGTTCGCGGAACGGACGAGAATTTCGCCGTTGTATTCGCTGCTATGGGTATTACCTTCGAGGAGTCCAACTACTTTATCGAGTCCTTTAAGGAGACGGGAGCCATTGACAGAACTGTCCTGTTCATCAACCTGGCGAATGACCCGGCTGTAGAGCGTATCTCTACTCCTCGTATGGCGCTTACTGCAGCAGAATATCTTGCATTTGAGAAGGATATGCACGTACTGGTTATCCTGACTGATATTACAAACTATGCGGACGCTCTTCGTGAGATCTCCGCCGCTAAGAAAGAGGTTCCGGGCCGCCGCGGATATCCTGGATATATGTACACTGACCTTGCGACTATGTACGAGAGAGCCGGACGTCAGAGAGGAAAGAACGGTAGTATCACCATGATCCCGATCCTGACCATGCCGGAAGATGATAAGACGCATCCGATTCCTGACCTTACCGGATATATCACAGAGGGACAGGTAATCTTAAGCCGTGAGCTGTACCGTAAGGGTCTGCAGCCGCCGATCGACGTACTGCCTTCACTTTCGCGTCTGAAAGATAAAGGTATCGGCGAAGGCAAGACAAGGGCAGACCACGCTAACACTATGAACCAGTTGTTCGCGGCTTATTCCCGCGGTAAAGACGCGAAAGAGCTTATGACCATCCTTGGCGAGGCGGCTCTTACTGAGATCGACCTTAAGTATGCGGAATTCGCAGAGGCGTTCGAGAAAGAATATGTATCCCAGGGATACAACAACGACAGGTCTATCGAGGAGACTTTGACGATCGGCTGGAAACTGTTGTCCATGCTGCCAAGAGCAGAGCTGAAACGTATCGACGACAAGTTCTTGGATGAGTTCTACGGTAAGCAGTAAGGGAGGGGTAGCTAATGGCATCTAAACAGATCACTCCTACCCGTATGGAACTGACGAAGACCAAGAGGAAGCTCGTCACAGCCAGAAGGGGCCATAAGCTCCTTAAGGACAAACGAGATGAGCTGATGCGTCAATTCCTGGATCTGGTCAAGGAGAACATGGCACTTCGCCAGAAAGTAGAAGCCGGAATCCTCTCTGCAAATAAGAACTTTGTCATAGCCAAGGCCGGAATGGACGAGGCGACACTGAATACAGCACTTATGACACCGAAGCAGGAAGTCAATCTTGAGGTGGGACAGAAGAACGTCATGAGCGTTAATATTCCTGTCTTCGAGACTAAGACAAGAACTGCGGATGCGAACGATATCTATTCTTATGGTTTCGCATTTACATCCAGCGATCTGGATGGTGCCGTAAAATCTCTGGCAGATATCCTGCCGGATATGCTGAAACTTGCGGAGACAGAGAAGGCGTGCCAGCTTATGGCGGCTGAGATCGAGAAGACCAGACGCCGTGTAAATGCGTTGGAGCACGTGACAATCCCGGAAGCTCAGGCAACGATCAAGTATATCACGATGAAGCTGGATGAGAATGAAAGAAGCTCACAGATTCGTCTGATGAAAGTAAAAGATATGATGCTTGAAGAAGCACATCATTACAGCGAAAGAGAATAATCTGATGTTAGAATGCCCTGGTTCAAAAGACGGATCAGGGCATTCGTTATCTTTCGTACCCGTTGCATTAGTTCAGAATCTCCTTCACATAATCTTCAGAAATGTTACATTGAGCAGCGATCTCAGCGGTAGAAGCGCCGCTGGAAGAGAGCCGGAAAACAGTTTTTGTTAATTTGACCCCTTCCGCTTTACCGCTGGTAAAGCCCTGTTTTTCGCCGTTGGCAAAGCCCAGCTTCTCGCCGTTGACAAAGCCTCGTTTCTCGCCGCTGGCAAAGCCCTGTTTCCAGCGAGCATCAATCTCGTCTTTGAATAATTCATATACAGCATCAAGCATTTTATTATTTTCCTCCTTCATCCATTTTAAATTGGCTCTCAAAATCCGATCTATGACAGCCCTGCAATTAGGAGAATCTTTATTAGCCTCATAATGCTCAAGAAGAGTTTCCATCTCTTCTTCCGACTTAACATTTTTCCTGAGATAGGAGAGCCAGAAATTATGATCGGGAGATAACCGACTTGTAACGATCAGTTGTATTACAAAAGAAGCACCTTTTAAATCATAGATACCCGGTTCCCGTTCTTTTGCATATATGTGCTTCTCTTTAGCAATATGATCGATCAGATTTTTCGGGTAATAATAACACACATATGTAATCGTAATTTCTTGCGGATCAATTTCACACACTTTCTCGGTGTCGGCCTGAAGGAAGCAGGCGTAACCGTAAGCCTTGTAGAAATCATTGATGCTTAGATAATCATCAGGCGATTTATAGCTCACGACGTTGTGAGTCCGAAATATCTGACCGATATTATGGGGAATCTGTACGTCGGGATCTTTCTTGATGATCAGAAGATCGATCCGCATAGGTTCTTTGCCAAGACAGTACTCACTGTGAAAGTGAAGATGTTCCTGCATTGGTTCAAGTTCAAGATGAAAAGCAGCACAAAAGGCAGGATGCCAAGGTGATTTAATATTCTGTACAGAGGTATCTCTGACAGAAGTATCTTGTAAAGCAGTATCCTCGATCGGTTTATTCTGTGCTTGAATTTTCTGAGTTGGCATATAGATTCTCCTTTCAGTATAATATAGGAGTTAATAGAATTGCAATAAGAAAGATTGAAATTAAACGAGTATTAAAGAGTATTGAGATGTCTATGAAAATAAAAGATTGTAAGATTCAATGTTTAAGACCAGTATGTGTACAAAATCGCCGCAGCCTGGAGGGATTATAAGAAATTATCAAATGTCAACTCTTTTCGTTCGACAAAATATGACAAGAAGAAAGTATCCAACAGAGATCTGACGGCAAAACCTTCGTAGAGTATCCCACTCTACGATTGTTTTACTATATGAAACAATTACCCATATTCTACAAAAAGTCAACATATTTGCTGTTTTTTTTAAGATTTTCAAGAAATATCGATCGTATGTTCGCTAGTAATATATACTTTCATAATAAATTTCGGATAACAGCATTGTTTTGATAAGATATAAAAAGTTAAATCCTGGTATCACTTTCATCTTAAAGCCGTCAAAATAGTAGTCATAGAAAAGGAGGAATTACATCGTGTCCAAAAGAGGAGAAAATATTTACAAAAGAAAAGACGGAAGATGGGAAGGTCGTTATATCAAAGACCGAACTGTCGGTGGAAAAGCCATATACGGATATGTATATGCGTATTCTTACAAGGAAACACGTACAAAATTACAGGATGCCATCCGGGATTGGCATTCCTCGGAGCAGACCTGCCAGGAGGAAACAGAAACCACGGATTTCCAGTCGCTTGCAGAGGAATGGTTCTGCCATATGAAACCTCTGGTCAAGGAATCTACTTACAGAAAATACAGCAATCTGTGGCAATCCTATATCAGGCCCCAGCTTGGCCATATGCAGATTCCTGATATTTCACAGAGTATATTAGAAGAATACTGCACAGCGCTGTTAACATCCGGAGGAAGTAAGGGCGAAGGGCTCTCGGCAAAGACCGTATCAGATACAATGTCCCTGATCCGCTGTGTTCTTCAATTCTGCATCAGCAAGAAGATCGTGGTTTCCTGCGATACACGGATGATCACAGTAAAGCAATGTACGAAGAAGATGCGCGTGCTCACCGTAAAAGAGCAGCAGATTCTATGCAATCATATTTATTCTGATCTGTCCCCTCAAAATGTCGGAGTATTGTTCTGCCTTTTTACCGGAATCCGTGTAGGGGAAATATGCGCTTTGAAATGGGAGGACATTTCATTTAGCGAAAATACAGTGCATATTCATCAGACTATGCAGAGAATTCAGATAGATGAAACCGAGAACAAGACCAAGATTATCATCACCACGCCAAAGAGTACGTGTTCAATCCGTACGATTCCGCTTCCGGATGAACTGATCTCAGTTCTTAAGACGGTTAGAGGCTCGGCTTCCGGATATTTCCTGACAGGAAGTGATAAGAGATGGATCGAGCCGCGCACCATGCAGTATCACTTCAAGAGCCTCTTGAAACGCTGTAAGATCGAAGACGCGAATTACCATGCATTAAGGCACACGTTTGCAACGAGATGTGTAGAGCTGGGATTCGATGTCAAGAGCCTAAGCGAGATTCTCGGGCATGCGAGTGTGAATATTACGATGAATCGTTATGTTCATCCTTCTATGAATCTGAAACGCAAGAATATGGAGCGTCTTTCCGGATTATTTTCTGCAGAGCAACAAGGTATTTGACCCTCGCGGCGGTCGCCAAATGTGCATGCAAGTATGCCTGATTGGTTTGTTGCCCGCGCTGTATTAACCGTCATGAATATGGTCAGTATAGCCAGATGCCGCGTAATATTGGACTTTATCGGTATGTTTTCGTAGAGTGGGATACTCTACGAAAATTATGTGACCGGGTGCATCTATAGACAGTGTACCCCGATACAGGCATTTCATACAGATAATTCGATCAGTGAATCATAGAGGGAGAGATATATATGGTAAATGACAATGACAACGGAACACTTTGGCACTGCCCGAATATCGTGACACTCTGTCTGGATTCCTATAACGAGGAACAGCAGCAGGGGCGGCTGTACCATCGGTACACAGACAGCCCCATCCGGTTTGAATCCTTGTTTGCGGCGATCAGTCAGATGGACGCACTCTATGATGACATTCATTTCCCGTATGCGTCTACGGAGACGAGAAGCTTCTTCACAGACCGCAGGGCACGGGAGCAGATGATCAGAAGAAGTAAGAAGATACCAGAATTAACAGAACATAGACGAAAGGACATGATAGAGATGGCTACGTTTGATCAGGTGACCGAACAGAGAGGAACTGACGCCACATTCATTATCCGTGTGAGCCACAGGCAGCATTCCAGTTGGCAGGGAGAAGTCACATGGGTAGACGGCAGGAAGAAGGAATATTTCAGAAGTGCATTAGAGCTGGTCAAGATGATTGACGGAGTGCTCGGCAATGCAGAAGAGACGGACAAAGAGAAGGAATTATGAGAGAGAAAGAGATTATCTGCTTCCATCTGCTTGGGATATTCTCATATGTACGTGAAAGATCCGCGAATGAGGAAACTTCACTGGAAGAAGAGCGCGGGATCGGCAGGAAGACACTGTCGTTTCTGCAATATCTGATCGTGAACCATTCGCGGAATATCTCAACAGAGGAATTGATCGAGACTTTTTGGGCGGAGAGCGACAGCAGTAATCCGGCAAATGCGCTGCGGAACATGCTGTTTAAGATCCGGCGGCTCTTGCAGGAGATGTTCCCGGAACAAAAGGACGCACTGCAGACGCGGCAAGGCTACTATATGTGGAATCCCAAGATGAAGATCGTATTAGATACCGAGCAGTTTGAGGAAATGTGCCTGAAAGCCAGTCGAGATCCGGTGAAGGAGCGGGAGAAGCGGCTGCGTCAGGCGGTCGGCCTGTACAGAGGGGACCTGCTCTCCGGCAATGACAGCGAATGGGTGAAAGCGCCGCGGCAATACTACCGGACGTTGTATCTGGACGCCTGCAGGACGCTGCTTCCATTGTTGGAGAAGCAGGAGCAGTGGATGGATATTGTCAGCATATGCAGCCAGGCATATCAGATAGATTTCTGCATAGAAGAATTTACGGCGTACCAGATGCGTGCGTTTGTTGCCATGGGACAGCCGGAACAGGCGATCGAGAAATACGAAGACTTCAAGAAGCAATTGCTCCGCGAGTTTGAGATGCCGCCCACGGAACAGATCGAGCAGATCTACACACTGGCGCTGGGACTTTGCAAGGAAGACAGAGGAGACGACAGTGAGATCTTCCGGCTGGTGTGCGAAGAGAATACCGAGCAGCAGGCATTCTTCTGCAGCTTCGGGGTGTTTCAGAATATTGTCGCGCTGGAGAAGCGCCACCTGGCGCGGAGCGGACAGATGTCGACACTGGTCATCATAAGCCTTGGCGGCGACACGGCGCCCGGAGCGGATGTGCGGAGGCTGGAGCGGATCTTGCTGGAAGGGCTTCGCACCGGAGACCCGGTGGCAAGGCTTACAGCGGGTTCGTACATTATCATGCTGACCGGTGCGGATATGGAGAATGCACAGATTGCGGTAAACAGGATCGATAGTACATTTCACAGGACTTACCGGCGTTCGAATGCCCGGCTGTCCTTCCGGTTATCCGCATTGCAAATATAAAAAAATAAGGACCACATTACCCAGGGAAATAACAGTCAGCTAACAGCGAGTTGCTATAGTAATAATACAAGTATGGGGAAAAAGGTGGTGTTACTATGTTGCTTCGGGGAAATATGATTCCCTGTCAGAGCCGGGAGGCGGTGGTGACCGTGTCGTTCTACAGCAACGGGATCCTGGAAGGATATCTGCAGCATCCGCGGCTGAACAGAAGGGAGAAGATCCAGAGCTTGTCACAGCTTATATTGCTGCTGAACAGTCTGCTCGATCTGGAAGATTGCCCGGGCAGTCCACTTCCGGTTGTTCCTTCAGAGGGAAATGTGCAGGACGGGACGGCGGTTTTCAGGATCCAGATCCTCTTCCGTGAGCATCATACGTGGCAGGGCAGGCTGATCTGGCAGAATGAGAATCAGGAGGCTGTATTTCACAGCGGTATCGAACTGATTCAGCTATTCGATGAGATATTGGCAGAGTAAGAGAAGGTTATGATTTGGAAGAAGGATAGATATGGCAGAGAGAGAGTTACGGAGATTGAAGCGCAGAGATCTTCTGCAGATGCTTCTTACACAGTGTGAAGAGACAGAGAGGTTACAGCAGGAAGCCGCGGAGTGGAAAGCTCAGCTCGATACGCTCACGGAGAGTTATGAGCGGCTGAAAGCGAAACTGAATATTAAGGATGAGCGTCTGAACGAGAAGGACGCCCGGATAGAAGAGCTTGAGAGCGAGATCGGACGGATGCGGGCATCCAGGGAAATAGAACTGGAAGAGGCAGGTTCTATCGCGGAGGCGGCGCTTCGGATCAACGGAGTATTCGAGGCAGCTCAGCGGGCAGCCGAACAATATCTGATGAATGTCCGAAGACTTGCGGGAAGCGTACAGCAAGACGCTGCAGAAGAGGCGGCGCCGGACAAAAGGCAGTCGGCTTCGAAGGATGCGTTGGCAGGGCAAGTACAGACTGCTATGCAGGAGACAGATTCGGAGCGGATGAGGGCGGCAGTCGGCATGACGGAGAACAGAGATCCGCATGAGACCGGCTGGATGGCGGGGATAAGGAAGAAACAGCCCCGTACAAGGCAGATCATCCCCATGAATGTAAACCAGGTAAGAGGCGGTACATCGGGTGACATTCATGGCAGATGAGAAGATGGAGATCCCATCGATAGAACTGCTCAGGAAAGAGCTTGAGAGAGAAGAATCCAGATATCATTTCCGAAGGACAATACTTACGATCACAGGGATTCTAGTCGTGGCGGCAGCGATCACGGCATTGCTGGCAACCAGACTCTTCGTGCTGCTTGAGATCAACGGAGCCAGTATGGCGCCGACGCTTAACGAAGGCGAGATTGTGATCCTTCGGCAGACGAAAGATATCGAGACAGGAGATCTGGTGGGATTCTATTATGGAGGAAAGATACTCTTAAAACGCGCGATAGGAAGCGCGGGAGATTATATAGACATAGATGAAGAAGGAAATGTATATGTCAACAACGCGATGATCAACGAACCGTATCTGGAAGAGAAGAAGCTAGGGAGATGCGAGCTGGATTTCCCGTATCAGGTACCGGAAGGGATGATCTTCGTGTTGGGGGACAACAGGGCGGTATCCATAGACAGCCGCATCAAAGCGATCGGGTGCGTGGAGGATGGCCAGATCGTTGGCAAGGTGGCGTTCAGGGCGTGGCCGTTTGCCCGGATAGGAAGCTTGGATTGAGAACGTTATTGGGCGGCAACTGATGCAGAGTGTTTCAATATAGGAAGGTGAGAAGATGCAAAAGCTTATGAGAGAGTATTTAAATGAGTTGAAGAACCGCAGGAGGAGGCGCAGACGGGCAAAGATCGCCATGGTCATTCTGATTTCCCTGGTGGTCGGCAGTGTGATCGGGGCCTTGGCTCAATATGGTGTTGCCATGACGGGAAATGCAAAATGCGGAATAGAAGAGCATCAACATGAGTTAGCCTGCTATGAGAAGACTCTGGTATGCACACAGACGGAGAGCGAGGGACATCAGCACACGGATGAATGTTATCAGACAGAGACTTCACTGGTCTGCGGTTTAGAAGAATCCGAAGAGCATACACACAGTGACGCCTGCTATGTAACAGAGCAGCAGCTTATTTGCAGCGAGGAAGAGGGCGCAGGGCATCAGCACACGGATGCTTGCTACGAGGAGGAGCTTGCCTGCGGCAAGGAGCTGCACACTCATGGAGAGGAATGTTATATTGACACGGATGCGGATGTAGAGGATGCAGCCGTATGGAATAAGCAGTATGAGAAGCTTGAGTGGAAAGATACCTGGAGCGAGAACCTGGTGATGGCTGCCAGGGAGCAGATCGGTTACAAAGAGAGCTCCGACAACTACACGATCGCAGAGGACGGAAGCCACAAGGGTTACACCCGGTACGGACAGTTCGCGGTTGACACCGGAGTAGAGGCGGCGGATGTATATGCAGACTGGGATACGGCATTCGTAAACTTCTGTCTGTTCTATGCGGGACTTTTGGAGACAGACATCTTCCCGGATAAGCTGGACACCGTAGAGTGGTACGAAGAGTTCCGGAAGATCAATGAGAACATCGACGGTCATCTGTCCTGTCTGGTAGCGCCGGAGGGTTATACGCCAAAGGCCGGAGACCTCGTTATCTTCCAGAAAGGGATAGAAGAGGAAGAAAGAGAGTATCAGATGGGAATCGTCTCTTCCTATGATAAAGAGAAAGATGAACTCAAGGTAATCGAAGGTAACAGCGGAAATGAAGTAAAAGAGAACAACTATTATATAGAAGCAAAAGATGCACAGGATGATGAGATGGCTCCGGTATTCTGCTACCTGGATATGAGCGGGTTGGAGAAGGCTTACAAGGGAACGGACGATGAACCGGAGGATCCGGTAGAGCCAGGTGAGCCGGTGGAGCCGGAAGATCCGGAAGAGCCAAAGGATGATGTGACAGAGGAAGAAGATCCTGAAGAAGAAACAATTGAGTTAACTACGAAAGTGGATGGAACAACTATCACCCTGAGTGGTCCGGCTAGCTCCTTCGAAGAAGGAAAGAAGTATGAGATCCAGGCGGAGAAGGTAGAGGACGAAGAGACGATCGCAACGATTGAGGAGGCAATTGATAAGGAAGTAGAGAAGCAGGAGAAGAAGGTAGAGAATTATCAGGCGTTCGATATCAAGCTGCTGTTAGATGGCGAAGAAGTACAGCCGCTTGGACCGGTGGAAGTGAAGTTTTCCGGTCAAGAAGTTAAAAAGTCTGTGGAAAATGAAGAGACAGAAGTAGGTGTTCTTCATGTAGATGAAGAGACGGGTGAAGCGACCGATATGGAAGCAACTGCGACAGAAGATAAGGATGTGGTGATTGAAACAGAACATTTCTCAGTGTATGTTTATGTGCATTTAACTAATATTTTTGAAAAGATAAATGTTACGGTAGAACATTGGGGAGAAAAAATTCAGACAATAAATGGATCTGCAGATGCATCAGAAGGAAAAGATACTGTATATATGAAGGGGAATACTTCGATTGAGACGAAGGAAATAAAGAAAGAAATTTATTCTTCAGATCAAGTTACCATTCCTAATGAATATTATGCAGATGTAACTAAGTTGAGTAAAGTGTGCAATGTAAATACTGATATCAATTATACTGTAAGTAAAGTATGGGTTACACAAAATCGAACCAATATAGGAAAGAGTGCATGGAGTGATTTTCAAGAATACCCGTTAACCAGTGATGCGACCATTACAAATTTGAAAGAGGGATCTATCTTAAGATTCTGGTATGTACCTAAAAAGGCTACTAATACATTACAAACAAGTGTAGATTTTTATGACTATGATATAAGTGATGGATATTACTACAATTCAAGTGGTGGCGATCAAAATATAGATACGACTACCGAGAGAAAATATTTAAAAACAGCGGAAAAAGGGATTAATATACCATCTAACTTTAATAGTGTTTCTGGAGATAAATTAGCAGTAGGTCAACATGCATCTGGGAATAGAAGTGATTGGGTATCGACGGCAAAAAGTTCAGATGGGCTGCTTTTAAATAAGACAAATGGAAAATTTGATAATGGAGCAGCTAAAATAGTAGAAGGAATTGTAAAAGATACGTTAACGGCGAGTGGTGATTTGCGATTTAATGTGAAGGCCCCGAAAACTTTATTTACGGAGGGAACAGGATCAAAATTATATAATCAATATAAATTAGGTTTTAAGCAGAATGGTGATACCTACACATTGCAATATGTGAATGATGGAAATAGTAAAAGAACAGGCGATTTGACTAAAATTGGAAATTATTCGGGAGCCTATTCCAATCTTTTTTGGCCATTAGATAATTTGAATAGGAAACCGGGTGATCCAGATTTGGGGGCAGAGAAACATCAATACTATTATTGTGAAGGTGATCCCAAGGATAATACACATGCTAATAATGATGATATGGGAACAGATCATAATTGGCATTTTGGAATGACGTATTCGATGGAATTTACTATCGGAGATTATACAGGGCCAATGGAGTTCTATTTCCGAGGTGATGATGATTTCTGGTTATTCATTGATGGACAGAAGGCTATTGATATTGGAGGTATTCATTCGGCGGTAGGAGAATCTATTGATTTACGAGATTGGATGCAGAAAAAGGGGTTGCTGGCGGATAAGACTAAGAAACATAGTCTGAAGGTCTTTTATATGGAAAGGGGTGGATTTGGTTCTTGCTGCTATATGCAGTTTATTTTACCCAATTCTGTTCCGGTAACAATTCCAGAACCAGAAACAACCACTTATGAAGTGAGAAAAGATTGGGATGATGGTGACAATCCATATAGACCAGAGCGCATTGAAGTTGTATTACTGCAAGATGGTGAAGAGACCAGTGAGAAAGTAACTTTGACGGAAGAAAATAATTGGTCGTATAAATGGGAAGGTCTTCCTAAAATCAATGGAAGTACACAAGGGAAATATGAGTATACATACAGTGTTAAGGAGATAAAACTTCCACCGGGATATCTAACGCCTATATTAAGTCCCGATAATAAGATTTTGACGAATAAATTAGATTATGTAAAAGTTAAAGTTGAAAAAAATTGGGTAAATGATAGTGGCTTAGAAAGTTATCGCCCCAATTCAGTAACGCTAAGGCTATATGCAAATGGAGAGGAGTATAGAGATAAGAGTGGTCAAAGAAAGGAAATTATATTAACAGGTGATACCTGGAGTGGTGAATTTACAAATTTACCGGAATATTCTTATATTTGGAACGAAGAAAATGAGGAATATACTGCAAAGAAAGTTGTATATAGTGTGCGGGAAATAGATTCGAACGGCAATGTAATTGAAAAAGATGAAACTATAGACGGCAGTAACAATGCTTCGTATACAGTAAGTTATTCAGGTGGTAATTTCGATCAAAAAGATTCAGATGGATATGTTGCTTCTCTATCGGTAACGAATACACTGCTTACCAAATTTAAAATTGTTAAGGCTGGAGCAGATAGTAGTATAAGATTACAAGGTGCGAAATTTACGTTAACACCATACGATGCAGGAGATATAGACAATAATAGAGATGATTTAGGGTTGCCAGAAGGTGTTGATACGTCAAAAGAAACAAATAATTTCTTAGAAACAACATTTTCGACAGGTACAGAGAGTGCTAATTTGAATTTACCGACATATGAAGGTATATCAGATGAAAACGGAATAATAAGTTGGACTTCGAATTCTTCTCCTGTTACAAGTATAGAGCCAGGCACATATTTAATGAAAGAAATAGAAGCGCCGGCTGGTTATATGCTGAGTGCAGAAGAGTGGATTGTAGTGGTCGGTGAATATGGAAGAGCCACGATAAAGAAAAACAATCCAGAGCATACAGCTATACCGCCAACCGATAATGTGGGGAAAGACCCAAATGGGGAGTTAGTATTTGAATATGAATATGTTAATGAAGCTTTATATGAACTCCCATCTACCGGAGGCCCCGGAACTTACTTGTATATGTTCAGTGGCGTATTGCTATTAGCAGTAACAGCACTGATAACATATAGAAATAAACGCAAGGAGGTGCTGAGAAGTTAGAACGTGAAACTTTTTGGCGGTTCTTGCACCGCACAAAGAAGAGTGCATAACACACTATAAACCTGTGTGTCATACACATGTAACTTTATTGTCAAATCATGTAAAAGGAAAAGGAGACAGAATATGAAAAAAATGAAAAAGATTTTTGCAGTGATTTTATCATTGGCAATGATCCTGGGAATGGCAACAGTTGCATTTGCTGCACCGGCACCGACAGTAATGCCTCAGGATGTAGTAAAAGTAGAAAACGTTGCAGAGGGGTGTACAGTAAAAGCGTATCAGATCGTAAAATATGACCTAAAAGGTAAATTTATTCGAGTAAATGATAATACGCCGACAGATTTAGAGGCGTTAGATGCTGACGAGATTACAGCTATTGCTGCATCAATAGCGAAGGGCGATACAACATATGGTTTGCCAACGCCGATGAACTATGCTGATGGAATATATCAGGCTAATCTTACAGCGGGTATGTGGATAGTTCTGGTTAGTGGTACAGAGGATGTTAATACAATCTATAATCCAATGATCGTTAGTGTGAACGTTAATTCGGACGGAAGCGGAAGTGCAGGAACTGTTAGTGCAAATGGGCACTTTAACGAAGAGGATACTTTATATGCAAAATCATCCACACCGACGGTAACAAAGAAAGTAACAGATCCGGCATATGAGTTAAATGACAATGTAGAATTTACGGTAGAAACAGATATTCCGGCATACAGTGAAAGTTATACAGAAGTACAATACAAAATTACAGATCAATTAATAGGCGGACTTGTATACAACAAAGATACTGTAGTTAAAATCAATGGCACTGAATATACAAATACAATAAAGCCTATAGTATATTCAGAAAATGACACAAAAATGGTCATTGATATTGATTCTGAAACAGTTCTTACCAATCCGGGCGGAAAAGTTACTGTAACATATTCTGCTAAATTAACAGAGGCAGCGAAGGAGGCATTAGCAAACAATGTTAATCCTACAACGAATACAGTAACCTTAGAATATAGCAATGATCCATATGATGCGGATAAAACAACAACACAAGATGATGAAACACATCACTATACTTTTGGTATTGATGCATCAGTTTTAGGAAACACAGGTTTCCTTCATCATAACTTTATAAAGACGGCAGAAGGTAGAATTGAAGAAGTACCAGACGGAGAACCAGTCAAAACACCAGGAGAACCACTTGCGGGCGCTGAGTTTGAGATAGTTAAAAAAGATGCTGATGGAAATTATGTAAAGATTGAAGGAATTGAAAATACTTTATCAAATGAACAAGGTCTTACCAAATTTGTAGGTTTGGATGCTAATGTAACATATTATTTACATGAGGTGAAAGCACCAGCAGGATATTCTGTTGTAGAAAAATATGTGCCAGTACTTATTACGGCAGAATTTGAGGAAGATGGTACATTAAAGGATGGTTGGACAATTGAAGTTGGTGAAGGTGATGAGAAGGTAACAACTGGAACTTATAAGTGGGAGACGAATGCAGGTGAGGTTATTGAGATACCTGCAGATCCTGATAAGTGGGAAAATCCGTATTTCTTTGAAAATACTAAACTTGCTAACCTCCCATCCACCGGTGGTATCGGTACTACGATCTTCACAATCGGCGGATGTGCAATCATGATCATTGCAGCAGGATTATTCTTCGCAAGCCGCAGAAAATCTGATGCAAAATAATAAAAAGTACTTAATAATAATTTCCACCTGGAATGGTTGAAAATCCATTACCAGTGTACAGGAAGTTGGGAGCTGCAGCTCCCAACTTCCACCCCTTGAATGGAAAAAGAAATCACACACATAGGAAATAAAAAAACTAATACAACAACAAGGAGAGTCCGGATGAGTAAGAAAACAAGTAAAATATTGATATCGATTTTATTTTTAGCCGGATTGTCCTTGCTGCTGTATCCATTTGTAGCAAATGAATGGAATAACTACAGGCAGAAGCAATTGATCAGCAATTACGATCAGATTATAGCCGAGAAGGAAGCGGCCGGAACTATTGACTACGAGGCAGAACTTGAGCAGGCAGTGCGTTATAATGATGCACTGCTTCCGAGCATTCTTCCCGATTCTTTCGCGGTGGCGGAGGCTTCCGAGGAGAACGAAGAGTACATGTCCATGCTCAATGTCACCGGAGACGGTATGATGGGAACGGTGGAGATCCCGAAGATCAATGTCAACATTCCGATCTTCCATACCACGAAGGAAGAGGTCTTAGAGAAGGCGGCGGGACATCTGGAGGGAAGTTCGCTTCCGGTAGGCGGGGAGAGTACCCATTCAGTCATTACCGCGCACAGGGGGCTGCCAAGCGCCGCATTATTTACAGACTTAGATAAGCTGAGAGAGGGAGACCATTTTCTCTTACATATATTGAAGGACACCCTTTGCTATGAGGTGGACCAGATATTGATCGTTGAGCCGAAGGATACGGACGATCTGGCAGTGGAAGAGGGGAAGGATCTGGTTACTCTTCTGACTTGCACCCCTTATGGGGTCAATAGCCACCGTCTGTTGGTGCGGGGCCACCGGGTGCCGTATGTGCCGGAGGAGCTTGCGGATGAGAGTATCCCTCTTTCAAATATGAGTCTTCACACCAATTATCTGTTATGGGTAATTGTAGGTATTTTGATCACAGGTATATTCAGTTTCTTCCTATATAGAAGGGAGAAGAAATTAGCAGGCAAATCAGACGCGGGGAAGGAGTAGCCATGAAGAGGAAGATATCATCATTTCTGTTCGGGCTGTTGTTCCTTGCCGGATTCGGGCTTCTTGCCTATCCGACGATCTCGAACCAGTGGAACACCTACCGGCAGTCGAAGCTCATTTCCAATTATGATACGGTAGTGAGCCAGATGACCGAGGAAGACTTTGAGGAAGCATGGGCGGCGGCCAGAAGCTATAACCAGACGTTCGAGCAGAACAGTATCCGCAGTGATGTGTTCGGCATCAGCGAGTCGGACGATATGAAGTCGACGGAATACTGGAAGGTGCTTAACGCTGCCGGGGATGGCATCATGGGTTATCTTACGATTCCCAAGATCAACATTAAGCTGTCGATCTACCACGGGACGGATGACGATGTGCTCCAGACGGGGGTAGGGCATCTGAACGGCACCAAGCTCCCGATCGGGGGAGAGAGCAACCACAGTGTGATGTCGGCGCACCGGGGACTCCCGGCTGCGAAATTATTTACAGATATAGACCAGTTAGACAGGGGCGACAGGTTCTACCTGCACATTCTGGATGAAGATATGGCGTATGAGGTTGACCGGATTCTTCCCATGATTGAGAAGGACGATTACGACGCATTAGAAGAAGCCCTGAGAGTCGAAGAAGGGCAGGATTATGTTACATTATTCACCTGTACGCCTTACGGCGTGAACAGCCACCGTCTGTTGGTGCGGGGGCACAGGGTTCCTTATGACGGGGAATTGGAATCAACGCCTGTAGAGTCCATGGTACAGGCGATACAGAATTACTATATGCTGTATCTGCTGCTTGGACTGGGAGTGACAGCGCTTACAATCTTTACTATGCGGCATGTCATGAAGAAGAAGGCGGGAAGCAACGAGAAACGAGAAAGCAAGGATCGTGAGGAGGGAAAGAGTTGAAGACAGGAAAGAGAATGAAGAGAGGATATGCGCTGGCTCTGGCATTTCTGCTGACTCTGCCGTGTCTGGCGAAGATTCGGACAGAGGCGGCGCTGGCGATTGACACGGAGGCAGATTGCAGCCTTACGGTATCTGTGGAGGACAGTGATTACAAGGATGATTTCAATGATATGGTCATTCCTGTGACATTGTATAGAGTAGCCGATGTAGATGCATCGGGAAGATTTACGTCGGTAGAGCCATTTACCAAAGTGGATTTTGGAGATATCAGCAATGCGACGACGGCAGACGACTGGATGAAGCTTGCCGCGGATGCGGGCAAATGTCTGGAAGGGAATCCTGCCGTACCGGAAGGGAATGTATCGACGGTAGATGTTCAGAAGACTCAGGGACAGGGCAGTTATGCAACCGGAACCTTCGAAGATCTTCGAACCGGCATGTACCTGGTAGTTCCGGCGGACACCTATAATGCAGATCACACGGTCAAATATACATTTACCCCATATCTGACTGCGCTGCCCAGCAGCGAATATACGTTAACCGGTTCGGGAAGCGAAGATTGGAAATACGACACAGTGGTTGGGCTGAAAGCAGGAGAAGAGACCCAGTACGGGAAGCTGAATATCACGAAGGTATTGTCGAATTATAATGAGACGTTGGGACGCACCTCTTTCGTATTCCAGATCGAGGGCAGAGACGAGACGGGAACCGTAGTTTACAGCAATGTGATCAGCACCACCCATGAAGGCACGGGGCCTGAGACGGTGAAGCTGGATAAGATTCCGGCGGGCTTAACGGTCACGGTGACGGAAGTGTATTCCGGTGCAAGCTACCGCGTTGTCGGAAGTGATACGGATTCGGATGTGATCTGGTCGGATTCGGCGGTGGCAGACGGAACGGCAGGCGGGAAAGGCCCCAACGGCGAAGCGGGTGTAACATTTACCAATGAATATGACGGAGGCAACAGAGGCGGTTACGGTGTGACGAATCAGTTTGATTCGGACGGAAACGGCGGATGGATATGGGAGAATCCCACGACTCCGGCAGAAGAGTAGGAAGGAGCTGCGACAGGTATGAGATTTTTTGAGAGAAATAAAAAAGTGTTGGCAATGTCGGCTGCGGCTCTGGGGATGACGGCGGCGCTGACGATCGAGAGCTCGCTGGCGTATTTTACTACGTATGTATCGGCGGGAGGAAGCCTGACCGTGAATCTGGGGGCGGAGACGACCATTCACGAGGATGTGAGCAATATGACGAAGCATATCAGTATCCGCAACATTTCCCAGACGAACGATTGCTTTGTCCGGGTAAAGGTGTTCTACGGCGGGGAGCTTGCGGTTGATTTCAATGACGAGAGCGGCAACTGGTATCTGGGAGAGGACGATTACTGGTATTACAGGCCCATACTTCCGGCGAGTCCGGATCCTGACAATCCGTCGATGACGACCATATTGGATGCGAAGATCATCGTGCCGGAGGGATTCGACATGGATAGCTTCAATGTGGTGGTCATCCAGGAATGCACGCCGGTAGTCTATGATGAGTCGGGCAATGCGACCGCGGACTGGACGACGGTTTTCTCAGATTATGAGGAGTATGAGGAAGAGTCCGGCGGACAGAGAGGAGGCAGGTAACAGATGGATAAGAGAAGAAGAGCCTCCAGGAGAAGGAAAGCAGGGGGAGCCGGAAACGGGAAGCGTGTAACGTATGTCTTGTTTGCATTGGCGGTGGTCCTCCTGATTGGAAGTACCATAGGAAGCACCAGGGCGGCGCTGACCTATTACAGTGAGAATTATACGGCGGAGATCACCGTCTCGCAGATCGGTGTGACGCTGCTTGAGAACGGCAAATTGGTGAGCAGCCGGGATTATGATAATGTGGATTGGAATATCCAGACGAACAGAGGACGGAACGACACCGCAAGAGGAGCGTTACTTCAGAACATGCTCGGCAAGGATGAGAAGCTGGTGCTGAATAAGACATACAGCGAGAAGCTGTCGGTGAAGAACAGCGGAACGATCGACGAGTATGTCAGAGTCCGCGTTTACAGATATTGGACGAAGAAGAATGATTCTGGCCAGGATGTGAAGATCACTTCTCTGTCACCGGACCTGATCGACCTGAATCTTGTGAATGAGGATAAATGGGTGAAGAGCCCTCATGAGTCGGCAGAGTGTATGGAGCTGTATTACAAGGGGATCCTGCCTGCCGGCGGCGAGACGGAGCTTTTCGCGGACGGGATCCGCATCGACGGTGAAGTGGCGGGCGAGGCGATCGTGGAGACAAAGGGTGATACGATCACCACGACTTATAAGTATAACGGCGTGGAATTTCATGTAGACGTAGAGGTGGATGCAGTGCAGACGCACAATGCACAGGATGCGATCAAGAGTGCATGGGGCGTGGACGCGGCTTCTCTCGGGATATTGTAAGGGGGTCGGACAGGAAAATGATGACGAAGAAGAGATTGGCAGGTTTGAGTCTGACAGCGTGTCTGGCTTCGGCGGTATTCCTGCTTGCTGCGGCGGCAGGAATCCTGGCGGATTCTGTAACGGCATTTGCAGAGGACCGGCAGGGTGCGTCCGGATGGGAGGTCACCTTCAACGGCAAGAAGATGGAGAGTAATTTCACATCGGCGAATATCGGAGACGAGATCAATGCCATGCAGCCGGGAGATTCTGTGGAGCTGACCATTACGCTCAGGAATGATTTCGACGGCAAGGCGGACTGGTATATGAAGAACGAGGTGTTGGACGCGCTGGAAGATGCCAAAGAAGCGGAAGGCGGCGCCTACGACTATCTTCTGACTTATAAGGATACGGCGGGAGAGACATCGACGCTGTATTCCAGTGAGAAGTTCGGCGGAGACGGAAGGATCAACGGCGTGGGTCTCCACGGCGCGACGAAGACTCTGGATGATTATTTCTATCTGGACCGGATGGGGAAGGATGCCAGAGGCGTGGTGAAGCTTAAGGTTGCGCTGGACGGCGAGACACTGGTTAATGATTACCAGAATACATTTGCAAGATTACAGATGGATTTCGCGACGGAGCTGGTGGAGGATGAGGATACGCCGACTCCCACACCGACAACCCGGAACAGAAATATCGTAAACCGGGAGATTATTAAGACCGGTGACCAGACGAAGGTGATGCTGTATGTGTCATTGATGCTTGCGGCGGGGCTGGTATTGATGTTGCTCGCTGTAATAAGGATGAGGCGTGAGCAGGAGGAAGATTAGTATGAGATATTGGAAGAAGATTCGTATGATGCTTCTTGCCCTTGTGTTGGCTGCTCTGACAATGGGGCAGAGTCAGACTGCATTTGCAGCGGACGAGGAATATACCTATACGGTAAGGCTGTTTGCAGGAAACTTAGGCGAGCTTACGGGCGACGGGCTTCAGATTGAGTCAGCCGGAGCCAGCGTGGATTCTGACAAGGATCAGGTTGTGATCTCAGGGCTTAGATACGGAGATACCGTGCGTATCATTTACCAGGAGGCGGCGGCTTCCACGGATGAGAGATACTATGTAAGGGGTGTCAGAAGGTCCGGACGTGACAATACCGAGGCGGAGGCGCCGACCTTTGAAGTGGCATGCGACAGAGACTATGTGGTTGCTTACGCTGTGAGCGGCGATCTGGTCGGGTATACGGTGCATTATCTGGATGCAAGCGGCAATCCGCTGATGCCGAGTGATACCTATTATGGGAATGCGGGGGAGAGACAGTATGTGTCTTCCCGATATATTGACGGATATCAGCCGCAGGCATTGAATCTGGTGAAGACATTGTCTGCGAATGAGTCAGAGAATGTATTTGAATTCAGATATACGCCGGTTCCGACAGGGACAACGGCGCCCGCGGCTCCAACGGCGCCGACGGAGACGACGACAACTACTACGACGGTAACCGCACCTGCAACCCCAGCAACCCCGGCGACTCCGGGAACAACCACTCCGACCGCTCCGGCGGCTCCGGCAGAAACGGATACGGAACCGGAGGATGCGGACGAAGGTGAGGAGGATCAGGACGAGGGAATCGGCGGAGACGCGGGCGTAGTGGTTCCGGATGAAGAGGTGCCGCAGGCGGAGCGGCCGGATCAGATGCAAGATCTGGACGATGATGAAGTGCCGTTGGCGAACCTGGATCAGAATCAGAACAGCCGGGTGATGGGTTATCTGCCTGTATATATCGGGATAGGAGTAGCTGCGGCGCTTGCTTTGGCGGGAACGGCAATCTATCTTAAGAAGAGGCGTAAAGCCCCGGCAGTGACAGTGGAGAAGGTAATCGAAGAATTGACCGACCGTGAGAATTAGATATGGAGAAGCGAAGGAAGAGACGAGCGAGAAAGCGGCAGGAGGAAGCCTGGGCGGAGAATCCTGTGAGGGAGAGAACCAGGGCTTCCAGGGTATTGAGTGTAACAGGGACAGGGATGATCGTAGTGGTGATCATCCTCTGTTCCCTGCTTGTGTTGCCGGGAATATTCGGGTTCCACATGTATCATGTTCTCAGCGGGAGTATGGAGCCTGCCGTGCGGGTCGGAAGCCTGATCTATGTCTATGAAGGACAGCCTGAGGATATCGTGGAGAAGGATATCATTGCGTTTTACAGTTCTCTGGAGGACGGCGGGATTATCACGCACCGGGTGCTGATGAATAATGTGGTGTCGGGTACATTTCAGACGAAGGGTGATGCCAATGACGAAGCTGATCCAACGCCGGTGCCATATGATAATTATATCGGGGAAGTGAAGCTGTCGATCCCTTTCATGGGGAAACTGCTGGCGGTGATGACGTCTCCGTACGGGAAGATCGCGGCGGCGTGTGCGGTCGGGCTGGGGATTGTACTGAATCTGATAGGGGGCAGGGGGGAATGAATCCGCCCCTATATACGTTCACTTAAGGAGCCTTGTCCCTAAAAACATGTGAAATATCAAATAATTCCAGCACATCTGCAATTGTACATATGCTCACACAGAAATTCAGCCACGGGAATTCCTTTGTCATCTGATAGATCACCTTCATTGCTTTTGCTTCTGACATTGGTTTCACAGAATAAGAGAATTGTCCATACTTCTAATTCCTTAAAAACTCTGTAATTAGGTTTTCTTTTGATGTCCCGTTATACCAAAAGCACTCGTTTAAGTGCTCTGCCAGCCACGAAGCGTCTTTCAATGCGAAAATAGCAGACCAGAATCTTCCATAATCCTGCTTTCTGCCCTTGTCCAGATATGTTCGTTTACCGGGCTGACGATTAATACATTCTAAATCTTCAAATTCAAATATTTCATCAGTTTTCTCGCACATTTCCTTGACTGTATCCGCATCTAGCTTATTCGTATCAAAGCTCAATTCTAATTTATACATAATGCCGTCCTTTCTCTAAAATACAAAAATTATTATCATCTGTCTCTTTATTTTAGCACGTACTCCTAAATAAATCATTATTTTTTTCATAGAGCCTTTACATGCGTATTTTTTAAGCAGCAGGAAAAGCAGATGACTGGCAAATAGTAGCGACGGGTCGTTACTGTTCACGGTGCCTTGCACCCCGTTGCAAGGCATCCGGCCAGTAAAATCATGGTTTCAGGCATCCAGCCCCTCGCCTTTAGGCGACTTTTAATGGGCTGGATGCGTTACAGTTCGCGGACGGTTAGTCCGTGAACTGTAACCTATTGCAGGAATATATCTTCGTACAACTTGACATCTATCAGAAAACCCATCAGAATAAGAGTATAAAGACCCGGCTGGAGGGTTGGCTAAGCTTCCTGAGCAGTGACCGGCCGGAAGATGTGATAGCGCTGATAGAGAGGTATCCGGATTTCCGGAAGATGTATGAGCAGATCTATGAGATCTGCCAGAATATAGAGCAGGTGATGGGGATGTTTTCAAAAGAATTATACGAGTTAGATCGTAATACGGTACGTTATATGATAGACGAGCTGCAGGAAGAGAATGCGAGGCAGAAGGAAGAGAATGCCAGGCAGAAGGAAGAGAATGCGAGACAGAAAGAAGAAAATGCGAGACAGAAGGAGGAATTGGAGCGGAAGGAGGAAGAGCTTCAAGAGGCGCTGAGACGAGTAAGAGAATTGGAGCAGAATGCATAATGCAGATCTTTTGCATGCGAATTTTTTAAATTTTGATACATAAATTATGAATTCTGCGGACATAATAGCCATGTAACAAAAATATTTAGGAGGAATTGACATGGCTAAGAACTATAATTCATCTAACAAGAATGCATCAAATCAGAATGCAAGCAACCAGAATTCATCTAACAAGAACGCAAGCAACCAGAATGCGTCCAACACAACTTCTAAGAACAAGAACTCCAACAGTTCTAATTCTAACAGCACCAACTCTAACAGCTCTGATTACAGCGACAACTACTAGAGACTGTGAGGGCGGGGAACTGTACGAAGCCTGAATGACAGAGAAGAGAAGAGCAGAGAGAAGAAGTGAGAAGGAGGAGCGCTGCATAAGAATGGTGTCTTGTGCGGCGCTCTTTCTTCATAGAGATATATTTTCATTATTCCTGAACCGGGTAGGCGTCTGTGTCGGAGAAATGCCACCACTCCCCGGAATAAGGCTTGAAGCCGGCCTGAACCATGATATCTTCAAGTTTCTGTGCATTTGCAGCTTCTTTGGGGGTGCAGTCTTCATAATTCCGGTCCGCCTTGGCAGTAAAATTATCAAAATCCGTCGGCATCTCTACAGGTGCGCCGGATGCCTGAACGATAGTGACATCCACGGTATTTCCCTGGCTGTGTGAGGAGTATCCGGTATTGGGATTGGCTACATATACGGGATCCGGGCAGGCGTTCCACAGGTTGAACTGTGCCGAGACAGGGCGGTATGCATCCCAGATCAGAAGTGTCAGTCCTTCCTGCTGCAATTGTTCCTGTGCGGCCTTTAGTTTCAGCACAGTGCCGTAACGCAGGCGGGCATCCGTGAAATCATAGATCTGTTTCCCTGTAAAATTATTCTCGGTCGCGTACCGCAGCTCCACTTTAATATCAGGAATATAGTCCAATATTTCTACCATATCGGATGCTTCCGGTGTCGGAAGCGCTTCTTCTTGAAATGATTCATCCGGCGGTGTAAGATTCTGAATTTCCGGAATAGCGGAAACGATTAACGCAGCCAGACTGCTGATCGCAGCAATGCATCGTATTCCCATTATATATCCATCTCCTTATATGT
This sequence comes from uncultured Dorea sp., assembly GCA_947652615.1. GTDB lineage: Bacteria > Bacillota > Clostridia > Lachnospirales > Lachnospiraceae > Sporofaciens. The sequence goes on along the minus strand of CANTDX010000054.1, from coordinate 849 downwards.
CTTTTTGTATTAGTGTACAGGCTGTATTAGTACCATGCAAGCTCAGAGATAGCCAGATCTTCATATTTGTTTCCTGGATAAATGGACTCGATCATAACAGATATCTCGCTTGTCTGTACCGGATGAGCGAAAGCAATATTCTGCGGGCCGCAGATATCGCCAAGCTGCAGGCTCATACCCGTTCCATCGGAGAATGTAAGCTTTATAGATTGCGGACGGGCATTCTTGTAATAGATGTCCGAATTTTTCTGGTATCCTGCATGGATATTCATACCGGAAACCTTATACTCACCATCGAATGTGAATACGATAGATTCACTGATTCCCGGACCGGCAGATCCTTCTACCCAGGCATTCTCCAATCTGCCGTCACAGATTCTTCCGGCAGAATGAGTCATGTTGTTTTCGGACAGCTCTGAGGAGGCGTGGACAGAACTTAATTTGTCCATGGTAACGGCCGGAGCATCTATGGTAAGCTCATCTTCCGGAGTAGTTGTCTTAGATTCGCCGGAGGATGAGGCTATGGAGACGGTGATACTTCCCCTCGTGCCTGCTTCTTCTTTGCGGGGGGATACGACCTCCAAAGACTGGATCTCGTCTGCCGTGGTCTTGGTGACTGCCGTATTCCTTGGAGATTGCAGCAGTAAGAAGATACCGCCTGCTGTCACTGAGATCAGTAAGACTGCGAGTACGATTGCCAGAATACGGAATAGATTGTTCTCTTTTGAGGTGTTCATAGTTAGCTCCTTTCCTGAGCGCTCAATGTTTTTGGTCTTGCGAAGTGCGATATAGCAATTATATGATTAAGTAGTCAAAAGGGGATTTGTATTTTATCCTTTTCACGATGGG
>CANTDX010000053.1 GCA_947652615.1 uncultured Dorea sp. | reverse complement strand
GAAGTTAATAATATGTGTGACGTATTAGATCGGGTTGAAAAGAGAGGCGAACTGCAGGGCGAAAAAAAGGGTGAAAAAAAGGGCGAACTGAAAAAGGCGAAAGAAATCTCAAGGAACATGAAGACTCGCGGACTTTCTAACCGAGATATCTCTGATCTGACCGGCATTGATATCAAACTCCTTGATGATTGGTTCCCCGGCGATCTTGTGATCCTATAATCATGATATTTTAGCCCCCTGTTCCAAAGAGCAGAGGGCTTTTCTATAAACTTGCTACAGATGATGTCCGTTCTGACTAATGATAACCGCTTCGAAGAAGCTGCTAATGCTGTTGTGGAAGGAGATGAAGTTAATAATATGTGTGACGTATTAGACCGGGTTGAAAAGAGAGGCGAACTGCGCGGCGAAAAGAGAGGCGAACTGCGTGGCGAAAAAAAAGGCGAACTGCGCGGTGAAAAAAAGGGCGAACTGAAAAAGGCGAAAGAAATCTCAAGGAACATGAAAACTCGCGGACTTTCTAACCGAGACATCTCTGATCTGACCGGCATTGATATCAAACTCCTTGACGATTGGTTCCCCGGCGATCTTGTGATCTTATAATCATAATTTTAAGCCCCCTGTCCCAAAGGATAGAGGGCTTTTCTAAGGACTCACTATGAAACTATCTTACTCTTCTTCGTCTCATCATAACCACAACCACAATCCCTGCTGCCAGGAGCATCGTACATACGAATACCATGATGTTCTGTGCATCGCCTGTTCGCGGGCTGGCTGATACATTTTTGAATTCTGGGGTCTGGCTGCTGCCTGTTCCCTGGGTCTGGTTACTGTTTCCTATGTTCTGACCGTTGTTGCCTGGGTCCTGTGTGCCATTTCCCGGGTTCTGGTCGTCGCTATTGCCCGGATTCTGAGTTCCCGGGTTCTGGCCGTTATTGCCCGGCTGCGGGGTAGTACCTGTGCCTGGCTTATTACCGCCTGTGTCTGGCTTATTGCCGGATGCCTTTACCGTTACCTGGAATGTCGCTGTTGCTCCGCCGTAACTTACCGTAATGGTCTGCTCTCCCGCCTGATCCTTATTGTATCCGGTAAGTTCAGCTTCTCCGGTTACATCACGGCTGGTACCGTCGCTGTATACTGCTATCACTGCCAGACCGGTTCTGTCTAATTCTTCTCCGACTGTATATTCTACCTTGCCTGGAGAGGTGACCTTAAGCTCTGTAATGGTCGGTGTCTCCGGCTGTTGTTCTGCCGGTACATCACTGTAAACCAATGCATATGTAGAGAAACGGTCTGTCTGGAATGAAAGTATAGAACCATTCAGCACGGCATCCAATATTTCTGCTATCCCTTCATGAATCCGGATAATCTTATAAATTCTTGTTAAAGCAGTATCCTGATTCAGCAGATTTTCCGGTAAGGTAAATTGAACAGTCAATGCACCTGTAGTTTCTGTAACAGGCTGTCTCTCGCTATCTCCTACAGTTTTGTACAGAAGCAGATCCAAATAAGTCCCCTCTATAAACTGGCCGGCAAGTTCTCCTGCAAGCACATCCTGAGTCAATGCCTTGTCTTCTTCTGGAACGCGATCTGTAATATCACTAACTTCAAGTTCAACTTTGACCTGCGCGCCTTGCTCGATTGCTGCCTGATCTTCTTCACTCAGTATGTTCTGGAGTTCTTCTGTCTTTGCCAAAGTTCCGCTCATCACATTGTCCGGACGAGGTATTACCTGAATATTCCCGGTATCTTCACCTGGCTGATCCGGTTTCTCTGGCTCCGATATTTCTTGCAAAGCCTCACTTGCTGTCTTTAGTGCAGCTACCTGTGCATCAATCTCTTCTTTTGACATTTCAGAGCTATTATAAACTGCCTGAGCCTCTTCAATTGCAGCCTGCAATACCGCAAGAGATTCTGCCGTATAAACATCCGTTTTCTCAGCTTCTGCTCTGGATAACTCCAACACCTTTCCCAGCTCATTCTTATTGATCATATCCTCTTGTGCCTGCTTAAGTTTCACATAGAGTATTGTCGCTTCATTTTTCGTTATCTGTTCATTGGCAAGCAGTTCTTTTGCTTGTGATAATATATATGAAAATTGTTTCCACAGATCTGCCATGTAATCTGTCTCGACCGGCGGTGCTGCATCTATACTGTCCACTAATGATCTAAGCTTTCCACCTGCATCAAACACCTGCAGCTCCGTTATAAAATAGGTCTTCCAAGTCAAATTTGCATTATTAATCTTAATCCTAAGGCCTTTCTTCCCTGTCTGACGTGAAAACCCTATACTCTTTGCTTCAAGGCCATCGTTTGTCTCCCATTCTACGTCTCCTGAAGACGCAACTGCCTGCCAGTCTGCTTCTCCGTCTTCTGAAACTTCAATATCCCAATTCGTAGGACTTTGATCCTGCGCATAACTTCCTTTTAAAATTACTGTATCAAATGCCTTTCCTTCATCCCACTTCAATGTAATATATTGTGGAAATGTTGGATTATTATTGCTCTTAGTTCCTGTAGCATCATCCCCATCATTTACATTTTCTGCCGGATGATTTTTGCTGACATTCGTACTTTCTGCCACAGCGGATAATGCAAGATTATCTTCTTCAACCACCTGTGCTTCAGTCATTTCCATACGAATGCATTCTTCTGAGTTCAGTTCAACATAGTATACACCCAGTTCATCTCGTTTTATTTCCTTTACAGTGTTCTCCGCCCAACTTCCGTCACCGGCAATCTCACCTTCTGATACCTTCAATGGTTTCTGTCCCAGCTTTACTTTGACAGAACCCGCCGTATCAGATGTCATATAGATATTCTGTCCGTTAATCACCGCGATTGCAAGGGAGGCATCATCCGCCTGATAACCAAGCTGATAATTCCCAAGCTTTTTCATATTATCATATATCTGCCCCGGATTATCTCCTTCCACATTAAAGCTTTGCATTTCCTCTTTAGAGGCAGCAGCGATTATCCTTCCCATCTTATTCATGCCTTTATTATAATGCATGATGTCCGTTGCCTGTGAAGTTAAATTCGGAATTGTACCCAGTTTCCAATTATAATATCTTGTACTGTAATCCTCCATGATATTCTCATATAAAGAATGCGGGCCATTAAAGTGACCGCCGCCACCATCACAAAACCAATTGTCTAAAGCCCAGGTTCCATAGAATCCACCTGCTGTAAACGCTGCCGTTGTAAGTGAAGAAAGATTTCCATAATTTCCTGAATTTTCTGCTATATAGCCAAGTGTAGAATTCGTTTCTCCGCTTATTATAATATTTTTGATATCCCCTACGCCCCTCTTATATGGATCCGGCCCGGCAAAATCAATATAGGGCAGATTATTTACATTCACCGGATATCCGCCACCGCTAAAATTAAATCGAGTCGCTACTACATATCGTGATTCTTTGACCGCTTTTCCCAGATAATCCATCCACTGAGTCTGCGCTGTCCATTCAGCTCCACCCTTACCTGAATTAGGCTCATTCTCAATCTGTATTGAAATTACCGTACTATCCTGATCGATATCTGCAAGATGATTGAACAATGCCTGCAATGCATAATATTCATGCTGTTTCATATATTCTGCATCCTCTCCAGTCACTTTCAATCTATAGGCAACACTTCCAGCCGCTCCCAATGTATAATATTTGCCTATCGGCTGACCATTTTCGTCCTGAACATACCACCATGGAGCAGTATGCTGATATCCCAGATCAACTTCTCTGCCAGTACCATTTGTCGCCCGACTAAGTGTTGGAATTCTAGATCCTTCTTGACATGCAGATCCAAACCATGCCAGATCCAGCTTCATATTATATTTTTTTGCCCATTCTACATATTGATCAACAACTGTAAAATCATATACTCCCGGCGCCGTCTCAATATCCCTCCACATCAATGCCTGAGAGATTGTAGAATAATTCAGATGCGCTGTCTTCTCATACATATTTTCCAGAAACGATAATGGAAGCTCAGCAGTTGGATAATTCGGATCTGGATTCCCTGAATTCTCCTTAAATTGTTCCTGATGTCCCATTCGCTCCCATATTCCCATATTCTGGACAAAGGTATAAAGCCATGGTACACCCGCCACTTCCAGATAATCTTTTCCATTTTCACCCTGAACTACCCGCGACGATACTATTTGATTTTGATAAATCGGCTTCAACGTCACATCATTTTCAGGCATTGAGAAAATCAATGAATTCTGTGTAGGCTGAATTCCTTCTTCTTTCATCGCCTCTTCGGTAAGCCCTGTGATTTCCCATTTCACAAACGCACTCTGTGTGCTGGCATCATACGGAGCTGCAATGGTAACCTTTTCTCCAGGTCCATATATATCAGCTCCCGCGCATCCCTGTGCCGTTACCGTATGAGCCGAGCTCATTTCACGAAGTCCATCTAGTGCCGCCTGTATTTTTTCTGTATTTTTGATAATCAAATCGTCATATAAAGGGTCTGCCAATGCAAGTTTCACTTCTTCAACAGCCTTTTGCAACACGTTATACGTTAGAGGCGTGTACTCTGCTTCTTGCTTACTCTCTGCCTCTTTCATAAGAGAATTTAAAGCAGTTTTACTTTCTTCTAGTTTTGTTCCCTCCGCTTCATCATTATACACTTCCAACTCATTTATATATACCTGATTGTCTGCCTGTATAGTCAGCTTTATCTTCTCAACGTTCTCTTGTTGCTCTACAACAATTGTTTTACAGCTTGGCTTCCCATCTACATATTCCCAATTTGCGGTTACATTTTTTGCAATCGTTGTCCAATCGTCTCCATTCTTTGCCACCGCAATATCCCAACTTCTTGGAGCTTTTCCCTGTTTTGCATTATACATCTTAATCTGATTAAAAGAACTAGGCTGCCCCAAAGTAATGGTAATCTCCATATCTGTTCCTTTATTACCTACAAACGCATTAGCATCGCCCTCAATCTTTCCGTCAACTAACAAAGGATTCCGACTAGGCTTTGTTGCGAATGTACTCTCTACATTTGCATTAAGTGCTAAATTATCTCCTTCTGCCCATGCCGTCAGCGGAATCATACCCATTGACATTGAAAATGCCAATATTCCAGCCAATACCCTGGACATCTTCCTTCTTACTTTTCTCGTTTCCATATTCTCCTATTCCCTTTCCTATTTTGAAACTACCGCCTCACAAAAAACTACTTTTTCGTTATACTGCCTGTCCGTACAGCTTCTTACCCCTTCACCGACCCGGCCACGATACCTGAGATGATATACTTCTGCATGAACAAGAAGAATATGATCATCGGAACCGCCGAGAGCGTCAGGGATGTCAGCGCATAATCCCACCTCATGGAATAAGAGCTGAAGAACGCATACACCGTCGTGGTGATGGTCTTCTTCTCCGCACTCTGCAGCATGATCATCGGCAGAGTGAAGTCATTCCACATCTGCAGGGTAAAGAGCACCACAATACTGCTGGTCGCAGGTTTCAGAAGCGGGAATATGATCTTGAAGAATGTCTGCACTCTGGTACAGCCGTCGATCTGCGCCGCCTCCTCAATCTCGTAAGGGATCGAGACGATGAAGCCCTGATAGATGAACACAGCCATCGGGCAGTACAGCGGCACCAGGATCAGGATCAGCCCCGGAATGCTGTTGGTGAGGTTCAGGTTCTTACAGATCTTCACCAGCGGCAACATGATGCTCTGGAAGGGTACGGTCATGGATGCCATGAGTACCAGCAGGATCACCTTGCTGATCTTATTGTTCCACCTGGACAGGCGGTACGCGCACATGGCGCTTAACACCACCGTGACGGCGATGGCACACACACAGATCGTCACCGTGTTCAGGAAGATCCTTGGATAGTTCATATTCTCAAGCACATAGCTGAAGTTATCAAGGAACAGGCTCTTGGGGATCCCGAAGGTATCCGAGAGTATCTCTCCCAGCGGCTTGAAGGAATTCGTCAGCACGATCCACGCCGGGAAGATGAATGCGACCGCCAGTACGATCATAATGATTTCATAGATAGTCCATCTGATTTTCTTTGCCTTTCCCATTATGCATCCTCCTTCGAATTCGTCAGCCGAAGCTGCAGGATCGCGATCGCTATGACGATCACAAACAGGACAACCGCCTTCGCCGCTCCGTAGCCCATGCGGTTATTCTGGAAACCTTCTGTGTAGATATCAAGCGCAAGACCCATGGTCTCTCTTCCGGGACCGCCGCCCGTCAGTGACAGGTTCACATCGAAGAGCCGGAAGGACTGGGACAGTACCATGAATAAGTTGACCCCGATGGATGGCAGGATCAGCGGGAATGTTACGTTGCGGAATTTCTGGAACCAGGTCGCCCCGTCGATGGCGGCCGCTTCTAACAGGGTGGTATCCACCATCTGAAGTCCCGCCAGATAGATGATCATGATATAGCCGACGCTCTGCCAGGTCGCTACGATCACCATTGCAACCACCGTCACATTGCCGCCGCCAAGCCAGCTTGTGTTGAAGAAATCCCAGCCGGTGATCTCATAGATCGCCGCGCAGCCCTGATTGAACACGAACCGCCAGATATAACCGACAACCAGCATACTGATGACATTTGGCAGGAAGAAACAGGTCCTTAAGAACTTCGATGATTTCAGCTTGGAATTCACGATCAATGCCAGCAGCAGAGCCAGGATATTCGTCGCCAGTACATTCAGCACCACGTATTTCAGTGTGAATACCATGGATTTGAAGTAATCCGGGTCGTCTGTAAATAATTCAATGTAATTCTTAAGTCCTACGAATTCCTTCGTCTTGCTGATTCCGTCCCAGTTGAACAATGAGTAGTAAGTACCCATGAAGAACGGAAGGATAAAAAATATAAAATACAGGATCAACAGCGGCATGACGAAGATCACAACTTCTTTCGCCAATGCTGATTTATTATTTTTCTTCATGTCTGCATTCCTTTCTTGTAAAAAAGGGTATAAAGGGAGCGCTGCCAGAGGCAGCGCTCCTCTCGCCCGACAACATCCTTAATTTGTCCCCGCAAGTTTCCCCCACAGGTCATCTAATGACTGTAATGTTCCGTCCACATTGCCGCTTCCGTCAGAGATATACTCCTGAAGCTTCTTGCCGGACTCATTGTAGAATCCGTCCGGCCACAGCGGCCAGGACCAGAGGCCCGTCTAATTGTCTGCGATATACTGTGCCACATCCTTGGATAATGGATTGCTCCCCTCGAACTCCATATCCTTCATGGCCGGGATGACCTGGCACTCTTTCAGCAGGAAATCTCTTCCCGCATCACTGGTAACGATCCAGTTCAGGACATCCTTCGCCACGTCCGGATGCTCGGATGTGTTGGACACATGCCAGGTTCCGTTCACGTCTGCCGCCATCTTCGTGTCCGCCGCATCATCGGTAATCGGCAGTGCGAACAGACCTACTTCCATATCCGGCGCGATCTGTGCGATGGTATCATAAGCCCAGATTCCTTCAAAGATCATCGCCTGCTTGCCCTGTGCGAACATGGCAGCCGCCTCGTTCCAGCTTGCATCCAGGGTCTTCTCCTGTCCATAGGTAAGCATCAGGTCCAGAACCTTCATGATGTCCTTCATCTCCTGGGTATCCGCGATCTTCGCTTCTCCGCTGTTCAGAGTGTCGATATATCCTGTCGTGTCATCCATGTTGGCAAACGCGTAATTGTAGAACTGTCCCAGAAGCCAGTCATCCTTGAACTGGTTGGTGAATGTTCTTCACCTGCTCCGCATACTCTACCTGGAACTGCATCCACCGGAGAGTCACCTGTTCTTCCTTCGAATCCCCGGATCCGCTGTCAGATCCTCCTCCGCTGTTTCCGCAGCCGACAGCCAGCGCAGCCGCCATCGCTCCGACAAGAAGCATACTCACTAATCGTTTCTTCATACTTTCATCCTCCATTAATCATTATTCTTTTCATGTCTGCAAACATCTTTTATGTATATGATTATATCTCTGTTTTCGTCTCTTGTAACCGTATTCCATTGACCAGCTGCCGGTAATTTATTGACCTGAGCCCACAAGATATGTCATTATATGATATTGTAAAATCAATTTTTACCCTATATAATGAGACAAACATCAAAAGTTACCGCCAGGAGGTGAATCCTTATGATAAAGAGATTAAAAGTATGGTTCGGCAGATCATTTTCCCGCAAGATCATGCTGACTCTGTTGGTATGCATGGCATCCATCACTGCATTCTCAAGCCTTACTTATTATTATAGTACCATCCGGCTTCTGCAGAATGAATATATCCGCTCCAACGAGCAATTATTAAAGGAAGTAAACCAGAGCGTCTGCCGGTATTATACCCAGTTGGACGACGCGACCCGTTCCCTGTACAGTGATAATACTTTCATCGACAACCTGCGGACCCACCAGGATGATTATGTATCGATTGCTTACAACGAACAGGCGGTCAAGAACATTCTTCATGCGGACGATGCGATTCTCTATATCTATTTCTATGATCCTTATACGAAGAACCTCTATTCCTTCTCCCGGGAGAATACAAGCTATGCCCCTTACCCCGAGCTTGAGCAGGAAGACTGGTATCAGAAGACCTTAGACAGCAAGCATTATTTCTACCTTACTCCGCTGCACACCTTCAAGAATTACCAGAACTTCGGCACATTAAGGGACCGGACCGTCTTCTCCGCCAACAGGGCGCTTCGGTACTATGTGACCGGCGAGGTCATCGGGCTTCTGTCCATCACCTATGATACCAGCTATCTGGAAAATATCTGCCAGAACCTTGAAAGCCCCGGGGGATACATATCCATCCTGAACCAGAACCTATCTCCCATGCTGTCGGAATACCCGGAGTTGTCTGTCCCGGAAGATATTCTCCAGACGATCCGACGGACTGACAACAGCTTTGGACATTTTAATTACACCGCAGACGGGGAACGCCGGATCCTTCTGTGGGACAGGCAGGAAGACTTCTATCTGCTCAAGGATATTCCGCTGAATGAACTGACCAGAAATGCCCGGACCGTCGCGCAGATCACCCTGCTCTCCCTGGCCGCCATATCGATTGTGTCTGTCGCGGCAGCCTTTTACTTCTCACGTTCGGCGACCCGCCGCCTGAGTACGCTTACTGAAAATGTCGCCGAATTCGGGAACGGCGGACTCAAGCTTGGCACTCCCGTTTGCATACAGGATTACGGTACGGATGAGATTGGGATACTGGCAGACACCTTCCACGAGATGACCGACCGGATCAATACTCTGATCAATCTGGAATACAAGGCCAAGATGCTGCAGAAAACGGCTGAACTGCAGGCATTGCAGGCGCAGATCAAGCCGCATTTTATCAATAACGCGCTGCAGGCTCTTGGAACTCTTGGGCTCAAAAAGGGGGCGGCAGAGGTCTATACCATGGCGAATGCCCTTGCCAAGATGCTCCGCTATACCTTGAAGTCTACGGCAGAACTGATCCCGCTTGAGCAGGAGCTTGCGAATATGAATGATTACCTGTATATCCAGAATATCCTGTGGAACAACCGCCTGAAAGTCGTAAAGGATATCGACCAGAATCTTAGCGAACGTCTGGTTCCGGTCTTCATCCTGCAGCCTTTGGTGGAGAATTCTGTCAAGCACGGACTGGATGACTGCATGGAAGGACTGGTCACGGTCCGCATCTGCTCAGTCGGGGAGGGAAGCCTCTCCATCGAGGTATCAGATAACGGCAGAGGAATTCCCGCCGCCAGTCTGTCCATGCTGAGGGTGTGGCTTAAGGACGACAGTACCGTTCCTGAGGATGAACACATCGGCATCCGCAATATCGTGAGCCGGATTCGTTTCCTCTATGGCGAAGAGGCAAGCTTCTCCATCGACTGTCCGCCCAAAGGCGGAACGCGGATCCATATCATTCTGCCGAACCAGACTGTAACACAGAAAAACAATTCATAGAAACAACATTTCGGGAGGGAAAGAATTATGTATAAAGCACTGATCATCGACGACATTGTCCTGGTACGAGACGCGATCCGTATGCTTGGCCAATGGGAATTATTCGGGATCACTATGATCCTCGAAGCAGGCAACGCACAGGAGGGACTGGATATCATTTACCGGGAGAAACCGGAGCTTATCATCACCGACATGAAGATGCCTGTGATGGACGGGACTTCTCTGCTGAAAAGACTGGAAGAGGAACAGATCAAGAGTAAGATCATCATTATCAGCGGTTTCAGCGATTTCAAATACACTCGGCTGGCAATTCAGTCCAAGGTAATCGACTATATCTTAAAGCCTGTAGATCCCCAGGATCTTAATAACGCCATCGCCGCCGCCATGTCGGAGATCGAGAAGGAATTCCCGCCTGTAAGCCCTCCCGAAGAAGAGGCTCTGCAGACAGGCAATCAACTGATCAATGACGTCCTTGGATACATCCGGAAGAACTATATGGAAGAGCTGACTCTCCCCGTACTGGCTGACACCTTCCATATCAGCAAGGAATATCTGTCCCGCCTCTTCAAGAAAGAGACAGGCACGAACCTCTTCTCTTATATTATGGAGATGAAACTGAACGAGGCCAGGACACTTCTCTCCGATACGGAGATGACCCTGGAGGATATTGCTTTCAAACTCGGATTCAGCAACGGGAATTATTTCAGCAAGGTCTTTAAGAAGAACGTAGGGCAAAGCCCCCGGGATTACCGGATTCGTTGCTGTGAGCACCGTAAAGGTGAATAATAACATCAGACAGACTGGCCTGTCTATTTTATCTGCATCTGGACTTTCCAAAGTATCCAGTTTGATGTTAACATAAGGAAATGTACATCAAGATTCATGTGAGAAGGATATGATATATTATGACGAAAAAAATTGCTGTAATCAATGACCTGTCAGGCTTTGGACGGTGTTCCCTCACCGCCGCCATCTCCGTGCTCTCTGTGATGGGCGTGCAGGCATGCCCTCTTCCGACCGCACTGCTGACCGCCCAGACGGGGTATCCAAGTTACTATTGTGATGATTATACCGACAAGATGGAATACTACCGTTCGGAGTGGGCGAAGATGGGACAGCATTTTGACGGGATCTATACCGGGTTTGTTGCAAGCGAGGAACAGATTCGGCAGATCTTCCGATTTGCAGATACCTTTAAGAAACCGGATACCTTCCTCCTGGTGGACCCGGTGATGGGCGACGACGGAGATACTTACTGTATGTATACCCCATCTCTTCTGGCACAGATGAAGAGGCTGGCTTCCATGGCCGACATCATCACTCCCAACCTGACAGAATTATGCCTGCTGACCGATGCCGATTATCATGCTCTGGCAGACTGCAGGGATCATCGGAAACTAATGCAGGCAGTCCGGGAACTTGGACAGGAATTCTGCCGCAGGGGACCCAAGACCGTAGTCGTTACCGGGATTCATTTCCAAGATGATGACGGTACGAAGCAGATGGGGAATCTGTGCATTGACCGAAAAGGGGCTTCTCTTTCTTCCTTCCCATATGTGGGCGGCAGCTATTCCGGGACAGGGGATCTGTTCGCCTCCTGCCTGACCGCCGGCATCGCGCGGGGGGATTCTGTTCCTTCTGTTATAGAGACGGCGGGCGAATTCCTGGAACTCGCCCTTCTCGACTCAGTCAGAGAACAGGTGCCGCGCGAGGACGGGGTGAACTATGAGAAGTATCTGTCACTTCTGGCGAAAAATCCTGCTCCGATAAAACTCGGCTAACCAACCTATATACCGCAGAACCAGAAGCTAAATTCCATCTTCTTGCTCACATCCAACAGATATTCCGGATGGGTCAGCGCACCCCAGCTGTCGTCTCCGGCAATCCCCATCTGTCCCTTCGCGGCGCGCACCACGGTATAGTGCACTTCCGGAAGCTCATACGGATGCATTGCATTCTCCAGCTCATGAGGCGTATAAGGCAGTGCCGAGAAGCACATCGGCCCGTTCTCCTTCGTCATGGCAAAGCGCATCCCGCGCCCCTTGCGGTCCGTAACTTCTGCATATCTTACCTCTTCCTTGTTGCCGCACTCCTGCGGAACCAGGTATGCCGCCATATTATCCTTCACAAGATTCTCATAGATGCCAAGCTTCGCGCCTTTCTTGCGGTCCGCGTAGGTCTCGGAAGGTCCAAGGCCATACCATTTCACATGGTCATAATCGGCGCTAAGCTTGAACAGCATGCCGAACTCCGGCATATCTCCCAACTCCTTCACCGGATCATAAGCAAGCGTCGTCTTCACACGCCCGTCCCCGAATACCTCATAGGCAACCCGGCACTGGGCAGCAGGCGACGTATAGAGGTTATAGACGAATGCGACCTCAACACTGTTCTCACGTTCGGTCAGCTCCGGCCTGCACGGTGCAAACATCTCATCTCCCATTCCCTTATCGGAAACATACATACTGGCGATCTTCCACTGTGCATAGCGGACCGGCATCTGATTGCCGCGGTCGTTATCCACCGGCGCCCTCCAGAAATTCGGCTTCGGAATCGCCTCTAACAGTTCCCTGCCGCCATAGCGGTAAGATACAAGCCCGCCCGACAGGGTCGAGAACAGCACTTCAAAATGATCGCCTCTGACTCCGATATTATGCGTGCTCCGTATGATCTTAACACGGGGAACATTGCGGCATGCATCCTCACATGCACCGGCAGCTTCCTGTTCTACAGTGTACACATACTGGCCAAACGCCGTCTCATGCCCCTTCTGCGCCCAGATCTGATCTTCCTTCGTATGGAAAGAAACCGTAACCGTATACTCTCCGGCAGCAGCCTCCTTGGGAACCGGAAGCGCATAGACTTCTGATGCAAGAGGCTCTACACAGGTTTCAAGAACAACCCGTCTTATCACCTTGCCGTCCTTCGCCACGGTAACACGGCACTCGAAGGTATCCGTATTCACGAACAGGTTCTTGTTGATAACCTTAACCTCTGACTGGCCCACCTCGGCCGTGATGTTCTGATAATTAAACTTCACTTCCTGCATCTTAGGGGATACTTCGCGGTCTCCGTATACGATCCCGTTGCCGCTGAAATTATAATCCGTCGGACGCTCGCCGAAATCTCCGCCGTATGCCTGGAATTCCTTGCCGTACCGATCTTTCTTATAGATGGACTGATCGATATAATCCCAGATAAATCCGCCCTGATACAGAGGCTCCGTGTCGGTCAGGTCGGTGTATTTGTGCATGGCGCCGCAGGAATTGCCCATAGCATGGGTATATTCGCAGCAGATGAAGGGCTTACTCCTGTCCTTAGCCAGGAATTCCTTGATCCCTTCCACAGACGTGTACATCTGGCTCTCCATATCGCTGCTATCGTTATACCGGCGGTCATTACGTACCCCTTCATAGTGGACCAGGCGGGTAGGATCAAGCTTCCGGAAGAGCTTAGACATCTCATAGATATCCTTGCCGCCGTAGGATTCATTGCCGCAGGACCAGATCAGGATCGCCGGATGGTTCTTGTCTCTCTGATAAGTGGAATTCACACGGTCAAGCATCATCTCAAGCCACTCCGGCCTGTCATTGGGGACGATCCCGTCGTAGTCGCCGGTCATCATCGCCGTATCCCAGGTCCCATGGGACTCCAGGTTATTCTCATCTATCATATAGATACCGTACTCGTCGCAAAGCCTGTAGATCAGGGACGCATCCGGATAGTGGCAGGTACGGATCGCATTGATATTATTGCGCTTCATCGTCTCAAGATCCTTGCGAAGCTCTGCCTCGCTGACACAACGGCCGTTCGCGGCGCTGAACTCATGGCGGTTCACGCCCTTGAATACGATCCTCTTCCCGTTCAGGGTCATGATGTGATCCTTCATCTCGAAACGCCGGAACCCAACCTTCTCCGGAATGATCTCCTTAAGCACTCCCTTCGCATCATAGATCTCAATCGTCAGGTCATAGAGATTCGGCTCCTCCGCACTCCAAAGCTTCGGTTCCTCCACCGTGAAGGAATAAGCATTCTCTTCCCCAAGCTGCTTCTCCTCCCGGAACACTGCCTGTCCGGCTCTCGCAAGAACCAATACAGCCTTCCCGGCTTCGGCGCCGCCGAATACCATCGTCTCCAGACGGACGGTGAGCTTTGCTCTCTTCAAGGTCTCATCCGGCACCGCACGGATCTCAAGGTCTCTCACATGCACGTCCGGCACGGTATAGAGATACACATCCCTGTAGATGCCGGAGAACCGGTAGAAATCCTGATCCTCGCACCAGCTTGACGCGGTCCACTTGAACACCTGCGCCGCCAGCTTGTTCTCCCCTTCTGTCACATAATCCGTCAGTTCGAATTCGGACGGTGTAAATGAATCCTCGCTGTATCCTACGAATTCGCCGTTCAGCCACAGCGCAAGTCCGCTCTCGGCTCCCTGGAAGGAGATAAATAATCTTCTGCCCTTCATCCTCTCCGGTACGGTGAAATATTTGACATAGCTTGCTACCGGATTGAAATACTCCGGGATCTCCCCCGGTACAATCTCGTCATGCCCTTCCCACGGGTACTGCACATTCGCATACTGAGGCGCATCATATCCCTCCATCTGGATATGTGCCGGAACATGAATATCATCCCATGCCCTGCAGCAATAATCCGTCTTCTCGAAGCCTGCAACCGCCGATCCGTAATTCCTGGCATAGTGGAATTTCCACAGCCCGTTAAGGCTCTCCTTGAATGTCTCGCACCCTGCCTCCATATCTTGTTCGGACGCATAATAGCTGTGATCAGAATGTGCGTCCAGTCTTCCGTCGCGGAAATACTGCGGATCTTTTAATTTGTCATAATCAAATGTATGGTTCATAGTAACCTCCTTCATAATAACCTTCCGGCATTATTATATAATACACTAGCCTAAAAAAGTGTAGTATGTTAAACTAAATAATATAACATTTTGAAACAGGTGACAAGTATGCCGATACATTTTAGAAATTCTCATATTAACGAGCCCTTCATCTTCGATTCCATAGGGAACCGCTGGATCCAGGACCGCGTGTTCCGCCCCAAGGGCTACCCGCTCTATCATTATCTGCAGACGGAAGAAGGGCGCGGGATCATTGAGATCCAGGATGACAGCTACACGCTGGACCAGGGGGAAGGAATTCTGATCGCGCCCTTTCTGAAGCATTCCTACGAGAAGGACACAGAAGAATGGATCACTTCCTTTGCAACATTTACCGGGAGCATCAGCGGAAGCATTGACAAGATGATCGGAAACAGGCCCTTCATACTGATAGAAAAGGATCAGGGCGCCCGCATCCGTACGCTGATCGACAGTATTATGGATGATTGGGAATCTCTGTCCTCCGACTCGCAGACCCTCTCTATCAGATGCTACCGCCTGCTGATGCAATTCACAGACAGCACACGCTCCCGCTCCCTTGCAGAAGAACCTCTGTACCAGCGATATGTAGAGCCGGTATTAAAGGAGATCGAAGCAAATTACGCGTCAGAGCTTACCGTGCAGGAGCTAAGCCGGAAGGTGTATGTCACGCCGCAATATCTGTCCCGGCTGTTCCGGCGGTTCCTTGGCTGCTCGGTCTACGAATACCTGACCGTCTACCGGATCAACCGGGCCAGGGAATTTCTGGTCTCCTACCAACATATGGAGGTCCAGCAGGTCGCCCGCAGGACCGGGTTTACCGATACCAGTCATTTCATCGCAATGTTTAAGAAGGCTGCCGGGATCACACCGCTTGAATTCCGGAAGCTGAACTGATATGATAACAAGAATACCAAAGGAGGAAGTTTCACATGTACAATTATAAGATCGTAGAACAGGTAATCCGCAAACCAAAACCACTGACCGGCGTCCTTCGCGCAAGTATGATCATTTTTGCAGTAATTCTTCTGCTGCTTGGCATCACCATCTCCCAGGGCTTCATGCTTCCGGGTTTTCTTCTCGTGGTTCTCTATTACTTCTACAACACTTACAGCCAGAAGGAATATGAATACATCCTGGAAGACAACCACCTGACTATCGACGTCATCTTCGGCAAAAAGCACCGCAGATCCGCACATTACCTTGATATGGACTCCCTGGAGGTCCTCGCTCCCAACTGGCATAACGCCGTAGCAAAATACCGGAAAAACGGCGGAAGCATCTGTCTTGTCAAATATGACTATACCTCCTATGAGGAGGATACTCCCTTCTACACCATGATCATTACGGAAAACCGTGAAAAAATCAAGATTCTGCTGGATCTTAGTGACTCTATGCTGCAGATGATCAAGCGTAGATATCCTGACAGAGTCTTTCTGTCATAATCCTCTTATACTTATAACACAAAAAAAATGTCACTTCTTGTCAAATCTCATACAAAAGCACTATTTATAGTCGAATTTGCATACTATACAGTTGATAATGCAAACAATCTGTCCCTCTATACTGATATAATATCCTCATAAAAAGTGCTTTTAAAAGGAGGACAAAGATTATGAAGAAAAAGTTACTTTCAGTACTACTCGTAGGAGCCATGGCATTTTCACTTACTGCCTGCGGCGGCGGTTCAGACGACAGCAGTTCCGGCGGCGGGGATTCCGGTTCTGATGAAGGCGGCTCCTCAGGCGGGGATAAGTTGGTTGTATGGACTTGGGATCCGGCATTCAACATCCCGGCAATCGAAGAAGCCGGCAAGATCTACAAGGAGACCGTGAATGACAAGTTTGAACTGGAAGTCGTTGAGACTCTGTCTGACGACTGCGAGACTAAGCTTCAGACCTGTGCAGAGTCCGGGGATTTCGGTACTATGCCGGACATCGTTCTGATGCAGGATAACTCCTATCAGAAGTTCGTTTCATTCTATCCAGAAGCATTTACAGACCTGTCTGACAGCGGAATCGATTTTTCACAGTTTGCAGAAGGTAAGCTGAGTTACTCCACAGTCGACGGTAAGAACTATGGTGTTCCATTCGATAACGGCGCGGTTGTTTCCTGTTATCGTACAGACATCCTTGACCAGGCCGGATATTCTATCGCTGACATCACCGATATCGACTGGGATAAGTTCATTGAGATCGGTAAAGTAGTAAAGGAGAAGACCGGCAAATACATGTTATCAGGACAGGCTAACAGCCAGGATATTATCATGATGATGCTTCAGTCTGCAGGCGCTTCCCTGTTCAACGAAGACGGCACACCGAACCTGGTTGGCAACGATCCTCTGAACGAGTGTATCGACATCTATCAGAAGATGGTAAAAGAAGGTATCTTCTATGAGGTTAATGAGTGGGATGAGTATGTATCTTCTATCACTAATGAACAGTGTGCAGGAACTATCAACGGTAACTGGATCATGGCTACGATCATGGGTATGGAAGACACGGCAGGGAAGTGGGAGATCACCAATATGCCTAAGCTGGTTAAGACTGCCGATGCAACAAACTACTCCAACAACGGCGGTTCTTCCTGGTATGTAACCTCTAACTGCAAGAATACAGACCTTGCATTCGATTTCCTTGCCAAGACATTCGCAGGAAGCGAAGACCTGTATGCTAATATCCTTCCGACCACAGGCGCTATCGGAACATGGGGACCTGCCGGCGAATCAGAAGCTTATCAGGCGCCGCAGGAATTCTGGAATGACAAGCCGATCTACTCTACGATCGTAGAATATGCTGAACTGACGCCTACTAACAACACAAGCGCTTACTACTATGACGTTCGTGAAGTGATCTCTACAGCAATTCAGGATATCATGACAGGTGCAGATGCCGAATCAACCTTAGAGCAGGCTCAGGCAGACGCCGAATTCTACTATCAATAAGATTTTTTAAATACGCAGGGGGACCGCCATGCGGTTCCCCTTTTTGTACACAAAAATTACCATATTGCGGTCTTTGAGAACCAAGGGGGTTTGAAAATGGAACAGAAAAAGAAAGGTATGACCCTGATTGCAAAGCAGAAAGCCGCCGGCTGGGCTTTCCTCACCCCGGCAACCCTGATGATTGCAGTCATGAGTTTTTATCCCATGATAAGGGCCTTTATCCTCTCGTTACAGACAGGTAAAGGAGCCAACTACAGATTTACCGGTTTTTCCAACTACGCACGTATGTTTGAGGACAGGGTTTTCCTTCGCTCTGTCGGCAACACGTTTTTCTATCTGGCAATCCAGGTACCGATCATGCTGGTGCTCGCCATCCTGCTTGCACAGCTTCTAAACAACAGGGATCTTCGTTTTAAAGGCCTGTTCCGTACCTGCGTATTCCTGCCGTGTGCAACATCTCTGGTTTCCTATGCGATCATCTTCCGTTTCCTGTTCGCACAGGACGGTCTTGTGAACAATGCATTGGTTAAATTAGGAATTCTGAGTCATGGATATAATTTCCTGGGCACCGCCTGGTCGGCAAAGATGGTAATCATCATTGCACTGATCTGGAGATGGACAGGTTATAACATGGTCTTCTATCTGGCCGGTCTTCAGAACATCGAATATTCCGTATACGAAGCCGCGAAGATCGACGGCGCCAACGGCTGGAAGACCTTCTGGGGGATTACCGTACCGCTCCTGAAACCAACCATTATCATGACATTTATCATGTCCATCAACGGTACGCTGCAGTTGTTCGACGAGTCTGTCAACCTTACAAACGGCGGACCTGCCAATGCAACGATCACAATGTCACATTATATTTATAATACATGTTTCCTGCGTGCTCCGAACTTCGGCTATGGAAGCGCTATGGCATTCTTTGTATTTATCATTGTAGCAATCTTGGCATTTATTAATCTGAAAGTAGGTGATACACGTGACTGAGAAGAAGAACAAATCCATGATTCAGCGCAGACTGATTCCTACCTACATATTTTTAACGATTTTCTCCATCATCTCAGTGTTCCCGTTCCTGTGGATGATATCCGCTGCTACGAATAACTATATCGACATCTCCAAAGGACGTCTGATGCCCGGTTCATTTGCAGCAGAGAACTTCCGGAACCTGGTTGCCCAGCAGCCTTTGGCGCGCGCGATGACCAATTCGTTCGTGTACGCCATCTCTGTGACGGTCATCTGTCTGTTTATCTGTTCACTGGCCGGCTATGGATTCGAAGTATATCATGACAAATGGAAAGACAAATTATTCTCTATCCTTCTGCTTGCCATGATGGTTCCTCAGGTTGCGACGATGATCCCGCTGTTCCAGATGTTTTCAAAGGCAAAGCTTCTGAACACGACCATCGGTTTCTTCCTTCCGATGATATCGACGCCGTTCATGATCATGATGTTCCGCCAGAACGCCAGGGCATTTCCGATCGATATCATAGAGGCGGCACGTATCGACGGCCTGAATGAGATACAGATCTTCTTCCGCATGTTCTTCCCGACTATGAGATCTACTTATGCGGCAGCCGCGGTTATCACATTCATGAACTCCTGGAATGCTTATCTGTGGCCGAAGGTAATCATGACAGACGGTAAGTCGCTCAACATGGTTATGTTGATCGCCAACACCATCGGCGGTTACAAGATTGACTACGGTATGATCATGATGGGCGTATTATTCTGTTCCATTCCTACAATGATCGTATTCTTCGTTCTGCAGAAGCAGTTCGCAGAAGGTATCACGGGCGCTGTCAAATAGAACCCTGTTACAAAGTCCGGCATGTTTCCATTCAGAGGTACATGCCGGACTTCTTATTCGTTCTGCCTTTCTCCTTATATTCAGATATCCTCCTGCATCCTGCGGACTTCTTCTCTGTCTTCCTCCGAGAAATTCATCTGGAACGCTGCCGCCTGTTCTGCCGCCTTATCCTCATCAGGAACCCACTCTTCCACTCCGGCCGCACGGATTCCATACTTCGCGAATAACGGAAACAACACCTCCAGCCTCCTGCTGAAATCCTCATATCCGGGACGCTTCTCCCCGCACCATCCAACCTCTGCCGAAGCTGCGAATCTGGGCCAGCTCATTTCCTCCAGCATTATATGGCTGCGGATGAATTCTGTCCAGATCAGGACTTCCGTTCCCAGAACAGAATCCTTCCCATGCCCGCCAAGCTCCCGCGGGTTCATGTTAAGCTGATACACATCCTTCAGAGAATGCATCCCATAGGGATAATCACAATAGCAATTCTCTACCATCGAGAGGACTGCCTTCCCGCCTTTGTCAAGATGTGCCTTGATCTGGCCGTCCTTATCTTCCGTCCATAGCTGGACTACCGCCTCTTTGCCGAGATTCCCGCCATAGACGGCTTCATTCCAGGCGATCGGGATCCTTCCTTTTGACAGCAGGTACGATGCGATACGATTGCAGAAATACCCCTGCAGCTCCTGCTCGTTCTGAAGGCCTTCCTCTCTCATCCGCTTCTGGCAGCGCGGGCACACCCTCCAACGCTCCTTTGGGGCTTCGTCTCCCCCGATATGGAAATACTTGCCCGGGAATAGCTCCAGCAGCTCATCCAGCAGATTGTGGATGAACGCAAACGTCTCTCCCTTCCCCGCACAGAAAAGCTCCTTAAAGATTCCCGCCCTCATTCCGACCTCCACCGGCTCCCCGGCACAGGATAATTCCGGATATGCCGCGAGGATCGCCGTCACATGCCCCGGCATATCGATCTCGGGCACTACCTCAATTCCAAACTGCCCGCAGTAATCTACGATCTCTCTGACTTCCTCCCGGCGGTAATAACCGCCCTCCGGCTGATCGGAATGATAATTCCCAAAATGATCTCCTCCGCGCACGGCGCCGATCTCATGAAGCCTTGGGTAACACTTGCTCTCAATACGCCATCCCTGGTCATCCGATATATGCCAGTGAAACCGATTCAATTTGAACTCTGCCGACATGCGGATCATCTTCTTCAGCTCGTCTGCCGGGAAATAATGCCTCGCACAGTCAATATGGAACGAACGGTAAGGATAAGCCGGACGATCTTCCACCTTCATACAGGGAAGCTGATCTCCGTATACCATTCTCAACTGATCAAGCGTCGTCCGGGCATAGAAGAGCCCTGTCCTCCCGCTGCCCGTAAGCGTTATCCTCTCCGGTGCGATCTGTATCCGGTATTCCTCCTTCCCAAGTTCCGGACAGAGCTGTTCTTCCACCAAAGCATCCTGCGCGGCAAATCCATCCATAAATATAATCTTCTCTGGTCTTGGCAACATATTATTTTCCTCCTTCTTTGGCACTGATTACCACCCTTCTTCCGAGTGGATCCAATATTTCAAAAGCTGCTGTTCAAAATTCTCCGGGCGTCTCCGCCACTCACTGGGCGAGACCCCCGTGACCTGTTTAAAGTTCCGGTTAAATGTAGAAAGCGTGGTAAAACCGCATTTCCCTGCAATGTCCGCCATCGATTCATCCGTATTCTTCAGATAATTGCACGCCGTCTGCACTCTCACCAGATTAATATATTCCAGCGGGCCCATCTGCATGAATTCCGTAAACACTCTCCGGAAATGCGTCTCGCTGATATGGCACCATCTCGCCAGCTCTTCCACCTTAAGCGGCTCCATATAATGAAGCGTAATATAATCCAATGCCCGGGAAACAGGGATCGTCACCTTCCCGCTGATCTCCGTCAGTTCCTTCTCCCCCTGATTCTCCCTTGCGATACTCACCAGAAGCGCAACCATAATCCCCTTGGCTTCTTCCATGTAGAATTCCTTCGTGTCGCGCATGATATCGAGAAGCCCCCGGATCATCCGCGCAAGATGCGGCGCCTCCTCTACCGCCCTGAATATTGCCCGGGAATTGATCCTGTGCAGCAGATAATTCATACGCTTGACGTTGCCGCCCTTCTGATACAGCTCCTCCAGAATCCCGTCAACATCCACGAACAGATATTCCCATTTGCTGATGGTTCCCGGATCACTGTTCGTCGTATGCGGGTAATTCTTGGGAATGATCGAGATCTCACCTCCCGTAAACCGATAATCCCTCTCTCCCAATGTAAGCGTTCCCTCTCCCGAATAACAGTACCCAATCTCCAGATAATTGTGGAAATGCAGATAATCTACATCCCTTCCGTATGACTGCACCCATCTCTGTCCAAGCAGTGCAAGGATCGGACTGCCTTCCGGCATCCTGTAATATCGGAATTCTATCTTGGATTTTTTCTTCTTTGACATCTCCTTTGTATCCCCTTTTCATGCAACTTATGATTTTCTTAAGAAATTTTATAAACATTTCCAGATTTTGACATACTTGCGTCACATTTGTTTTATATAATGAATCTATCAAATAAATGGAGACGGTAATCGTACTTTACATTACATATCAGGAAGGTATGGTTACCGGACTTCGACTAAAGACAATCAGTTTAAATTTAGATAGATTTTTCATCCCCCTCCAGGGGCCGGTGCCAACGCACCGGCCCTCTTTCCATATTATAACAAAAAATTATGAAATTGGGTATTCCTCTTCATAAGTTCTTGTGTTATAATAAAGCAGTATGAAAGTGAAAGAATGTTAAGCAGCGGTGGTCGAGATGGCTGATGGCATCTGCCTCGAAAGCAGAAGAGCCGCAAGGCTCCGGGGGTTCAAATCCCTCCCGCTGCGTCAAAAGTCCGGTCTTCCGTCATCATGACGGAGAACCGGACTTTTTCAGCTTATTCTTCAACTTATTCTCTTACAGCAGCCTCATCCATGCTTCCGGAACGAAACCCTTCAAGATCCAATGTGATATATACATACCCCAATCTCCTGAGATATGCGGCCGCATCTTTTCTTCGTTCCATGATCTTCCCCATATCGTCCCTGTCCACCTCCAGCCGCACTAGCTGATCATGGACTCTCAATCTCACATTCCCCAATCCAAGGCTTCGAAGATATGCTTCTCCCTGCTCTACCCTGCGCATCTCCTCATAGGAGAGTCTGACGCCGTAGGGGAACCTGGTCGCAAGGCAAGGGGTGGACGGCTTCTTCGATACGGAGATCCCGTACTCTTCCGCAAGCCGTCTTACGTCCGCCTTTGTAAAGCCCGCGTCTGCCAGCGGGCTGATGATCCCAAGCTCTCGGACAGCCCAGATTCCCGGCCGGTATACGTGCAGGTCGTCCTCATTCGTACCTTCCAGAATACGGGACACTCCCAACTGCTCCGCTTCCCTTAGAAGCTCCCCAAAAAGATACCGCTTGCAGAGATAGCATCTGTCCGCGGGATTATTCTCGATCCCCGCTCCTTCTAGTTCATCAATCTTCAACACACGGAAGGCGGCCCCCGTCTCCTGTGCCACTCTCTCTGCTTCTTCTAATTCAGCCTTGGGATGCAGCATTGTGTGAAGCAGAATGCCGTAGACCTTCCTGCCCGTTACTCTGGAAGCATCACAGGCAAGCTTCAGTAACAGGCTGCTGTCCACACCGCCGGAAAATGCAATGATCACATCTTCTGTCATGTACTCTGCCATGCGTTTCCTCAATAAATCCTTCTTCTGTGTGTAATTATTATTCATAGCGCCTCTCGATCTGCTCACATGCCTCCTTCTGGATCTGCCTCCACACCTCCTGATAGGGCAGCTTCTTCTCCCTGCTGATGTCCGCCGCACTTTCATACTCTGGATATACCCTGATAATACCATCGCTTCCTGAGCTGCATATCTTCACTTTCGCCTCTCCCAGAGAAGTTGCAAGCGTCCGGACCTCCCGGTGCATCACCGTGCGCTCCATCCGGACTCTCCGGATTCCGATCGTCGTCGTTTCCCGGAAGATGATCTCCTCCATCCTTGGGACTGCCTCTTCCGAACAGATCACATTCACCTGATATGCCGGACGGTTCTTCTTCATATACACCGGAATGTAATTCACGTCCCTGGCGCCCGCCTCAAACAGACGGTCCATCACATAGCCCAGAGCTTCTCCCGTACAGTCGTCAATATTGCTCTCAAGCTTATAGACAGAATCCGCCGCTTCCTCCGTATCCGGCTCGATCAGCATTCCCCTAAGGACGCTGGTTCTCCCGTAATCCCTCTTGCCTGCTCCCATTCCGGTCCGCAGGATCTTATATCTCTTAGGAAGCCTGTCCGCAGTCCGCACTGCCGCCACGATCGCAGCGCCGGTAGGCGTCACCAGCTCCGCCTCCGTATCCGTCATATGCAGCGCGATGCCATGCTCCCCGGCAATATGTACCACCGCCGGCACCGGTACGGGGATGATCCCGTGCTGGCATCTCACGGTCCCTCTCCCTTCGTACAGTTCCGGTATGATCACTTCATCTACGGCCAGATTGTCTAAACAGACTGCCACCGCCACAATATCTACAATGGAATCTACCGCGCCTACTTCATGGAAATGTACCTCCTCCACGGCTGTTCCGTGTGCCTTGGCTTCGGCCTCTGCCAATACCTGGAAGATGGCAAGCGCAGTCTTCTTCGCCCGCTCTGTAATACCGGAATGTAAGATGATCTCCCTGATCTCCGGAAGGCCGCGGTGAATATGATCATGAGTGTGCGCATGGCTGTGCCCCTCATGTGCATGTTCGTGTATGTGCCTGTGCTCTTCCTCAGCATGACTTTCATGCATGTGCCCTTCATGCACATGCCCATACAGATATTCATTGTCATGATCATGGTTCTCATGCTCTCTATCAAGAATCACACGGAAATCACAGGCGTCCAGGCCTGACTTCTTCACCCTGCCAATCTCAATCTCGAATCCGGACACCGGAAGGCTCCTTAACTGTTCCTCAAGAAGACGCTGATCCGCCCCCAGGTCAAGCAATGCCCCTACCGTCATATCTCCGCTGATCCCGCTGTAACACTCCAAATATAATGTCTTTCCCATTCCCTCTTATCTCCTTACTATTTTAATCTGTGATGCTCGGCATCAATCTAACGAATATACCCACATCGCCTTGATCTGACCCGCGATCTCCGCAAATACCCACTCGG
Organism: uncultured Dorea sp.; assembly: GCA_947652615.1. Lineage (GTDB taxonomy): Bacteria > Bacillota > Clostridia > Lachnospirales > Lachnospiraceae > Sporofaciens. Next base: position 1,144 of record CANTDX010000053.1, on the reverse strand, counting down.
TGTCGCTGTTCTTCCGGCTGAAGGGATCATTCACCCGGACCTTGCCGTCCGCATACCCTGTCAGCACGATAAAATGGCCGTTCTGTGTAAAGTTCCCGGGACCCACCGTACAGATGATCGGATGTCCCTGCTCCAGCTCGCTCCTTACCTGCTCCTCCGTCAACTGCCCATCATAGCAGGAAATATTCCAATTGGCGCTTGCTTCTTTCATAAACCGCCAGTAGGTATCATTGTTCTCATCTATATAGCCATTCTCCATCGCATACGCCGCCACATTAGCCGGAGTGATGGACGGGTCGTTCAGAAGCCCCGACGCCACCATCGCCATACAGGTCGGTCCGCAGCCGCTAACCGCAATCATGCTTGTCCCATAAACTGCATATCCCCATCGCTCATCCCACTGATACAGCTTAGGGATCTGCCCCTTCACTAATTCATCTCCTAATGTCTCCGCACCCGGCTCATTCATCTTCTCCCCATAATGCGCCACGAAGTCGACGGTCTCAGGATTCTTGTCCAACAATTCGATCACACTGTCCGGGTATCCCTGCTCCTGCGCGATTCTCCGAATACGGGCCACCTTCTCTTCTTCCGTCTCCTCCTCTATCGTGATCTGCCTGACCTTACGGTTGTCCCCTCTGCCTTCGGCCTTCACCATCTTCTGGACCTCGGCTGTCATCTGGCTTCTTCTCACATACCATCCGGCCGCCCCTCCTGCCATCAAGATCAGCATACATCCCATCAGGAAGATCTGACGCCGTACCTGCTGTCTCCTCTTGGAATACCTTCTCTTCCTGTAACTTCTATTCCTATAAGCCCTGTCATAGCTTCTGCCTTCATAACTTCTGCTTCCATATCTTATGGATCCTCTGTCTAAACTTCTATCCAGGCTCCTGCTCACGCACATCATCCTTTCACTTGCAATTCACTTGGCGCTTGTTATGTCGTTAATTATACCCCTCTGTCGAGAAGGTGGCAACTTAAAGTATTCTTAATATTCTTAATATTTTTTATTTTATACTTGATATTTTTACCAAAAGATGATATTATATAACCCGGTTAAAGAAATAACAATAATTTAATATCCTGTCGGGGTGTGGCTCAGCTTGGCTAGAGCGCCTGGTTTGGGACCAGGAGGTCGCAG
>CANTDX010000052.1 GCA_947652615.1 uncultured Dorea sp. | reverse complement strand
CATTTTCCCTTATAATTTGAAAAATAGATGATAAAGTCTTCATGAAACAACCCTAAGATACTATAAGTTGTGATTGCATTTCTGGAAGAATGTGTTATAATATTCACGACTCGGTGAAGAAGCTTAGGAGAAATTAGGAGGAATTATAATGGTTACAAAAAAGGAAGTATCCGAAACTAAGAAGACTGAAACTGCGAAGATATCTGCCGCAGAAGTTGCAGCAGAATCAACAGAAGCAGCGAAACCGGCAAGGGCAGCAAGAAAGAAAGCAGAGACGAAAGCGCCTGAGAAGAAGACGGCAGAAGCTGCGGCAGAATCAGTGAAACCAGTTGCAGAAGCAAAGACAGCAGAAACAAAAGCGCCTGAGAAGACACCTGAGAAGAAAGAACCTGAGAAGAAGACGTCTGCGAGATCAACAACAACGAAGAAAGATACAACAGTAAAGAAAGAAGCTACTGTGAAGAAGGATACAGTGAAGAAGTCACCTGCGAAGACGACAGCGAAGAAGGAGACTGTGAAGAAAGAGACCGTGAAGAAAGAGACAGCCAAAAAAGAGATCAAGGTGAACGCGGTTGTTGAGCATTATGGAAAACAGATAGAAGAGAGCGCGATCGTTGCGAATGTGAAGAAGGCATGGACGGCATCCGGCAAGAAGATCAAGGATATCAAATCTATAGAATTATACATCAAGCCGGAAGAGAATGCAGTTTACTATGTTGTGAACGGAACAGAGACGGGAGCAATTGCATTGTACGAATAGGATTGGTTTTGAGGAATGTGGATTGGAGATAATTTACTTGAGATGACAAACGGACAGATTGATTCGCTTTTGTCAATGAATGGACAGCTTGAGACATTCTTGGCGTGGACTTCACAGATGGTATTTATTGTACGGATCGCGGTAGTCGTGATCGGGCTGATCGTCTGTTTCCTTGGGTTGAAACTGATCCGGGTATTATCAGCGATCGCAGGATTGGCAGTGGGAGCAGGGATCGGAACAGCCGTGGTTTTCGGTTTTCAATTTTCCGGTACGATGATTCCGGTTACGATACTGGTATGTGCGGTTATGGTTGCTGTGTTTGCAGCGGCGGTCCGTAAGCTGGGTGTTTTTCTGGTAGTGTTCCTATATACGGCAGGAATCGTGATGTCTCTGCGCATCCCTCAGATCATAATTCTGCTGGCTGTGTGCGGAGGGGCTGCACTGCTGATGTCGGTGCTGTCTTTGATCTGGACGGATCCGATCGTGGTAGTTATTACCGGGATATCGGGAGGTCTGTCTGCCGGGATATCGGCAGCGGCGCTGTTTTTTGCCGGCGGGAACATATGGCTTGGATATGGAATAGGAGCTGTGCTGGCATTGATCGGAATCTGGACACAGTTCATGGTGCAGTCCAGGAAGATCGGGAAGAAAGAGAAAGTATATGCCAGACAGATGAGAGACCAGGTGTCCAGGGAATCAGAAGTTGAGAAGGCCAGGCGTATACTGGAGGAGGAAGAGGACGACGACGAATCTGGCAGCAGGAAGGCAAAGAGCAGCAGGAAGGCCAGAGGCGTTAAGAAGAGTAAGAAGAGCAAGACCACCCAGAAGACTTCTGCCAGGGATACCGGCAGTGATGATATGGAAGAAGAGGATGATGACATAACGATCATCAATGAAGAATTATGATTCAGGAGTTACTGTTTACGGGCGTGCCGGTGAGCGGTAACTTTTTTAGTGTTACTATAGGGAATTTCATCCATGAGGATTCGATTTGGTTGTATTTTAGAGCAGATGTGATATAATAGAACAAGACACAGGAATGTCAGAACCAGAGAAATATGAGTGAAGGAGGCCTTAGATATGAAGATTGATATGCATTGTCATGTTAAAGAGGGCTCTATCGACAGTAAAGTGGGTCTGGATGAATATATCACGAAGTTGAAAGAGCATGGATTTGAGGGAATGCTGATTACGGACCATGATACTTACAAGGGATACCGCCATTGGAAATATCACATGAAGGGGAAGGTCCACGAGGATTTTGTTGTATTGAAGGGGATCGAGTATGACACTTATGATGCAGGACATATTATCTGTATCATGCCGGAGGGGGTCAAGATGCGCCTGCTTGAGATCAAGGGATTGCCGGTGAGCGTCCTGATTGATTTCGTACACCGTCACGGCGGGATCTTAGGGCCGGCACACCCCTGCGGAGAGAAGTATCTGAGTTTCGCGCATACGAAGAAGTTCTATAAGTCGCCGGAGATCATTAAGAGATTCGATTTTATTGAAGGATTTAACGCGTGTGAGCCGGAGGAGTCCAACGCAGGCGCTATGAAGCTTGCCATGAAGTATAAGAAGCCTGCCATTGGGGGCAGCGATTCTCATAAGCTGGACTGTGTGTCGCTGGCGTATACGGAGCTGCCGGAGCGGGTGACCTGCGAGACGGAGCTGATCTCGCTGATCCGCAGCAAGGTCCCGATCGGAGTAGGCGGCACGATATACGGGAAGACGACGAAGGACAAGATTGGGAAGGCAAATAAGTTCCTGGTGTATTCCTTCTGGTTTTATAATAAGGGCGGTGCTTTGCTGAAGTGGCACAAGAGGAAGGAAAAGGGTCAGGTGGAGAATCCGATCGATCCGATCGATCCGATTGAGATCCCATATCTTAAGCTGCAGGGGAGAGGGTAAGATAGGGCTGAGACAGATGGAAGAGAGTATTTTCCGTTTGTCTCAGCCTTTTTCTGTGAAGTAGTCAGAATAGTATTCCGATATGATACACGATCACGCTCATCAGCCATGCGATGAACATCTGATAAGCCAGTATTCCCAAGGTCTGTTTCACACTTTTCAGTTCCCTGTGGATTGTAGCGATGGTGGCGGTACAGGGAATATACAACAGGCAGAATACCATCAGTGCGTAGGCGTTCGCCGCGCCGAAGCCAAGACTGCCTAATGTGGCGACCATAGCGTCCATGCCGCCCGCGGTCGTGATATTCTGAATTCCGAACAGTACGCTGCAGCTTGATACGACCACTTCCTTTGCCGCGATTCCGGCGATCAATGCCACTATGATCTGCCAGTATCCAAGTCCGGCGGGTTCAAACAGAGGAACGATTGCCTTGCCGATCAGAGAACCGAAGCTCTGGGTGATATCCGTGACGTATCCATGGGGACCGAAGTTTAAGATGACCCACATGATCACAGATGCAACGAAGATGACGGTTCCGGCCTTAGTCAGATAATCCTTGATCTTCTCCCATACATAGATGAATATGGTCCGGGCATTGGGGGACTTGTATTCTGGAAGCTCAATAAGCAGCGCGTGCTCGGCCTTGCTCCCGTCGATCCTTGAGAGGATGTACGCGGTTGTGATGGCGACGGCGATACCAAGCAGATACATGGAATAGCAGACGATCATCGCGTATCTCCCGAAAAACATCGAAGAGAACAGGACATAGATCGGAAGTCTGGCGCTGCAGGACATAAACGGGGTGATCAGTATCGTCTTAAACCGATCACGCCGGTGTTCCAGTGCACGTGAGGCCATGATTGCGGGAACGGAGCATCCGAATCCCAGCAGAAGGGGAAGGAACGCCCGCCCGGATAGCCCAAGCCCGCTCATGATATCGTCCATGACGAAGGCGACTCTTGCCATATATCCGCTGTCCTCCAACAACGCCAGCGCCAGGAAGAGGATGAAGATATTCGGCAGGAAGGTCAGAATCCCGCCAACGCCCGAGATGATCCCGTCGATGATCAGGGACTTGAGCATAGGGCTTACATTGAGAGAATCAAGCCCCACGGCCGTAAGCTGTGAGATCTGTTCCAGCGCGATCTCGAAATATCCCTTCAGCCAGTCGCCGATCGTGAAGGTCAGGAAGAATACCAGCGCCATGATCCCAAGGAAGATGGGAAGTCCAAAGAGCCGGTGCGTGAGATAATGGTCGATCCTGTCGGTGGATTCTTCTTTGGCAGATTTGTTGACCAGGATCTCCTCGATCACTTCTTCGATGAAATCATATTTTTGGTTGATGATGTCCTTCTCATAGCTGCGGTCAATGACATCGTGAAGGTCAAGCGGATGGCTTTCAGTTACATTTTTATCCATTTCCAGCAGCTTGATGGCGTGCCATCTTGGATTGGTCACATCAGGATATTTATCGGTCAGTTCCCTCATAATGATGTCGATCTTGTCTTCGATATAGTCCTCGTAGACCATGGCGTACTCTTCGTGATGATTGTGCATGTGGGAGGAGGACTTGCCGGTATGGTGATGGATGAAGGGCCCGGCCTCTTTGTTCTGGCTGTGATGGGCGACCGCATGCATCAGAATGGAGAGACCGGACTTCTTCCTGGCGGAAACGGGGATGGCAGGTACGCCAAGCATCTCAGGAAGACGGTGGAGGTCGATCTCCATCCCGCGTTCTTCCACGATATCCATCATGTTCAATGCGAGAACGACAGGCTTGCCAAGCTCGATGAGCTGAAGCGTCAGGTACAGGTTGCGTTCCAGGCAGGAAGTATCGATGACGTCGACGATCACATCTACCTCATCGCTCATAATACATTCCCTGGAGACAGTCTCTTCCATAGTATAGGAAGTCAGGCTGTAGATACCTGGCAGGTCGATGAGCTTGAATTCCTGCCCTTCGTAGACCGTTTTCCCTTCTTTCTTTTCTACCGTTACGCCGGGCCAGTTGGCAACTTTCAGGTTCGCCCCGGTAAATGCGTTAAAGAGGGTGGTCTTCCCGCAGTTCGGATTGCCGATAAAGCCTACATTGACGGTCCTTTTCATGGTTCCTGCACCTCCGTAACTTCTATGTGGTCTGCGATCCGCCGGCCCAGAGCGAACCGGGTACCGCGGAATCTTGCGGTGAGAGATCCCTTCTTATCATTGTTCAGTATCGTGATGAGAGACCCCTCGGTGAGTCCAAGCGCTTCGAGGCGCCGTTCTAACTGAAGTTCCATATCTATGGACCGGACACGGTAGGTGAGATGATTCTTCCCTTGTTTGAGTGTCATATGTATCGCTCCTTGTAAATGTTATTGATTCTTATTATCTATTGTAAATCTATCATATCACTATTTGACGAAGATAGCAATGTGAAGTATACTGGTAAACATAAGATTTATTGACAGTTACCGGAGGAGAAAGATGCAGATATACTATTTTGTTTCGTATTTTTTTATATATGGTTTTTTAGGGTGGTGTACGGAGGTTGCGTTTGCAACGGTTAAGCAGAGGAGGTTCGTGAACAGGGGATTCTTGAACGGGCCCATCTGCCCGGTCTACGGGATAGGGGTCGGCAGTGTCGTGATTCTGTTAGAGACGAAGGAGTTGAGTATCGCGGCGCTGTATCTGGTGTCCACGGCGCTGGTCACTGCGATCGAGGGAATGACGGGCTATCTGATGGACAAGATCTTCCATCACAAGTGGTGGGACTATTCGAACCAACCGCTGAATATCGGAGGATATGTGTGTCTGGTCTTCTCTCTTGCCTGGGGCGTTGCCTGTGTGGTGATCGTAAGAGTGATCCATCCGGTGTTCCGCAAAGGGGTTGAGATGCTTCCGTTTACTTTGGGAATCGTGTTGGCTGTAGTGTTTTCGGGAGTTACATTCGTTGATATGTGCGCTACGGCGGCGGAAGTCCTGAAGCTTAACAAGAAGCTTGAAACGATGGATAAGATCGCCGGAGAACTCAAGGAGATCTCGGACAGGCTGGGTGAGAATATCCATGAGAATGTGATGGAGACTCTGGAGCGGTCTCAGGAGACGAGAAGGCAGTTGGAAGAGTCGGCAGCAGAACTGCGCGGGAAGCTTGAGAATGCGTCGGAGGAACAGAAGAGATTCATAGAAGAGCGGATTGAGCGTATGGAGGAGAAGATACGGGAGAACCGTTACAGGGAAGAGCAGAGAGCGATCACGGCAGAGCTTCGCGGCAAGTACGCAGAATTGAAGGGAAGATATACAGAACTTTCGGAACGCACTACACGGATCACCAGACGTCTGCTTGGAGCATTTCCGCGGATGCAATCACGGCATCATGGAGAGATGCTTAATGAGCTGAGGTCACGCATGAGAAGAAAGGCAGAGTAACAGTTCAGGCAGGTCTGAGCATGTACTGCGCTGACCGTGTCATAGAGTAGGTTCTGAAAGAATCCGGCTCATTGCGAATAACCGAACTTCTTGTAAAGTAGGTGCATCTGTGGTAGAATACCACATATGATTGTTTGATTAAATAGAAGAACAGGAGGAATGTCGTGATGGGAATGACAATGACGCAGAAGATTTTAGCTGCTCATGCAGGACTGGATTCTGTAGTGGCAGGGCAGCTTATTGAGGCAAAGCTTGACGTAGTTATGGCCAATGATATCACAGGACCGATGGCGCTGCCCATATTTAATGAGATGGCCAAGAAGGTATATGATAAGGACAAGGTAGTTCTTGTGCCGGATCATTTTACACCGAATAAGGATATCAAATCAGCGGAGAATTCCAAGTCGATCAGGGAATTCGCAAGAGAGCAGGGGCTTACCTGGTATTTTGAACAGGGCAAGTCAGGAGTTGAGCATGCGATTCTTCCGGAAGCAGGCGTTGTCGTTGGCGGAGAGTGCATCATCGGGGCAGATTCTCATACTTGTACATATGGAGCGCTTGGAGCATTCTCTACCGGAGTGGGTACAACGGACATCGCGACGGGTATGGCGACCGGCGAGCTGTGGTTCAAGGTGCCAAGCGCTGTCAAGTTCGTGCTGACAGGGAAGCCGGGACCGTATGTCAGCGGCAAGGATGTGATCATCCATATCATCGGTAAGATCGGTGTGGACGGGGCGCTCTACAAATCCATGGAGTTCACAGGCAGCGGTATTGCGAATCTTTCTATGGACGACCGTTTCACCATGGCGAATATGGCGATCGAAGCGGGCGCTAAGAACGGGATCTTCCCGGTGGATGAGCAGACGGAAGCATATATGAAGGAGCATTCGAAGAAGGAATATAAGATCTATGAGGCGGATGCAGACGCCGAGTATGACGAGGTAATTGAGATCGATCTCGCGGAAGTGCGCCCAACGGTTGCATTCCCGCATCTTCCGGGCAACGCGAAGACCATCGACGAGATCGAGGCGATGGAACCGATCAGGATCGATCAGGTTGTGATCGGGTCCTGTACCAACGGACGTATGGAGGATATGCGCAAGGCGGCGGCGATCCTCAAGGGACAGACGGTGCATCCGGATGTGCGTGTGATGGTGATACCGGCGACACAGAAGATCTATAAGCAGTGTATCGCGGAGGGTCTTCTGGATATCTTCGTGGATGCGGGATGTGCGGTGAATACACCGAGCTGCGGGCCTTGTATGGGCGGCCATATGGGTGTTATGGCGGCAGGCGAGAGATGTGTATCCACGACGAACCGTAACTTTGTAGGACGTATGGGACATGTGGATTCCCTGATCTACCTCGCATCGCCGGAGGTGGCGGCAGCGAGCGCGATCGCGGGACAGATTGCGAATCCAGAGAAAGTAGGTGGCAGATAATGAGAGCGACAGGACATGTATTCAAATATGGAGATAATGTGGATACGGATGTGATCATTCCGGCAAGATATCTGAATTCTTTTGACGCCCAGGAGTTGGCGAGCCATGCAATGGCGGATATTGATCCGGAATTTGTGAACAGGGTGAAGCCGGGAGATATGATCGTTGCCAATAAGAATTTTGGATGCGGCTCTTCCAGAGAGCATGCGCCGCTGTGTCTTAAGACCGCGGGGGTGAGTTGTGTGATCGCGGAGACATTTGCCCGCATCTTCTACCGGAATGCCATCAATATCGGACTTCCGATCATCGAGTGTCCGGAGGCTGCGAAGGGAATCGAGGCAGGAGACGAGGTGGAAGTAGATTTCGACAGCGGGATGATCTATAACCGCACCAAAGGTACGGAATTCAAAGGACAGCCATTCCCGGAATTCATGCAGAAGCTGATCGCGGCGGGCGGACTGGTAAAATATACCAACAGCAAGAGGTAAGAAGAAGGAGAAGAAGATGAGTCTGTATTACAAAAGTACAAGGAACTCAGAATTAAGAATGAGCGCGTCTGAGGCAATCCTTAAGGGACTGGCGCCGGACGGAGGATTGTTTGTGCCGGAGAAGCTGCCGGTTCTGGATGTTTCGATGGAGGAATTAAAGGGTCTGTCTTATCAGGAGACGGCTTATGCGGTGATGAAGCAGTTTCTTACGGATTTTACCGAAGAGGAATTGAAGGACTGTATTGCCAGGGCATATGACGCCAAGTTCGATACGGAGGAGATCGCGCCGCTTGCGAAGGTGGACGGGATTTATTATCTGGAGTTGTTCCACGGAGCGACGATCGCGTTCAAGGATATGGCGCTGTCGATCCTGCCGCATCTTATGACTGTATCTGCGAAGAAGAACCATGTGGAGAATGAGATCGTGATCCTGACGGCTACCTCCGGGGACACAGGGAAAGCGGCGCTTGCAGGTTTCGCTGATGTGAAGGGGACCAAGATCATCGTATTCTATCCTAAGAACGGCGTAAGCAAGGTCCAGGAGCTGCAGATGGTGACCCAGAAGGGAGGGAACGTAGCTGTGGCTGCGATTCATGGGAATTTCGACGACGCCCAGAACGGGGTGAAGGCGATCTTCGAGGATCAGGAATTTGCGAAAGAGCTGGCCGGGAAGGGCTATCAGTTCTCATCTGCCAATTCCATCAATATCGGCCGGCTGGTTCCCCAGGTTGCTTACTATGTCTATGCCTATGCGAAATTATTGGAGAATGAAGAGATCGCGGACGGAGAAGAGATCAATGTGGCGGTTCCTACAGGGAATTTCGGCAATATTCTTGCCGCATACTATGCGAAGCAGATGGGTGTGCCGATCGCGAAGCTGATCTGCGCGTCCAATGAGAATAAGGTGCTGTTTGATTTCTTTGAGACGGGTACCTATGACAAGAACCGTGAGTTTGTGCTGACCTCGTCTCCTTCTATGGATATCCTGATCTCCAGTAACCTGGAACGGCTGATCTATCTGATCACCGGAGAGGATTCAGACAAGACGAAGGAGCTGATGGCGGGGCTTAAGAACGGAGGAAGCTACGCGGTCACGGACGAGATGCGGACGAAGCTTGCTGATTTTGCGGCTGGTTTCGCGTCGGAGGAAGAGACTGCCGCCTGCATCAAGCACATTTACGATAAGACAGGATATGTGATGGATACGCACACGGCTGTCGCAGCGCATGTCTGCGGACAGTACAGGAGCAGAAGCGAAGACGCCAGGAAGTGTGTGGTCGCATCGACTGCCAGTCCGTACAAATTCGTCAAGAGCGTTATGACGGCGATCGACGGGAAATATCAGTCCGAGGATGAATTCGCGCTCCTTGAGGAATTGAAGAGAGTGTCGGGCGTAGAGCTGCCCCAGGCGATCCGGGATATCCTTGATGCCAAGGCGCTGCATACTTTGGAGTGCGATGCGGACAAGATGAAGGAGCTTGTGAGAGATCTGTTATAGAAGACAAAACTGTAAAAAAATGGGTTTTACGGATTTTTGTAATTGTTATTGAAAAAAGTGAAATAATAGAGTATAATAAGTCTCAGGAAACCTGGGGTGCTCGATACTCTTGTAATTTTGAACCTACAAAACTTTAAACGGGACTCTTATATCTCCGTAATATGCCAGGCCTCCAAGTTATGCAGTGGAAGGCAGAAAAGCGGATGCGGACACCCACCTAGCATCAGGCTAGGAGTCAAAATACAGGAACCGGCATTTTGGGGGAGCTACAAATGATAAAAGGCAGTCTTTTATGGCTGTCTTTTTTGTACATATTTAGGAAACTTTGATTGTTGTATCGGATCCGGCGAAGCCGGGTTCTTACTGTGTGGAGAGATATAATGGATGTGAAAAACAGGAAGAGGAATCTGATCCGCCATTTTTTCGACGGGTCTAAGAGATATTTTGCAATAGCGGTGCTGGCGTCTCTGACGACGACGGGTCTGAATGCGCTGACGCCTCAGATCTTCCGGTTCAGTATTGATTCGGTGCTGGGAGGGGATAAGTATGAGTATTTGTCAGAACACCTCTGGATGCTGGCGGTTCTGCTGGTTGCCGTTGCGCTGCTGTCAGGGATATCACAGTACATATGCCGGTCGAACACGGCTATGGCGGGAGAGACATTTGCGAAGAATATGCGGGATGAATTGTTTACCCATGTGCAGAAGCTGCCTATGGAGTGGCATGATCAGAACCAGACCGGCGATATCATACAGAGGTGTACCTCGGACGTGGAGGTGATCCGTAATTTCGTGGTGACCCAATTGCTGGAGGTATTTCGTACCGTATTTCTGATTGTGACGTCTTTCGCGATGATGATGTCGATGAATGTAAGATTGTCTCTGGTGGTTCTGTTGTTTGTTCCGGTTGTTATCATATATTCGGTGGTATTCTACCGGCTGATCGCGAAGCGTTTCATAGTGGCGGACGAGGCGGAAGGGGAGCTGTCGACGGTGGTGCAGGAGAACGCCACCGGAGTCCGTGTGGTACGTGCATTCGGCCGTGAGCGGTTTGAGATGGACCGGTTTCGGGAGAAGAATGAGATATTTGCGAATCTGTGGATCAGGCTTGGGACCCTGTCAGGGTTATACTGGGGCGTGGGCGATCTGATCACGGGGCTTCAGGTGGTTACGGTTATCGTGCTGGGAACGGCGGAAGCAGTACAAGGCAGCATCTCCGTCGGAGAATTTATTGCATTTGCATCGTACAATACGACGCTGGTATGGCCGATCCGCGGGCTTGGACGTATCCTTTCGGATATGAGCAAGGCGGGGGTCTCTTTCGAGCGTGTGGATTATATCATCCGGGCCGGAGAGGAATCCTATGAAGAACCAGAGAAGGCGGACAGTTCCCTGAGGGAGATGCCGGATAAGAGCGATATCGTATTCGACCATGTGAATTTCGGATACGAAGACGGCAAGACTGTGTTATCGGATATCAGCTTCCGGATCCCGGCGGGATGTACGTTTGGTATCCTTGGGGGCACCGGCAGCGGCAAGTCGACGATCGTGCAGCTGTTGATGCGTCTCTATGAACTTGCGGACGGACAAGGAAGTATCAGGATTGGCGGGAAGGATATCCGTGAGATCCCGCTTCACGAACTGCGGGGCCTGGTGGGTATGGTCCTGCAGGAGCCGTTCTTGTATTCCAGGACGATCCGGGAGAATATAGCCGCGTCTGCGCCGGATGCGTCCATGGAGGAGATCCGCCGTGCGGCGAAGATTGCCTGTATTGATGATGCGGTCATGGCATTTCCGGACGGATACGACACATTGGTAGGGGAGCGGGGCGTCACGCTCTCCGGCGGCCAGCGCCAGAGGGTTGCGATCGCCAGGATGCTGCTTGAAAAGGCGCCGATCATGGTGTTTGACGATTCCCTGTCTGCGGTGGATTCCCAGACAGATGCACGGATACGCAGAGCGCTTGGCGAGCATATGAAGGAGACGACGGTGATCCTGATCTCCCATCGGATCACCACGCTTATGGGAGCAGATCAGATCATGGTGCTGAACCGCGGACGCATGGAGGAATCAGGTACGCATTATGAGCTGATCAAGAATGGCGGGCTGTATCAGAAGATCTATGAGATACAGATGAGCCAGGATGACAGAGAGAGGATGGAGGTGTAGAAGATGGCGGCATACGAAGAGCAGGAATATGACAAACCGTTCAGCATCAAGGTATGGGGGAAGATGCTGCCGTTTTTCAGGCCTTATAAGAGATATTTCGCTGTTACTCTGGGACTCAATATCTTCCTTGCGGGGATCGACGTGGCGGTGCCTCTGTTCCAGAGCTACGCCATCGACCGTTTTATTACTGCGGACAGGCTAACGGGCCTTTCCGGGTTCGCGCTTGCTTACGCGGCCGTGATCGTGATCCAGACGATGTGCGTCTATTTCTCGGTCCGCGCGGCGACGACCATTGAGATGAATGTGGGTAAGGATCTGAAGTGGGCGCAGTTCGAACATCTGCAGAGATTATCATTCTCCTACTATAATACGACTCCGGTGGGATATATCCATGCCAGGGTGATGAGCGATACTTTAAGAATTGCCACGGTGGTTGCCTGGGGGCTTGTGGATATGTTCTGGGCGCTGCTCTATGTGGTCAGCGTGTTTGGGATCATGTTTTTCCTGAACGTGAGGCTGGCGTTGGTGATCTTGCTGATCGTGCCCTGTATCGCGGTGTTGACGGTCTATTTCCAGAATAAGATCCTTCATTGGAACCGGAAGGTGAGGAAGATCAACGCACAGATCACGAGCGCATATAACGAAGGGATCACGGGGGTCAAGACCTCCAAGAGCATGGGGATCGAGGAGGACAATGAGAAGGCTTTCTTCGAGAGGACGGCACAGATGCACAGGGCGGCAAGCCATTCGGCGAAGCTGAACGCAGTCTATATCCCTACGATCCTGCTATTTGGTTCGATTGCGGCGGCGGTAGTGCTGGCACAGGGCGGATACATGGTGAAGGAGGAGATCATGAAGCTTGGGACGCTGTCGGTGTTCATCTCTTACGCGGTGATCATCTTCGAGCCGATCCAGCAGCTTGCAAGGCTTCTGGCGGAGCTGATCTCCTGTCAGGCGAATATCGAACGTGTGATGGATCTTCTGGAGCAGGAGCCGAATGTGGTGGACAGAGCGGAGGTGCTTGAGAAATACGGAGATGCATTTCATCCCAAGAGAGAGAACTGGGAGAAGATCAAGGGAGATATTGTGTTCGAGGATGTATCCTTCCGGTATCCGGACGGGAAAGAGTTCGTTCTGGAGCATTTCGATCTCCATGTACCGGCGGGCATGAACGTGGCCATCGTCGGAGAGACCGGGGCGGGCAAATCTACCCTTGTGAACCTGGTGGGCCGCTTCTTCGAACCGACGAAAGGAAGGATCCTGATCGACGGCGTAGATTACAGGGAGCGATCCCAGTTATGGCTGCACAGCCAGATCGGCTATGTACTGCAGAACCCGCATTTGTTCTCAGGGACAGTCCGGGAGAACATCCGTTACGGGAGGCTTACGGCTACTGACGAGGAGGTCGAGGAGGCGGCAGGGAACGTGTCGGCAGACGAGGTCGTGAGGAAGCTTGAGAAGGGATATGACAGCGACGTAGGAGAGAGCGGCGGGAGGCTCTCTACCGGAGAGAAGCAGTTGATCTCTTTTGCCAGGGCGATCCTGGCCAGTCCCAGTATCTTCGTGTTGGATGAAGCGACTTCCTCCATCGACACGCAGACGGAGCAGTTGATCCAACAGGCGACTGCGAGGCTGCTCAAGGGGCATACTTCCTTCATCATCGCACACAGGCTGTCGACGATCCGTCAGGCTGATCTGATCCTGGTGGTGAAGGACGGGAAGATCATTGAGCGGGGAACCCACAAGGAGCTGCTTGGCGTCAGAGGATATTATTATGAGCTGTATTCCAGACAGTTTGAGGAAGAGGCTTCTATGAGGGCATTCCAGAATTTTTAAGAACCATTTGTGTTTCTCGCCGTATATTAGAGATGAGGTGGGAAAATGAATGGTATGATATGGACATTACTTGGGACACTTCTGACCTTCTCGGTGACGACGCTTGGAGCGGCGGGAGTGTTCTTCGTGAAGAAGGATATGGGAGGCAGGATTCAGAGCGGCTTTCTAGGGTTTGCCGGAGGGGTGATGATCGCTGCTTCGGTGTGGTCGCTGCTGCTTCCGGGGATCGAATTCGCGGAGGAGAACGGGCAGATCAGCTGGCTTGTGATGACCGGCGGGTTTCTTCTGGGCGTGTTGCTTCTTCTGGCGGTGGATTATCTGATCGGGAGATGGGAGAATTTTGGGGTGAAGAAGAATACCGCCATGTTGGTGACGGCGATCACAGCCCATAATATCCCGGAAGGGATGGCGATCGGGCTTGCGTTCGCACTGGCGGCACAGAATCCGGAGGATGCGGCGCTATTTTCCGGGGCGGCAGCGCTTGCCCTTGGGATCGCGATCCAGAATTTCCCGGAGGGGACCGCGGTTGCCCTGCCGCTGATCCAGAACGGGTTCAGTAAGAAGAAAGCATTTCTGATCGGAAGCATGTCGGCGGTGGTGGAGCCGGTGTTCGGTGTTGCGGCGGCAGCGCTTGCGGGGACGGTGAGGGCGGGTATGCCCTGGTTCCTGTCGCTTGCGGCGGGGGCGATGATCTATGTGGTCGTTCAGGAGCTGATACCGGAAGCCAATGCGGGAGAGAATGAGAAGTCCGGGACTCTGGGATTCATTGTTGGTTTTCTGGTGATGATGATCCTGGATGTGGCGCTTGGATAAGGAAGGAGATACATATGAGACGAAGCCATATAGCGGCCGTTGCATTAGCGGCGGCCGCAGCCGTATGTGGATTGGCAGGATGTACGAAGGATGAAGGAGAGATAGAGAAGGGGAAGCTGTCCATACTTGAGAAGGAGAATCCGGAGGATGAGACGGAGCTGTCTGTCCTGTATACGGGAGAGAATATCGGATGGACGGCTGCGATGGAGGAGCTGTGCGAAGAATTCACAAGCGAACATCCAGGTATCTCTATCGTCACAGAGCATTCCAACAACGGAAGCTATACGGAGCAGTTGAAAGCCAAGGAAGCGCTGGGGGAATTCCCGGATATCTTCGAGATAGAGGATCCATATATGTTCCTTGAGGCAGATAAGCTTGGGCCGATCTCAGCCGATCTTGGGAAGCTTGCCAAGAACCCCATCCAGATCGACGGGGCGGTCTATACACTCCCGTTCTATGATACTTCTATCGGGATCATCTACAATCAGGTTATATTCAAGCAGTATGGGCTGTCCGTACCGGCTACTTATGATGAATTTATCAGTGTGTGCGAGACGCTTAAGGAGAATCATGTGGCGCCTCTTGCAGTGGGAGGAAGCCGAAGCGACACCAACAGCAATTGGCTGAATTATTTCTTCCTCACCAGGGTAGAGGCGAAGAATCCCGGATGGCAGAAGAAGAGGGAAGCCGGCGAGGTATCTTTCCAGGATGAGGATATGCTCGAGGTCCTGAAGGAATATCAGGAATTCATGAGCGGCAGCTTCGTTCTTGAAGATTCCATCAATATGAATGATAATCAGATCATTGTACAGCTCCTGAATCAGAAGGCTGCGATGTTTCTGACAGAGCCAAGTATGTTTACAGAGATCCTGGAATCCTACCCGCTGGCCAGCGAATCGGATAAGACGACCCTGGGTGAAGAGCTTGAGGAGGATCCGGTGCAGTTCCGAATGGGCTGGTTCTATATGCCGGATCAGAAGGGGGAACCGGTGGTGATCCATAAGTCAGGATCGCAGCTTGCGATCTCAAGGGAATGTGCCGCGGATCCAGAGAAGAAGGCGGCGGCAGAGAAGTTCCTGAAATTCAGCTATCAGAAGGAGAATTACCGCAAGATTCTGCAGGCGATGTATGCCATGCCTACGACGAAGGACGCCGTACTGTATGCGGCGCCGATCGTGCAGCAGAATCTCCTTACTTCTTACCGGTATGCGGATAAGATCGAGACATATTTCGGTAATTTTGAGACGCCGGAGAATTTCACGCAGGATATGGAGAATATCTTGTATTCTCTGGCAACGAATACCATTCATGTGGAGACGGCGGCAAGGCGGCTGGATGAATCATGGAATGATGCGCAGACCATACATTAGGAGAAGAGGAATGAGACACAGAGAAGGGAAAGAGCGGCCGTTTGTCAGCCTGTTTATCAAGTCCGTAGTCGTGCTGATACTGATCGGGATCCTGCCGCTGCTAGTGATGGGGATCGCGATCTACAATGCGTATGCGGAATCCATCAAGGAGAATCTGCTGTCTAATATGTACCGGACCACGTTGTCTATCGGAAGAGGGGTGGAGAGTGTGTACCAGGATATGGTGGACAATACGAATTATCTGTATGAATACCGGATCACCGGGTATGATTACTTCTATGAACTCATGGAGGATGATTCTATACAGGAGAAGCGAAGGACGGTGATGATGTCGGGGATCCTTGAATCCATCCTGTACCGGAATCCCTGCATTGACCATGTGTTCTTCATAACGGTGGACGGAAGGCAGTATTCGGTAGTCCGTTCCTCGGAGGCTGTGCTCTCTTCGGAGGCTGCCGAGAGATGGAACCGGCAGTATTATGACAGGGATCGGAAGCAGGCGCAGCTGATACCGACGCATCTGACGGATTACTATTACTATCCGCAGATGTTGGATTTCACCATAGCCAGGAATATCAGGAATACCAAGACGATCCAGTCAGCCGACGAAGAGGTGATCGGAACCTTGTATATTGACGTCAATATCAAGGCATTGTCCGATGTGGTAAATGAAACGGAATTGAACGCGGGAAGCGAGATGTATATCGTAGACAAGAAGGAGAAAGTATTCGTCTATCACCCGGATGCGGGCCGGATCAATCAGGAATTGGGAGAATTAGCAGAATATCTGCCTGAAATGGATGCCCGGTATCAGTACATAATCGCAGACGGCATGTACTATATCTACAGTTACATCGAAGGGACCGACTGGATCGCGGTTCACAAGATTCCCAGATTCAACCTGGAGAACAGCTATCAGGAGATCCGTAACAATACGATACTGATCATCTGTATCAGCGTGGTTTTGCTTCTGTTCTTGTATTATTTCTATTCCAGGAAGACCAGCATGCCGATCCTGCAGCTGAAGACAGCCATGGAGAAGATTCAGAAGGGGGAGCTTGATACCAGGGTGACGGTGGAGTCTAATGATGAGATCGGGTTTCTTGCGAAGGGATTGAATAAGATGACGGAGAATCTGCAGGGGCATATCAAGAAGGTCTATATCGCGGAGATCCGGCAGAGGGAGGCACAGATCGAGATCTTGAAGACGCAGATACAGCCCCACTATCTCTATAATACATTAGATGTGATCCGTATGACGGCGGTGATGAATGACGATTTCCAGACGGCGGGTCTTCTGGACGGGCTTTCCGGGCAGTTAAAATACCTGATCGGCGGGGCGAGGGAGATCGTCACATTGCGGGATGAGATTGAGAATGTGGAGAATTACTTCAAGATCGTCAGGGTTCGCTACGAGAACCGGTTCGATCTGGAGATCAATGTGGATGAAGAGCTTCTAAGCCTTAAGGTGCCCCAACTGATTCTTCAGCCGGTCGTTGAAAATGCGGTGAAGTATGGGCTGCGTCCAAGGGAGGCAAGCGGCATTATCGCGGTCAATGTACAGGTGGAAGAAGATAAGCTCCTGATCAGTGTGATGGACAATGGTCTTGGCATGACGCCCCAGAAGCTTAAGGAAGTGCAGGAGCTGCTTAAGAATAAGGAGACGGTGAATCATCCCAGGAGCAAGAAGGCGAGTATCGGCCTTAAGAATGCCCATGACAGGGTAAAACTGATCCTTGGGGAAGAGTATGGGATGGAGATCATCAGCTGCGAAGGAATTGGGACGATCGTCAAATACATATTACCGGTAATGAGAGAAGAGGAGAAATGGACCGTACCGATAATGGAGGAGGAGGAGAGCCATGTTTAAGGTGATACTGGCAGATGATGAGCCGGTGATCATAAGAGGGCTTAGGAAATTGATCGCATGGGACAAGCTGGACGCAGAGGTGATCGCGGATGCCTGCGACGGAGAGGAGCTGCTTCGCAAGGTGCAGAAGCTCCAGCCGGATATCATCGTCTCAGACGTGGCGATGCCCAAGATGACGGGTCTGGATGTGATCGAGGAGATCAGGAAGAACGATTGGAATGTGAAGGTTATATTCTTAAGCGGCTATCAGGAATTCGACTATGTGAAGAAGGCTTTGAGCCGGGAAGCCGTGGATTATCTGCTTAAGCCGGTTGGGAAGGAAGAACTGGAGCATGCCATTACCAGGGCAGAGCAGATGCTTCGCACAGACCATCCCATGGAATACTGGCAGGCGAGAAAGAATGATGTAGAGCAGGTGTTCCAGAAGATCAACTCGGAATATGAGTCAAGGAACCTGTATCAGCATTTTCAGGAGATCGGGATCGATACGGCAGGAAAGGTGTTCGTGGGAGTCAGCCTGATGCTTCCGCCTTCTTTCGGCGCGCGCATGGAAGACCAGAATATGTATGAGCTGATGCGGTTCTCCATCTTCCAGAAGATCAATGAACATCTGAAACAGAATAAGAACGGATTCGTGATCAAGCGGGATATAGATATCAACAATCTGATCCTTCTGGGGAATGACGAGAAAGAGGTGGGGGAGGAGGTCGCGTGGATCTGCCGGTGGATCCGGGAGCAGTATCATGTGCGGCTGGTCGTTGGGATCGGGAAGGCGGCGGAGCAGATCAGCGAACTGAAATATGCGTATAAGACGGCCAAGTTCTCCTGCCAGCTTTATTATTTCTGTGAGGAGGATGTAATACGGTATGACGGGATAACGCGGGAATTTCATTCCTCCTTCGATGATTATACGGAGATGTACAGCCGGATGCGGCAGGCCATTTTCAACAGGGAAGAGGATTGGATCAATGATCTGGAGGCGTTGATGGATACCATAGAGAACCTGCATTACGGCAACCGTTATGCAGCGGAGAACCGCTGCGTCGCCATGCTGCTGGATTTGCTCAGGGAGATACAGGAATATACGAAGCTTAACGAGAAGGACCGGAAGAGTTTCGAGACATTTGTATCCAACACCAGGCAGATGAATACATACAGAGAATTGCGGTTATTCATCAGGAAGAATCTCAAGAGCTTCGTGGAAGGCGCGCTCTCGGCGGAGAATGTCAAGGAGAGAGATGTGATTCGGCATGTAAAATATTACATCAGGGAACATTACGCGGAGGATATCAAGCTGGGGAAGCTGGCAGATATGGTTTATATGAATCCTTATTATTTCAGTTCCTTCTTCAAGAAGGAGACGGGTCAGAACTTCAAGAACTATCTGATCGAGGTGCGGATGAAGGCGGCGGTCAAGCTTCTGATGGAATCAGACGTCACCTCATATCATCTGGCGAATGCGGTCGGCTATAAGGATGTGAAGACATTTGTGGAGAAATTCAGAGGATATTACGGGGAGACGCCGACGGAATATAAAAAAAACAGGAAAGAAAACGGGGTTTTTTAATATCTTCTGGTGGGAATTTAAGAATTGGAATCGGAAATATTGATTAAAAAAACAATTCATATTATCCTCATTTTATACAAAATGTATAGAAGGAAGACAAATGCGAAGCATTTTTGAAAACGTCTTCCGACGAATTGCCGCCGAACGAAAAGTGAGGGGGCGCTACATTAAAGGAGGTAGGATTATGAAAAGAAAATTGATTGCGGCGTTATTATGCGGAACAATGGTGCTGTCCATGGCGGCATGCTCCGGCGGCGGAGATTCCAGTTCTTCAGACGGAGGCGGAGATGGGGAAGCTTCCTCAGACGGCGGGAAGACGGTAGAACTGTGGACCTGTTGGACAGAAGGCGCGGATACGGAAAAGGCTGGCACAGAGCAGATCGCGAAGTGGGAAGAAGAGACTGGCAATAAGGTAAACCAGACAAACTTTACTTATGATATGCTTCACGAGAAGATCCTGACGGCTGCGGCCGGCGGCAATGTTCCGGATCTGATCTGGGGACTTCCAGAGTATGTAGGCGAGTTCTACAATATGGGAATCCTTGAGGATCTGACAGACCGGTTTAACGGATGGGATGACAAGAGCGCCCTGTCTGATGCGGTTGTGAATGCTATGACCATTGACGACAAGATTGTAGGAATTCCGTATGAAATGACCGTTCGTGCGTATCTGGTGCATGAGGATCAGTTCAAGGATGCAAACGTTGAAACACCTGCTACCTGGGAGGATCTGCTGAAACTGACAGATTATAAGGAGAAGAACGGACAGTATCCGACAGAGCTTGCCTGCACGGGCGTGCGTTCTGCCCAGGAGCTTCTGGTATATCTGGCACAGTATGATCTTGAGATTGCATCTGCCCAGGACGGCGGAAAATACAAATGTACCTGGAATGACAACAAAGAAGAGCTTGAGAACGCGACGAAGGTATTCCAGTTCTATAAGGATCTGGTTGACAAGGGAATTATCGACGAGAACTGCAAGAACTGGGGCTGGGAAGAGACAGACGAGAACTTTGCAACAGGTATCGTAGGTTCCTATGTAACAGGAAACTGGCTTGCTGAGAGAGAAGAAGGCAATGCAGATACCATGGGTGACGTATTGGTTGCTCCGATCCCATATCCGTCTGACGGACAGGCTGCTACATACATGGAATGTAAACCGCTCTTTATCCTGTCTGACAGCAAGAACAAGGAGGAAGCTTTTGATCTGGCATGTGCATTCTGCAGCAAAGAGTGGCAGGAAGCAGGATTTGCCGACAGATCTCCTCGTTCAGACGTATCTACAGACAGCAAATGGAGCAAGGATTTCCAGGCATTGTCCGATACCGGTATCACATTCCCGCCGGTAACCTTAGGCGGCGTGACACAGGCAATGCAGGACGCCATGGCGAAGGTCCTTCAGGAAGGCGAATCACCGGAAGAGACAGCGAAGTGGCTGTGTGACGCGGTAAATAAGTCTCTGGAAGATTCAGGAGAGCTTAGCGAATAATGTAATTCAACGAAAAGGGGCTGCTGCAGAGGATGCAGCATAGCCCCTTTTGGCAGTAGAACTGGAGGGAAGATATGAAAACGTCATCCAAATTGACACGAGACCAGAGGAAGCTTAAGACTGCATTTATTATGCTGCTGCCTGCCCTGGTGTTCCTTGCATTGCTGATCGCATTTCCGTTAGGGAAGGTAATCCATGATGCATTTACCCATGTACATCTAATCAATAAGTCAATGACCGGATTTGCTGGGATTGAGAATTTTAAGACGATCACAGAAGACGAGCATTTTGTCCAGGCGGTGAAGAATACGATACTCTGGACCATATTCTCGGTTGCGGGAGAATATCTGATGGGGATGATCACGGCTGTGCTGTTAAATCAGAAGTTTAAGGGGCGCGCGATCTTTCGGACCTGCATCTTTATCCCATGGCTGGTTCCGATTATCGTTGCCGGTATGACCTGGGACTGGATGCTGAACCCGGAGTTCGGTATCGTCAACTATATGCTGAAAAACATGGGACTGATCAGTAATTCTATTAATTTCCTGGGAGATTCGAAATATGCCCTTGCAACGGTGATCTTCGTTAATATCTGGCGAAGCTTCCCGTATTATACCATATCCTTCTTATCGGCGATGCAGTCGATCCCGGGGGATCTGGCAGAGGCGGCGTCCATCGACGGGGCCGGGATGTTTAGAAGGTTCTTCAGCGTAACATTGCCGCAGCTTCGGTCGGTATCGCTGGTCATCTTATTCATCCATGTGATCTGGACGGCAGTGAATTTCGACTTTATCTGGGTTATGACAGAGGGCGGCCCAAACTATGCGACCGAGACGCTTCCGGTTATGATCTACCGGTACTCCATGCGCAAGTTTGACGTAGGTGCGGCTTCCGCGTTGTCTACCATGATGTTTACGGTGATGGTGGTCTTATTCATCTTCTATTACCGCAAGAGATCACAGCTCAGCGAAGATATGGCATAGGAAAGGAGAGATGTGAGATGTTGAACAAGAGAAACCGCAAGATCGCCCAAGTGGTTACATACGTGTTGCTGGTAGTATTTTCTGTATATTGTATCTTCCCGTTCGTGTGGATGGTGATCTCTGCGCTGAAGCCTAAGACGGAGATCCGAACGGCGACGCCCTCCTTCGCTATCATAGAACCGACCCTTGAGAATTTCAAGAGAGTGCTGTTCGATGTGGGATTCCTGAATTATATCAAGAACAGCCTGTTGGTGTCGGTAGTGGCCTGTGTGCTGTCCATGATCGTTGCCATATTGGCGGGGTATGCGCTGAGCAGGTATTTTAAATTGAAGCTGGTGAAGGCATCCAACCTTGCCATGATGCTGTCACAGATGATTCCGGGCGTACTGCTTCTGGTTCCGCTGTATCTGATCATGCAGAGGCTCCATGTGCTGGAATCTTACCTGTCATTGATCCTGGCGTATACGACGTTCGTGATCCCGCTGTGTACCTTTATGATGAGCAGCTTCTTCGACACGGTGCCTCTTGCACTCGAGGAGGCGGCGGAGATAGACGGATGCAGCAAGGCACAGACGATCCTCAGGATTATCCTGCCGCTGTCGATTCCAAGTCTGGTGTCTACAGGGCTGTATGCATTTATCAATGCGTGGAATGAGTTCATGTTCGGGTATATCTTCATTTCCACGGATCAGTACCGTACACTGACGCCGGCGATTATGCTCTTTAAAGGGGCCAATACCATTGACTGGGGCGGACTGATGGCTGGATCCGTGATCGCGGTGATCCCGGTGACGCTGATCTTCCTGTTCCTGCAGAGGTACTTCCTGGCCGGATTAATGAGCGGGTCTGTGAAGGGGTAGCAATAGGACGGATTCACTGCTGCGAGTACCATTGGTATGAACAGTAGTGCAGAAAGGAGAGTGTTAAAATGAGACGGATAGAGATATGTGAGAATGGACTTCACATGGTGTGGGAGATCACGGACAGTAATGAGATCAAGCTGCTGCATTTCTCGGCGCTGCCATTTTCGGAGACGGATCTTACATCAGATACGGGTACCCAGTCCTTTTATCCGGTTGAGATACTGGTGTCCGGACAGGACCGGGTAGGAGAGCGTCATGGATCGAAATACATCCAGACTTCGCCCGGATACCGCATGAAATATAAGGATTTCAAGGATTACAGGAATGAAAAGGGACGCAAGCTTGAGGTCACAACGGAGGACAAGGAGACAGGGATCCTGGCAGTGAGCCATGTGCAGTTCTATGACGGGATCGCGGTAATCCGCTCCTGGACGGAAGTGACGAATGCAGGGGAGGAACCGCAAGGATTGGAGTATGTGTCTTCCTTCGCGTTAAATGGAATCGAGAAGGAGGGAATGAAGGACTTCGATGATAAGCTCAAGCTCTATATTCCTCACAACGCATGGCAGAAGGAGCTGCACTGGAACAGCTATCTGCCCAAAGACCTGGGGTTATCCTTATCTCAGCCTTATGGGATGTACCGTTCTTCCAAGACGATCGGAATAGGGAACACCGGTAACTGGTCTGCCAAAGAATACCTGCCTATGGGGTATCTGGAGAATCTGGAGACGAACTCGGCGCTCTACTGGCAGATTGAGCACAACGGCTCCTGGTACTGGGAGATCAGCGACCAGGACGGGCATGTGTATCTGAAATTAAGCGGTCCTACAGAGCATCATAACCACTGGTGGAAGAACCTGAAGCCTGGGGAGACCTTCGTCACGGTACCGGTGAGCGTGGGAAGCTGCGCCGGCGGATTCGACGAGGCCATGGGAGAACTGACGAAATACCGCAGGGCGATCCGCCGTGTGAATGACGATAATAAGAACCTGAAAATCATCTTCAACGACTATATGAACTGTCTCTTCGGCGATCCGACCACGGAGAAGGAGATCCCGCTGATCGACAAGGCTGCGGAAGCCGGATGCGAATACTACTGTGTGGACTGCGGCTGGTATTCTGACGGCTACTGGTGGGACGGAGTCGGAGAGTGGCTTCCGTCCAGGAAGCGTTTCCCGGGCGGGCTTCGGGAAGTGATGGACTATATCCGAAGCAAAGGCATGATTCCGGGAGTCTGGCTGGAGCTTGAGGTCATGGGGATCAAATGTCCCAAGGCAGACCGGGTTCCGGACGACTGGTATTTTACCCGCCACGGGAAGAGGGTCTACGACAGGAGCCGTTGTCAGCTTGATTACAGAAACCCGGAGGTTCGGGAGCATGCGACGGAGGTCATTGACCGACTGGTAAATGAATATGGTGTGGGTTACATTAAGATGGATTACAATATTGAGCCGGGAATCGGAACAGAGTTGAATGCCGACAGCTTCGGCGACGGGCTTCTGGGGCACAACCGGGCATATCTTGCGTGGCTGGACGGAATATTTGAGAAATATCCGGAGCTGATCATCGAGAACTGCTCGTCAGGAGGGCTTCGGATGGATTATGCCATGCTGTCCCGTTACAGCATCCAGTCCACCAGCGACCAAGAGAACTATGTGCGGTACGCTACGATCGCGGCGAATTCACCTTCTGCGCTGACGCCGGAACAGTCGGCGATCTGGTCTTATCCGCTGACCGAAGGGGATCGGGAAGAGGTCATCTACAATATGGTCAATGCAATCCTTATGAGGATCCATCAGAGCGGTCATCTGGCGGAGCTTAGCGAAGAGCGGATGGACTGTGTGAAGGAGGCGCTTGACTTCTATAAGTCGATCCGGGGAGATATCAAAGAGTCGCTGCCCTACTGGCCGCTGGGTATCTCGGCTTACAAGGATCCGTGGGTGAGCCTTGGACTACGTGTGCCGGGGAAGAATTATCTGGCCGTGTGGAGACGAAACAGCCAGTTTGCCATGACGGCTATTCCGGTAAAACATCTGAGAGGGAAGGATGTAGAGGTTGTGTGCGGGTACCCGAAGGCGGGAGACTGCAAGTGGAGATGGAATAAAGAGGCAGGGGAGCTTACGGTTGAGCTTCCGGCGCCGGTGAGTGCACGTGTGTTCCGGTTAAGATATTAAGAACGGATGTGGGCTTTAATCATGGATTGTTTTGCAAATAAATTATAGCAAAGGCTTTACACTGCGATCACCGGTTGATATAATAAAAGTGACAAGTAAACGGCACTTATTAAAAGGTGGTGAACGATATGGGTATGAGCGACCAGCAATTTGAAGTTTATAACGCTTTGATAACTTTTGTTGATGAATTAATTGACAGAGAGACAGATGAAAATGAAAAAGAAAAGCTAAAAATACGCAAGAAAAACATTCTTGCGAATAATAAAGAAATAAACTAATTAAGGTGTAAAGTCTTTAGCGAATTAGTAAGGACTTTACACCTTTACTATTCTTATAATTTTTCTCTGATTGCCGATATAAAATATAAATAATGATTTATAGTGTTTGGTAGGTATCTGGTTAAGGGAGGTGTATCTTTGTGAATTTTAATATGATCCAGTCGTTGAATGCATATACAAGGAATATGGAGATGCAGATGAAGTGGCAGCAGAAGAAGGCGAACAGCGACTTTACTGCGGACGGGAGTATGAAGCTGGATGCGGTAAGCCGGCAGGCGGAAGAGATCAGACAGGCCCAGGCGGATGGTTCGGCGAAGCTTGCCGCACAGATCAGGACGAAGCTTGCGAACGGTAAGAAGCTGACGGCGGAAGAGATGGAGTATCTGCAGAAGAACGATCCGCAGATGTATCAGAAGGTGAAGTCTATCGAAGCAGAGCAGAAGAATTATGAGAATGAGCTTAAGAGATGTAAGACGAAGGAAGAAGTCCAGCGCGTGAGGACGAACCATGCGGCAGCTTCCCTGAGTACGGTGAACAATATCAAGAATAATCCGAACATACCTGAGAGTAAGAAGCTGGAGCTGATCTGGCAGGAACACATGAAGAATCAGGCTTTGGAGGAGGTTACGAAGGAATTCGTGGAGAGCGGCAAGTACGCCAAGCTTCCGACAGAGGCAGAGAAGGCCAAGGCCGAGAAGGAGCTGGAAGAAGCGAAGAAGGCCGAGATGGGCATCGAAGATCCGGAAGAGAAGATCGAGGAGGAGACCGAAGCCAAGAGTGATTCTGAGGCGGATGACGCGAAAGAGACGGAGCGGGCAGACGGAGTGGATGACACATCGCAGGAAGCGAAGGCCCATGAAGCCGTTGAAAGAAGCAGGGCGGCTCTGCAGGAGCGTGAGCTGACCCGCATGGAAGCGGAGACAACCCCGGAGGCTTTGAAGGTGAAGAGAGCCAAGGCCAGGGCGGCGTACGAAGGCGCGCAGATGGAAGTGCCGAGACAGCTTATGGATGTGAAGGTTGATTAATAAATGAAAAAGAGAGGATCTGCCGAAAGGGGTACTTCACGTAAGGAAGTGCCCCTTTCGGCATTTTAGGAAATTTGTAAAGACGGTTACTCGCTGAGGTTTTCATCTCCCCATTGTTTCATGTGTTCAAAAACGGGAATGAAACTTTTGCCTAAGTCAGTAAGGTTATACTCCACACGGGGAGGTACTTCTTTATAGTCATAACGGGTAATAAAACCGTCGGCTTCCAGTTCCCGAAGTTGCTTTGTCAGGCTTGATTCCGTAATGTCACCGATATGCCTGCGAAGTTCCCCGAAACGGTGTATATCCTGAAAGGCAATATAATAGATGATTTCAATTTTCCATTTACCGCCTAAGATTTTCTGTATGGTAGAAACTGTTTTGCAGCGTTCAACAGCCAATGTACTTT
>CANTDX010000051.1 GCA_947652615.1 uncultured Dorea sp. | reverse complement strand
AATAGGTTCTGAAAGTCCCAAGAAATAAGGGCTGAAGATTCCGAGAAGTTATAAAACGATAAAGGAGGAAGCCGGTGAATAATATGTATAAAAGATTCAATACTACTGGTCTGTGTCTGCCTGAAAAACACTATATGGCAGATATATCTCCACATCTTCATAAAATAATAAATTATGTGGAAGAAGGTGCTTATTTTTCCATTAATTGTGCGCGGCAATATGGCAAAACTACCACTTTGAATATACTGGCACATCAACTGGAGAATGATTTTCTGGTGGTCAGTCTCGATTTTCAGGCATTGGGAAATGCATCCTATCAAAATGAAAATATCTTTTCACTTACTTTTGCTGAATATTTTCTCAGAGAACTGCAAATGCAAAGTCTCCCGTCAACCGTCATTGAACAACTGAACTTGTTAAAAACAGCAATCCAAGACAGAGACAGCATGTTCGTTCTATTTCATCTGTTCGGACATATTACATCAATCTGCCAGGCGGTTTCAAGGCCGCTCGTTCTGATTATCGATGAGATCGACAGCGCCTCAAATAATCAGGTGTTCCTTGATTTTCTTGCTCAACTGAGATATTACTATCTCCAAAGAGAAAAAAGAAATACACCGGCATTTTACTCTGTGATCCTCGCCGGAGTACATGATGTCCGGCGATTAAAATTAAAAATACGTTCAGAAAATGATCACAAGTATAACAGCCCATGGAACATTGCCGCAGATATCGATATTGACTTAAGCCTGACCTTCGATGGGATCAGGCGAATGCTGTCAGACTATGAACATGATCACAATACAGGGATGGATATACAGAATATTACCCGGTTAATCTATGATTACACTTCCGGATATCCTTTTCTGGTTTCACGTATCTGCAAGCTGGTAGACGAAGATATCTCCATAAGCACCGGGTTCTGCGGCAAAGCTGCAGCCTGGACAAAAGAAGGTATTCTGTCCGCGGTACGAAAACTGATCTCGGAAAGAAATACATTATTTGAATCCCTGACAGAAAAGCTCGACAGCTACCCCGAACTGGAACGCATCCTCTATACATTATTGTTCATAGGAAAACCTCTTCCATACAATACAGATACAGAGGCGATCACACTTGCTTCTATGTTCGGTTTTATAAAAAACAAAGATGAAAATATCGCCATAACAAACCGTATTTTTGAAACACGGCTTTACAATCGTTTCCTTTCACAAGATATCTACACCCAATTATCAACAGAAGCAGAAAAAGACGATTGGCGTACAAGAAGTGGTGATCGGTGATAAGACCGTAATTGAAGCCATTGTATAATTCAAAAAACGGCGGTTCAACTCCGAACCGCCGCTTTTACTCAAAAGGCTCTCACCGCCCCGCTTCCCAGATTCTTAATGCTATAATTCCCTTCTCCTTCCACCTCAACCACAATCTCGTCCCCTTCACGCTTGGCCCGGACCTTCATCACGATTTCTCCATCCGTATCCGGTATCTCAGCCATAGCACAGCCTCCATCCGTGAATTCTGACAATACCAGCGTCACCCCTTCGGAATAATCATACGCCGGATCCGTCTCATTCTTTCCCATCGGAATGATCCGGTTCTCCCTGACCAGAAGCGGCAGCGAATGGTAATCATGGACTTCCTTCTGCCATCCTCCGCCCTCCTTCTTCTCTCCCGTGATCAGGTTGATCCATCTGCCCTTCGGAAGGTAGTAATCCACTTCTCCGGATTCCTTGAAGATTGGCGCCGCAAGCAGCGCATCTCCCAGCATATACTGGCGGTCCAGCGTATCACATCCGTGGTCGCCGGGGAATTCCAGGAACATCGGCCGAAGCACAGGCCTGCCATACTTATGGGACTGAACTGCCATGCCATAGAGATAGGGCATCAGCCGGCATTTCAGATTGACGAACTCCTTCAATATCTCACATGCCTCTTCATCGAACTGCCACGGCACCCGTAAGGAGTCTGCCCCATGCAGGCGGCTGTGGGAGCTCAACAGACCGAACTGGCACCATCTCTTATAGAGATCCGGCGTTGCTGTCTGTTCAAATCCACTGATATCATGGCTCCAGAACCCATATCCGCTAAGCGACAGGGACAACCCTCCCCTTAAGGTCTCCGCCATAGACACATAGCTTGCCGAACAATCGCCGCCCCAGTGGACCGGGAACTGCTGCCCGCCGACACTTGACGATCTCGCGAAGACGACCGCATCTCCTTCGCCCCGCTCTCTTTCTAACAGTGAGAACACGGTCCGATTATAAAGCACAGAATAATAGTTATGCATCTTCACCGGATCAGAGCCGTCATACCACACAACATCCTTCACCGGGATCCGCTCCGCGAAATCCGTCTTGAAGCTGTCTACCCCCATATCCGTCAGGATCTTCAGCTTCTCCTGCAGCCACGTACACGCAGCCGGATTGGTGAAATCTATGACCGCCATCCCGGGCTGCCACAGATCCGTCTGCCACACGCCTCCGTCGGTCCACTTCAGCAGATAGCCCTTCTCCTTGCCTTCCGCGAACAGATAAGACTTCTGGGCAATATAAGGGTTGATCCACACACAGATATGCAGCCCCTTCTCATGATAGCGCTCAAGCATTCCCTTCGGATCTGCAGTGACATTAGAATCCCAGGTATAATTGCACCACTCCAGCACATCCATCCAATACGCATCGAAATGAAACACATGCAGCGGGATCTTGCGCCTTGCCATCTCTTCAATATACCCCGAAGTCGTCTCCTCATCATAATGCGGCTTGAAGGACGTCGTCAGCCACAGCCCGAAAGACCACGCCGGAGGAAGCGCAGGCCTCCCTGTCAGTTCCGTATACTTCTCGACCGTCTTCATAGGACTTCCGCCGCTTATGAAGTAATATTCAAGACTCTCTCCCTCCACACCGAACTGAACACGTTCCACTTTCTCACTGGCGATCTCGTACGCAACATCCCCCACATGATCCACCAGCACACCATATCCCTTATTCGTAATATGGAACGGAATATTCTTATAAGCGATCTCACTTGCCGTTCCGCCGTCTTCGTTCCACATCTCGACCGTCTGTCCGTTCTTGACAAACGGAGTGAAACGCTCGCCCAGCCCATATACATATTCATCCACATCAATCAAATGCTGCTCTATCATATATTTCCTACCGGTACTGTGATCCTGCATATAAGCCAGATTATGATAGCCAGATTCCGTCAGGAACCGGCCGTCATCATAGAATGACAGCCGGTAATGATTCGGTCTTTTATCGATCACGGCCCGAAGATCTCCGCTCTGATAACAGATTTCCTCTTCCGTCTCCTGGATCACCACTTGCGGATTCCCGGCTGTTATCTGCGCAAACGGGCCTCTCACCGCCGCCCCCGCGTGATGTACTGCCGACACCTTGATGATCCCTTCCAGCGGACTTGACAATGTAACCGTCAGCATCGGAATATTCATCGGATCTCCCCGGTCCGCTATGTGCTTTGCCGGCAGATAGACCGTTAATTCCTTCCCTCTGAGCACATGGCCCGCATACTCAATCGCATATGCAGGCTCGATTCCTTCCCGCATCGCCCAAAATCCGTTCGTATATTTCATTCTGCTATCCCTCCTCACCTTCGTCCTGCAGCACATCGCCGGACGGCAGGCCGTCTGCCGGCTCATGCTTCTTCAGCTCCCTCTCTAAGAAATCCGACATAACGAATACCATCGGCCCCGGCACAAAGAACATGGCCATGGGGAATTTCCAGACGATCGCGCCCACGCAGATCCATACAAGCAGAAGCGCCAGCGTGGTACCGAAATACCGCACAACCATATACATGGATATCTTGACCAGCCACCCGCAGCTCATCTCATACCTCGACAATGCCGGGAACAGATAACAGGCCATCGCCAGGATATACACCGATACGAACGCGTACACACAGATAAAGAATAAGCCCGCATATCCGTCCGTCTCCTTCATCAGGATCCCCACGTTCAGATGCATCGCCAGCGTCGCCGCAACAACCAGTATCCATAGGAATACTCCCTGCCGCAGATTCATAAGAAAGGAGCGTAAGAATTCCCTGGAAATATATCCGTCATTATGCTTGATGCATTTCACCGTCGCATGATACAGCGCCGCCGATGACGCACCGACCGTGATCACAGGCAGGCTGCCGAGAATCCAGAGGAATCCCAGCGCCATGATATCAAAGATCTTGTCGCAAGCCGCTACGAAGCTTCCGCCATATCCAAATACATTTTTTTCTCGTTTATTTTTCACCATACACTCTATACTTCTAACACGAATCCATTTCTTGTGAACAACGGAATCTGATCGATCGGCGTCTCAACTACAACCGTCTGCCCGCCTTCCACGGTCTCCTTCGTCCACACAT
The DNA here is from genome assembly GCA_947652615.1 of uncultured Dorea sp. Taxonomy (GTDB): domain Bacteria; phylum Bacillota; class Clostridia; order Lachnospirales; family Lachnospiraceae; genus Sporofaciens. The sequence continues at coordinate 22,230 of CANTDX010000051.1, read as the reverse complement.
TCGTCCATTTAACGCCGGACGGCAGATAGACCTCCTTCGTCTGCTGCCCCTTCTCCATAACAGGCGCAACCAGGATATCCGGCCCGAACATATACTCAGATTCGTTATCCCAGCACACAGGATCCTCCGGGAAATCATAGAACAATGGACGCATAACCGGCGTTCCCTTCTCATGCGCCGCCTCCATCAGCGTGCGGATATACGGACGCATCGCCTCACGAAGCCCGATGTATTTCTTACAGATCTCGTATACCTTATCCCCGTAAGACCAGATCTCATTAGGCGCACCGGATACACATTCCGCTCCGCCCGTGGTTCCGTACTGCGGCTGATACGGCATACGGTTGCCGTGAAGCCTCATGACCGGACAGAACGCCCCGTACTCGAACCAGCGGATCAGCACCTCATGGAATTCCTCGTCATAGATGCTCGCACCGAAGAAGCCTCCGATATCCGTCGTCCACCACGGGATACCCGCGATTCCCATATTAAGTCCCGCTGCAAACTGATTCTGCAGACTGTCGAAGGTGGAATGGATATCTCCGGACCATACCAGCGCCCCGTACTTCTGGGATCCCGCCCATGCACAGCGCAGCAGGTTCACGATTCCTTCCTGCCCTTCCGCCTTCATTCCGTCGAAGAATGTCTTGGCATACATCACCGGATAGATATTGCCCACCTGGTTGTTCGGTCCCAGATAATAGCGGTAATTGTCGAAATCATAGACCGTATACTCCGGCTCCGCCTCATCCAGCCAGAAGATCTTCACACCCTTATCATAGTAATTCTTCTTCGCCTTCTCCCACACATACTCTCTTGCTTCCGGGTTCGTCGTATCATAGTGGACCGTATTGCCCATGTACAGATGATCGATATGTACGCCTCTCTCCACTCTGGTAAGCAGGCCTTTGGCCCTCATCTCATCAAAGTTTTCGCTCTTATAGTCCACCATCGGCCATATGGATACCATAAGTTCGATTCCCATCTCCTTAAGCTCGGCGATCATGGCATCCGGATCCGGCCAGTATGTCGGGTCGAATCTCCAGTCTCCCTGCTTCGGCCAGTGGAAATAATCTACAACGATAACGTCGATCGGGATCTCCCGGCGCTTATATTCTCTTGCGACCTCCAGAAGCTCTTCCTGTGTCTGATAGCGCAGCTTGCACTGCCAGAAGCCCATCCCGTACTCCGGCATCATCGGAACCTTCCCTGTCGCATCCGCGTAGGCCTCTTCAATCTCAGCCGGCGTATCGCCTGCCGTGATCCAGTAATCCAGCTTCTTCGTGGACTGCACTTCCCATGTAGTAACATTCTTGTTGAAGCTTACACGTCCGACCGCCGGATTGTTCCACAGGAAGCCATAGCCCAGTGAGGAAAGTGCGAACGGTACGCTCGCCTGCGAGTTCCGATGTGCCAGTTCAAGCTCTGTTCCCTTCACATCCAGGAACTTCTGCTGATACTGTCCCATACCATAGAGCTTCTCGTCCGGATTCGACTCGAATCTCATAGTCAGCGCATAGTCTCCGCCGATGATCGGCTTGAATTCCCTCGCCGACATCTCCAGAGAGCTGCAGGTCTTGGCAAACATATCCTCCCGGTTACGCACGAATTCCTCCAGAAGCAGCTCCCCCTTCTGATTATAGAATATGATCTTGCCGATGTTGTTGATCACGGCCCTGATCTTGCCATTCACGATCTCTGCCGAAAATTCATTGATCGTTACATCTCCGCGCGCATCTGCAGGCTTCCCGTCAAGCGCCCACAACTCCTGCGGCATCTCTGGCATCTTGGATGCGCGGACTCTTAAGCTGTTCTCTCCCCACGGTTCTACGATCACACGCTCATCACGGTAGCGGTAATACAGCGCGCCTTCCTTCTCTTCAAAATATCCCAGCAAAAACTGGTTGTCAGAGCGGAAATCCCCCGTCTCCCCTTCTTTTTTTACAAAATCTGGCATGATATCTTACCTCCTCTTTTAATTTATGTTATTCTTTTACGGCGCCTGCCGTCAAGCCTCCTACGATATATTTCTGCAGAAATACGAACGCAAGGATAACCGGAATCGTCAGGATCGCGCCGTAAGCCATAATACAGTTCCATTTCGTTCCGTATTTGCTCTGGAACTTATGGATATTCGCCGTCAACGGCCTCATATCCGCCTTTACGTTAAATGTCATAGAATAGATCAAGTCATTCCATCCATTCAGGAACGAGATGACCACTACGGTGATAATACCGGTCTTGATGGTCGGTATCATGATCTTAAAAAACGAGCGGAACACATTGCATCCGTCAATACGCGCCGCCTCGTCAAGGGACACCGGAATACTCTTGAAATACGGCCGCAGCGTAACCACAATGAACGGCACCGATCCCGACGCCACAGCGATCGCCGGCGCCCAGTATGTACCGAGAAGCCCAAGCTTACTGAACGTCAGATACATCGGAGTCAGCATAACGGACGCCGGAAGCATCTGTGTAACAAGGAATGTCAGCATGAAGGTCTTCGTCCCCCGCACCTTATAGCGCCCCATTCCGTACGCGGCGGGAACACCAAAGCCCAGAGAGATCACCATCGCACAGACCGCGATGAGCACACTGTTCTTCAGCGACGTCTCGAAATCCGCATCCTTAAGGTTCTGAAGCCACGGGTCTATGGTAAACTCATGAGGATAATAGGTTACAAGCTTTCCGAAGCTCTCCATATCTGTCTTAAATGACATCTGGATCAGCCAGTAGATCGGGAAGAGGAAGAAGATCGCGATAATAACCGCGAAGATACAATTCCTGATATTCCTGCGCCCTTCCTTGGATCTCAGATACATGCGCCGGGCTTCTTTTATCCCATTTTTCTCCATCCTAGTCATCCTCCTTCCCCAATAATTTCAGATAGAACAGGCCTACACAGAACAGGCATATGAACAGAATCATCGCTATTGTAGAGCCCTGTGAGAATTCGTACTGTGTAAATGCCCTTGAATAAGCATAGGTTCCCAACACATCTGTCGAGTTGAACGGTCCGCCCGCCGTCATAATGAACATCAGGTCAAATGCTTTGAACGTATAGATGAAGCCAAGCATCAGTACAGACAGCATCGCCGACTTCATGAGCGGAAGTGTGATGTATAAGAACCTCTGGAAAGACGTCGCTCCGTCGATCGAAGCGCTCTCATAGACATCATCCGAGATCCCCGTAAGCCCCGAGGTCAGAAGCAGCATATTGAACGGGATACCTACCCAGCAGTTTACGGCGATCACGGCAGCCAGTGCAGTGCCTCCGTTGACCAGCCAGTCGACCGGGGCAGAGACCAGATGCAGCTTCATAAGCAGGTCATTGATTACACCGCTGTCAAGCTGGAACACATTCTTCCCCAGCAAAGCCGTTACAGACATCGGCATCATATATCCCACAAGCACCAGCCCTCTGATCGGGCCGGCCAGCGTGAACTTCTTAGAGAAGAACATCGCGAACAGAAAACCGATCGTGAACTGGATCAGCAGACAGGCGAATGTAAATACAAGCGTATTCTTGAATACCAGACGGAACGTCGGATCTGCCAACAGCGTCTTATAATTCTCCAGTCCCACAAACACAGCCTCTCCCGAAGCAAAATTCTTGACATTCAGATTCTTAAAACTCAGATCAATATTATATAACAATGGATATCCGCAGACGATCAGCAGATAGATAAATCCAGGAAGAATAAATACATACGCTTCTTTACTCTTCTTGGCAGCCATGCTAAGCTTCATATCCCAACTCTCCTTTCCATTTCAGAATCCAAAAACCCCGGCAGACTGTCCAAAAACTCATCCCCGTATATCTTACAGAAGCTTCAGGCAGTCCGCCGGAGTCTCAGATTCAACTATATTAATTTACATCATCGGCAACCCCGCCGCCTATGGATGCTTCCGGAAGCGGATCCTCCGCAACGATCGGATCGATCGTCGCTGCCGCTGCCTTCATGGCATCTTCTACAGATTTCTCGCCGAGCAAAGACTGCTGTACTGCCGTATAGAATGCTTCGGAAAGTGTCGGCCACTGTGCGTGCGGTCCGCGCGCCCTTGCATAATTCATACCTTCATTGAACACCGCATATCTCTCGTCTGTCGTGAACAGCTCATTCAAGCTGACTGCGTCTTTACGAACCGGAAGCTTTGCCGCCGCCGCGGTAAAGTCCGCATTATTCTGTGCACTCATAAGATATTTCAGGAAATCAACACACTCATCCCTGTACTCTGTTCCTGTGCAGACGCCGAAGTTCTCTCCGCCGATCGTGGAAGAATACTCCTCATCCTTTGGAAGCAGCGCATACTGATATTCAAAGGTTCCGTTGATCTTCTCGTCGATATCGGCAAGCTGCCATGTACCGGACTCCAGCATCGCTGCTTTCCCCGCACAGAAGGAGTTATACGCTTCTGACTGCTGCCAGTTGATAACCTCTTTGCTCATCAGGCCGTCCTCTACCAGATCCGTTAGGAACTGGATCCCCTTGATAGACTCCGGGCTGTCAAGAGAGTCGATATTGCCGCCGGCAGAGCAGATCCATGGCAAGAGCTGGAATGTTCCTTCTTCCGTACCGATCGCACACATGGCAAATCCATACACTCCGTCAGCCGCATTGGTCGTCTTCTCACATACTTCCCTGAACTCGTCCCATGTTGTCGGCGGTTCCTCGAAGCCTGCTTTCTTCAATACGTCCATATTGCACGCCAGTGTCAGGCAGTTCGAATTATTCGGAAGACCGTAATATTTACCGTCCGCATCCTGGCAGCTTAAGAGCGGCCCGGGATAGAACTGATCCAGGTCTTCCCAAGATTCCACATCCTCCGTGATGTCCTCGAATACTCCTAACGAGACATAAGAAGCCATATCCGGAGAATCTACCATACCGATGTCCGGAAGCTCGCCGGATACCGCGCCGATCGTATACTGATTCATCAGTTCTTCTCTGGATACATAAGTTGCCGTGATATGGATCTTGTCTTGTTCTTCATTATACTTCTCTACAATAGCCTCCAGATCCGGCGCCTCATGTTCAAAATAATGCCACAATGTTACCTCGGCTGCACCGCCTGACGACCCGCTGCTCTCTTCTGATGAAGAACCGCTGTCGCTGTCTGACGATCCGCTGTTTCCGCCGCCGCACCCTGTCAGAAGACTGGCCGTCATTGCTCCAAGCAACAGTAATGCGGTAAGCTTTTGAATCCTTTTCTTCATAATATATCCTCCTCGTATTTTGATATAAACTAATTATATTTATCTGTTTTTGTAAGAGTAACCATATTTTTTAAGATTTAGAGGAAAATTTTAGGTGATTTTTTTAAGATTTCGGGAAAATTTTAAGATTTTTCATTATTATATACAAAAAAATGATGCTTATTCGGCCTATTAATGAAATATCGCCGAATCCGCATCATTCTTTTAATCCTGCATATTACTTCTCATTCTCTCTCAGAAACTCTGCAACACTGATGCCTTCGATCTCACGGAAAACCTTATTGAAATACTTGGAATCAGAGAATCCAACCTGATAAGGAATCTCTTCTCTTGGAACCGCCTCTGTAAGCAGAAGCCTCTTGGCAAGATCGATCCGGTAAGTCCTTATAAAACGCGAGAAATTCATCCCCACATCCTTATTGAAGAGATAACAGAGATACTCCTGGGATACTCCCAGGCTCTCAGCCAGTTCCTTCTGGCTGATCTTCGACGCATACCCCGACTCTATAAAGCTCAGAGACTTCCTCACAAGCGGATGTGCATTCGGATATTTCTCCTTCAGGCTGCCCGTGTAGGCGCTGTGATCCTCGGTCTTTTGTTCTCCAAGCCGCTCCATCAATTCCTTCACTTCATCGAACATGATCGGCTTCACCAGATATTCATAGACGCCCAGGCTGATCGCCTGTCTTGCCACCTCAAATTCTTCATAGGCGCTCACGATCACGAATTTCGCTTTGATCTCCGCGGCTTTTGCCGCCTTGATCAATTCAAGCCCTCCCATATACGGCATCTTCAAGTCTGTAAACACCACATCCGGTTTCACGATCTGCATGATCTCCAACGCCTGTTTCCCGTCCGGCACCTCAGCCGCGATCTCATACTCATCTGAGATTGACATAATCAGATTCTTAAGTCCTCTCCTTGCCCGCTGTTCATCTTCCGCGATCAATATCTTCATAAGCTTCGTTCCTCCCTTTAACAGACTACGGCATCGGAAGCAAGAATACGAATCTTGTTCCTTCTCCTTCACGCGTCTCCAACGATACTCTAAGATCTTTTCCATAATACATCTTCATTCTTGTAACTACATTCGATATGCCGATCCCCATTCCTTTGCTCTTGGAAATGGGCGGATTCTCCAAGATTTCCTGTATGACAGAGCTTCTCTCCTCCGCCATGCCGCATCCGTTATCCTCGACAGAGATCCTCAGCAATTCCTTATAACCCTCGCCGACGATCCGGATCATTCCCCCGGAGCTTCTCCCCTCGAACCCATGGAGGATAGAATTCTCCACAAAAGGCTGCAGCATTAATTTCCTGCACGGCCAGTTATCATAATCCGAATCAAACTCGATCTGATAATCAAACAACCCTTCCATCCTCTCCTTCTGCAGGAAGAGATACTGCTCTATCCAGGATATTTCCTGGAACATATATACATTCTGATGCTTCTGGTCGAAGGTATACCGAAGTATATTAGATAACTTTTTCAGCAATATAGAAACTTTATAGTTTCCGCTGTCGATCGCTTCATAGTTGATCACATTCAAGGTATTGCAGATAAAATGTGCATTGATCTGTGACTCCAGCGCTTCCCGCTCTGCCAGCTGCTTCATCTTCATAGATTCGATCACACGGCTGTGCTCCTCCTCCACCTCAAGGCTCGCCTTTCTTATGGCCTGTACCATCTCATTGTACTCCTGCGCAAGCTGCCAGATCTCATTCGTCCCCTCTATACTGAGCTGTTCTCTTGTATCACCGTCCTTAACCCTGGCAATTGATCCGCTGATGATCTTCACCGGTTTCAGGATACGGTTCGTAACCATAAATAACAAGAACATGATCAACACGATGGCCGCAATGAAGATCAGCACCATCCTGTCATACATCTCATTTACCTTCTCCTCCAGAATATTCTCATCAATCACTGCGTGCAACATCCATCCATAAGCTCCGATCCCCACCGCAAGATCAATGATCTGGCCCTCGTCCTGATAGATATCCGACCTCTTGCCCAGATATTCTCTGCCGCCTGTATGCAACAGGATCTTCCCCTGCTCATCCTCAATATACGCCTGGATATATTCTTCCTGGTTCTGGTTCAACTGTCTCAGAAGCACACTCATAGGCTGGCTGTCAAAGGTCAATACCAGCATATAACGCATATTATCATATCTGTAATTACGCTTCAGCGGAAATGCTATATGGATCAGCCCCTTGCTGCCGTCATTGGGATGGACCAACGGCTGCGTTATGATCTCATACCGGGGAATTGTGTGACCTGCTGCCATCTCCCGTACTTTGGAATATGTCTCCCTGATCACATCCTCGCTCTCCTCATCCCAGACGTCCCTGGCTCCCGATACATTCATCTCCAGGCGGTCATACTGGATGATGACGCCGTCCTCAGACGCAAACGCGATCCCTGTAATTAAATTCGATACCTTGACCGCTCTCTTCATCGTATCCTTCATACTCTTCCTCTCGGACGCGCTGATCCCTCCGTCTTCCCCTATTCCGTCCGATATCATCCGTCCGATATCCAGATCAATCGAGATCCCGGAACCGTAATTCACATATGTCTCTATCTGATTCTCTATATTCTTATCCACAGACTCCAGCAGCGCCCTCTCCGTAGAATAGGTAGTCTCCACCAGATAGGAATAATACCGGTCCTTCATATACCACATGGTGATAAAGAACAGCAGGAACACAGACAGCAATATTGCCGTCGCGAAAGAACACCACATATGTGATGATCTGTAATTCCATATTGCTCTTATGTACCGCGCAATTCTGCTCTGCTTATCCTCTTTTGCTCCCATCGCTTAACTCTCCGCCTGTCCACTTTCCGTCAAAAACTATTCCCATTATAACAAAATGTTCACTTTTTATCTACACAACATTTAAGAAAGCTCCGGCAGGTTACAACCGCCCGCCGGAGCTTTCTTTCATAATATTCTTATTGCAGCACATACATCTTCTTAGAAGCCCCTCCCTCCAGGAGCGCCTCCGCCACATCCTCTATTGTAACGTCCTCCTCATCGGTCAGCACTTGGAACACCTGGTCATATCTCTCCCCCGGCAGACGCCCGACAACATACATACTATATTGATAAGGCTGCCCTTCCAGCGACATATATGCCCCTTCGACTCCCAGACCGATACTGTTCGCCGTAATCTCCGGATCAACGAACCCCAAATACTCTGTCAGCAACTCCTGCACACCGCTCCTTGACTCTGCGAATCTCCCCATATCCTCCGTCTTCTCAAGTCCCATCAGCTTTGCTGCCCGCTCTCTGTCACAGCCAAACCGCCTCTGTCCTTCCCCGGACTCTATAGGATACGTCCACTCCACCCCGCCCGCATTCTCAATCAGACACAGAAGCAGGATTGCATTCTTCTCCATCTTCTTATGAAAGCTCGGTTCATCCTGCACCGGCTCTTCGAAATGAATCCTGAGCACGTACGGCTCTTCTTCCGTCTCAAGTTCCATCGTTCGCTTCCTGTCCGGGAATACTCCGATCCTTTCCAGCAGCCTCGCATCAGCCGGCGCATCTCCAATATACGGATTCTTAGCCTCATACAGCGCTTTGGCATACGGAGACACCTCATATTCCGCTTCCAGCTCCTCTGCTTCCTTCTCTGAAAATACCATATAATACAGGATCTCTCCGGCGTTCTTCTCCAAAGCGGCTTTTTTCGTCTCTGCATCCATGAACTCCTCACAGGGCAGGCCTTCCACCATCTCTTGCCAGGCCTGGAGATGCCACGCTGCCAATGCTATCTCCTGTTCCGCTTCAATATCCTGCCACTTGGCCTGATCTTCCAGATAATAATTCTCCGCCATTCCCTGATAGCCATAGTATCCAAGCATTTCCCATGAATTATCATTTCTTACATATGCATCTTCACCCTCAAAGCGGTGCATGAATGCGGCATTCCCTTCCGGAAGATGCCGCTGCACATCTACAGACATTTTCCCCTTCTTATCCACACCTGCCTCTGCCAGGTTCCCGGCTCTGACCACCTCATAGCTTCGCATCTCTCCCTGCCGGTAATATTCCTTATAGATCAGGAAGCTCTTAATATCCTGATCCAGCCTGAACTCATACTCAATCTCACCTGTTCCGGGCGGTTTCACGCACTGGATCTGCAATCTCTGCCTGCCGTTCGCCAGAGCTATAAACGCGACGAATATACACAGCACCGCGCCCAGAACCACGGCCAACTTCTTGGGGCTCTTGAAATCCAGGATATTCTTGATCCGATGCTTGACGGACGAATCCCCGAATGCAGGCTGTCCGGCCGCCAGCCTGCCCAATCCGGCATCTCTTGACGCAAGCTTCAAGAGCGTACGGCAGTAATCTTCCTTCTCCCTGCTGCTCATTCCCTGTACGGCCCTCTCGTCACAGCTCATCTCCATATCCTCACACATCAGATGATATGCCAGCCAGACAAGCGGATGGAACCAATATACAGAGAGAAGAAGGACCGCCAGAAGCTTCACCTGATAATCATGCCGCCGGATGTGGTTCTGCTCGTGGAGAAGGATATGCCGTCTCTCATCTTCTGTAATCTCAAGAGGCAGATAGATGTTCGGCCTAAAGACCCCCATCACAAACGGAACCTCTATGTTCTCACATTCATAGATGCCCTTCTCATAACAACACGCCATTGCAACGCTCTTTTTGAGTCTGCGGTATGAATAGATCTGGAATCCCCAGAAGCCTGCAATTCCCAGAAGCCACAGGCCTGTCAGAACTTCTATGCCTGCTCTCCCCCTGCCCGATCCGCCGTCTGCCAGACCTGCCGTCTCTCCTTCTGCTCCTCTTAAGCCTCCGGATATCCCCGCGGCGCCTTCCTCCCCGGATGCATTCTGCAGCCCTTCTGCTCCTGACGTGCTCCTTCTTCCGTTCTCGTCTTCCATCCTTGACGAAGCTTCCGTCTCTGATATACTCCGTCTTCCGTCTTCTGCACCGGATGCACGCTCTGTTCCCCGCATACGGTCCGCCTCACGGACAGCCCGATCATCAGCCGCCTGACCGCCCGTTCCTGATCCGCCGAAGGACAGCAATTCTGACAACTCTTCCTGTCCGGTCCACATTCCCTGATTCCCGGTCATATACCCTCCGAACAGATCCAGATTAAAGATACTGACCGCACTGGAAAATGAATACGGACAGATCAGACGGAATGCAACGAGAATCCACAGGTAGTATGTGAAGCTCCTCGGCGCTTTCATAAGAAGCAACCTCGCCAGCAAAACCAACACAATTACGAACACAGCCGTCACCGACATATTACAAACCATCAAAAATATTCCGCTCATCCCTCACACCTCATTCCTTATGGGAATCAATCATTGCCTTTATCTCCTTCGCCTCTTTCTCAGATATCTTCCGGTTTCCCAGGAAAGCCGCCACAAACTTCGGAAGCGAACCTTCGAACGTCCTCTCCATGAAATGATCCGTCTCCGCTGCCTGACATTCTTCCTTCGCCACCAACGCTGTCACAAGCGCATCCTCATTCCTTAAGAATCCTCGCTCTGCAAGCTTCTTCAGCACCGTGTATACCGTAGACTTCTTCCACCCCAACTGTTCGCGGGCAGCTTTCACCAGGTCTCCGCTGCGCACCGGACTCAACTCCCATACCAGGCACATGAACCGATATTCACTGTCACATAGTCTCAGATCTGCCATATCCGCTTCCCCCTTCCGCTTCACTTCTTGTCCCACTTATCGTTCCAGTTAAGCATTCCGGTCTATTGATGTAGACCTATTCTTACTTATTAGTCTATAGTAATAGACCTATTCTGTCAAGCCCAAAAAAGGCTGGCAGCAATGAGCTGTCAGCCTTTTATAATCACCATCTTTCAAAAATCAACCGGTAATACGGCAAATATCTTACTTTTCACCTTATTATTCAAATATGATGGGTTCAAAACTTTCTTCATATATTTCAAATATATCTTCTCCGTTTTGCTTACCAGCAAGCTTGTAAAAAACCGTTCCCAACTGAAATATTTCTGACTTTCGATATATTCTCCCGGTGCTTCGAGAATATTGGTAATCTCTTTATCTTCCACGATTCCTGATTTTAATATCAACCACTCAAAAGATTCCGGCACATATAATACCAAACAACCATGGTCCGCTATCAGTCTGGTAATCTTCTCCATCTCAGCGCCAAATGCCGCACCATCAGCTATTACTAATATCATTTCTTTCGGATGTGCTGCAACAGCCTTTGCCGCAACCGAAAAGATATTAGATTTCCCTCCTGCACTTTCACATATAATATTCCTTTCATCAGCAGTCGCTTTAAAAAACTGATACCCTGAATTTGAATCTTCTGTAATAATCATATCAAATTTGTTCTGGTCTGGTCTATTCCCCTGATATATATGAAAAAACTCATTATACACCTGTTTCAACACGCCATATTTACCCGAATCACGAATCCCATATATCTCTTCAATGTTATACGGCAGTGATGGAATCCCCTCCCTCGTAACTATTACATAGTAATTATCTGTATTTTTAATAAAAGCCGCAAATTCATCTGTGAAGACAAATTCATTCCCCTCATCAATAAACACGATGCTATCCTGAATAACTTTGAGATCATTTTCCCATTTTCTCCCGGAAAGAATCACACACTCCTTGTCTGAACGCAGTTCTATACCGCTCATAGAACCATTTTCATAATATTCTTGTATCATATCAATCAATGTAGTTTTACCGGTCGCACTGTCTCCTTGAATAATCGTAAGATTCCTTCTGATGTCAAAATCATAGCGAATACGTTTATTTTGCACTATTACATTATGTGTCCCTCTCATACTCTCACTCCCCTAAACGAATACTCCCGCAATCGGAACAAGCTCTTTCATATTGTGAACGATTTGACCTGTATTGAGAATATGAATATCAAACGTCTCTTGACCAAAATCCATCAAATGGCGAAGATTGATCGTGACATCCTGCATTTCTCCGATTTTTAAAATCCATTTCGCACAATTATTACCACACGTGGATGCATTGAATATTTTCTGCGGCTCGTTATTTATCAACATTAATGTCTTCACACCGCCCGAGAGGCTGACCGGCGCTATCTTACCAAGAACCGGACTGTCAATCACCCCATTGCCCAGAACCGTAGATTTATCCACATCCAGAATCATCTCTTTCGAAAACGGATCTGTAATCCAACTGTCTTCGTATACATTCTTAAAATAAACAGCCGTATTAAAGATGGCTTCCGGCATCCTTCCATAATAAATGCTCAGCATATATTCTTATTTCCCCCATCCGTTTATGATACACGGATTGTTCCGCGCTAATGCACTCCTACAATCCTAAAACTCATTATATGCTCGGAATACATACATCGTCAAGCACAGCATTGGATTAGATATATCCCATCCCCGCCAGCACGAACACCCACAAGAACATGGTCAGAATACACCCCACGGAAGTAACCGCAACGATCTCCCCCGCAAGCTTCCCGTCTCCGCCCATCGCCTGCGCCATCGGCGTCGACGCCACCGCAGTCGGCGACGCGAACACCGCCAGGACCGCCACCAGATCATTTCCCCGGAAACCGGCAAGAATCCCCAGACAGACCGTAACAAAGGGAATCACCACCAGCTTCGCCAGAGCGGCAACCGCCAGATGATATCTGTGCCCGGAGATACTTTTCGCGGACAGCAGACCCCCTAGCACCACCAGCGCAAGCGGCGTTGCAGCCTCTCCTAGCTTCTCCAGCGGTTCCGCCACAAGCTCCGGAAGCCTGATCTCCAGAAGTCCGACGGCAATCCCTAGGACGCCTGCACCCACCAGCGGATTCATAAATATCCCGATCAGAAGCTTCCCAACCGGCACCTTCCCGCCGCGGGCAGTCTCGAACAGGATCACCGCAAGTATATTGAATGTCGGAACAACGATCGCCGACAGCGCCGCAATGGACGCCACACCTCTCTCGTCGCAGAGGGATGCCGCGATCGTCACGCCGAACAACACGAAATTACTTCTGAACATCCCCTGTACCATAGTTGCGGTGACCGCCCCGTCCAGCCTGCATCTCCTTAAGAATACCCAGACCAGTCCAAAGACCACAAGCACGCTGACCCACACATAGACGTACAGCCTTGGTTTTACCGCACTCTTAAGGTCCGCCCTATATACACTGAAGAATAACGCCAGCGGAATCATGATATTGAATATCATCCGGTTCACCGCCTTGAGATTCTCCTCCTCCAGTATCCCAAGATGCTTGATCAGCACGCCCACCAGCATATATACAAAAAGCGGCAGCACCACCGATACTGCCAGCATAAAATATTCCATAATCTATAAACTCCCGTCAGATAAGGGACTGCGTCAGACACCGTCGGCCATCAACATGACCGCACGTGCTGCATAAGCCACTTCGCCACGCCGTCCTCCTCATTGCTCCCAATTACTCCATCCGCGATCGCCTTAAGCTCTTCGACCGCATTGTCCACCGCATAGCATTCATCAGAGATCTCAAACATAGGGATATCATTGACCGCATCCCCGAAAGACACTACCCGACCGCATCCCCGGAGCTCCTTAAGCTTCCGGATCGCTTCCGCCTTCGTCGCCTTCGCCGGCATGATCTCACACCAATACTCCGGCCTGTACAACTCCTGCTGGAAGGTACAGCGAAAGCTTGTATCCTCCGCAAAGATCTCATACACCGGCTGCAGCTCTTCCTTCTCTCCGATACAGGTAAAATAAAACATATCCCCCTGATACAGTTCTTCTCTGTCCGAAACCGGGCGGAGCCGTCTGTCTCCCTTCCTAAGATCCAGATATCTTCGCATCCCTTCATTCTCACGCGCAGTGATCCAGGAGACCTTCTCTTCCCCCGCTACAAAGGAATAGACCAGAGGACTTATGTCAAACCGGTTCAAGGCCTCTATGACCCGTCCCGTCTCTTCTTCCCGGAAATTCTCCTTAGACAGCCGTTCACCCGTAGCCGGGTTGATAATAAAAGCCCCGTTATACACGATCACCGGAATATCCGCCGATAATCCCCTCGTTACCACCGACGCCGAAGACAAGGATCTCGCCGTCGCATAGGTGAATGTCATCCCATCAGCCACCAGATCATTGATGATCCTGATACTCTCCGGACTGATCCGATCCTGCCTGTTCAATAACGTACCGTCCAGATCAGACACATACAATGTCTTACTCATCTTCTCCTCCTGTTCTGATAACGCAAGCCCCAGTCTATCCCCGTCCGCAGATCTCTTCTATAGCGGCGATCTCCTCCTGTGTAAATCCTGCGCTCCAAGCCGCCGAGATATTCTCCGTGATCTGCTGAGGCTTGGATGCGCCGATCAGGACAGAACACACCTCGTCATCCTTAAGCACCCAGGAAAGCGCCATCTGCGCCAATGTCTGTCCTCTCTGCCCCGCCAGCCCGCTTAGTCTCCTGATCTGGCTGATCCGTTCTTCTGTCAAGTCCGCGGCATGAAGGAACCGGCCGTCACGCGCGATTCGGCTGTCCTCTGGAATCCCGTTCAGGTATCTGTCCGTCAGCATCCCCTGAGCCAGAGGGCTGAATGCAATGATGCCTATCCCGGCTTCCTTACAGTAAGCCTTCACCCCGTCATCCTCAATGGTCCGGTCAAATATAGAATACCTCCTCTGGTTCACGACCACCGGACAATGCTGCTCTCTTAAGAACCGCACAGCCTTCTCCGTATACTCCCTGTCATAGTTGGACACACCCACATACAGAGCCTTGCCGCTCCTCACAATATCCACAAGCGCCGTCATCGTCTCTTCTAACGGCGTCTCCTTATCCATACGGTGATGATAGAAGATATCCACATAATCAAGCTTCATACGCCTCAAGCTCTGATCGATACTCGCCATCAGATATTTCCTGCTGCCATGATCCCCATAAGGCCCCTCCCACATATCGTATCCGGCCTTGGTCGTGATCAGAAGCTCGTCCCTGTAAGGAGCGAAATCATCCTTCATAAGCCTCCCCAGGCTCTCCTCCGCACTTCCGTATACCGGTCCGTAATTGTTCGCCAGGTCGAACTGCGTAATCCCGTTGTCAAACGCCGTCCTGCACATGGCCCGCATATTATCATAATTATCCCTTGAACCGAAATTATGCCAGAATCCCAAGGATACGGCAGGGAATTTCAATCCGCTCCTTCCTACCCGGTTATATATCATCCTCTCATAGCGCTCTTCATCTGCCGCATAAATATCTGCATGATCCATAATTACCTCTCTTTCCGGCGTTCTGATGCCATCTTTATTTTCTACAGTATATCATATTCCTATACATCTGCTCAATATCCTCTTTCGTAATCTCCCTGCGCGTATTCTGAGGACTTCCGCTCTCCAGCGCATCATTCGCCATCTTATCGATCACACGGAAGAACTCTTCCCTGTCAATACCGAACTCCTCAAGCGTCGGCGTCTCAAGCTCCTTTGTAAGCGCCGTCACAGCCGCCAGGAACTTCTCGCTGGCTTCCTTGTCCGTATCTTCCCTCCCCGCAGCTCCGATACTCCTGCCAAGCTGCGCGAACCGCTCATAAGCTCCGCTAAGGGCGAATCCCAGACATTCCTTCATCAGCATGGCATTGGACAGTCCATGGGCCACATGGAACAATGCCCCGATCGGACGGCTCATCCCATGGATCAATGTAACCGACGCATTGTTGAATGCAATGCCCGCCTCCAGCGCCGCTACCGCCATCTCCGATCTCGCCTCTTCGTTCTTCCCGTCATGGAGTGCCGCCGGAAGGAACTTGAAGATACGCCTTACCGCCGACAGGGCAAATGTATCTGACAAAGTCTGCGCCTGCTTAGAGGTATATGCCTCGATCGCATGGCAGAGCGCATCCAGACCGGTTGCCGCCGTGATCTTCGGCGGCGCCGTCATCGTAAACTGCGGATCGCTGACCGCAAGAGCCGGCATCAGGGATTTCCCTTTCAACAGCATCTTGACATCCTTCTTCGTGTCCGTAATAATGGTGAACTGCGTCGCTTCCGAGCCTGTTCCCGCGGTCGTTGGAATCGCCGCCATCGGAGGCATCTCTACATCAATGACCTTCCCCATATAGTCCGAGATATTCCCGCCGTTCTTCACCAGTGAACCGATCGCCTTCATAGAATCAATCGGACTTCCCCCGCCAAGGGCGATCAGGAAATCACAGCCTTCTTCCCTGTACTGCTTCAATCCATTCTCGATCATGATATCCGTTGGTTCACCCGCGATCTCAGAATATACGCTATAAGCAATCCCCTGATTCTTAAGCGCCGCCTCTACCTTCGCACAATTCCCCAATTCTACCATAACCTTATCCGTTACGATCATTGCCTTTCTCCCAAACTGAGCCAGCGTACTCTCTGCCATAGTAAGGGCACCCGCCCCCGTAATGATCTGTCCTGGTACGATAAATTCCTTCGCCATAATCTTCTCCTCCTTCATTTATATACCATTCATTTGCGTGCTATTGTGTGTATTTTCTTTTAACACATAATAGCACGCAATCGGAAATAATTCAATAAGTATTTCAAATTTTTATATGTGCGTGCGCATTGTAATAGCACGCCATTTTCGCGTGCATCCATAAAATTCCATCATTTAATGAATACAGTTGACAAACCAGAGTACAAATTCATATAATAATAACAGTAGTTCACTTATGAAAAACTAGGAGGTAAAGAAACATGAAAAGCATTCGGACAAAAATCACCCTGTGCCTTATGGTGACAGTCCTGGCTACACAGCTTGTGGTGGGAGCATCCAGCATTACGCTCAATTACAACAGCACCATTTCGACTGTGGATCAAATAATGAGTGAGACTGCAGTTCTCGCGGCAGAGCGCATTGAACAGGAACTAACCGCCTACAAGAACGTTGCCATGGACACCGGCTGTGTACCGCAGCTTCTCGACGAGACCGTTCCATTGGAGGAAAAACGCTCGATCATAGACGAACGGGTCAGCATGCACGATCTCCAGCGCGGCAATATCGTCGGTCCGGACGGCATCAGCATCTTTGACGGCAATGATTATTCCGACCGTGAGTATGTTAAACAGGCAATGCAGGGCAATGTCTATGTATCAGAGCCGTTGATCAGCAAGATAACAGGCGAATTATCTATTATGGTAGCAGCCCCCATTTATAAGGACGGGAAGCAGGGCGCCGAGATCGAGGGCGTAGTATACTTCGTTCCCCACGAAACTTTCCTGAACGATATCGTGTCCTCTATCCTTGTCAGCGAACACAGCCGGGCATATATGATCAACAGTTCCGGCGACACCATCGCGGACACCACTCTGGATACCATAACCGTCCAGAATATCGAGAAGGAAGCCGAGAGCGACTCTTCTCTGAAGGAATTGGCATCCATCCATTCAGCCATGCGCGAAGGTAAGAACGGTTTCGGAGAATACAAGAACGACAAGAAGAGCATGTTCGCCGCTTATGCGCCGGTTAACGGCACAGACGGCTGGAGCGTGGCCGTCGTTGCACCGCAGTCAGATTATCTCTCTACTACATATTTTGACATCGCTATCAATCTGGTGATGATGGTACTTGCTATCCTGCTGTCCATTATCGTCGCTTTGAAGCTGGCCAACAGCTTAAGCCGGCCGATGAAGGCCTGCGCAGACCGTATGCGCCTGCTGGTAGAAGGCGACCTGGAATCTCCGGTTCCGGAGGTTGTCAGCAAGGATGAGACCGGGATGCTGACACAATCTACCGCCGAACTGGTAGAAGGCTTATCAACCATCATCCATGACATCGGTTATCTTCTTGGCGAGATGGCGAACCAGAACCTAGATATCCAATCCAGCCACCGGGATGCCTATGTGGGTGATTTCCAGAGTATCCTGCACTCTATGCGCAACCTGAAGGTAGAATTAAGCGAGATCCTCAGACAGATCAACACTTCCGCGGAACAGGTGTCAAGCGCAAGCAACCAGGTATCCTCAAGCGCGCAGAACTTAAGCCAGGGCGCTGTGGAACAGGCAAGCTCCGTAGAAGAACTCGCCGCCCGTATCAGCGAGATCTCCAACCAGGTTAAGGATACCGCAGACAGCGCCGGAAAAGTACGCGAACAGACCCACCACGCGGGCGAAGGCGTCTCCGTATGCAACCAGCAGATGCAAGAGCTGATGAACGCTATGGAGAAGATTCACTCCAGTTCAGACGAGATCGGCAAGATCATCAAGACGATAGAAGACATTGCATTCCAGACCAACATCCTGGCGCTGAACGCAGCCGTAGAAGCCGCGCGTGCAGGCGTTGCAGGCAAGGGATTTGCCGTTGTAGCAGATGAAGTCCGCAACCTGGCCAGCAAGTCCGCGGAAGCCTCCAAGAATACTTCCCTGCTCATCACACATTCCACAGAGGCCGTGCAGACAGGCTCCGAGATCGCAAGACATACGGCTGACGCTCTGTCAGATGTCGTAGAGAACATCCAGTCCATGGTAGGTTCCATTGACCAGATCTCTGCCGTATCAAGTGAACAGTCAGAAGCCGTCCTGCAAGTCAACGAAGGAATCAATCAGATCTCCTCAGTCGTGCAGAGCAACAGCGCTACCGCCGAGGAGAGCGCGGCAGCCAGCCAGGAGCTTTCCGCTGAGGCAGCCAATCTGAAACAGCTTGTAGATCAATTCACACTTGCCAGGAATTAACGAAAATAGATCCATTAAGCCCGCTCTTAGCGGGCTTTTTCTTATCCTCAAGAAAATATTCTGATTCATCTGTAACCTTTTGGACATTTCTGCACTCTAATATATGTATTCAAAAAGGCGCCGATTATTATATTGACAACTATAAGGAGAAATAAATGCAATGAGTAAGGAGGAACAGATCCGCCTTGTAAAAAAGGCTGTAAAAGGAAATCCAGATGCATACGGGCAATTGATCGCAGAGCATCAGGTATACTTGTATAAGATGGCACATTTATACGTGCACAATGAAGAGATCGCCCTGGACGTGGTTGGAACCACCATTCTGAACGGGTATCGCAGTATACGGACCTTGAAAGAACCTGAGTATTTTAAGACGTGGATCACCAGGATTCTGATTCATGCAGCCCAGAACGAATTAAAGAAGACCGTCTATTACAGCGAATTGGACAATATAGCATTGCCGGACCGATACACCGGAGTAACCCTGGAAGAAAAGTGCGACCTGAATTCGGCGATCGAACAATTGTCGGAAAAATACCGCACAGTGATCTATCTGAAATACTTCAGCGAATTCACGATCAAAGAGATCGCATTCGCCATGAATACCCCCGAAGGTTCCGTGAAGGCATATTTAAGCAGGGCACGAGAGGAATTAAAACAGATCTTGAAGGAGGATTATGTATATGCAAATTAAATTTGACGATATCAGCGTTCCTACAGAGAAATTAGAACAGGTGGTGAATCAGAATATGTATGATATTAAGCGGGAATATAAGAAAAAGAAGCATTGGAATTATGTGATGAAGGGAACGGCCGCGGCGGCCGTGTCACTGGCGGCAGTAGGCGTATTCGCCTCCAATCCGGCCCTGGCAGCTAAACTTCCGCTGATCGGACATATCTTCGAGCGTGTGCAGGATGAGCAGATGTATCCGGGGAATTTTAACGAAGTGGCAAAGCCTGTGGCAGAAGGGAATGTCAGCGAATCTGACGGGATTAAGATGACTCTGTCAGAAATCTACAGTGATTCCAGAGCCTTATATGTCTCTGCAATGATCGAATCTGAAGAACCCTTCCCGGAGGAAGTCAAAGAATCCAATATGCTGAACGGCGATAACATCGGCTACCGCATGTATCTTGATATAGAACAGGAATTCGACTTCATGACACCGCCGGACACATACGAGCCAATGCAATGGCCGGGCGAAGAATTTGAATGGACACCGCTTGACCTGAGAGGAGAATATGTAGACGAACACACATATGTCGGTGCAATTCGGATCAGCTTCAGTGAATATCCGATCGCAGGCTTCGATATCCCGGATACATTTCACTGGAAACTTAAGGTGAACAACATCGACAATATGTTCACCTATTCCAAGCCGGTCTCATGGGAATTCGAGACGGATGTGACCATCGATAAGACCGAACCCGCCGTAATCGAGGTAAACGACAGCGCTCCAAACGGTATGACTATCAACAGTGTCACCATGACGCCTTATGAAGTATTTGTAGATACCGGTTACGATGAAAACAAGGTAATGCCCGGTTACGAAAAATATGATTCCCTTCAATGCGTAATGCTGGATGCAGCAGGCAAAAGAATCGAAGATAAGGTCGGTTTCTTCTCACCCGCAGGATATGCACTGTCTAAGATCACCATATACTTCTATCCTGCACAGACAGAAGAGATCTATATGGAGACACAGGAAAAGCTTCATGACGAATCATTTAAGGACCAGCTTGCAGATTATCTGGAAGAAATCGCAGTACATAAGACCGAGATAGACCTGACTAAACAGCAATAACGCAGTCCCCTACATCTATAATCCATAGAGCAGGCAGAGGAATAAGCCCCTTTGCCTGTTCTTTTCATCACAATATCTTGCAGACATCAATCCATTCTACATAGCCGGAATATTTTTCTAATTCTTGAGGCGAAAGCTCAATCGCGCTATTAGAACTGCCGCATGCCGGGAAGACGGTAGCAAAGCGTTTCAGCGATATGTCTAAATAAACCTCTACACCTTCATTCACAGCAAATGGACAGATACCTCCAACTGCGTGCCCAACCAAAGACTCTGCTTCGTCAAAAGATAACATCTTTGCTTTTGTTCCAAACTGGGCTTTATATTTTGCATTATCAATCTTGGTATCGCCCGCAGCGACAATCAATATCACCTTTTCTCCTACATGGAATGACAGTGTCTTCGCAATGCGGCTTTCCTCACAATGCAAAGCCTTGGCAGCAAGGGTTACGGTTGCGCTTGAAATCTCAAATTCCTGTATTCTTCCGTCAATCCCCTTTGTTTTGAAATATTCTCTTACCTTTTCAATAGACATATGATTACCCCTTTCTGACAATTCCCTGGCCTGCAAATACAGCCAATACTCCAAGCATAACACTCAGTACCGCATAAATGACAGCCAGATGCATCTTCCCGTCTTTCATCAAATCTGTTGTCTCCAATGCGAAGGAGGAAAATGTCGTAAAGCCTCCGCATATCCCAACCTTCAGGAATAATACAACTCTGGGATTAAGGAAATCTGTTTTCATTGCCAATGCAGTCACAATTCCAATCAGAAATGCCCCTGCAATATTTATCATTAGTGTTTTGATTGGAAATACACAACCTTCTTTCAACGGGATCATTCCGATTAAATATCTGCAGACCGCTCCTATAAATCCGCCAGCCCCAACAACGATACACTCTATCATAACAGACATCCTTTTCTACTTCAAGATAGGTTAATTATACTTGCTTTTCAGCTCCTTTGCAATAATAACGTATTCTAACCAAAAAACGGGCAGAAGGCGACCTTACCCTTAATGAGAGAATGGAAGAAATGATAGAAACAAGCCGATTAAGGTAAGTCCTATTCCTATCGCAGCCATCCATGTAATTTCTTCCTTTAACACAATAACAGATGTGACAACGGTAATGACAGGAACGATATAGATATACACGCTTGTCTTAACAGTACCAAGCACCCCTACCGCATAATTCCAAGTAACAAAGCAAAGTGCTGATGCGCCAAGACCTAAATAGATAAGATTTAAGAAATTCTCTGGCTTTATAACTTTTTGCACATCCAAGTTGAAATCAAAAACAAAGAGAAACGGCAGCATGAAAAGTATTCCATATGTAAATATCTTCCTTGTAGTCCCGATCGTATTCAACCCATAGCTGCTGATCTTTCGTGTAAGCAGGGAATAAACTGCCCATACGAATGCCGCAGCAACCGCCAGTATATCACCAATGGGATTCAGCTCTAATTCCTTACCGTTAAAACTGATCAGGCATA
>CANTDX010000050.1 GCA_947652615.1 uncultured Dorea sp. | reverse complement strand
ACCGCAGGACGGAAAGCAATCTGGCGTTCATCTACCATTTGCAGAATTTCGGGTACAAGCTCGGTCAAACGGATAAAACGGCGTATCTGGTCTTTACTTTCTCCGACAAGTTCACCTAATTCTTTATCAGAACGCCCCTTTGATAAATTAGTCGCCACTGGCGACGCATTTTCTTTCGGGGGTCTGCCTGCTTGACGTTTCATAGCTTCAAGCCGCATCTTATAGGCAAATGCTTTCTCACTTGGCAGGATAACAGAGCGTTGGAGATTGCTCTCAACCATGACAATAATCGCTTCATCACGGGTCAGCTCCTTAACCTCGCATTTCAGCGTTTCAAGCCCTGCAAGCTCGCAAGCCTTTTTCCGCCTGTGACCGCTGATAAGCTCGTACCGTCCGTCCTCTTTCTGCCGAACTGTGGCAGGGGTCATTACGCCGCTCCGACTGACACTTTCAACAAGCTGTTCCATATCCTCATTCATTAAAACTTTGAATGGGTGGTCTGGAAACTCGTCAATTTTGGAAATGGGTATCTCCCTTATTTTACTTAATTTCGCTTCTGCACGGCTCTCGTCTGTTTCAAAGAGGTCATCGTATGCGGTCAGCTCGATTTCTGTTCTTTTGCTTCTCGCCAATCTCTGCTACCTCCTTTCCCAACTGCTCATAAGCTGCGGCTACCTTGCCGCTTTTGTCATAGGCAAAAATGCTCTTTCCCTCTGCGGTGGCTTCTACTGCACGGATTGAATGAGGTATCTGGGTATCAAACACCTTGATTCTCTGCCCATATGCACTTTTCACCGTAGCGGTGATTTCTTTTGAAATATTCGTGCGTGGCATTACCATCGTCATTAAAATACCGTCAATCCGCAGATGGGGATTGATTTGCCGTTTGACCTTAGACACGGAGCGAAGCAACAGCTCTAAACCCTTTGCAGAAAGATAATGGGGCTGTGTCGGGATAACCACGCTGTCAGCCGCCGCAAGTGCGTTGATTGTCAGCATACCCAAGCTCGGCATACAGTCCACCAGAACCACATCGTAATTCTTTTTTACTTCATTAATGCAGGTTTTCAGCACGCTTTCACGGCTTATGGCATTGATAAGCCGTACTTCCAGTCCCGACAGTTCAATGTTGGACGGGAGCAGGTCAACGCCCTCGTTATGGTGCAGGATAGCTTTCTGGACATTGGCAGGCTTATCGTCTATCACGTCCTGCATGATGCTTGAAAGCGTATCCGATAAATCGTCTGGTCTGCCGTAACCGAGGGACATCGTTAAGTTTGCCTGTGCGTCGGCATCAATGAGCAGGACTTTCTTACCCTGCTGTGCCAGACTGACACCCAGATTGACCGCTGTGGTGGTCTTGCCGACACCGCCTTTCTGATTCGTCAGAGCGATTACTTTGCAATTTGACATAGGTGCGTCCTCCTTTCGCATAAATTTAGCCACTTTGTCAAGGTGGCTATGTAACAATACCAGAGAACGCAAAAAAGCCGCTTACTCTTAAAAATCAATAAGAATAAGCGGCTCTGTGATGTGCCTTAGACATATTCAATTTTCATTCTCTTGACTGGTGCGTTTACGACTTTGAATATCAGTTCGTCAACGCAGTCCGTATATCTGCCCTGCTGTATGAGCTGATTTTTCAACTCCACAAGGCTATGTAAAAGTAATGTTCTTTCTTGACTATCCACATACAAATGATTTTTCTTTTCTCTCATAAATGTCACCGTCCTTTCTTCGCTCTATTATACAGGAAACTGACGACGACACTCAAAGGTACAAATCCATGAAAAACATCCGACTATCAAATCATGCGAAAATACTCTAATGCCTCCCTTATAGCTACTTCTTTCTCTGGCGGGCATTTCGGCTGTCTGGAATTTTCCGATTTCGGCAGATTGTAATTTGCTCTCTCAATAATACCACATTTCTGTTTTATCTGTGCGATATACAGATTGCTGACTTTCAATCCCGTATGTTCCAGTACATAATTCTTGATTTCTTCATAGGTGGCTTTGCTCTCCGCAGCAGTCAAATCAAGCTCATCCATCGTGAGTTCAACCTCAATATGATGCTCGACATTGAGTTTGGACAATAAACATACCGTCTCCACATGGCAAGTATGCGGAAACATATCTACCGCCCTTCCTCTTACCACTTCATATCCTCTCTCCCCCAGATACTTCAAATCCCTCGCTAGCGTAGCCGAATCACAACTGACATACACAATCCTCTGCGGCTGCATCTGCACCATCGTCTCAAGCACAGATTCCTCGCACCCCTTCCTCGGCGGATCCACCACGATCACATCCGCCCGTGCCTGCTTACCGGGATGCTCTATAGAATAATTCGCATAGAATTCTGGCAGAACCTCCTCCGCCTTCCCTGCATAGAACTCCACATTGCCGATCTCATTGATCCTGGCATTCATCTTCGCATCCGCAACCGCCTGGGGAACAATCTCCACACCGTAGACCTTCCCCGCCTTTTGCGCCAGGAACAGAGAGATAGTCCCGATTCCGCAGTACACATCCCACACCGTCTCCACCCCATGAAGCCCCGCATATTCAAGCGCAGTTTCATACAGCTTCCTGGTCTGAACCGGATTCACCTGATAGAACGACAGGGGCGAGATTCGATATTTCACATCTCCGATATAATCCGTGATATAACTCTGCCCCCACAGCGTGATGATCTCGGTACCCATGATTACGTTCGTCTTATCCGTATTGACACAGACCGTGATGCTGGCCATCCCCTGAATCCGCGAAAGCCTGTCCGCCAATTCCTCTGCATGCGGGAGCTGTCTTCCATTCAGCACCAGGCAGACCATGATCTCATCCGTGGCAAAACCATAGCGGAGCAGTATGTGACGCACTAAGCCTCTGTGCTGTTCTTCATCGTAAGGCTCAATCCCATATTGCTCCATATAATCGAGGATAATCCTTAGAATATCGCCGTTTATCTCTACACCGAGACTGCAGTCAAGGCACGGAATGATCTGATGAGTCCGGCCTGCATAGAACCCTGCCGTTGGTCTGCCGTTTTTATCCCTTCCTACAGGATATTGCGCTTTATTCCGGTATCTGTAAGGCATATCCATCCCACAGACCGGCTCAAACACCGCATCCAACACCTCCCCGGGAATCCCGCCGATACGCATCAGATTGTTCCTAACCTTCTTTTCTTTGAATTCGAGCTGCTTCTCATAGCTCATAGCCTGAATCTGACATCCGCCGCACTGCCGGGCTACCGGACACTTTGGTTCTGCACGGTATTCTGACGGGAGTATAATATTCATAAGCCTAGCATATCCGTAATTTTTCTTGGCCTTCATAATCTTGGCTTCTACGACATCTCCGATTATCGCATCTTTGATAAACAGCGTATATCCATCGACCTTTCCAATGCCTTCCCCTCCAATTCCCATATCCTCTATCTCAACTGTAACCACATCATTCTTCTGCATAAATATACCTCTTTTTCCATTTGGATACAGGGCAAAATTCAATTTGGGACGTAGTAAACTGTCATTTTACTACGTCCCCATCCCTATCGTCTTTCTTAGATTAGTCTCAAACAGCCGGTTATACCCCAGCCAGTCATACGTATTCTTATCCTTGAATATCTCCGTCAGCGTCTGCATCTTCGCATCCGCGCAATCTGCAAAATTCAGTGCAAATGCCTCTGCGAGCGCAGGCTTCTTCGGCGATCCATATTCCAGTTCCCCGTGATGTGCCACAATACAATGCTTCAGCTCGCTTGCCAGTCTGTCCGGAAAATCCGGTATCGACCTCGCCGCTTCGCTGATCATCTCCACCCCTATCACAATATGGCCGAGAAGCTGACCGTCGTCCGTATAGTCATTCTCCGGAAACGGAGACAACTCCTTGATCTTCCCGATATCATGGCAGATCGCCGCCGTGTACAGGACGTCACTGTTCAGGATCGGATACGCCCCCACCATATATTCACAGAACTTCACAACACTAAGCGTATGTTCCAGAAGCCCTCCCGAGAAGCCATGATGTACGCTCTTAGCCGCCGAATGTGCCTTGAACTTCCGGATAAACGCCTCGTCCTTCACGAAATAATACTCTACCACCTGTCTCAGATATGGATTCTCAATCTTCTTCACATACCCCAGCAGTTCTTGATACATCTTCTCTGTATCCTTCCCGCTGGTCGGCAGATAATCCGCCATAGAATATTCTGTCTCTTCCGCTTTGCGGATCTGCTTGATATTCAATTGAAGGTTATTGTTATAATTGATGATCTCTCCATATACCTCTATAAAATCCATCTCATCATAATCCGCGATTCCTCCCGAATTCGGATCCCAGACCTTCCCGTCCAGCACCCCGGTCTTATCCTGAAGGATCAGATTATCATATGGTTTCCCGTTTCTTGTCTCTGCAGAGCGTTTCCCCTTACACAGATAAATGTTCCTGATTGTCTCTCCCTCACGAAGAGTGTTGATAAATCTCATATTTCCGCCTCTTTCTGTCTCAGGAAATGTGAAGAAATAATGCCGTCTCTCACAGTTCCCTATTCTCATGCTGTCTTTTCTTCAGAACGATCACATACGTCCTTTTCTACTCCTTACTCCCTACCGTCACAGTGAAATCAATATCCACATAACCGTCGGCTCCCTGACGCTGTCCCTTCACCTTGACTTCACTTCCGACCTTCTTTTCCATCAAAGACTGATGGTAAGCGCTGTAGGATGCGACCTCATCATCGCCGATACTGGTGATGACGTCACCGCTCTGGATTCCTGCCGTCATGGCCGGAGAATCTGCCTCTACATTCTTCACATACAGACCCTTGGGAATTCCCTGCTCTTCTATCTCCTCAGTGACATCCACGCCGTAGATACCGATATACGGAACGCCCTGCCCGTTGGACAGGCATTCGATTATGTCCTTCACGTCCGTGATCCCATATCCTATGATCAGCTCCGTACTTCCTTCCTCCGCCGCACTCTGATCGATCAGGGCAATCGTCTCTCCCTTCAGATTCACGATAAATCCGCTCCCGTTCTTCGAACCGGCAATGTCCGTATTGATCAGACGATATTGCCTGTCAGCCAGATCCAGAGTATTCTTCCCAGATGCGATCGAGCCAAATCCCATGGCGCCGGCATACCCAAATGGCTTGCCGAGAACGATCGCCACATCCCCCTTGGACACTGCGTTGGAGCTTCCCAGCACCGCCGTCTCAATCTGTGCCCAGGTCGAGTCCTCCAGATCAGAACGGCTCACGGCATAGATTCCGATTCCTAGAGTTCCGTCACTCTTCTTCAATACCGCCGGGTACGCATTCCCATCGTTGAAGATTACCCGCAATTCCTGAGCCTCCTTGGCAACAGACGACTTGCCAAGAATCAGAAGCTCCCTTCCGTTATCCGCAACGATCAGGCCGGACACACTGTTCTTATAGTCCTTCGCCTCCTCCGTCCAGTCCTGATCCTTCGCAACCGCAACGATCTCTGCCACTGAACGGTTCGCTTCAATACCGATCGCCGTCAACGACTGCTGCATCTGCCGGTAGCTGTCTGCGTCAAGCGTCTGCTGTACCGCTGGTTCTGCCGGCTCCGCCTCCGGTTGTACTTTATCTTCTTCCGGCTCCTCCTTAGGAATCGTGACTTGCGCGGGATCATCCTGGAAAATGCCTTCCATCACCGGTCTCAGCGCAGTGAAACTGAAACAGGCGCACATCCCAAATACCAGACCAAAACCTGCCATTTTAAAAAATCCTTTTCTGATTCCTCTGCGATCCCGCTTGATCGTCTCCTGCATAAATAAATACTCCGACGGCTCCTCCTGCGGTTCCTCTTTTGGACGTAATTCTTCTTTTGGGTCTCTATGCTCTTCCATAGACGCATCCTTCTCCTTTTATAAATCCATTCCGGGTATACGCCCCATCGAATATAGTATAACCTATGAACGGCAATTGTTCAATATTTCTCTCTTTCTTTTATGGCGCAAATAGGTTAGAATATATCCAGGTGATGAATATGAATAAGAAAACATTAAACAAACTAGAATACAATAAGATTATTGAGCAGCTCGCAGACCATGCCTCATCTTCCAGCGGCAAGGAGCGCTGCATGAAGCTTAAGCCTATGACTTCTCTGCCCGAGATCACGATTTCCCAGCAGCAGACGGCGGCCGCATTTACACGGATCGTTAAGAAAGGCCGGCTTTCCTTTGGCGGGTGCAGCCCGGTCAATGATTCTCTGCGACGCTTAGAGGTCGGCGCGGCTCTTGGAAGCGGAGAACTCTTACGCATCTGCAAGCTTCTGGAAACTGCCGGACGCGCCAAAGCATACGGCAGGCACGACAACAATGACGACCAGGAAGACTGCCTGGACCCGTTTTTCCGGCAGTTAGAGCCACTGACCACATTATCGGCAGAGATCCGCCGATGCATTTTAGAGGAAGATGAGATCAGCGACGATGCGAGCGGTACATTGACGCATATCCGCCGCTCCATCAGCCAGATGAACGACAAGGTTCATTCCACGCTTACCGGCATGGTCAACGGATCTCTGCGCACTTACCTGCAGGATCCTATCATAACCATGCGCGGAGACCGCTACTGCATCCCGGTCAAGGCAGAGCACAGAGGCCAGGTTTCCGGTCTGATCCACGACCAGTCCTCCACCGGTTCCACACTATTTATTGAACCGATGGCAGTAGTCAAACTAAATAATGATCTAAAGGAGCTCTACGGGAAAGAGCAAGAAGAGATACAGGTAATCCTTGCCCGCTTAAGCGAGGACACGGCAGCATATACAGAAGAGATCCGCAGTAATTACACTGTTCTTGGCGAACTGGATTTCATCTTCGCGAGAGGCGGCCTTGCGCTGGATATGAATGCATCCATGCCGTTATTTAATACAGAAGGCCGCATCCACATCCGTGAGGGGCGTCATCCGCTTCTTAATAAGAGACAGGTTGTCCCCATCACCGTAACCCTTGGGGATACCTTTGACCTGCTGATCATTACCGGCCCCAATACAGGCGGTAAGACGGTATCCTTAAAGACCGTGGGGTTATTTACACTGATGGGACAGGCGGGACTTCATATCCCGGCATTAGACCGTTCCGAGCTTGCCGTATTCGAACATGTATATGCCGATATCGGAGATGAGCAGAGCATTGAACAGAGCCTCAGTACCTTCTCGTCTCATATGACGAATATCGTATCCTTCTTAAAGCACGTGGACGAGCATTCACTCGTTCTGTTTGACGAGCTTGGAGCCGGAACAGACCCAACCGAGGGCGCCGCCCTTGCCACCGCGATCCTGAACCATCTGCATCAGCGGGGGATCCGCACCATGGCGACCACCCATTACAGCGAATTAAAGGTATACGCCCTGTCCACTCCTCAGGTGGAGAATGCCTGCTGCGAGTTCGATCTGGAGACCCTCCGCCCTACCTATCGGCTCCTCATTGGAATCCCGGGGAAGAGCAATGCATTTGCTATCGCAGGCAAGCTTGGGCTGCCTGATTATATTATAGAAGAAGCCAGGACACATCTGACCGAACAGGACGAATCCTTTGAAGATCTGCTCACAGATCTGGAGACCAGCAAACGCACCATCCAGAAGGAACAGGATGAGATCAACGCATACAAACGTGAGCTGGAACGACTCAAAACCGAGGTGCGCCAAAAACAGGAACGGTTAGAAGAACAGAAGGAACGGATCCTCAGGGAAGCCAACGAGAAGGCCCACGCCATCCTGGCGGACGCTAAAGAGACTGCCGACGAGACTATCCGCAATTTCCATAAGTTCGGCAAGGAGAACATTTCCGCAGCAGAGATGGAGAAGGAACGCGAACGTCTCCGCAAGAAGATGGCTTCTGTCAGCTCCCATACAACGCTGGAAGCGAAGAAGCCCCGCAAGCAGCATAAGCCGTCCGATTTTAAACTGGGTGAATCCGTCAAGGTCTTAAGCATGAACCTGAACGGAACGGTCACCTCCCTTCCTGACGCCAGGGGCAATGTAACCGTACAGATGGGAATCCTCCGCTCCCAGATCCATATCTCTGATCTGGAGATCATAGAAGAGACCCCGTCTTACTCCGCCAAGCAGATGCATAAGACCTCCAAGGGTAAGATGAAGATGGGCAAGTCCTTCTCTGTAAGCCCGGAGATCAACCTGCTTGGGAAGACCGTGGACGAGGCTGTCGCGGAACTGGACAAATATTTAGACGACGCCGCACTTGCGCACCTGTCCTCCGTCCGTGTCGTACACGGTAAGGGAACCGGTGCATTGCGGACAGGCATCCACAATTATCTTCGGCGCCAGAAGCATGTCAAATCCTTCCGGCTCGGTGCATTCGGCGAGGGGGATGCCGGCGTCACGATCGTCGAACTGAAATAAAAGGAGACAGATATGGTAAATAAACAGAAAATCTTAATCGTCGACGACGACGAGAATATTGCAGAACTGATATCCCTGTATCTTACCAAGGAATGCTTCGATACCATGATGGTGTATGACGGTGAGAAGGCGCTCATCGCCCAGGAAACCTATCAGCCCAACCTGATCCTTCTGGACCTTATGCTCCCTGGGATCGACGGCTACCAGGTGTGCCGGGAGATCCGGGCAAAATCTGCCGTTCCAATCATCATGCTGTCGGCAAAGGGAGAAGTCTTCGACAAGGTCCTTGGACTGGAGCTGGGTGCAGACGACTACATCATGAAGCCATTTGACTCTAAGGAACTGGTAGCCCGGGTTAAGGCCGTCCTCCGCCGCTATCAGGCCATTCCCAAAGCCGAGACTGCCAGGGAAGACAAGGGCAAATGCGTGGAATACCCCGGCATTTCTATCAACCTCACCAATTATTCCGTGCTGGTTGACGGACTCAGAGTCGATATGCCGCCAAAGGAGCTGGAGCTGTTATACTTCCTTGCTTCCTCTCCGAACCAGGTATTTACCCGGGAACAGCTTCTTGACCAGATCTGGGGATACGAATATATCGGAGATACCCGTACCGTTGACGTTCACATCAAACGGCTCCGCGAGAAGATCAAGGATCACGGCTCCTGGGGAATCAGCACCGTCTGGGGCATCGGGTACAAGTTCGAAGTGAAATAAACCTAACTATAAGGAGACTACATGCGCAGCACGTTACACTTGAAATTCATAATCGTATATATCATCTTCGGATTCCTGAGCATTTTCACAGTGGCGACACTGACCTTCAATCTGACCGAGAGTCCGCTGGAGGAGAAGACCGCCACCTCCCTTTACCGGGAGGCCAGCCTGATCGCAAGCAATTATCTGCCCGCCTACTTCGATGAGACCCTGGAGCTGGGAGATGTACGTCTCCAATTATCAGGTATGGAGATACAGTTGGAGGCTGCGGTGTGGTTCGTCGGCAAGGACGGAACGATGATAACCTCCGCAGAGCCGGAGACTTATCCTCCCGCCCCCAGGCATATTGAAGCCTTTAATCCTGCCGAGAGCGGCGGACAACAATATCTGACGGGCAATTATCACGATTATTTTGAAGAAGACGTCATGACCGTACTGGCGCCGGTCGTATACGGATATACCCCGAACGGATATCTGCTGATCCATAAGTATACCTCCGATATCCGCGACACCCAGAATGTCCTGATGCACGCCGCGATCATCACGGTATTGGTGATATATCTCCTCTCATTCATGATTCTTCTGGCTTTCCAGTATTTCATATACCGGCCGCTGCGCAAGATCACGGAGGCGGCCACACAATATGCATCCGGCAACCTGGAATACGAGATCCCTGTCAATACCGAGGATGAAATGGGCTATCTGTCCGCGTCTCTGAACTATATGTCCTCCCATCTGCGGGATATGGACGATTATCAGAAGAAATTCGTGGCAAATGTCTCTCATGACTTCCGTTCCCCTCTTACATCCATCAAGGGCTATGTAGAGGCTATGACGGACGGTACCATACCGCCGGAACTGTATGACAAATACTTGAAGATCATTCTGTTTGAGACGGAACGTCTGACCGACCTTACCCAGGATCTTCTGACCCTGAATGAATTCGACACTAAGAATCTTCTGCTGAACAAAGAACTCTTTGACATCCACGATATGATCAAGCAGGTCGCGGCCTCTTTCGAGGGCACCTGTACGCAGAAGAAGATTTCCATAGACGTGGTGCTTGCCGCCAAACACCTGAATGTCAACGCCGATAAACGCAAGATCCAACAGGTACTCTATAACCTTCTGGATAATGCAATCAAGTTCAGCGATCCTGACTCTGTAGTTACGGTCGAGACAACCGAACGCGGGGATAAAGTCTACATCTCTGTGAAGGACGACGGCATCGGCATTCCCAGAAGCTCTTTGAATAAGGTCTGGGAACGCTTCTACAAGTCTGATCTCTCCCGCGGAAAGGACAAGAAAGGGACCGGCTTAGGCCTTGCCATCGTCAAGGAAGCGATCCAGGCTCACGGAGAGAATATCAATGTGGTCAGCACGGAAGGAGTCGGAACGGAGTTCATCTTCTCGCTGCCCAAGGGATAAGAAAAACGCAGGCTTGATAGGCTGCGTTTTTTATACTTCCTTACTGTACGATCACCGTCGGATATCCGGCCTGCTTTAACCGCTGCTCCATCTCGACCGCATCGTCCATATCTGTAAAATAACCGATCTGGACACGGATATACGGACCGGAATCGTCCAGGAAAGCCGGGAATCCCTGTTCCAACAGCTCATTCAACAGTCTCTCTGCATATCTCCGGTTGCGGAAAGCGCCGACCTGGACGCGGAAGCTGTCATTCTCGATGATTCCCTCTGAACTCAGCGTATCTAAGACGCCTCCTGCGATCGCCCGCGCAATATCCTGGAAGTTATTGTCAAATAATTCGTTGTCCACATCCGAATTAATGAACCCGGCTTCCACTAGTAACGCCGGCATCCTCGTTCTTCTAAGTACCACCAGGTTGGGGCGGGCTTTCACCCCCAGATTCACGAAACCGACCGCTTCCAACTGATCGTTGATATCCTGCGCCATCTGATATTTCAGACCGGACAGATCGTATACCAGCGTCTCCACCCCCGACACCTCATTGTCCGTCGGATAGGAATTCCTGTGGATTGATATGAAGAAATCTACCCCCGCATTGTTGGCCTCCATCGCTTTCTCATAGGGCGTCTGGTACACATCTGTTGTTCTCGTATATTGTACGTCGATTCCGTTATTCTGAAGAATCTCTCCTACTGCCATGGTCAGCCGCAAGGCATCGTCCTTCTCCTGTCGGCCGTTGTAGACGGCGCCCGGATCACGGCCCCCGTGTCCGGCATCCAGCATGATTGAATACGGCATAAACTGCTCCTGATACTTTTTGCATTATTATATGCAGGAAGGCGGGGTTCTGTGACTGTTCCTCGGTTAACATGCTCATATCCGCCGGCCGATCCGGCAGAAAAATTACCGTTGAATCATCCGCATAGAATTGTTATACTTGATAAAAGACCGCATGGCCATAACAGGATTACATTGGAGGTGAGGCTGACATGGAATTGAAAAAAAAACTCCCCATCGGAATCGAATTTTTTAAAGATTTCAAGAGAGATGGCTTCTACTATGTGGACAAAACAGGCTTTATCCGTGATCTGGTGAATTCGCGCGGGAGCGTGAACCTGATCACAAGACCGCGGCGCTTTGGAAAAAGCCTGAATATGGATATGCTGAAAAGTTTTTTTGAACTCGGCGCGGATCCTGCCCTGTTTGAAGGACTGGAGATTTCCAGGGAGAAGGTAATCTGTGAGCAGTATATGGGAAAATATCCGGTTATCTCCATCAGCCTGAAGGATGCAGCCGGACTGGATTTTCAGACTGCCTATGATATGCTGGGATCTGCTGTCAGTGAGGCGGCAGAGCGTCTCGACTTTCTTCTGGACAGTGAAAAACTGACATCCTCTGAAAAAATGAAATTAAGCCGTATTATGGAGTGTGACTTTAATAAACCCTTTTATCTTTACAGCAGCCTAAGGCTTTTGACAAAGCTGCTTTTTAAGCATTATGGGATTCCAGTGGTCGTTCTGATTGATGAATATGATGTCCCTTTGGACAAAGCCTACCAGTGCGGCTATTATCTTGAAATGGTCAATCTCATCCGTTCCCTGTTCAGTCAGGTGTTTAAAACAAATGAGAATCTGTATTTTGCCGTGATCACGGGGTGCCTTCGGATTGCCAGAGAAAGTATATTCACTGGGCTTAATAATTTTAAGGTAAGAACCATATCTGATATAGACTTTGCAAAATATTTTGGCTTTACTGATGACGAAGTAAAAGAGCTGTTATATTACTATGGACTGGAAGCTTCTTTCCCACAGATCAAAGAATGGTATGACGGGTATCGTTTTGGCAATATAGATGTATACTGTCCATGGGACGTCATTAATCAATGTGATAAATTTCGGGCACATGCCAATGCCCCCATGGAAGCGCACTGGGAAAACAGCAGCAGCAATGCAATCGTGCAGGACATTCTGGAAACGGCAACGGAAACTACTAAAAGCGAGATTGAATCCCTGATCTCCGGTGAATCTGTAGAGAAGATCCTGATTCCGGAGCTGACCTATCCAGACCTGGACAGTGATGACCGGGAGATACGCCAGACTTACCTGTGGAGCGTATTATATGCGACAGGCTATCTGACCGATGCCGGACTGCCCGAAAATGGGATTCATAAGCTCGTGATCCCGAACCGGGAAGTGCTGGGTATCTATGAGAACCGGATCCGCTCCTGGTTTAAGGTAAAGATTGTAAGTGATACGGCCAGATGGACCTCCTTTTGCGATGCGGTAAAAGCTGGGGAGCATAAGGAAGTACAAAGACTATTTAATGCGTTTATGACTGATTCCATCAGCATCCGGGATACTTATGTGAAAAAGGAAATGAAAGAAAATTTTTATCACGGAATGTTATTGGGATTATTACGTGCAGAAGGGAGCTGGATCGTCAAGTCGAACGCAGAATCAGGTATAGGCTACACGGATATCCGCCTTGAAATTCCAACAATGAAGGTCGGCTGTGTCATTGAATTGAAATATGCGGAAAATGGGAAATATGACCGGGCCTGCGCCAAAGCCATGGAACAAATTGAAAACGATGGGTATGTTGAGATTCTAAAACAAGACGGAATGCTTACGATCCACAAATACGGAATCGCGTGTTACAAGAAAACCTGCAGAATATCATACTGTCTAGAGACTGTATAATGCTACCTGGGTGTGTAAAATAATCTGTGATGATTTACACAGATTATTTTACATACCAAGCCCCCTTGTCTCTCACTGCACATTCTTCGTCGCCACAATACTGACCCCCGTCCCGGCAGCATCCTCCAGTATAACATCCCCAATCTTAACCGGCGCCGGCAAGACCACGTCTTTCAGCGCTCTTACACACTCCAGCACCTTCCCTTTGGGGATATCCTCTTTCGTCTTAACCGAGACCATACTCTCGCTGCCTCCCAATACCCTCACCGTGGAGGTCACAATCCTGGTCGGATTAGTCAGTTCTTTTCTGGCATAAGTATCTCCCCGTCTGCAGGTATTGCCCGCAACGCTCACGATCTTCTTCCCATCCATGGCAACCGTAAGCATACAGCCCAATGGGCAGTTGATACATATCAGATTCTTCTCTTCCATCGCTCTTATGCCTCCTCAATCCTCACATTTATCTCCTTCAAATCAGGATACTCCATAAGCTGCTTCTTCGTAAGCATGATCTCCTCCATCTCGCCGGGTGCGACCACTGCTTTCTTCCTCCGGGAGATCCTCTCGCCGTCAAAATAGACGCTGACATAACAGTTCTTGTATACGCCGCCCACCCGGAAACGCACCGTCTGATGTTCATCCATCCGTTCGGCGCATATCGTCTCAGGCACCGTATAGCGCACCCCGGTCCCCACAGTAAGACGGACCGCCGGGAAGCTTGCCCTCTCTGCCGCTCTTCCTGCCGTCTCCTTTGCCGCCCGCACATACGCCGCCGCGTTCTTCCCTGCTGCCGCCGCTTCCTCCGATACGAAATCCACCAGATCGTGCACATGAAGCACATTGCCGCATGCAAATACTCCCTCAATATTCGTCTCAAGGCTCTCGTTCACCCGCGGGCCTGACGTGACCGGATTGAGCTCCACTCCCATACCTGCGGACAGCTCGTTCTCAGGAATTAAGCCCACCGACAGAAGAAGCGTATCACAGGAATAGAACTCCTCTGTTCCCGGGATTGGTTTCCCCCTGCCGTCAACCTCTGCCAGCGTAATTCCCTCAAGCCTTTCCTTGCCCTTGATATCAACCACCGTATGGCTCAGCTTAAGCGGTATCCCATAGTCGTCAAGACACTGCACGATATTCCGCTTAAGACCGCCGGAGTACGGCATCAGTTCCGCCACCACCTTTACCTTCGCGCCCTCAAGGGTCATCCTTCTTGCCATGATCAGACCGATATCGCCGGAACCCAGGATGACCACCTCGCGCCCCGGGAGATACCCTTCCATATTCACAAGCCTCTGAGCCGTACCCGCCGAGAATATCCCCGCCGGGCGGAACCCAGGAATGTTCAGAGCGCCTCTTGGTCTCTCCCTGCATCCCATCGCCAGGATAACCGCCCCGGCGCGAACCTCGAACAATCCCTCTTCACGGTTCATCGCCGTCACGACTTTATCCCGACTGATATCCATAACCATGGTATTTAACTTATACGCAATATTAAGCTCCAATATCTGCCCAATGAATCTTGCCGCATACTCTGGTCCCGTCAGTTCTTCTTTGAATGTATGAAGCCCAAACCCGTTGTGGATGCACTGGTTCAGGATACCTCCTAATTCTCTGTCACGTTCCAGGATCAGGATCCTGTCAATCCCGTTCTTCTTCGCGGCAACCGCAGCCGCAAGCCCTGCCGGACCGCCGCCTATGATCACAATGTCTGCTGACAACTGGTTATTCATATCTCTGTTCCCTCCCCTATAATATATCCTTATTCGTGCCTGCAAGCACCTTGGATGCTCCTCCGGATTTCGTGACGTCCCTGATATCTATATCCCATTCCCTCGCCAGGATCTCCATTACCCTTGGAGAGCAGAAACCTGCCTGACACCGTCCCATTCCGGCTCTTGTTCTGCGTTTTACACCGTCCAGAGATCTTGCCCCAAGAGGACGCCGGATCGCGTCAATGATCTCGCCTTCCGTAATCATCTCACACCGGCAGATGATATTGCCATATGCAGGATTCTCCTTGATAAGCCTTGCCCGTTCTTCCTTCGGCAGCGTCACCGGCTTCAAGATCCCTTTCCTGACAGAGATGAAATCCTTCTTCTCCGTAAGTCCCATACGCTCTCTTAAGATACCGGCGATCCGCTCTCCTACCGCCGGACAGCTCGTAAGTCCCGGGGATTCGATCCCGGCGCAGTCGATGAATCCCGGCGCGTCCTCCAGCTCTTCTATCACGAATTCGTCATTCTTCTCATGCGCCCGAAGCCCCGCAAAAGACGTAATCACCTGTCTCATCGGGAGATTCTTCGCGTTCATTCCGACCCGCTCAAGCACCTGGTCAAGACCCTCCCTGGTCGTGTTCGTGCCTTCTTTGTCTTCGATATCTATAGCGGTAGGTCCAAGGATCAGATTGCCATGGGCGGTCGGAGCGACAAGAACCCCTTTCCCAAACTTCCCCGGAAGTGTGAAGATCGTACTCTTCACATGGTTCCCCGCACTCTTATCCAGCAGGCAGTAATCCCCTCTTCTCGCCGTGATCTCTATCTTACGGCCACTGACCATATTGTGGAACCGGTCTGCGTAGACGCCCGCCGCATTTACCACGAATCCGGCCCGGAAGATTCCCTGATCCGTAACAAGCTCATAACCTTCCTCAAGCCGTCTGATCTCCTGTACTTCCGTTCCGAATCGGAACTCTGCGCCATTGGCATACGCATTCTCCGCCAGGGCGATATTCAGCTCGAAGGGGCAGACGATCCCCCCCGTCGGCGCATACAGCGCGGCGTACACCTCCTCTGTCACGTTCGGC
Organism: uncultured Dorea sp.; assembly: GCA_947652615.1. Taxonomy (GTDB): domain Bacteria; phylum Bacillota; class Clostridia; order Lachnospirales; family Lachnospiraceae; genus Sporofaciens. The sequence continues at coordinate 10,814 of CANTDX010000050.1, read as the reverse complement.
TCTTTTGCCAGGACCTCTTCTCTTCCAAGGATCTGAAGCCCCTTCACCCCGTTGGCAATCCCTCTGTCGTACAGCTCGCGAAGCTTCGGCATATCTTCCTCGCTCCGGCAGACCACCAGCGAACCATTGCGCACAAACGGAATATCCAGTTCTTCCGCCAGCTTCTCCATCATCTCATTCCCCCGCAGGTTCATCTGCGCTTTCAGGGAACCGACCGGCGCATCGTAACCGGCATGGACGATCCCGCTGTTGGCCTTAGAGGTCCCGCAGCATACATCTTCCTCCTTCTCAAGTACACATACCTTAACATCGTAACGCGACAGTTCTCTCGCCGCCGCACAGCCGGATACCCCGGCTCCGATAATAATTACCTCATATTCCTGCATCTTTCTGACTCCTCTCTCATTGCCCGCGGAAGTCAAAGACCTAGCGACCGGGGTCTTTGACTCTCGCGGCAGTCGCCAAATGTGCATGCAAGCATGCCCGCTTGGCTCGTTGCTCACGGAAAAAAGAGTCGGCAAACAGACGCATCTCTCTCAATGCGGTGATTGCCTGACTCTTTTCTCGTGCAATTCTCTCTTCAATTATTCTCATCCGGCCGTCCGCCGGCCAGCCTACGATCAAACAACTCTCTTATATCTCATCCTTCGCCCATCCATAGGCATACTTGACAGCCTTATTCCAGCCCTTGATCTTCTTCTCCCGTTCTTCCATTGCAATCGCAGGCTCGAAGGTCCGGTCGATCGCCCAGTTCTTAAGCACGTCTTCCTTGCTCTTCCAGTAGCCTACTGCCAGGCCCGCCAGATACGCGGCCCCCATAGCTGTCGTCTCGACGCACTGCGGACGCTGCACCGGGGCATTGATGATATCTGCCTGTGTCTGCATCAGGAAATCATTGGCGCTGGCGCCCCCGTCTACCTTCAGCGACGCCAGGAAAATGCCGGAGTCCGCCTTCATCGCCGCCAGTACATCATTGACCTGATAGGCCAGGGATTCCAAGGTTGCGCGGATGATATGATACTTATTCACGCCGCGGGTGATCCCCACGATGGTTCCTCTCGCATACTGATCCCAGTGCGGCGCACCAAGCCCTGTAAATGCAGGCACCACATAGCATCCGTTGGTGTCCTTCACCTTCTTCGCCATATATTCCGAATCCGCAGCCGAATCGATCAGACGCATCTCGTCTCTCAGCCATTGGATTGCCGCTCCTGCTACGAAGATCGATCCCTCAAGGGCATAATTCACCTTGCCGTCAAGTCCCCAGGCTATGGTGGTGACCAGTCCGTTCTTCGAGAACACCGGCTTCTCCCCAGTATTCATCAGCAGGAAGCATCCTGTCCCATATGTATTCTTGGCCTCTCCCGCCGTAAAACAAGTCTGCCCAAATAACGCCGACTGCTGGTCGCCCGCCGCCCCGGCGATCGGGATCGGTCCGCCAAGGAAAGATGGATCTGCTTCACCGTAGACACAGCTTGAAGGCTTTGCCTCCGGAAGCATGCATCTGGGAATATTCAGTTCTTCTAAGATCTCGTCATCCCATTCCAGTGTATTGATATTAAAAAGCATAGTGCGGGAAGCGTTGGAATAATCCGTCACATGGACCGCACCCTTCGTAAGCTTCCAGATCAGCCAGGTCTCTACCGTTCCGAACAGAAGCTCTCCTCTCTCGGCTCTCTCCCTAGCACCCGGCACATGGTCCAGGATCCATCTCACCTTCGTCCCCGCGAAATACGCGTCGATCACAAGCCCGGTCTTCTCCCTGAACTTGTCCGTCAATCCCTTCTCCTTCAGAGAATCACAGTATTCCGACGTTCTCCGGCACTGCCAGACAATCGCATGATAGATGGGTTCTCCCGTATTCTTATCCCATACGATCGCTGTCTCTCTCTGGTTGGTGATCCCAATCGCGGCAATATCCTCCGCCGATGCCCCGATCATATTCATCGCCTCCACGGCTACCCCCATCTGGCTCGCCCAGATCTCATCGGCGTCATGCTCCACCCAGCCCGGTTTGGGGAAATACTGCTTAAACTCCCGCTGGGCAACACTGCACATCTCGCCTGCCTCGTTAAAAAGAATACACCTGTTGCTGGTCGTCCCGGCATCCAATGCCATTACATATTTGGCCATACCTTCTTCTCCTCCTGTTCTCTTGTCTGCGCTTTCTAAAATCTATATCCGCTTCTCATTCTACACCTGCGTGCATCCTGTATCTACCATCTGTCATATCTTCCGTCTATCCTGCATCTGTCATATATCCTACATCTGCCATACATCCTGATTCGTCGTAGATACCGCGATCGCCCCGGCGTTAAGCGCCCCCATCACAGATTCCTTGTCCGTGATCAGGCCCCCCGCAATAATAGGCGTCCTGGATGTTCTGCAGATCTTCTGTATCACCTTGGGCATCAGTCCCGGAAGCACCTCTATAAAGTCCGGCTTCACAATAGACTGCTGCTGCCTGATACTCTCCAACGCCATGGAATCAATCAGGAAGTACCGAAGAACCGTGCACAGGGACAATTCCCTCCCCCTTCGTATCAGAGACGGCTTCGTCGATATGATCCCGTCTGCCTGCGTATTCTTCTTGATAAAATCGACTGCCACTTCCTTCGAACTTAAGCCCGCGATCAGATCCACATGGACCATGGCCATCCGTCCCGCCTCCTTCACCTGGCTTACGATCTCTCCGATCGAACAGATATCGCCGAACAAGATGAAAACCACCTTGATATCCTCAAGCCTGCAGCACATCCTGAGGCCTTCCATGTCTTTCACCGCCGCGACGACCGGATTCCCCTCGATCGCATCATAATACTTCCTGTCCATCTCTACTCCCCTCATATGCTCAAGTTCAAAAACCTGCTGCCGCCAGATTGCCGCGGCAGCCGCCAAATGTACACGCAGGCATGTCTGCCTGGTCCGCTGCTTGCGGAAAAAAAGAGCAAACTTCACAACAACACTTCTGCTGCCCTCATTCGCTCTCCTATCTCAACACTGCTATTCAACTGCTATAACTATATCATAACAAAGCGAACTTCACAACTGTTTTTTACAAATATTCATAAGCCTGCCCGCCAACAGCAGAATCGTCTTTCTCCGCCAGACTATGGCAGTCATGCATCCGGTACCCGCAAGACTGAGAAGGACGATCCCGCCCCTGCGGATCGGTTCTGCGCCTGCCTCTTCCTGCTCCCGGATCGCCGGCTCCTTTGTACTTTCCTGAACAGGAACTCCCAGCATCTTCCTGATCGGCCCTGCAAATTTGTTCAGAAGGCTTTGCTTATGCGCCACGGTAAAATCCATACATGATACCGCATAGTTGCCCGCTCTGTCATATGCCTTCACCAGGACTTCATAATCCCTGCATTCTTTTACCGTATAGGAATAAGTCTTTTTCTTAGCGCTGATCTCCTGTAATGCCCCGTTGATACGGATCTCCTCGATATAATCTTCCTGATCCTCAAGCGACACCTCGAAATTCATTGCTTCCTCGTAGACCTGTCCGTCCCTGGCATTTCCGAATATGATCCGGGGCGCCGTACGGTCGATGGCGAATCCTGCTTCTGCCCTGCCCTTATTCCCGGCAGCATCCTCCGCCTGCACCTCTAATACATGCCTCCCTTCCCTTAAGACATTCTCACCGATATGGTACGGCCTGCCGTCCAGATAGACAGAATAGGTATAGCTGGTAAAGTCCTCTACCGTCTCTTCCACCGGATATTCCCAGCAGAAGCTCTTCATATACTGCCCGTCCAGCTCATCTACATGGCGGATGACCGGATCCTCACTGTCTATAATCACCTGTCCCTTGCTGCTGCCCTCATACCCCGCCTGATCCCATGCGCTGACGCTCAATTGATAGATCCCATCCTCAGCCAAGGTCTGCCGTGCACTTCTACCCCCTTCTTCTTCCTTCCACTCTTCTGCCGCCAGATATCTGATCTGTCCTCTTGGATCCTCCCATCTGGCGCCTGCCTCCATCTTCCCGACAGCATTCTCCTCCTCTATCCGATATGCAACCTCCACCGGTTCACTGGTGATCATGTAGTCTGACACCCTTTCCACCGCTGTTCTGGGCGGACGCTGATCGATATAGAGACCGCAGGTCTCTCTTGCTATATTTCCGGCGCGGTCTGTCACTCTCACCGTTACCGGAACCGCCTTCCCGCCTGCCGACGCATAGGAGATCAGGAAACCGGCAGAGGCTTCCCGGCTGCTTCCGATCTTCTGACTGCCTACAAAGCAGGCGATCTCTTCAATCTGGCTCCCCTTGATGCCATCCTCACCGGACGCATTGATGAAAACCTCCTTCTGATACCAGGCTTCTGCTCCCATAGGTGTCTGAATCCTGACTGACGGCGGCTGCGTATCAACCAGAAACGTCTTCTCTAACGCATATTCTTCCACACGTTTTCCATCTTCATCCTCCATCCATACCGACAGATGATTGCTGCCCTCAAGGAAACGCTCCCTTCCGATCTTGAAGCTGCCGTCTTTTTCCGTCAGTCCGCCTTCTTCCCTGCGCCCGCTGCTGTCGGTAAAGCAATATCTGGTAACCCCTCTCTCTCCGTTATGGCACACTTCCGCTTCTGGCCTGGTCTTGTAGTATCCGTTCTGCCCGTCTTCCGGCGGGATGAACGCCTTGAAGCATTCTATAGGCTTTTCTTCTTTGTCATCCGGATTCTCCTCCGTGTCATCTTTGTCCTCCCCGGAGGTTCCTGGATTTCCCTCCGTGTCATCTTTGTCTTCCCCGGAGGTTCCTGGATTTTCTTCCGTGTCGTCTTTGCCGTCTCCGGAAGTTCCCGGTCCTTCTTCCGTCTCGTCTTTGCCGTCTCCGGAAGCTCCCGATCCTTCCTCCGTACCGTCTTCACCGCCCCCGGACGTTCCCGCCCCTTCTTCCGTGCCGTCTTTCCCAGATTCTTTCTTACCGGATCCATCCGACGGACTCTCCGGCTTCTCTGATCTCTCATTTCCCTCTTCCCATGATCCATCCGAGCCCGCGGCCGCTTTCTGACCTGAGCTTACGTTCTGTTCCCCGTAACCTTCATCCCTAGCATATGCCGGTCTCACGGCAGACGGCTGCTGCCAGTAGATCAATCCCAGTATTACCAACAATGCGACAATATTCTTCATCTTCCTACCCATACTTGATCACCCTCCACTTGTATTTCATATTCTCTTTGCAACTTCTGAAACTCTTCCATCTCAAGAATCTCCCGGCTCTGGCTGATATATCCCTGTATTGTCTGAACGCACAGCCCGCGGTCTACGGCGCCGTCCTGACACAGCAGCCGGATATGCATGATCTTAAGCCCCTCTGAATCCGTCTGCTCCTCAACTCCCCGGATGCAGGCATCCAATGCCCGGTCATTTTGTCCGCAGTTCTCATATAATACAATGATTTTCCTATAGATCTCTTCTCTCTTCCCGTTATCCTCCGTCTGTTCCAACAGCTCTTCATAGATCCGCGCAGCTTCTTCTGATTCCTCCACCCGCTCACAGGCGGAAACCATATACTCCTTCACCTCCTTTGACTCTTCGCTCTCTTCGTCCAGTTCGTCCAGGCAGGCCTTGCCCAGGCGGAGAATGGACTCTGCCGACTGCCTCGTATTCAGCAGCCCGTAACCCCTGATCAGACACCGGTACCAGCGCTCGCAGCCTTCTTCCGGCGCCGCCTCCTCCAGCGCCTTCAAGTGTTTCCCCAGTTCCCCGGGCTCCTTTCTTCTCCCCAGAAGCGCCTCCACTACCTCCTGCAGATCCTCTGCCGGCGTATAATCATCCTTGATCTTCTCAAGATACCGGATGCTCTTCTCATAGTCTTCCACATCCAGGATGTACGCCATCGCAAGCTCCATAATTCCCTGCGCTTCCCAAGCCGGGGGCTTGCGGGTATTCCCGTCTTCCTGCGACGCCTGGGTTACTGCCTGATGCCGCCCCATCTGAATCAAATCCTGAAGTTTCCACGCTGCCGCAAGGAACAGCACTGCCCCGCCGATCATGAAGGCTTTCTTTCTTCTGATACGGCTGTGTCTTATCTTTTTTCGGTATTGCGGAATATTTCTGCGAATTTCTGCTGCACTTTGATATGCCAATTTAGATTGATATTTCAGACATTTTGATATGATATTTTGAAATCTTCTTTCCTCCCGCCTGTTAAGCGGCGGCTGCGGTACCGTTACCGACAGAATGTATTGGATGGTCTTCCCCGCACCATAGATATCAAGCCCGGTACTTGCTTTCTGGTAGTACGCCTCTTCTGCCGGGAGAAAACATTCCCGGACAGCGCGCTTCTGCATGAATTTTAACTGCTTTTCGTTAGAACCCGCCTCCAGATCAAGGAAATACAGCCTCCCCTCTTCCGTGACCACAATACTGTACGGATTGACATACTGATAACAGGGCTTCTTCCTGCATTTATGGATCATCCCCAACTGCCCGGCAAGATCCCGGATCAGGGCAAACAGCCGGCCCTTGGGGATTCCAGGCTGACTTTTAAGCCAACCGGCCAATATCCATCCCTCCACACACTCCGAACTGATATAACAGGTTTGTCCGTGCTCAATCAGACGCAATACGTCATACTCTTCTTTTGATGCCACTCGCATCACCTCTTTTTCTTTGCCAGATTATTAAAATTACTAACGGGAAAATCGAATATCGAAATTACCAGATCTAAAAGATTCTTTTGAATATTAGAGTGATTTATATATTACTCGATTTCATCTGAAAATACAAGTATTTTTTGAAAAATAAAATAAAAATTCCCGGACAGCAGAACAGATCTGATTCTGTCTCTGTTGCCGGGAAGTAAAAACTACTCTATAGCACGGTCAGCGCAGTGAATGCGCAGACCTGTCTGAACCGTTACAATAATGCTTTCTTACACAGGGTCTATCTATAGCTTAACTCTGTCGGAGTAAGCAGATGCCTTGGAATACCGTCAACCATAACCGGTGACACATCTCCCTGGATCAGAGGCTTCACGTAGGAAATGAACTCATTCGTCACATAAGTGCCTTCTTCGTTCACCCACTCCCTTGGAACAAGCTTCTCATCGTTGGCAATCTTGTGGACATCCTTCACCTCAGTTCCGCACTGATACGGATCATCGGACAATCTCTGCAGAACTACCATCTTGCCGGAGTCTCCCTCGTCCGCTGCCTTCACAGCCGCACCGCCTACCTGATATGCTTCCAGGATATCTACACGGGATGCCGCATGTGATGCAGAACGCTGCAAGGTACTAAGCTCGATCGCACGAGTCTTGCATCCGATCTCGCCCGCGATAAAGCTTGCAAGATAAGACGCTGTTCCTGATAACTGCTTATGTCCAAATGCATCGACAAAATCAATACTATTGCCAAGCTCACATACATAGGTGCCGTCCGCTGTGCGGATTCCCTCAGAAACCGCAACTACGATAGAAGTCTTCTTCTCTACCAGCGCCTTCACCTTCGCGCTGAAAGTATGAAGGTCGAACTCGATCTCCGGCAGATAGATCAGGTCCGGACCCTCGCAGTCCTCACCCATGGACAATGCTGCTGAACCTGTAAGCCAGCCTGCATTACGTCCCATGATCTCTACAATCGTAACGATTCCCTTCTCATGCTCCAAGCAGAATCCATCACGGATGATCTCTTTCATAGAGGTTCCAATATATTTTGCTGCGCTTCCATAGCCCGGTGTATGGTCTGTCAGCGCCAGGTCGTTATCAATCGTCTTAGGGCAGCCGATAAATCTCGTTGAAAATCCTGTAATGATCGCATAATCAGACAGCTTCTTGATGGTATCCATGGAATCATTGCCTCCGATATAGATAAAGGCTTCAATATCCAGCTTCTCAAGAATCGCAAAAATCTTATCATATACTTCGCGGTTCTCATGGATCTCAGGCAGCTTGTACCGGCATGAACCCAAAAATGCCGCCGGCGTCCTCTTCAATAATTCCGCATCCAACTCTGTCTTGATGTGATCTGACAGATCGATATATCTCTCCTCCAGCAAACCCTGTACACCATGAAGCATACCATATACCTTCTGCGCTCCACGATCCTTCGCTGTACGGTAAACTCCGGCAAGGCTTGAATTGATCGCCGCCGTTGGTCCTCCTGACTGTCCAACAATAACATTTCTCTTCATAGTTAATGATTCCCTTCCTTCCTTAAAATTGCTGACGATAGTAATATCTTAGTATATTTTGGCGTAAATGTCTACAAAAAATAACGTCATATCCGCCAAAAACTTCGAACTTCGAGATACACCTTACTCCGGCGTCTCCGAAACTGCAGTCTGCGCAAAAATATATCCCTTCATACATCCGTTGCCTGTGACGTCGATCACTTCTCTGTCATCCACTTCCACTTCCATCTCGCAGTTATTCCTGCACACCTCGCAGTTGATCTTCTTCTTCTCCATCAAGGAATTCCTCTCCCGGCAAACAATCTGCCGATATGATAAAAGTCCCCACAGATAATCTGTAAGGACTTAAAGCGTGGGCGAGAGGATTCGAACCCCCGACCTTTTGGTCCGTAGCCAAACGCTCTATCCAGCTGAGCTACGCCCACATAAAACACAAGGTTATTTACAACGATATTTATTATAGCCTAGTTACCATGGAATGTCAAGATAATATTTTAACTTATTTTATAATCCGATGGGGGATCGTTTTATCCAATCCCCCATATATATTTCAGATTAAAATAAAGTCCCCAATCCTGGTCATTTGCCCATGGATCATAGAAGCTCGCCGCCTTACCATTGACACTCGCAGGATATACCATGGCGCAGGACGCGCTGCCATCTTCTCCAAACAGGCTCAATACCCCTTGGAGGGATCTTCTGACCTTCCTTGCATAACTATCCTTACCGGTCACCGCTTCGGAATGCGTGTACGCCCAGCCGGTCAGCGCACTCCAGTAATGCGGAAATGTATCTCCAAGGCATCTCTTCTTCCCGAACCAGTATCCGTCCCAATGTCGGATCGCCACCTCATTCATATGGTAATCCGGCTGATTCCCCTGGAACAACGCCAGAACCTCATACTGCGCCAAGGCTTCCTTACGGTACTTCTCTTCACCGGTCAGACGATACAGCTCGCCCATATAACTTGCCGCAGGCGCCACGATACTCTGCTCATAAGCCACCTCATGCGCCGGATAATCCCTCCCGCAGGCCGCAATATAGTCTCCGTGTTCTCTGTAGAACTTAAGCAAAGTCTTCACATCCTCCGTACGCCCTGCTTTCTCGAATATTTTCACCGATTCATACATCGGCACTGCAATTGCGTAAAAATGACTTTCTCCCAACTGATAGAATCTGGCAATACATCTCATATACCGGTCCAGATAAGCCGAATCCTCCGTAAGGCAATACATTTCCAGGAAGAAACGGCACATCCAGGGATCATTGTACAACCGGATATAATCGCTGCACCTTGGGGCGTCATTGAATACTTCACCGGTCTTCTCATCATACAATTCTCTAAGGACATACTCCGCATACCGGTCCAGGCTCTCTCTAAGCTTCGCATCCGGGCAATGCTGCAGATAATAAGCAAATAGAATTCCCATCCCGATCCGCTCTCTTCCCCCGTTGGTGTCATTGCGATGACCATAATACTGGCATTTTTCTTCATTGTCATAGATCAGGTACGCTCCGTTAAGATAACTCTTCTCATCCCTGCACTGCTGATGCTCTGCAATAAAATGCAGCCTCTTCTCCGTAAGTGATACGATATCCGGCATAACCAGAAATGCTGCTCTTGTCACCCTGCCGTCCAGGCTGATCTCATAACAATACTCACCCGTAGTTTCCGGCCTTTCACTAACCTGGATCCGTTCTCCTTCTCTTATATAGGGAATCTCTTTTCCATCTCTTCGGACGGTGATATCCTTGGGGACTGCCGCCTCGAATACAAGCTCCTCCCCTTCCGTCAGCACGAACGCTTCTGATTCGATCCGCAGGAATCCCTCCATCTCCGAAAGAATCCTCTCGAAATCTTCCCTGTCCTCAAACCATACTAATTCCCAGGATATGGTGTAAGATTCTCCTGGCCTGATATGCAGATTCTCCGGATGAAGGATGAAGTCTCCTCTGTGATTGCTCAATTCCTCCTCTATACCGGAAGTTACCGCCATACGTTCCACACTATACCCCTTAAGGCTCCCCTCTCTTAAGATCAGTCCCAGATGCGGCGCTTCTCCTCCCATCCGAAGAGCCATGATATAACTGCTGCATCCCCCGCACCAGAGGTGAGTATGACAACAGCGTGTCAGGCACACGGATGCATCCGTATAATAGTCCGGGAACGGGGTGCAGATTCCAAGCTCTGTTCCAGCCGTATAGATGTCAAATTCCGTGTTATTTCGGAAGCAATACATTTCCCGGAAGGTTCCCTGTCTGGTAAATTCACGGGATACGGATACCTCCAGTTCCAAATCGCCCTTAATCTCTCCCCATACAAGATCGTCGCCTTTCGCCCAGTTCATCGCATACTTATCCCCGGTATTCTGTATACCGGTAATCTGATTCTGTTCATTTACCTCTATGTGAAATACATCCGATCTTCCCCTTATGCCTTCATATACAATATTCATCCATCAATTCCTCCTGTTGTACCTGATTTGCATAATATCTAATATCTATCATTATACGTTTCTTGTCATTCTATGTATCTGCATTTCATTGATATAAAACGGTAATTTATTGATCAATTCCGCAATTGAAAATCCTCTTCTGCCGTGATATGATAGAATTAAATTCCGGAGGTATATAAATGGCTGAAAAAGACATGATAGAAAAAACGTTGG
>CANTDX010000049.1 GCA_947652615.1 uncultured Dorea sp. | reverse complement strand
GACCCGCAAAACACCGAAAAGCAGCCATTTTTCGTAGAAAAATGAGCGGATTTGAGGTGTTTTAGGATTGTGAGAGTGCATTTGCACGGAACAATCCGTGTATCATAAGCGTCCCAAGGTCATGCGTTTCATGCTTGCATGAAAAATATGGATTTGAGGTGTTGTTTTAGGATTGGAATACGAAAAAGAGGAGGATAACAGAATGAACATGATTCAGGATGTGATGGATTACATCAGAGGTTATGATGAAGAAATAGGAAACGCGCTTGATCTGGAACTGAACCGGCAGAGAAGGAACCTGGAGCTGATCGCTTCGGAGAATATCGTAAGCCCGGCGGTAATGCTGGCGATGGGTACGGTTCCGACGAATAAATATGCGGAAGGATATCCGTCGAAGCGTTATTACGGAGGCTGCGAACATGTGGATATCCTGGAAGAGCTGGCGATCAAGAGAGTGAAGGAACTGTTTGGCTGCGACCATGCGTGCGTACAGCCTCATTCCGGGGCGAATGCCAACAATGCGGTCTATCAGGCATTGCTGCAGCCGAAAGATACGGTGATGGGGATGAACCTGGCGCACGGCGGGCACCTCACCCATGGCTCTCCGGTTAATATGTCGGGGCTTCTGTATCATTTTGTACCGTATAATGTAAATGATGAGGGATTCCTGGATTATGACGAGATCAGAAGGATTGCCAGGGAATGTAAGCCGAAGATGATCGTCGCAGGCGCGTCTGCCTACCCAAGGGAGATACGTTTTGATATATTTGCGGATATCGCAAAAGAAGTGGGGGCATACTTATTCGTAGATATGGCGCATATTGCCGGACTGGTTGCGGCAGGGCTCCACCAGAGCCCGGTTCCCTATGCGGACGTGGTGTCAAGCACGACCCATAAGACCTTAAGGGGACCAAGAGGCGGCATCATCCTGTGTAAGGAAGAGCATGCGAAGGCCATCGATAAGGCGATCTTCCCGGGAACCCAGGGCGGGCCGCTGATGCATATCATAGCGGCGAAGGCCGTCTGCTTTGGAGAGGCGTTAAAGCCGGAGTTTCAGGCGTATCAGGAGCAGGTTGTGAAGAATGCCGGGGCGCTTGCCGAGGCGATGATAGCAGAAGGCTTCGATCTTGTCAGCGGCGGCACGGACAATCATCTGATGCTGGTTGACCTCAGGAATATGGGGATCACCGGCAAGGAACTGCAGAACCGCCTGGATGAGGTCTATATCACGGTCAATAAGAATGCGGTGCCAAACGATCCGGCAAGCCCGTTTGTGACTAGCGGTATTCGTGTCGGCACACCGGCGGTTACCACAAGGGGACTCAAGGAAGCGGATATGAAGACGATCGCAAGGCTGATTAAGATGACGGTGACGGATTATGATACGAAGGCGGAGGAGATACGCGGCGAAGTCAACCGGATCTGTGAGAGATATCCGTTGTATATATGATTCTGTGTAACGGTTCAGAAGCGGAAGGAGTGGCAGATATCATGATGAGGAAGAACAGTATAGAGGAATTTGCCGGCAGCCTGTCTTCGGCGAAGCCTGTTCCGGGCGGCGGAGGAGCCTGTGCGGCGGCGGGAGCATTTGCGGCAGCGCTCGGAATGATGGTTGCGAATCTGACGGTGGGCAAGAAGCGGTATGCGGATGTGGAGGAGGAGATGAAGGAGATCCTGATCCGCCTCGGAGCATTGCGGGATCAGTTGTTGGAACTGATCGATAAGGATGCCGAAGCCTTTGAACCGCTCTCAAGGGCGTACGGGCTTCCCAGAGAGACGCCTGATCAGCGGGAGGAGAAGGAGCGTGTTCTGGAAGCGGCGCTGTATGAGGCGAGCATGGTTCCTCTTGAGATCATGGAGAGGATCCTGGAAGCAATGGAGGATCTGGAGATCTTGAGTAAGAAGGGCAGCCGGATCGTGATCAGCGATGCAGGTGTGGGTGTGCTCTTTGCGCAGGCTGCGCTGGACGGAGCGTCCCTGAATGTATTTATCAATACGAAGCTTATGAAGGATCGGGACAGGGCGCAGAGAATCGATGAGAAGGCAGAAGATCTAATCCGGCAGGGGCAGGAATACAAAGAGAGAATCTATTCAGCAGTAATGGCGCAGATTCGGTAATGTTCCAATTGGCCAAAGATCAGACGGAGCAGCCGGTAGAAAAGAGGTTTAAAATGAGTAAGATCATGCAAGGGACAGACGCAGCGAAGGCTATGAAGGAAGAATTGATCTTGAAAGCGGAGGAGCTGAAGCAGAAAGGAGTGATTCCCGCGCTTGCAATCGTGAGAGTGGGCGCACGTCCGGAAGACCTGGCTTATGAACGGGGAGCAAGGAAACGGATGGAGCTTGTGGGGATCACCTGCAAGGTAATGGAACTGCCGGAGGATATCGGTCAGGAGGAATTTGAACGGGCATTTTCCCGGGTAAACGCAGACCCTAATATTCACGGCATCCTGTTATTCCAGCCGCTTCCCGGGCATCTGGACGCGAATCCTGTAAAGGCGATGATTGATCCATTAAAGGATGTGGACGGCATGAGCCCTGTGAATATCGCGAAGGTGTTCGCAGGAGATGAGACCGGATTCGCCCCATGTACGGCGGAGGCTGTCGTAGAGATGCTTCGGTATTACGGTATCGGACTTGAGGGGAAGCGGGTAACCGTGGTAGGAAGGAGCATGGTGGTGGGAAGGCCGTTGGCTATGCTGCTGCTTCGGGAGCATGCGACGGTTACGATCTGCCATACGCGGACAGCCGGACTTGAGGCAGAGTGCCAAAACGCCGAGATTCTGGTGGCGGCAGCCGGGAAGGCAAGGATGATCTCGGGAGAGATGATTAGAGAAGGAGCGGTCGTGGCGGACGTGGGTATCAATGTGGATGAGAACGGGAAGCTCTGTGGTGATGTGGATTACGAGGCGGCAGAGACGAAGGCCGCTTACTTAAGCCCGGTGCCGGGCGGGGTGGGAAGCGTCACTTCTTCGGTGCTGGCGAAGCATGTGTTAAGGGGCGCTGAGTCGAAGTGCAGCATTCATTGACAGAATCCGCTGTGAGCAGAAGATGACAGATTAATCTGGAATAATGAAAGATAAAATCTTCAATATATTTATAGGATTTTATGATATTTTGCTTAGAATGCTTGCAAGCATTGCAGAGGTGTGATAGTATAAAGCATGTATTTGGCAATAATTGTGGATAGAAAACTCCAAGGAAGGAAAAACTTGGAGTTTTTCTATAAACATAAAATGTCAGAAAATTCTTGCAATTGAAGAATAGAAGAATCAGATGCAGGATATATTGCAGTCATGCAGTGATGGAATGAGAGTAGTGTATGGAGAAGAAGAGAATTCATAAAGGGGGAATAGTATGTATGATACGATCAATGCAATAGTAAAAAGTGTGAACAGCGTTGTGTGGGGCTGGGGGATGATCATCCTGCTGCTTGGAACACATGTATTCATGACGGTCCGTACAGGATTCATCCAGAGATTCACGGTCAGCAAGGGTATTAGGCTGTCGGTTGCGAAGGATCCGGATGCGGAGGGCGAAGTATCACAGTTCGGAGCGCTTACGACGGCGCTGGCGGCGACTATAGGTACCGGTAATATCGTCGGCGTCGGTACGGCAATCGCACTTGGCGGGCCGGGAGCAGTCTTATGGTGCTGGCTTACCGGTGTGTTCGGCATCGCGACGAAGTATGCGGAGTCCTTCATTGCGGTAAAATACAGGGTGAAGACGGAAGACGGCCGTATGCAGGGAGGAGCCATGTACGCGTTAGAGCGCGGGCTTAATATGAAGTGGCTTGGAATGTTATTTGCCTTCTTTGCAGCGTTTGCATCCTTTGGGATCGGATGTGCGACTCAGGTCAATGCCATTGCGGAGATCTGTGATACGAACTTCCATATTCCAAGAACCATTGTCGGTGTCGCGATCGGCGCGCTGACGGCGATCGTGATCTTTGGCGGCATCAAATCCATCGCACGGGTCTGCGAGAGACTGGTTCCGTTTATGGCGGTATTCTATGTCCTTGGCTGTATCATTATCCTGTGTATGAATTATGATTACATAATCCCGGCACTCCGTGTGATCTGCAAGCTTGCATTCGCACCGGGCGCGGCGGCAGGCGGTCTTGTGGGAAGCGGTATCCGGATGGCGATCCAGTATGGAGTAGCAAGGGGTCTGTTCTCCAATGAGTCGGGTCTTGGTTCTGCACCGATCGCGGCAGCGGCGGCACAAACCAGGAATCCGGTGCGCCAGGCGCTGGTGTCCTCCACGGGAACGTTCTGGGATACGGTCGTGGTATGTCTGATGACAGGACTGGTGCTGGTGACGACGATCATGAAGAACCCGGGGATCAATGCGGATTCTATCGATAACGGCGGGCAGCTTACCACATTGGCATTCGGACAGATCCCGTATCTCGGGCCGATCATACTGACACTTGGTATTATTACATTTGCATATTCGACGATTCTTGGATGGGCATATTACGGCGAGCGGTGCGTGGAATATTTCTCGGGCAAGGCAGGTCTGCTTCCGTACCGTATCCTGTATATCGCGGTGGCAGTGATCGCTCCGGTGGTAGCGCTTGATCTTGTGTGGCTGATTGCGGATACGCTGAACGCGCTGATGGCAATCCCCAATCTGGTGGCTGTATTGCTGCTGTCGAATGTGATCGTCAGGGATACGAAGAAATATATCAGGGATCTGGATGCGAAGGATGACACGCAGATTCCGGTTGTCAAGCGGTAAAGAAAGGGAAGAACAGTATGAGTGATGAAGTGAGACGCGTAAAGCGGGAGTTGGCCTATGAGGGAAGGATTCTCAATGTATATCGGGATTATATGGAATTCGCGAACGGCAATCATGCGGTGTGGGATTACATTCATCATGACGGTGCGGCGGCTGTCGTTCCGGTGATGGATGACGGTCGTCTCCTGATGGTGAAGCAGTATCGGAACGCGCTGGAGAGAGAGACTCTGGAGATTCCGGCAGGGAAGCTGGACGCGCCGGGAGAACCGGGACTTGCGTGTGCAAGCCGGGAGTTGGAGGAGGAGACCGGATACCGGTCCGAGAATCTTAAGTGGCTTATCACGCTTCGGACGACGGTTGCATTCTGTAATGAACGGGTGGAGATCTTCGTGGCAAAGGATCTGATCCCGTCCCATCAAAATCTGGATGAGGATGAATACGTGGATGTGAAGGCGTATTCTGTCCAGGAGCTAAAAGAGATGATCTTCACAGGGAAGATCGAGGATTCCAAGACCATTGCGGCAATCCTGGCGTACGAATCGAAATATCTGAGATAGTATAACGAATATATTTATTTCCCCGGCATATAATGAAGTATCTGTAACAGTGGGAGGAATGCTTGTGAGGATACATGAGAACAAGAAGTTCTTGATCATTTTTTGTATGCTGGGGTTTTTTGCCGGAATCATCTATGCGAATCTGATGTCAGAGGATACGATCGCGGGTATGGGTATCTTCAGTGAATTTTTCCTGAATCAGTACAGTCAGGCGGAGATTGATATGACAGAATACCTGTGGTATGTGGTGAGAGTCCGTGCTGTACCTCTTATATTGGTGGCGGCGCTTGGATGTACCAGGCTCAGGAAAGGGATCGCGGCCGGATTCCTGGCATGGACAGGCTTTGGCGGCGGAATGATCATGACTTCGGCTGTCCTTAAGATGGGACTTAAGGGGCTGATCCTGTGCCTGATTGCGTTGACGCCGCATTTTGTATTCTATGCGGCGGGGTTCATGGTTCTGCTGTGGTATCTGTTTACCTATCCGGAAGCCAAATGGAATCCGTCTAAGATGATCAGTATGGTGTTATTTATCATCGTCGGTATTCTGTTGGAGTGTTATGTGAACCCGATCATCATGGAATTGTTCTTAAAGACGCTTTAGTGTATTGTCTGCATTATATATGGCCTATAATGCAGACGGAAGTCCGTATTCATACCATGTCCGCAATACCCGGGACAGGCAGTATTCGGCATGGATGATCTGATACAGCCCGGGGCTTGCGGCCTTAAGCCTGCCGGGATCGATGATATACTGCCAGAATCCCTCGGCGAAGAATTCCATCTCGTCTCTTACGCAGTCCGATCCGTATGTCCGGATAAAGGAAGCGCTCTCTGACTGGTAGATGGACTTGAATGTGTCAGTATAGGAAGGAAGGCCTACATAGAAATCAAACCAATGCCCAATCTCGTGGATGGGTGACTGAGAAGCAGCGTCTGACCGTGATTCGATCAGGATACGCTGCTCTTCGTAGTTTGTGGTCGCCATGACCTGGTTGTATTTCCCTTTGTAGTAGGTCTGTCCGATATTCTTATCCGTCACATAGATACCCCAGCCCTCTCTTACAAATGCATCCTGGAGATACGGCGGCAGTAACGCGAGCTGCTGGTTGACAATCGCTACGATCCCGTCGTCTGCATTGCCGTCCTTCTGGCATTGGATGGAGGATAGGGGGTCGTCCACATGATCCGGTCCAAATGCGATGTCCTGTACCTGCTTAGGGTTAAGCTTCGCGGCGCGGACGGAAGCTTCGGCCGCTTCCTTCTGCTGCCGGATCCCCAGAGCAACGAAAGCTGTGAGGATGATGATCAGCAGCAGGAGGAAATATATGAGTCCGTTTTTATTCTTTTCCTGTGTCTTCATAGATGTCTTTATGGAACCTCCCAAATTCTTATACGAAATTATTTTAAAGGATTTGGCGGTTTCTGTCCAGAGAATACCGAATGTTCACAAACATTTCAAAATTATGCGGATGAATGAGCAGGCTGCTGATCTTTCAGCTGGATTTCCGCAGATAATATTGCAGGTACAGCAGGCAGAACAGGAAGATCAGGATCTGGCTTGCCAGAAGCCCCCACAGATATCCTTCGATCCCGAAGATTGGGATCAGGAGGAAGACGCTCGCGATCCGTATGCCGAGACTTGCAGAATTAATGCTGAAGGAAAGCGTTGTCTTTCCGATTCCGTTGATCATGCTGATCAGGGTGTTGTTGGTGTACAGGAACGGGCAGATCCAGGCTAGGGTAATGATATAATCCCCTGCCATGGAGCTGTGGAACAGAAAGGCTCCGATCCATTCTCCAAAGGTAAGAAGGCTTACACAGCAGATGCTTCCAAGAAAGATGCAGGAGTAGGTGACCTTGCCTACCAGATTGGACAGTTCCTGGCGGTTGTTGAGTGTCTGTATCTCTGCCACCGTGGGGAGAAGCATGGTGGATACGGAATTGGTGATCGCGGATGGAAAAAGGATGCAGGGCAGGGCCATGCCGGTCAGTACCCCGTAGGTACCAAGCGCTTCCGAGAGCGGCATTCCGTGGGCTTGAAGCCTTACAGGGATGGATACGGCCTCGATGCTCTGCAGGACATTTAAGAGCACCCGGCTTGCGGTTAAGGGGACGGAGAGCGTAAGCAGTTCGCGGCTGTGCCTTAAGGAACCGCGCAGGCGGAACCGCGCTAGGGTCTTTAAGACTTTTTTGCCGGTCAAAGCCCTGAGACAGAAGACGGAAGAAGCGATCTCTCCCGCGATCAGGCCTGTAACGGCGATAGCGACGCCAAAACGGATCCCGTGGTTGATTCCGTACAGATAGAGCAGGCAGACGCTGAAGATCCGTACGGTCTGCTCTATGAACTGGGATATGGCGGGGATTCCGGTCTGCTTCAGCCCGAAGTAGTAGCCGCAGATACAGCTATGAACAGATGCAAACGGAAATGCATAGGAGAGGATGATGAGCAGGTTTTCGCACCGCGGTTCCTTAAGAAAAACTTCGGATATGGGAACGGCGTATTTCTGTAAAAGAAGAGTGACGATAACAGAGAGGGAGACGGACAGGAGAAGGCTTGTATATAGGATCTCCCTTGCTTCCCGGCGTTTTCCCTGTGTGATCCGGGCGGCAACACAGCGGGACAGAGCAAGCTCAATGCCGGCGGAGGTTAGGGAAAAGCAGAGTGCGTAGATAGGAAATACAAGCTGGTACAGGCCGACTCCTTCCTCTCCGAAGGTGTGGCTCAGGAAAATGCGGTAGAAGAATCCCATAAACCGGGTAGCGAATCCGGTCAGTGTTAAGATAAAAGTCCCTTTGATGATTGCACGTTTTCGTGACATGGCGGGCTCCTTTGATTTATCGTATTATTACAGCATATTCCAAAAGGGGACTTGACAGAACAAAAAAGCAGTGCTATTCTACATATGGAAATATCCTAGCAATTTGCTAGGAATTAAAAATGTTTAACTGGAATGAAGGTGAGTGAGTGAAGCTTTCTACAAAGGGAAGATACGGCCTTCGGGCCATGATAGATCTTGCCAGATACAGTGAGAAGGAGCCGGTCTCCATCAGCAGTATTGCGGCAAGGCAGGATATCTCGGAGCGGTATCTGGAGCAGTTGGTCGGGCTTCTTAAGAAGGCGGGGCTGGTGTGCAGTATCCGCGGTGCGGCGGGGGGATATATCCTGGCAAGAGGCGCATGCGAGATCTCCGTGGGAGATGTGCTGCGTGCGCTGGAAGGGAGCCTTGAGCCGGTCAAATGCGCGGCGTTCTATTCCGAAGAGGGATGTATGGCTTCGGACGGCTGTGTGACCAAGTATGTATGGCAGAAGATCAATGACAGCATTAACGAGACGGTGGATCGGATGATGTTAGATGAACTGGTCCGGGAGAGCAGACGGCTGAATCCGGAGGGTGAACTGGAGAATCCGAAGTGTAATGTATAAATTCAATAGAGAAGAGGAGAATAGAGATGGGAAAATTTATTTACCTGGATAATGCGGCGACGACGAAGACAGCGCCGGAGGTAGTGGAAGCGATGCTTCCGTATTTTACAGAGAATTACGGCAATCCGTCCAGCGTATACACATTTGCTTCCGGCAATAAGGAGGCGATCAGCGAGCAGAGGGACGTGATCGCGGAAGTGCTTGGCGCGAAGAGCAACGAGATCTATTTCACAGCGGGGGGATCAGAATCCGACAACTGGGCGCTTAAGGCGGCTGCGGAAGCTTACGGAGATAAGGGGAATCACATTATCACGACGAAGATCGAGCACCATGCGATCCTCCATACGGCAGAATATCTGGAGAAGAGGGGCTATGAGGTCACTTATCTGGATGTGGACGAGGACGGGAAGGTGCGGCTTGATGATCTGAAGAAAGCGATCCGGCCGACCACGATCCTGATCTCGGTGATGTATGCCAATAACGAGATCGGAACCATTCAGCCGATTCGTGAGATCGGCAAGATCGCCCATGAGAAGGGGATTCTGTTCCACACCGATGCGGTCCAGGCATTTGGCCAAGTTCCGATCCATGTGGATGAGTGCCATATCGATATGCTGAGCGCCAGCGGACACAAGCTGAACGGACCGAAGGGGATCGGCTTCTTATATATCCGCAAGGGTGTGAAGATCCATTCTTTCGTACACGGCGGAGCCCAGGAGCGGAAGCGCCGTGCCGGTACGGAGAATGTGCCGGGGATCATCGGACTTGGTACGGCAGTACGGCGGGCTGCGGCGACGATGGAAGCGAGGGCAGAGAAGGAGAGCGGGCTGCGCGACCATATGATCAGCCGGATCCTGGAGGAGATCCCGTATTGCCGGCTGAACGGACATAAGACGGACAGGCTTCCGAATAATGTGAATGTAAGCTTCCGGTTCGTGGAGGGCGAGTCGCTTCTGATCCTGCTTGACGGCAAGGGGATCTGTGCGTCCAGCGGTTCAGCGTGTACTTCCGGGTCGTTAGATCCGTCCCATGTGCTTCTTGCCATCGGGCTTCCCCATGAGATCGCCCATGGGTCTCTTAGGATGACGCTTAGCGACGAGACGACGGAGGAAGAGATTGATTATGTAGTGGACTGCTTAAAAGAGATCGTGGGTACGCTTAGGAATATGTCGCCGCTCTATGAGGATTTTCTTAAGAAAGAGAAGAAGTAAGATGCCTGTAACAGTGAAGGTATCCGAATTGTTACGATAAAAAAGATTTTTTAGGAGGAATCAGGAATGTATACAGAGAAGGTAATGGATCATTTTCAGCATCCAAGGAATGTAGGAGAGATCGAGGATGCCAGCGGGGTAGGTACGGTAGGCAATGCAAAATGCGGTGATATCATGCGTATCTATCTGGATATTGATGATGATCAGATCATACAGGATGTGAAATTTAAGACCTTTGGGTGCGGCGCCGCCGTGGCGACGAGCAGCATGGCGACGGAGCTTGTGAAGGGCAAATCTATCTATGATGCGCTTCAGGTGACGAATAAGGCGGTGATGGAGGCGCTTGATGGGCTGCCGCCGGTGAAGGTGCACTGTTCGCTGCTTGCGGAAGAAGCGATCCATGCGGCGCTGTGGGATTATGCAGAGAAGCATGGGATCAAGATCGAAGGGCTTGAGAAGCCGAAGTCGGATATTCATGAGGATGAGGAGGAAGAAGAGGAATATTAATTTTATGGATAAGAAGAAAGTGGTAGTCGGGCTGTCCGGAGGGGTGGATTCCTCTGTGGCAGCCTGGCTGTTAAAGGAACAGGGCTATGACGTGACAGGGGTCACGATGCAGATCTGGGAGAAGGAAGGGGAAGAGGCTCAGGAGGAACAGGGCGGATGCTGCGGTTTCAGCGCGGTGGAGGATGCCAGAAGAGTGGCAGCTTCCCTTGGGATCCCGTATTATGTGATGAACTTCAGGGAGGAATTCAAGGCGAACGTGACCGATTACTTTATAGACGAATATCTTCATGGAAGAACGCCGAATCCCTGTATTGCCTGTAACCGTTATGTGAAGTGGGAGTCACTTCTAAGGAGAAGTATGGAGATCGGCGCGGATTATATCGCGACCGGGCATTACGGCAGGATCGATCGTCTGCCAGGCGGCAGATATGCGCTTAGAACCTCCAGTAACGTCGCCAAGGATCAGACCTACGCGCTCTATAATCTGACGCAGGAGCAGCTTGCGCATACCCTGATGCCGGTGGGAGAGTATACCAAGGAGGAGATCCGCAAGATGGCGAACGACATCGGCCTTAGGGTAGCGGATAAGCCGGACAGCCAGGATATCTGCTTCGTACCGGACGGGGATTATGCGTCCTATATTGTGAGATGTGTTGGAACGAGCAGGAGAATAGAACCGGGGAATTTTGTCTTGTCTGACGGAACGGTCGTCGGACGGCACAAGGGGATCATTCACTACACGGTGGGACAGAGGAAGGGATTAGGACTTGCTCTTGGACATCCGGTATTCGTCCTTGAGATCCGTCCTGAGACCAACGAGGTCGTAATCGGGACGCATGAGGAATCTCTGGCTTACGAGGTACGGGCAAACCGGGTGAATTTCATGTCGGTGGAGGATCTGACAGAGGAGAGAAGAGTCTGGGCTAAGATCCGTTATAATCACAAAGGCGCCTGGTGCAGGGTGTGTAAGACAGGTGCGGACGAGATTCGGTGTGTGTTCGAGGAGCCTCAGCGTGCGGTCACTCCGGGACAGGCGGTGGTGCTGTATGATGGAGAACACGTGCTGGGCGGGGGAACGATCACCGGAGCAGCGTAAGCTTCTAGCGGCAGGTTGGAGAAATTTCTATAGCCATATATTTTTGTGAGAAAGTTACAAAATATATGTGGATAAGATGTGGTATTTTGGCGTTTGGCACGATAAATCAGGAGGAAATTCCGTCCATGAAATTACAGAGAAAAGATGAGATCATCCGTCTGGCCGCAGAGAACCGGGTGATAAAGGCGAATGAATTGTCGGAGCTTTTTCAGGTTTCGATGGAAACCATACGCAGGGATTTGACGGATCTGGAAAAAAGCGGTGTGATCAGGCGGATACATGGAGGCGCCGTCCTAAATGTTGCGAACAGCATCGAGCCGGATTATTCTTACCGGGAGATTAAGAATTATGAGGAAAAGCTGCTGATCGGCAGAAGGGCGGCGTCGCTTGTGGAGGACGGGGAGACGATCATCATTGATATCGGGACGACGGCGTTGGAATTCGCAAGATTCCTTAAGGGTAAGAAGAAGATCACGGTACTGACCAATTCTCTGAAGATCGCTCTGGAACTGATGGACGACGCGGATATTACGGTGATCATCCTTGGCGGTGTGGTAAGATACGGGGAAGGTACAAGCTCCGGCTTCTGGGCGGAGGATATGGTGGACCGGTTCTATGCGGAGAAGTTATTTCTGGGCGTCGGGGCGTTGGACGCCAGAAGCGGGATCATGGATTACCATATCGAAGAGACGAATCTGAGGAGGCATTACATTACGCACAGCAAGAAGGTGATCGCTATGGCGGATTACAGCAAGTTCGGCATCAAGGCGCTCAACGAGGTGTGCACGCCGGATCGGATCGACTGTCTGATCACGGATGAGAAGGCGGATAAGAAGATCTTAAAGGAGTTAAGAGAGCGGGGGATTGAGATCATCGTCACATAGATATATAGGCAACACATATGTGGGATAAGTTGCGATTAAGTAACTCTCCCACATTTTTATTTGCTGAAAATAATATAAAATGCACAAAAAATCTGATAATTGTGGATTTGCACAAAAATAATAATTGTGATAGATTGTGAAATAGAAAAACGGCCGTGAAAAAAATGAAGGAGGATACAAGATGTCATTTGATCAGATTATTTTATGGGTGATGGCGTTCGGCGCACTGATCGGTGCAGCGGACAAGATCATCGGGAACCGGTTTGGGTTGGGCGAGAAGTTCGACGAAGGATTTCAGGCGATGGGTTCCCTGGCGCTTGGGATGGTAGGGATCGTGTGTCTGGCTCCGGTAATCTCTAAGGCGCTTGGTCCGGTGATCATACCGGCGTGTCAGGCGATCGGAGCGGATCCGGCGCTGTTTGGTTCGATCCTTGCCAACGATATGGGCGGCTATTCACTGGCCATGGAGCTGGCGCAGAATCAAGAGGCAGGTTTATTTGCAGGAAATATTGTGGCGTCCATGCTTGGATGTACGCTGGTATTCTCGATTCCGGTGGGCTTAGGACTGATTGAGAAGGACGACCGGCAGTATTTTTCCAAGGGACTGCTGATTGGACTGATCACGATCCCGATCGGCTGTATCATCGGCGGATTCATCGCAGGGTTTGCTCTAGGGATGATTCTGATGAATACGCTGCCAATCTTGATCATCTCCGTACTGCTTGCGTTGGGGCTTAAGGTGATCCCGGAGAAAATGATCAAGGGGTGTACGATATTCGGGCAGTTTATCACGATTGTCATCTATATCGGCTTGGCGGCAGCGGCATTCGAGCACATTACAGGGATTGTCCTGATCCCAGGGATGGCGCCGATCATGGAAGGGATGGATGCGATCGCAGGGATCGCCATCATACTCCTTGGAACTTTCCCGGTGCTTTCCATCCTGGTGAAGCTTCTGGACAAGCCGTTGAACGCTGTAGGAAGGAAGATGGGAATGGACGCGGTCAGCGCGGCGGGAATCGTATTCACCCTTGCGAATTCCGTACCGGTATATACTATGATGAAAGATATGAAGAAACGGGGGATTATTATCAACACGGCATGGCTGGTTCCGGCAACAGCGGCGCTTGGGGACCATCTAGGATTCACGGCGGGAGTACAGCCGTCCATGATCACACCGGTAGTGGTTGGAAAGCTTGCGGCGGGTGCAGCCGCGATCGTGTTTGCATATTGGATGACGAATAATATGAATGAGGAGGAGAAGAATGAGTAAATATTATATGGGGATCGACCAGGGAACGACCGGGACGACAGTATTGGTCCTTGACGAAGAGTGGAACTGCCTCTCAAGGGGATATAAGGAGCACACACAGCATTTCCCGCAGCCGGGATGGGTAGAGCATGATCCTATGGAGATCTGGGAGAAGATACTGGAATCCATAGATATGGCGGCAAAGGAGGCCGATATCAATATGGAAGAGGTTACCTGTATCGGCCTTGACAATCAGGGGGAGACCGTGGTGCTGTGGGATAATGTGACGGGAGTGCCGGTCTATAATGCAATCGTATGGCAGGATAAGCGGACGGCAAGGGAAGCCGATGTGATCGGCGAGAAGCACGGAGATATGATACGCGAGAAGACAGGGCTTGTGGTGGATGCGTATTTCAGCGCGACGAAGATCAGATGGATCATCGACCATGTACCCGGTGTGAAGGAGAAGATAGAGGCTCGCAGGATCAATGCGGGAACTCTGGATACTTGGATGATCTGGAAGATGACTCACGGGAAGGTATTTGTGACGGATCAGTCTACGGCGTCGAGAACCATGCTCTTTAACGTACACACGGGTGAATGGGATCAGGAGATCCTTGATATCCTTGGGATTCCAAGATCCATTCTTCCAGAGATCAGGGACAGCGCCGAGGTATATGGATATACGGATCCGCTGGATTTCTTCGGCGCGGGTATCCCCATCTCCGGCTCTGTGGTGGATCAGCAGGCAGCGCTATTCGGGCAGGCGTGTTTTGAACCGGGAACGGTTAAGACCACATATGGAACCGGCTGTTTCATGCTGATGAATACAGGAGATAAGCCTATTTATTCGGCAAACGGGCTGCTGACTACGGTAGGCTGGGGATTGGATCAGGGGCATATGACCTTCGCTCTGGATGGCGGGAGCTATATCGCTGGGGCGGCAGTCCAGTGGCTTAGGGATAAGCTTCGGATTATCGAGCATGCGAAGGATACGGAAGCGATGGCAGAAAGTGTGGAGGATACGGGCGGAGTGTTCTTCGTGCCGGCATTCTCCGGTCTTGCGGCGCCCCATTGGGATCAGTATGCGAGAGGAACGATGGTTGGTGTGACTGGAGGAACCACGAGAGAGCATATTGTGAGGGCGACGCTTGAGAGTATGGCGTATCAGGTGAAGGATAACCTGGATGTGATGATTGGGGATTCCGGTATTGAGATCGAAGTGATGCGGGTGGACGGCGGAGCCTCCGTGAATGAATTCCTGATGCAGTTCCAGGCGGATATCCTGGGAATTCCGGTGGATGTTCCGGAGATCACGGAGACGACGGCGCTTGGGGCGGCGTACTTGGCTGCCTATGGTGTCGGTGAGTTCAAGAGCCTGAATGATATCAAGGGCAAATGGAGATTAAGGAAGCGCTATGAGCCGTCCATGGATGAGAAGACCAGGAAGAAGCTTCTGGATAAATGGCACAAGGCGGTGGAGCGTGCCAAGGACTGGGAAGAGAATTAAGCTTGATGGCCTGCGGCCGGTTTGCTGTGCAGATTGGCCGCAGGCAGAAAACAGGAGGGAGAAACATGCAGAAGACAGATGTAGTAGTGATAGGAGCAGGCGCAGTGGGCTGCGCCGTCGCAAGGGAATTGTCCAAATATCAAGTCCATGTAACGGTGGTAGATAAGAGGGATGATATCGGCGGAGACGCGTCTAAGTCCAACAGCGCCATCATCCATACTGGGTATGACGCCGCGCCGGGTACGCTGGAGTCTCAGCTTGTGGTGGCTGCCAATCCCATGTATGATGAACTGACCAAGGATCTGGACATCCCGTTTGAACGGATCGGCGCGGTGCTGCCGGCATTTACCGGGGAACAGTTCGAGAAGCTTCCGGCGATCAAGGAGAAGGCATTCCAGAACCATGTGTATGACGTGGAGTATTTGTCCAGAGAGGAACTTCTTCTGAAAGAGCC
Source organism: uncultured Dorea sp. (assembly GCA_947652615.1). Lineage (GTDB taxonomy): Bacteria > Bacillota > Clostridia > Lachnospirales > Lachnospiraceae > Sporofaciens. Next base: position 11,791 of record CANTDX010000049.1, on the reverse strand, counting down.
GGAGCTGAACCCGGAAGTCAAAGGGGGGTTATATATCCCGCGTGAGAGCATTATCGACCCGTTCATCCTCGTGCAGGCCCTTGCGGAAAATGCAAATGAAAACGGCGTAGACTTTATGCTGAACACGGAAGTAACCGATATCAGGACTGCGGAGGGATCTGTGACTGCGGTAGTGACAACACAGGGGGAGATCGAGACTTCTTATGTGGTAAATGCCGCCGCCCTCCACTGCGACGACATCGCGGCAATGGTCGGGAAGGCGGATTATAAGGTGGTGGCAAGAAGAGGCCAGTTCTATATCTTGGATAAGAATACGAATTGTAAGGTAAAGAATATCGTACTGCCGATCCCGACGAAGATCACAAAGGGGAAATTAATGACGCCGACCATCCACGGCAATATGCTGGTGGGACCTACGGCTGAGGATTTGGATAACAAGGTGGATGTGTCCGTGACGGCCGAGGGGCTTGACAGCATATATGAGGATGTAAGGAAGATGATCCCTAGTGTCAATATCCGGGATACCATCACACAGTACAGCGGACTTCGCCCTAACCGGAATCCGGAGGGGCTTCATGTGGATGTCTATGACGACCTGAATGGCTATGTGAACCTGTCGGGCGTGCGTTCAACGGGGCTTACCCTGTCCGTAGCCATGGGCAAATATGTGACGGAAAAATTAAAAGAGATCGGGCTAAATCTCATTTTAAAGGATGATTTCAAGAAGACGAGGAAGGGAATTCCGTGTTTCCACAAGATGACGGAGGAAGAACAGGAGGCCGTCATTCGGGAGAATCCTCTGTACGGAACGATCATCTGCCGTTGTGAGACTATTACGGAAGGCGAGATCGTAGATGCGATCCGCCGGCCGCTTGGAGCGAGAACCGTGGATGCGGTGAAAAGACGAGTAAGAGCCGGAATGGGACGGTGCCAGGGAGGCTTCTGCGGTCCGAAGGTGATCGAGATCCTGGCAAGGGAGTTGGAGATTCCGGCAAACCAGGTGGAGAAGAATCTGAAAGGATCTTATATGGTAACCGGAAGGAACAAAAAGCAGAGGGAGAATGGATATGTATAGAGTAGAATGTGACGTAGCGGTGATCGGCGGCGGCCCGGCAGGTTTATCGGCAGCCGTTGCAGCAAAGAAAGAGGGATCCGGGAAAGTTCTGGTGATCGAACGGGATGAGAGTATCGGAGGGATCCTGCAGCAGTGTATCCATCCCGGATTCGGACTTACATATTTCAAGGAAGAGCTTACGGGACCAGAGTATGCGGCAAGATTCGCCAGGGAAGCGGCCGAAAGGGGCGTAGAATTCCTGCTGAATTCTATGGTTCTTGAGATCAGGAAGGAGGAAGGAGAGATTCTCTGTGTGAACCGGGAGCATGGTCTGACGATGGTCCATGCGGCAAGCATCATCCTTGCTATGGGATGCAGAGAACGGACGAGGGCCAATATTATGATACCGGGAAGTCGTCCGGCAGGAGTCTACACGGCCGGGGCCGCCCAGAGGCTCGTAAACCGCCAGAACCAGATGGTGGGAAAACGGGTCGTGATCCTTGGTTCCGGGGATATCGGGATGATCATGGCGCGCAGGATGACACTTGAGGGCGCGGAGGTTCTGGCGGTGATCGAGCTGATGGACTATCTGGCGGGGCTTACGAGGAATAAGGTACAATGTCTGGATGATTTCGGCATACCGTTGTATCTGTCCCATACCATCACGAAGATCGACGGTTATCAGAGGGTGGAAGGAGTCCATTTCGCGCAGGTGGGCGCGGATAAAAAGCCGGTAAAAGAAACCGAGAAATATCTGGAATGTGATACGCTCTTGCTGTCTGTAGGGCTGATCCCGGAAAATGAACTTACCAGGAAGGCTGATATAGAGATCTCCCCGGTCACCAATGGACCGAAGGTGAACCAGTATATGCAGACCTCCGCAGAGAATATATTTGCCTGCGGCAATGTGGTGCATGTCAACGATTTAGCGGACAATGTAAGCGTGGAGAGCCGAAGGGCCGGAGCTTATGCCGCAAGATATGCGATGGGATGTCTTGCCAGGGAAACAAAGAGAGTGGAAAATATGCCGGGTGGGAATGTCCGTTATCTGTGTCCCCAGTCGGTCAGCGCTACAGATGAGGACGAGACGGTGAGCCTCTACTTCCGTGTGCTTCATCCCGATGAGAAGGTGATCATCCGGGCAAAGTCAGGGGATAAGATATTATCGTCAAAAAAAGCGGCGCGGGTGAACCCGGGTGAGATGGAGCATATAGAGATCCATACGAAGGATATTGAAGAGAATGAAGTGACCGTTGAGGTGGTAAAGGAGGGATAACCGTTATGAAGAAGGAGATCATCTGTACTGTATGCCCGATGGGATGCAGGATCACCGTGGAAGGAGAGGGTGAGAAGATCGAAAGTATCACCGGGCATACCTGTAAGAGAGGGGAGCAGTACGCATCCGCTGAATTCGCACATCCGGTCAGGATCCTTACGACTACGATGAGGCTTGAGGGCGGGAAGAATCCGGTGATTCCGGTGCGCTCCGCCAAACCGGTGCCGAAGGAGAAGATCATGGATTGTATGGAGGCGATTCGGGGAAGTGCGGCAGAAGCGCCGGTTAGGGTGTATGATGTACTGATTGAGAATGTGTGCGGCACCGGTGTCGATATCGTGGCAACCGGGGAAGCGTAGAGGTATTCCATAGCCTTCTTTCCTTCGTCAAATAGCATAGACTTTGGTATCCGGTTATGTTATACTGAATCCGGCACGATATTAAAGAGTTGAGAAGGTGAGATTATGCTGTCAGATTGCCATATGCACACAGGATTTTCCCTGGATTCTGATGCGAATCCGGAGGATATGATAGAGAGCGCCATTGCGAAGGGATTAGATGCGGTCTGTTTCACGGACCATGAGGATAAGGACTACATAAGTGAAGGAAACCAGTGGACCTTTGATGTGAAGGAATATTTTGACCGGATGAGGGAAGTGCAGGAGCAATACCGAACCAGGATCCCGGTGCGGATCGGTGTGGAGATCGGCCTGCAGCCGCATCTTGGAGCCTATTACCGGGAGTATGTGGGGCAGAATCCGTTTGATTTCGTGATTGGCTCCGTCCATCTGATCGGCTCCAGGGATCCGTACTATAAGGAGTTCTTTGAAGGGCGCAGTGATGCGGATGCATATGAAGAGACCTTCTTGGAGACCTATGAGAATATCCGGAAGGTAGAGGACTTCGATGTGCTGGGACACCTGGACTATGTGACCCGCTATGGAAGGCATAAGGAAGAGGAATATTCATATAGAAGATTTGCAGATATCATCGATCAGATCCTTCGGTATCTGATCGAGCACGGGAAAGGGATCGAACTGAATACTGCGGGGCTTAAATACGGCCTTCCTTACGCACATCCGCATAAGGATGTGCTTAAGCGCTATCGGGAGCTTGGCGGGGAGATCTTAACGATCGGGGCGGATGCCCATAAGCCGGAACACGTCGCCTATGACTTCCAGAAGGCGCCGGAGATCTTGAAGAGCTGCGGGTTCCGGTATTATACAGAGTTTGTTGGGCGCAAGGCAGAGTTTAAGAAGCTGCCGTAAGGAACGGCAGCGCGGAAGATATCATTTATTCCCTGCACCCACCTGTTTTTCGAGACCGTGTATCCAATCGGATTTCAGAAAATAGACCGTGAACGCGATGGTACTCAAGGTCCAGGTGAGCGGGTATGCCCAGAACACTACATTGATCACCGGTATGAAATGAATGATGATCGCTATGTAGGAGACTCGGATCACGCACCAGCATGCCATCATAACGAACATGGGCACGGTAGCGCGTCCGGCTCCGCGCATGATGCCGGCCATGCAGTGGGAGTAGGCGAGAAGGCAGTAGAACAGGGAGATGGTCTTTGCCTGTGCAACTCCAAAGGATACAGCCGCGGCATCCCCTCCGAACGCAGTGATCAGGTAGGGGGCAAAGAAGTACACACTGATTCCGATCAGCTCTGCCATAGTAATGGAGCAGAGAATGCCAAAGACAGCTCCTTTTTTCGCCCGTTCGTATTCCTTGGCTCCCAGATTTTGGCTGATGTAGGTGGTAAGGGCCATGGAGAAGCAGGTCACCGGCAGAAAACCAAAGCCCTCAACCTTAGAGTAGGAGCCGCAGCCTGCCACAGCCAGAGGACCAAACCGGTTGATATTGGACTGGACGAATACATTTGCAATTGCGATGATAGAGTTCTGCAGGCCGGCGGGCAGGCCGTTGGAGATGATCTGCCGCAGCATGCAGGGAATCAGCCGGATCTTGCGGGGATAGAGCCGTATTTCCTCCGGGCTCTTAAGAAGCTTGTGCAGGCAGAGTCCTGCGCTTAAGAACTGGGAGATAGCGGTCGCCAGGGCGGCAGCGCCGACGCCGAAACCGAATCCGGCAATCAGGATCAGGTCAAGTGCAATATTAGTCATTGAAGAAACGATCAGGTAGATCAGGGGGTGACGGCTGTCACCCAATGCCTGAAGGATTCCCATGAAACAGTTGTACATGACAAATCCAAGAGCGCCGAAGAAGTAAATACGGAAATACACCAGAGAAACGGGCAATACTTCGTTAGGTGTCCCGATCAGTTTGAGAATCTGCGGTGCGGCGATCTGACCGATAGCAGTCAGGAGAAGCCCGCAGCAGATGCCAAAGGCCACCGTGGTATGAAGCGCTTTATTCAGGTTGTTGAAATCCTTCGCACCAAAGTATTTTCCGATCACAACTCCCGCTCCGATGGACAGACCGCCGAAAAAACCGACCATCAGGAAGATCAGAGGGCCGGAGGAGCTTACGGCAGCCAGAGCATTGCTTCCGAGGAAATTTCCTACGATCAAGGTGTCTGCCGTGTTATATAGTTGTTGAAAGAGATTGCCCCAGAAGAGCGGAATCGCGAACATGATGATTCGTTTCCAGATGGGGCCGTCTGTCATAAGGGTTGCGGAAGATTTTTGGGCCATGGCTGTGAGTATCTCCATTCTATTTTTAAGGTATTGTATATTCTTGTAGGGTGTGAATTATTAAAATATTTAATAAAGCATACAGTTTGTATTATAGGAACTAGAGAGAAAAATGTCAACCCAATTCTTCCAGTGTATTAAGGGGTGTATTAAGGGGGTGTATTGGAGCGCATTGGAGGGGGAGCAGTGTTACCAGATTGGAAACAGACAAAACCGGGTCGGTGCTTTCTATAGTGATACCAACAGTGTTATACTCATAGCGTACAAGGATTGTAACAGGGCAGCTTGTCTGAACTGTTATCAAAGATTATGGAAGGGAGACGATGAGATGGCATTAGGTGAGAATATACGGAAGCTGAGGGAAGAGGCACAGCTTACCCAGCAGCAGTTGGCAGACCGGTTATATGTTTCCAGGCAGACTATATCACGATGGGAGAGCGGGACGAGATGCCCGGACTTGATCACGGCGAAGCGGCTTGCGATGGAACTTCAGATATCTCTGGATGCGCTTATCTCGGATGAAGAGATCAAGAATATGGAAGATATGAAGAGCCTGTATTTCTGGCGGGGACCGCGGTGGAAGGAAAGAGAGCGTTTAAAGGAATATAAGAGTAAGTTATACAGAGTGTTGGAGATTTTTGGTTCGGTATTCCTTGGGATAATGATTTTGCTTATGAAGATGGAAAGAAAGCTTCCTGTATGGTGTACGGTTACAGGATTTGTGATCGTTTTGGCCATATGGATCTGGATCTGGATGGTGGATAAGAAGATGGAGAGAATGGAGGAGTAATAATGGAATATCAAGAGATCAATGCGAAGACCATTGACGAATGGGTAGAAGACGGCTGGGAGTGGGGAATCCCCGTATCCCATGAAGAATATGTACGTGCGCTTAAGGGGGACTGGTCTGTTTTGCTGACGCCCACGAAGCCGGTCCCAGGGGAATGGTTTGGAGAGCTTAAGGGGAAGAAGATCCTGGGGCTTGCCAGCGGAGGCGGACAGCAGATGCCGATCTTTACAGCGGCGGGGGCGAAGTGTACGGTGCTTGACTATTCTGAACGCCAACTGGAAAGCGAGCGTATGGTGGCAAAGAGAGAGGGGTATGAGATTGAGATCATCCGGGCGGATATGACGAAGAGACTGCCCTTTGAGGATGCAAGTTTCGACCTTATATTCCATCCGGTTTCCAATTGTTATGTGGAAGAGGTTAAGCCGATCTTCAAGGAATGCTATAGGATATTGAAAGACGGCGGAATCCTGCTTGCAGGGCTTGACAATGGGATGAATTTCATCTTCTCTGAGGATGAGAAGGAGATTCAGAATACCTTGCCGTTTCATCCGCTTAAGAACCCGGAGCAGATGAAGCAGCTTCAGGATGAAGACTGCGGCGTACAGTTTTCCCATACGTTGGAGGAGCAGATCGGAGGGCAGCTTGAAGCGGGATTTATCCTGACACATCTTATGGAAGATACCAATGAGAGCGGGAATCTGAAAGAACATAATATTCCATGCTTTATCGCGACACGGGCGGTGAAAATGATGGGCTGCAATTAGCGCGGCAGCCCTTTTAGATTCAATACATTCATCAATGCTTCCTGCAATACACGTGATACATTGATACCGGCGTGTTCAGCTTCATAATTAAGCCAGCTTGGAAGAGCAACATTCCTTCTTACTGTTTTTGTATCAATTTTTCTCCGGTATTCAGAAAAATCCACATCCACATATGTGAGAATGCCTTTTGAAAAGTCGATATACTCTGCATCTTGTTGCACTTTAGCTATCGCTGTGGTTTGTTCAGAAGGCATGGGAATTTCCTGTTTGTGATCTTCCATTGAAATGCCGGCTAATCCGATAGCATCTCTGGCCATCTCTATAGCATCTGTAAAGCTGTTGCCTTCTGTAAGAACATCCATGTCAGGAACACATACAAGAAAAGGATGTTCTGATTCATCATTTGTATTTACAATAAAAGTTGGATATGCCTGTTTCATAAAATTCTCTCCCTTATAGTTGCCATTTTCTAAGTATCATTTTAGCTAATTGTTCATTGATTTCCTTATGTCGGGGAACTTTTTCTATATCATGGCCTCTTCTGTATATATCATGATTTCCTCCATGTCTTTCAAAGACAAAGCCGCTGTCTTCAAGTTTTTTTATTAAATCTCTTTGTTTCATTATAGTTCCTCCTGATAGTTATATTATACACACTTATTACACAATAATCAATGTGTCTATTGAAAATAGCAGGAAATAGATTAAGACAGGATTTATGACGTTCTGTTTTTGGCGAATTTTAATGCAATCAGGTACATGAAAAGCGAAATTATATTTATTGCAGCCATTATGCTCCATAAAACTGTATATCCCAGATTGCAGAAAATACTGAAAATGTTTGTAATAAATTTATCAATATCAACTCCAATGGAAAAAGGAAAAGAATTTGGAAAAGGAATTGCACCGTATTCTTCGCGGTAACAGCGTACTTCATGTGTTTGGGAACCCATCATCCTCACATGCCCAGGGAGAATACAGCCTGATTGAAGAATAATATAGAAAAATACCATAAAGATTCCTGATTTATCGAGAAATTCGATTGGACTTGTCTATATATAGAAGTTACACTTAAGAATAGAAGAATATTCAAGTGCGGAGAAAAGACAAGCACATCGAAGGATAAAGGAGGAGTTATTATGGTTGTAAATAGGATCTGCGGAATGTGCCAGGGCGGATGCCAGGTGAACGTCACGGTGGAAGACGGTAAGATCACGAAGGTTGAGCCGGATAAGACATCGCCAAAAGGGAGATTATGTATCAGAGGAGCGCTTACGCCGGAGTTGCTGTACAGTGAGGATCGTCTGACCTATCCGCTCATCAGAGACGGTAAGCGGGGCGAAGGGAAGTTCCGCCGCGCCTCATGGGAAGAAGCGTATGAGTACGCGGCAGAATTGATCAAGAAGACCATGGGGAAATACGGTGCGCGCGCAATGGCCTCTTATCTGGGAAGAGGGGTTCTTGGGATGCCGGTGGGAAGGATCCTTTCCAATAACCAGAAGCCCTGTCTGATGAAGCGCTTAGGTTCGCCCAATGATTTTAACGCGGCGTCAATCTGTAATATGGCTTCCAGCATGGTTACTCCGGTTACGACGTCGGGGTTGAATACCCGCATGATGGTGCAGGATATTCCGAACAGTGATTACATATTCTCATGGGGGAAGAATCCTACGACAGACGACGGACCGCAGATGTTGATTAAGAGTATTAAGGCGGCTAAGGAGAGGGGAGCCAAATTAGTCGTCATTGATCCGCGGAAAAATGGAATCGGCGAACTGGCCGATCTGTGGGTACCTGTGATCCCGGGGGCGGACGGTGCGCTAGCTCTTGCCATGTTAAAGCTGATCGTTGACGGTGAGAGATATGATAAAGAGTTTGTACGGGATTACACGCGCGGCTTTGAAGAATTTAAGACATATCTTGAGACGCTTTCGATGGAACAGTTATCCGAGTGGTGCGGCGTATCGGAAGAGATGATCACACAGTTGACAGAGATCTTCTGTTCCACGGAGAAGATCTCTCTGGTTGCCTATACAGGGCTTGAATACCAGCTCAGCGCGATCCAGAATAATCGTGCGATATTTACACTCTGGGCGATTACCGGGAAACTTGACGTGGAAGGCGGGATCTATCTGAATTGCCGGAATGTACCGACATTTTCACCAAAGGAGCTGCCTACAGAGAATAAACCGATTGGATTGGATGAATTCCCGTTGTTCTACAAATTCATCGGCGGTGGACAGTTTTGCCGTTTCCCCAGAGCAGTTCTTGAGGACGATCCTTATCCGGTACGGGGACTGATCCTGGTGGGCGGGTCTCCGGTACTGACCTTCCCGGACAGCAAGATGTGGCGGAAGGTATATGAGAAGCTTGAGTGCTTCATCGTGTCAGACCGATATCCGACAGAGGACAGCCGCTATGCGGATGTGGTTTTCCCGGCGTGTACGGTGTTCGAGACCTATAAGCCGGTAATGGGAGCAGACGGTAAGATTGCGTTGATCGAACCGGCGATCGAGCCGGTAGGGGAGAGCAGGGATGATGTGCTGATTCTTGCCGGGATTGCGAAGAAGCTGGGCGTAGGGGATGATTATCCCGGATCTGTAGAGGATCTGAAGGAGTGGCTCTGTCAGATGATACCTCCGTATGCAGGAGATTTTGCCACGGGCGGGAAACAGTCGCCAAGGATCTATCAGAAATATAAGTCCGGAGAACTTAGGGCGGACGGACAGCCTGGATTCCCAACGCCATCCGGTAAGTTCGAGATCTGTTCGGTTCTTCTGGAGGAGAATGGATTCACGCCGTATCCGGAATATAAGGATATCCGCTCAATTCCGGAGCTTAACAGACCGGAATTCCCATTTACCATGACGACAGGGGCAAGGAGTATGCACAGGATGGGAGTATTTGGTGCGAATCTTCCCGGGGTTGCGAAGGCAGAGCCGTATCCGTACATGGATCTTAATCCGGAGGATGCCAAAGAACTTGGGATCGGGGACGGAGACTGGGCGCAGGTGACGACGCCGTTTGGAACGGGGACCTTCAAGACCCGTGTGTGCGGTATGGCGCGGCACTGTATCCATATTCCTCACGGCGGGGGAAGCGCATATATGCCGGAGGCCTGGAGGGTTGGTAATGTCAATGAACTGACGAGCCTTGATTATAATGATCCGATCACCGGATTTGTTACCATGAAGTCGGTTCCGTGCAGGGTTGAGAAGGCTGAGATAACGATGGAGAGTGAGACATAGTCCAGTGTATATATGAGTATGCCCGCTTGGCTCATTGTCCGCGGGAATAAAAACGGCAGACACCGAAATAATGATAAGAGGTGTTTGCCGTTATGCTTTCGTCTATTCTTTTGACAGGACCATACAGCGCTTTTTATAGAATGAGATTCCATAGCAGATTACGTTAGAATACTACTCCAGCTCAAATACCGCCCCTTTCCCTGCTCCCGGCACCGTAACCTTTTGGATCAGACATTTCTTCTGGAAGAATGCGGCACCGTAACACTGTACTGTCTTATACCCGTTCAGATACTTGGAAGCATACTTTTTCAGATCAATCTGCTGCAAAGCTTTCAGGCAATCCTTCTCCATCTCATCTTCGGAATCAGAATGCTTCACTTCAATAATAATTACCTTCCGTGTCTTGCTGTCTTTTACTACCACATCTGATCTGCCAAGCCCATTCTCATCATTAGATGTGACCAGATACCCCGCGCCTGAAAATAATCCTGCCACAAACGCGTGATAGTAATCTTCTTTGTAATCGTAATAACTGATGGCATCATTCAGAATAATGGAAACGGCATCCGTCACTGTCTTGGCGTCACCATTCCACCAGGCGGTAAACATCTCGCTTCGTTCTGCCGCCTTAACCCCGATTGTCTCCTGAAACCATTCCACAATCGTATCTCCAAAGATCGTTTTTATCTCCTCATTGGGAATCTTAAGAATGGCTTCTTTGTCATTCCTTCTTTCTTTACTCCTGTCAATCGTCAAATATCCGGTAAAATAAAGAATACTAAAGAAATTTATCATTGACATCCATGCCGTCCTTGCCGACAAACTGTCTGATGATATTATTATGGCTCGTATCCTTCCAGTAATTCTCTGGTGCCGTATCCGGTTCACGCAGCACGTCCGACACATAATTCGATACATCCCACGGACAATAAATATCATGTTTTCCAAAATGATATCCGTCATACCACCGTTTTACACTTGAAAGCTGTGACGAAAGCCCCATATCTTCAAGCATCTTCAACACTTCACTCTCCGTGAATCCAAAGCTGTCCAGATAGCGGCTTCCTGCAATCGAATTGGATTTAAAGTTATTCGTACCGGTAAAGATGCTTTCCTTTGCGATGCGCAGACACCCGGTGACGACGGCAAATTGTAGAAACCGGTTCGTCTTAAAGGAAGTACTCATCATACTGCGGATCATATTCAGCATCTTTGGGTAGTAGCCAAATTCACTGGCTTTCGCCAAGGGGACATCGTATTCGTCGATCAGAAGAATGACCGGCTTCCCGTAATGCGCATACATCATCCGGGAAATCATAAAAAGGCTGTTTTGAAGCTCAACTTTTGTCGCCTTTCCTGCCTTTAATCTTGCAAAACGGTCCTTATCGTCTCCATCTGTCCGGACTCTCTCAAGTAGATAGGCATGTTCCACACACATATTGGCCAGATCAAGTGCCATCTGCTCATAGGAATCCTCAAAATTATCACTTGCCACATCCTTAAAGGAGATAGAAAGCACCGGACACTGATTCATCCACTCTGCACATAATTCTTCATGCCCCATAATCTCAAGACCTTCAAAAATAGCCTTACTGTCCTTACAGATATCGAAAAAAGCTTCCAACATACTCATATTCAACGTCTTCCCGAAACGGCGCGGACGCGTGATCAGATTGACCTTAAAATCTTCTTCTAATAATTCCACGATAACTCTCGTCTTATCCACATAGTAACTCTTCTTCTTCCTCAGAAGTTCAAAATTCTCTTCCCCAACAGGAATCCTGGCCTTCTCCATATCCTCACACCCCTTCCGACAAAGGCAAATCATCCCCGATCAAATGTACGGTTCATGCTTATAAGTAGTATACTTATCTTTTTCGGATCTTTCAACTATAATTTGTTATGATGCCAAAATCCATATCAATCAATAGTATTATGCAGTTTTTACATGAAGACGGTATCTTTTTGGACAAGTTACATAAAAATGGGAAAAGCACTT
>CANTDX010000048.1 GCA_947652615.1 uncultured Dorea sp. | reverse complement strand
GACAGACAGACAGACAGACAGACAGACAGACAGACAGACAGACAGACAGACAGATAACTTAGCCTGTTCTTTTTTGGATACCATTTTTTATTCTATATATTTTACACGATATTTTCTGATCAGGGATCAGAGGATGTCGTGTTTTTTTGTGCGGTAAAATATGCTGCGGTAAATATCGGGTTCTGCAGGAATAATGACGGATGAAAGGAGCAGGGATAAGATCATGCACGATTATACAGATATGAAGGAAATAAAATTAAGAAAATTGAGAAATACGAATACCATGTTGGTGAGGTTTGATTCTTATGAAGATCGTGTTGCAGAAGGTAGAATCCAGACTCTTTACTATAGACATCCCTTTGAATTCAAAAGCCTTGACCAGTTATTGATGATCATAGATGATGTGTTAGATTCGGTAGGATTCGAGAAGGAACAGGGGGATTTTCACACGCTGTATGAGGAATATGAGGGGAAGCCGTTGATATTCCAGTATTTGGATCCAAAGGATATTTATATAGATAAGAAGGTTAACAGTAAGGACTATGTAAATGCTTTCAGGGGAGAATTGACCATACGCGTATTCTACAGGCAGAACAGCAGTATGCAGGGGGAGATCCATGCAGGGGAGAGATCGGCGCGTTTCAGAAGTTCTCTGGAGCTTCTGAGGATGCTGTATGAATTTGTGGAACAGAGATATGAGAAAATGATGAGGAAGAAGCAGTGATAGATATAATGCGGAACGATAACAATGGAGAACAGATTCTCAAGATCAGGATGTTTGGTACATTTTCTATGAATTATAATGGGAAGCCTCTTGTAATGAAAAGGCTGCGCCGCAATAATCAATTTACCAATCTGATGCAGGCTGTTCTGTACTATTCGGAAAAAGGTGTTGGGAGAGATTGGTTGGAGGACGTAGTATTCGAAGACAGGGATGTAGAGAACAGGCATAATTCTCTGAGAGTTCTTATCTATAAAGCAATCCGTAAGTTAAGAGAGCTTGGTCTTCCGGAGGGGAAATACATTTACCTGGAAAATGGGCTTTACCGATGGACATCAGAGATCAGGGTGGAAGTAGATGCGATTGAATTCGACCGTATCTACCAGAGAGCAAAAGAAGCAGAGGATAGCGGTGAGAAGCTGGATCTGTATCTGCAGGCCTGTTATATGTATCAGGGAGAATTTCTTGCCGACTGTGCGGGTGTGGTATGGATAGGATATGAATCTAAACGATATCGGATGATATTCCAGGATATTGTCTGTCAGGCGGCAATGCTGTTAAGAGAGCGTGAGGAGTGGATGCGTCTGGAGAAATTGGGGAGATTCGCGGCTCTGGCTGCGCCCTTTTCCGACTGGGAAGAGCTCATTATGGAAGCATACATGGAGACCGGACGCTTCGATGACGCCAGGAGACTGTACGAAGAGACGGCAGATTATTATCAGAGGGAACAGGGGATATATCCTTCGGTAAAGATGATGCAGGCCATTGAGCGTCTGGGAAATCAGATGATGTATTCCTATGAGCTTCTGGACACTATTCAGAAGAAGTTGATGGAGGAGCCGGATGAGACAGTTATGGGTGGATATTACTGCACATTTCCGGTATTCCAGGGAATCTATCAGGCGGTTACGCGTATTATGGAGAGGGGAGGCCAGGCAGTCTATCTGATGCTCTGCACGCTGGTGGATGGTAAGGGGAATCCGATCCAGAAAGAGGAACGGCTGGAAGGATTCTCAGAGCGGCTCAGGGAGGCAATCTGCAGATCTGTGCGTCACGGTGATATTGTCAATCAGTTCGGGCGCGGTCAGTATCTAGTGCTTCTGATTAACACGACCAGGGAGAATTGCGAGGTTGTGCAGGAGAGGATTAACCGTAACTTTAACGTTGGAAATCAACGAGTCAGAGTACGTTACCATGTAAAATGTGTGGAATGTGAGTTTTAATAGAACGATTATTAGACTAATTGATATTGGCATGATAAGATTGTTAAAATACCTTTGGACTCTACGTCGGCGCCATGAAACTTAAAGACATCAAACCGACGGATGTACAACGAGCGTTAAATGCTATGGAAGGAGCAGACATTTGGCAGTGGTTTAACGGTATAAAGAATATGAAAAAAGAGAGAATGTACATACAGTTCTCTCTTTTTTTGTGCAAAAATTTTCAAAAAATCAAAATAGCGGAAAAAGGTATGCTAAACGGTACGCTCCTATTTGTTAGACTGATGGAAGAAGATGAGAATAGTCTGCCATAAACAGAGAGGGAAGGAATACAAGTCATGAAAAATCAGATGCCAGTATGTACGGGGATATCGAACTGTATCATTCTTAGTATAGACGAGAAAGACTGGCATGGGATTCGGGGCAGAGTGTATCATGCGTATTCAGAAGAAGGAATTCCCATAGGAAGCTTCGAACAGGTAATACGGATTGCGGAAGAGCTTTTCAATGATCTGGGATATCCTCAGATGACGACGAACGACAGGGATTTCTCAGGGAGATCTCATTCATATAGAAAGAAGGAAGAGATGGTCAGGGTTATGGATGAAAAGACATTGTTAGAACAGAGAGGCGATCTTGGAACATTTACGATACGGGTGCAGCACAGGCAGCACAGTAGTTGGCAGGGGAAGGTAACATGGCTTGAGAAGGATGAGACGGTGTATTTCCGTTCTGCATTAGAGCTGATCAAGCTGATTGACAGTGTAATAGAGAAGAATGAGCTAGGGGAGTAAAGGTATGGGAAATAAGGAATTACGAAGGTTAAAACGCAGGGATCTGCTGCAGATGCTTCTGACACAATGTGAAGAGACGGAGAGGCTGCAGAAGAAACTAGATGAGAGGACAGCAGAATTAGAAAACTTGCAGGAAGGCTTTGAACGCCTGAAACGGAAATTAGACATTAAGGATGAGAGGCTGAACCAGAAGGATGCGAAGATTGCTGATTTGAAGTCTGAGGTTGAGAGGATCAAGACTTCCAGGTTGATAGAGCTGGAGGAAGCAGGATCTATCGCGGAGGCTTCCTTAAGGCTGAATGGAATATTCGAAGCGGCACAGCGGTGTGCAGAGCAATATCTGATGAATGTGAAGAGGATCAGTCAGAATACACAGGAAGAAGAGCAGGAGGATCAGGAAGTCTCATTTTCGATATATGACCAACAGAAAATAAACAGACAGAAGATTCCGTATGAGTCGGGATGGGCGCCGGTGAGCCGGAGAAAGAGACTCCATGGATAACAGAGAGAATGAACGGGATCTGGACGGTAGCAGGGAAAATGAGAACGAAGAGAAGCAGAAGCCTGAGATACCGCCGATCAATGATCTGAGAATGGAACTGGCAAGAGAGGAAGCCAGATACGAATTCCGAAGAATACTCCTGAACATAGCAGGTATACTGACCGTGGCAGCAGCCATAGCGGTATTGATGCTGACAAGGCTTCTGATATTATTGCAGGTCAATGGAAGCAGTATGATACCCGCCCTGCAGGATGGCGAGATCGTAGTCCTGCACCAGACGAAGGACGTTGAGACAGGAGATATTATCGGATTCTACTATGGAGGAAAGGTGCTGCTGAAACGGGTGACAGGGAGTCCTGGAGATGAGATAGATATAGACCAGGAGGGCAATGTGTATGTCAATGGAGTGGTGATTGATGAACCATATGTATCAGAGAAAAAGCCCGGGAAATGTGATCAGAATTTCCCTTACAGAGTGCCGGAAGATATGGTTTTCGTTCTGGGAGATAACAGAGCCGTATCACTGGACAGCCGGGTAAGATCGATCGGCTGTGTGGAATATGACCAGATAGTCGGTAAAGTAATATTCAGGGCGTGGCCCTTGAATCGGATAGAGAGAATGGATTGACGGCATAGATCGGGAGTTATTCCGCATGAAGAGGTAATTTGCAGAGTGGTTACAATAATTAGGAAGGTGAGAAGATGCAAAAGCTTGTGAAAGAGTATTTGAATGAATGGAAGAGTCGGCAGAAGAAACGCAGGAGAACCGTCATAGCTGTGATGATCCTGGTAGTTATGGTGGTCGGTATGGTCGGCAGCGTCTTGACCCAATATGGTATTGCCATGACAGGAAATGCGAAATGCGGGATAGAAGAACATCAGCACACAGAAGCCTGTTATGGAGAAAGTCTGATCTGTGATCTGGCAGAAGATGCAGGGCATACCCATACAGAAGCCTGCTACACAGAGATTCAGGAATTGACCTGCGGTCAGGAAGAATCGGAAGAACATCAGCACACAGAAGATTGTTATACAGAGAGCCAGGAATTGATCTGCGGTCAGGAAGAGAATACAGGGCATATACATGATGCATCCTGTTATGAGGAGCAGATAACTTGTCCGATGGAAGAACATGTTCATACGGAAGAATGCTATATCGACAAAGAAGCGGATATTGAATCTGCCGGCGATTGGGAGAAGACATTTTCTGGAATCAATCTGACAGATGATTGGGCGAAAAATGTGGCGGCGATCGCAGAGACCCAGGAAGGTTATCTGGCAAGTGAAGATAACTATGAATTGGCAGAGGATGGAACCACACAGCGCAGATATACACGTTATGGACAGTGGTATGGAAATCCTTACGGAGATGAAGAAGGGCATTGGGATACGATGTTCGCAGCATTCTGTCTGGATTATGCGGGAGTTAAGAATGTACCTTATGGAAAAAATATCGGAGAATGGATAAAGAAGTTAAATGAAACTGATACAGAAAATATAAAGAGGAATAGTGAAGCATCAAGATTATTCCAGGGGATAGGCTATGAAGCTGCAGTCGGAGATGTTGTATTCTTTGATGATGATAAAGACAATGGATTGGACCGGTGCGGTATCCTTACAGAGATTGTACCGCAGACAGAAGAAAATGATGGTTGTTATCAAGTTGTTGAAGTGAAGGATGACCGGTCAGTGGTAAAGCAGGAATATGAATTAGATGATAACAGGATCGCTTCCTGGCTTCAGATTCCGGAGAATCCGGATGCAGCAGTTGTATCGGATGATATGAATCCAGAAGAACCGGATAAACCTTTAATGGATGAAGAGTTGCAGATAGAAGAAGAACCGCAAGAGGATGAATTGCAGGAGAATGAACCACAGGAAGAGAAGATAAGAAAAGAAGAGATAATAGCTTCTGTTCCTATAAAAGATAAAGATGGAAATCCTAGTGGAAATATTAATCTGGAATTGTTATATGGAGATACAAAAGGATATGATGAACATCCTAACGGGACATCATATTATACTAATCAGACAATGACTGGATATATTCGTTTGTATGCGGCAGATGTATCTGGAGACATTGAATTAGGAGATATGGTCATAACGATGTATTTCCCGAAAAAATACCTACAAAAAGATAAGATAACCGTGTCAGAGGTAAACCAGAATCTTGGAAATTTTATAATTGATGGAGTAGAAGAAGAGGGAGAATATTATAAGGTTAAGATTGATATTAAGGATTTTACACAAACTGCAAATCTAAGATTCCCTTTCAAGATGCAATTTAAATCAGGTGAAGTGCCAAAGAATTATGAACTTAAGATATATGCGGAACTTGAATATGATATGGAAAAAGATGAAACCGCAAAATATACTTATCTTCCCAAATATGATGCACCATATATAACGAAATATGCGAATACGAATGTATATGCCAGTATGGCAAATGATGGTACTTATATCTCTGCAAGGATTAGTGAAGATGGTGTATTATATGATGAAGATTATGCAAGTTTCTGGTTTACACTTGGAGGAGACGTACTAAAAAGTTTTCGAAGTTATGGGAAGATCACATTAACGGATACGCTTCCCACTTATGAAAATGCAGACGGAGAAATAAAGACGGCTACACTGCATAAGTCTTGTAGTAATAGGTGGACAGATAATGGGAATGGAACAGTAAGTTATACGGTTGAATTACCGGAGAATTTTGATGGTAGTCCTGCACAGGCTGATGCATGGCTAGCAGAGAAGATTAAAGAAGTAGAACTTCGCTTATGTTTTCCAGAATGTAAGATGGAAGAGAAGGATCCCGAGAGTTCTATATGGGAAAAGGAACTAACAAATAATATAAAAGCGGAATGCACACCGTGGAATGCATTAGAAGGTGAGAAAGAAGATGTTTGTGAAGATGATATAGATTTTATATTGACAAGTCAGCCAAGAGGCGACGGAGAATTTGCAAAGTATAACTCACAAAATATTATTGTAGACAGAGAAGATATGCGTTCGAGTCTATATAAGTGGGGGATGAGATTTGAAAATACAAATAGTACTATTCCACTGGAAAAAATTGTTTTTTCTGATAACGAGTTAGATGAACGGTTAAAATTCCGGGAAATCGAAATGGTAACAGAGGATTGGAAAGAAAAATTAGATTATGTGCAGGTGAAAGGAGAAGGTTCTGGTTCAGAGACATATGGGATAGAAGATTTTAAAGATAATAAATTGATACTTCCTCAAGATAATATATATACAGGTTTTGAGATTTATCTGAAAGAAAGTTACAAGATGAAATTGGGAGATAGTTTTCATATAATGATGAGGTCTACGTTCCGTGAACCTAAAAATAATCATTTTGATGAGAATAATCCCAGTAAGAATAGGTATGTTAACAAAGCTAATGTAAGATTCTATCATGATAATAGCAGTACTCTTGTAACATTATTTAGTCAAAATGAATTTAAACTGACAAAATTACACGAAGAAGTGTGGATTGAGAAGAGTAAACATTATGGTCCAGATGTATATGAGGCTGGGGAATCGGTCTCTTGGCGAATTCAGATTCACGGATCCGGTAATGGAGGTGGATTGGCAGAAGATAAAGAATATGACGATTTATGTGTTATAGATCTACTTCCAGAAGGTTTTGATTATGAATGGGAAAAAATGGAAGTAGCATATGGGGCATATGAGTGTATTGAGGGTGCAGCGATAACAGATGATAACGGAAATATAGAAAGGAACCCTAATTACAGACCAGAAGTCATAGAAAATTATAAGGGAACAGGACGTACCGCTTTAATTTTTAAAATAAATGCAGAAAAGGCAAGAGAAGAGATAATAAAACAGCATTGGAAGCATGTGGATTTTTATATTTATTTAAAAATACCAGAAACCATTTTGCCAGGTGATTATACAAATGAGGTTTATTTGGTAAGTAAAGATTTAGATGAGCCAGTAATTAGGGATAAAAAAGAAGATCAATATGATATGGATGGTGATGGACAGACAGATGATAAGTTTTCGTACAGTAAATCTCAAATTACTATCAAAACAAATGATTCTATTTGTAGTCAAAAATATATTGCTGAAGGGGATTCAAATAATTGGAAAACATCTGCATTGCTTTTAACGGAAGGAGATGAATTCCAATACAAATTGAAAGTAAAACCTGTTGAGGGAGAGGACGAAGACTTAGTTGTTTATGATGTACTGCCGAAGAAAGGTGATAAAAATATACTGGGAAATGACCGAAAATCAGAATTTACTGTACAATTAAGAGATTTTATCAATGCGCCAGACGGCTACAAAGTTTTTTATACAGATTCTGCTCAGGTATATATGTATAATATGGATGATGTATTAAAAAATGAACAAATTACGTGGAAGGAGTGGTCTGAGGTATTGGATTTGAGCAGTATTACTGCTTTTAAGATTGAGGGTGAAGATAACACAACGTTGGAACCAAATAAGGATGTGGATATTATTGTTCCAACTAAAGTTATTGATGAAATAAGCGACAAAGATTCGCTTCTATTGGGATTGGAAGAGAGTGGTAAGAACGGAATAGCTCAATTTCTTGAATCAGTGAATAGTTTTGGTTATCGTACTAAAAATACGTTGAACAGTGATAATGGTGGTACAGGAATTAAGGAATCAAATTATGTCAGAGTTAAAATTCCATTCTTAAGTCTTTCCATAAAAAAGATAGGGAACGACATGGAAGATGTACTTTCCGGAGCAGAGTTTATGCTGGAAAAGGATGGTAAAGTAATATCTGAAAAAATATCGGAAAAAGACGGTAAGATTGTGTTCAAAGAATTAGAAGAGGGCACATATATTCTGACGGAGACAAAACCTCCGAAAGGATATACTCTTCCGAGGGTAAATACCTGGACGATTCAGATTAGTTGTGATTTGGATAAAAATGAATATAAAGCTGAGATTGTAGGAAATGAGAATGTCGGGAGTGGAACACAGTCAGATCCATTTATAATTACGAATACTCCAACTTACGAACTGCCTTCTACCGGAGGTTCCGGAATCTATTGGTATATGTTCAGCGGTATGCTGTTAATGTCGGCTGCCGCGGGGATAACATATAGAAATAAGCGTAAGGGGGTGCTGGGAAGTTAGTATAATATGAATAACTTTTTGGCGGTCCTTATACCGCACAGATCAAAGTTAAGTGTGCATGGCACAAATAGAAGATATGTGCTGTGCACCGGCAACCAGAGGGTTGAAAAAAGACTAGGAAAAGGAGAGAAAAATGAAGAAATTGAAAAAATTATTTGCAGTGATTTTATCACTGGCGATGGTGTTGGGAATGTCGATGACGACGTTTGCAACTGGTACAACACAAAAAACTGCTAATATCACAGTGTCAGGACTTGCAACTAGAATAGATGCTGTAAATGATCAAGGTTTTGCAGAAGAAAGAGACAGGACAACGGATGAAGCAATAAAGGTACAATATGTGAGAATTATCAAAGCAGTGGATAGCACGGAAAAGGGTTGGCATTGGGAGTTTGATAATGGGGTACAAGGGCAGAGTGATATTGGAATGACCTTGGATCAGATTATAGAGAAAGCAGATCCGAACAAAACTAGTGGGGGAGATACAGATTTTGCATTAACAGGAACTATAAATCCCAATATAACAGGTCTAAATTTCAGTACTCTTAATAGTAAACTTGGTACAGAAAAAGTAGATAATGATTTGGATGGAGAGGTAACTATTGAGAATGTGGAAGCAGGATTGTATGCAATTCGTGCTATAGACCCAACGAACGAATATGTATATAGTTGGATGTTGGCATTTGTAGGATATGATTATAATAATATTGTCAATGGAAGTGCTTCTCTTAAGGATGCGACAGTGACTGCTAAGGGTGCAAAAGATAAGACAGACAAGAGTATCAATGGCATTGACAAAAATGATAATTCTACAGTTAATGACAATAAATCTGTAACGAACGATGATACTGTAAGTTATACGGTAACGCAAACATATCCTCTTTATACAGTAGGAACAAATGAGCAAAAAGTATTTACGATTACAGATACTCTTACTAATGGATACTATGATGAACAGAATTTTAATCTTTCGATAAAGATTGGTGATACTACCTATACTATGTCAGATAGTGGAACTAATGAGAATAGTAAATTCGGATTTAATTGGATCGGAACAAGTAATAAAAAAACATCTTTTACCATTAATTTGGGTGGACAGTATTATGATATTTCTAAGGCAGGAGCAAATGTAGAAATTTCTTATAGTGCAAAAGTTGATATTACTACTATAGATAATCCATTAAAGAATGATGTAACAACTACTAAGACAAATCCAGATGGTACACCAAAGACAACATATTCACGTGTGATTAATCCTGTTGTATCTGCGGAAATTGTAAAGGTAGATGCGGGAGAAGGAAATAAAGTATTAAGTGGAGCAAAATTTCAGTTATATACAGACTTAGGTAGTGGAACAAAACCGGAAGGTGCTGATGGTATATATACACCTGCTTCTGGTTCTGAAAAAGCTAAAATAGGTGAAATTAAGGATTCATTAAGTGAGGGAGAATCCTGGGTAAAAAAAGTAGGAGATGAAGTTACTACAGAAGCAGATGGTAAAGCGAAATTTCATGATTTGGATGCACAAAGAACATATTATGTGGTAGAGACAGATGCACCGGAAGGGTATAGTCTGAATACAGAAGCATATAAGTTGACAGGATCCACCACAAGTATAGATTATGAAAAAAAATTAGTGACTGATAGTGATGGAAAAGAAGTATGGGAAACCAAATATAGCGCAACAGACTTTAATTCATTAAATGGAAATGGAAATGCTAATTTCCCTAATACCAAGCTTTCTTCCCTCCCATCCACCGGTGGTATCGGTACCACAATCTTTACAATCGGCGGATGTGCGATCATGATCATCGCAGCAGCATTATTCTTTGCAAGCCGCAGGAAATCATCGGATGCAAAATAATGAAAAATACTTATTAATAATTTCTACCTGTTAAGGTTGAAAATCCATTTTCAATACACAGGAAGTTGGGGACAGTCCCAACTTCCGACCCTTAAATAACAAAACAGCATTTCAACCACATAGAAGAAAGTTATACACACATAGAAAACAACAGAAATATCACAGCAGATACAACAACAAGGAGAGTCCGGATGAAGAGACACGCGAGTAAAATTATAACAGGAATATTATTTTTAGCCGGATTGTCCTTGCTGCTGTATCCGTTCGTATCTAATGAATGGAACAATTACAGACAGAAACAATTGATCAGCAGCTATGATCAGACAATCGCAGAGATGGAGACAGCAGGCACAATTGATTATGCCGCAGAATGGAAGAATGCCGAGGACTATAACCAGGCGCTTCTTCCTAGCATCCTCCCGGATGCATTCGCTAATGCGGAGGGAGAAGAGGCAGAGGAAGACAATGTATATATGTCATGCCTGAATGCTGCCGGGGACGGTATGATGGGGACGGTTGAGGTTCCGAAGATTAAGATCACAATTCCGATCTTCCATGGCACCAGCGAGGAGACTCTTGAGAAAGCGGCAGGACATCTGCCGGGAAGTTCTCTTCCGGTGGGAGGGGAGAGTACCCATACGGTCATCACCGCCCATAGAGGGTTACCAAGTGCGGCATTATTTACGGATCTGGATAAATTGGAGGAGGGAGATCATTTCCTTCTGCATATTCTGAAGGAGACGCTCTGCTATGAAGTAGATCAGATAACTGTGGTTAAGCCGGATGATACAAAAGATCTGGGAGTAGAGGATGGAATGGACCTTGCCACTTTGATGACCTGTACACCGTATGGGGTGAACAGCCATCGTCTGTTGGTACGCGGACACAGAGTACCCTATATACCGGAAGAATTGGCGGATGAGAGTATCCCTCTTGCCAATATGAGTCTGCACACCAATTATTTGTTATGGGTGATCGTGGGGATTCTGGTAACGGCCGGATTCTGCTTCTTCTTATATAAGAGGGAGAAGAAGCTAAAACTGCAGGGAGAGTAGACTAGGGAGTATGAGAAGAAGATTATCATCGATATTATTCGGGTTGTTATTTCTTGTGGGATTTGGTATTCTGGCATATCCTACGATATCGAACCAGTGGAATACCTACCGCCAGTCGAAGCTTATCTCTAACTATGACACGGTGGTAAGTGAGATGACGGAGGAAGATTTCGAGGAGGCATGGGCAGCAGCCAGGAGTTATAACCAGACCTTTGACCGGAACAGTATCCGCAGTGATGTGTTTGGTATCAGCAAGTCTGAAGATATGAAGACGACGGAATACTGGAAGGTGCTCAACGCCGCGGGAGACGGGATCATGGGTTATCTCACCATCCCGAAGATCAACGTCAGGCTGTCTATCTACCATGGAACGGAGGAAGACGTGCTGCAGACCGGAGTCGGGCATCTGAACGGAACCAAGCTTCCAATCGGGGGAGAGGGAAATCACAGCGTGATGTCGGCTCACAGAGGACTTCCCAGCGCCAAGTTATTCAGCGATATTGACCAGTTGAAGAAGAAGGACAGATTCTATCTTCACATCCTGGATGAGGATATGGCATATGAGGTAGATCAGATCTTGCCGATGATCGATAAGGATGATTATGACGCGCTGGAAGAGGCGCTTAAGATAGAAGAAGGACAGGATTATGTGACGTTATTTACCTGTACGCCTTATGGGGTGAACAGCCACAGGCTTCTGGTGAGAGGCCACAGGGTTCCTTATGACGGGGAACTGGAATCTACTCCGGTAGAATCTATGGTACAGGCGATACAGAATTATTATATGCTGTATCTGCTTCTGGGGCTTGGTGTAACGATTCTGACGATCCTGGGAATGCGCCGGAGAATAAAGCGCAGGGACAGAGCTGGAAAATAGACAGAGTAAACCGTGAGGAGGGAAAGAGTTGAAGATAAGTAAGAATATGAGAAGAGGATATGCATTGACTCTGGCAGCGGTGCTGACATTGCCCTGCTTAAGTATGGTGAAGACACAGGCGGCGAAGGGAATCGATATGGGGCAGGAATGCAGCCTTATAGTGTCTGTGGAGATCGGAAGTGAAGCGGGAGCGAATGACAAGTATCTTGAGGATTTTAATCAGATGTCCATACCGGTATCGGTGTACCGGGTGGCAGATGTGGATGTGACCGGGCAGATCTATACGCCGGATGGAGTATTCGCAGAAGGGGATACAGCGTTGAAGTTCGGCGGTATCGGCAGTACGGCGACGGCGGAAGAGTGGCAGGAACTTGCCGGTCAGGCAGAAGCGATCCTGGAGGCTAAGTCGCCAAAAGCAGCCGGCGAGACGGTTGTCCAGAGTATAGGAGGAGGTACGGCGCAGGGGCGTATCGGAGGCTTACATCCGGGGATGTATCTGGTAGTGCCGGAAGAAACCTATAACCAGGATTATAGTGTGCAGTATGCATTTACCCCTTACCTGACGGCGCTGCCAAGCAGTGCATATGCACTGGAAGGTGAAGGGAGCGACGACTGGATCTACGATACGACGATCGGGTTGAAGCCGGAAGCCGTACCGCAGTATGGAAGACTGAATATCACGAAGAACCTGTTGAATTACAACGAGACATTGGGGCAGACTTCATTCGCATTTCTGGTGGAAGGGCGCGAGACGCCGGACGG
Source organism: uncultured Dorea sp. (assembly GCA_947652615.1). Classification (GTDB taxonomy): domain Bacteria; phylum Bacillota; class Clostridia; order Lachnospirales; family Lachnospiraceae; genus Sporofaciens. Next base: position 14,665 of record CANTDX010000048.1, on the reverse strand, counting down.
ACCGGTAGTGTACAGTGATGTAGTCAGTACGACTCACAGTGATGCAGGGAATGTGACGGTAACCCTGGATAAGATTCCTGCAGGGTTGATCGTGACGGTGAAGGAGATCTATTCCGGCGCCAGCTATAAGATCAATGGAGAGGATACAGATACGGCAGAGATCTGGTCGGATGCGGCGGTAGAAGCCGGTATCGCGGGTGCGCCAGAAGGAGGCAGTACCGTGACATTCGCCAATGAATACGGCGGCGGCAACAGAGGCGGCTACGGTGTGACCAATCATTTTGATTCGGACGGAGAGGGCGGATGGACTTGGAATAATCCGACGACTCCGGCAGAAGAATAGGAAGGAGCTGCAACAGGTATGAAATATATTGAGAAATATGGAAAAGTAATTGCAATGTCGGCTGCGGCTCTTGGTATGACGGCGGCGCTTACGATCGAGAGTTCGCTGGCGTATTTTACCACGTATGTGTCCGCAGGGGGAAGCCAGGTGGTGAATCTTGGTGCACAGACGACCATCCATGAGGATGTAAGCAACATGACGAAGCATATCCAGGTGGCGAATATTTCCCAGATCAATGACTGCTTCGTGAGGGTGAAGGTCTTCTATGGAGGGGACTTAAGCATCGGTTATCCGGACAGTCCGGATACACCGTCGAATCCGGACTGGTATCTGGATGGGACAACGGATGAGAATGGGTTCCGGTATGTGTATTACAGGCCGATCCTTCCGGCAAGCCCGGATCCGGACCGCCCGTCGCTTACGACTCCGTTGGATGTGAAGATCGATGTTCCGGACGGATTCGACAGGGATAACTTCAACGTAGTTGTAATCCAGGAATGTACACCGGTAGTCTATGATGAGTCGGGTAATGCGACGGCGGACTGGACGACAGTCTATTCGGGATATGAAGAGTTCGAGAATCCTTCCGGCGGACGGGGAGAGGAGGCCGATGATTAATGGATAAGAGAAGAAGAGCCTCCAGAAGAGGAAATGGAAGGAATGTGACGTATGTTCTGCTGGCATTGGCGGTACTTATGCTTCTTGGAAGTACCATTGGAAGTACACGGGCGGCGCTGACATATTACAGTGAGAATTATACGGCGGAGATCACGGTTTCCCAGATTGGCGTAAGCCTGTTGGAGAACGGAGATGTGGTCAGCAGCAGGGATTATGATAATGATGATTGGAAGATCAGCACGAACCAGGGCAAGGATGCGGTAAGCGGCGCGCTGCTTAAGAATATGCTGAAAAAGGATGAAAAGCTGGCGCTTAACAAGAGTTATCATGAGGAGTTGTCTGTGAGGAACAGCGGAACCATTGACGAGTATGTCAGGGTCCGTATCTACAGATATTGGACGGAGAAGAATTCGTCGGGGAAGGATGTGAAGATCACTACACTGTCCCCGGAACTGATCGATCTGAATCTTGTGAATGAGAACAAATGGGTGAAGAACCCGAATGATTCGGCGGAATGTACGGAGTTGTATTATAAGGGAATCCTGCCTTCCGGAAGCGAGACGGAGTTGTTCGCGGACGGAATCCGTATCGACGGTCAGGTGGCGTCGGAGGCGGCAGTGGAGACCAAGGGCAATACGATCACGACGACGTATAAGTATGACGGTGTGGAGTTCCATGTAGATGTAGAGGTGGACGCGGTGCAGACGCACAATGCCCAGGATGCGATCAAGAGTGCATGGGGAGTGGATGCGGCTTCTCTCGGTATTTTATAAGGGGGCAGACGGGAAAATGAAGAATAAGAGAATTGTGTGCTTTAATCGGGCGGCAGCCGCGGTTTTAACGGTATTCACTGTCCTGGCGGCGTCAGGGATGCCAGGCGTTTTAAGGACGGTGTCTGCCGAAGACCGGCAGGGGGAATCAGGCTGGGAAGTGACCTTCAACGGGAAGAAGATGGAGAGTAATTTCACTTCTGCCAAGATGGGCGACGAGATCAATGCCATGCAGCCGGGGGATTCTGTGGAGCTTACGATTACGCTTCGGAATACGTTCGACGGGAAAGCGGACTGGTATATGAAGAATGAAGTATTGAAGGCGCTGGAGGATGCGGGAGATGCGGCAGGCGGCGCATATGATTATCTTCTGACTTATACGGATACGGCAGGAGAGACTTCAACGCTCTATTCCAGTGAGAAATTCGGCGGAGACGGAAGGATCAACGGCGTGGGTCTTCATGGTGCGACGAAGACCCTGGATGATTATTTCTACCTGGACCGGATGGGCAGCCGGGATAAGGGGACTGTGAAGCTTAAGGTGGCTCTGGACGGCGAGACGCTGGTGAATAATTATCAGAATACGTATGCGAGGCTTCAGATGGACTTCGCGACGGAACTGGTGGATGCGGATACTCCTGCGCCGAACAGTCCGGGGAGCAATACAGTTACCAGGCGCGAAGTGATCAAGACCGGCGACCAGACGAGGATCATGCTGTATGTGTCACTGATGCTTGGAGCCGGGCTGGTTCTATTGTTGCTGGTGATCTTAAGAATAAGGCGCGAGCAGGAGGAAATGATGCCGACAATAAGGCGAAGGAGGAGAAGATAGTATGAAATGGTTGAAATGTATCCGTGCCGGTCTTCTTGCTCTGTCGGCTGCGGCTCTTATCATCGGTCAGGGGCAGACTGCATATGCGGCGGAGGAAGAATACACCTATACTGTAAGGCTGTATGCGGGCAACTTAGGCGAGCTTACGGGTGAAGGGCTTGAGATTCAGTCGGCTTCGGCAAGTGTGGCTTCGAAGGAGGATCAGGTTGTAATCTCCAATCTGAGATATGGGGATACGGTCCGGATCATTTATCAGGAAGCGGCGGCCTCGAAGGATGAGAGATATTATGTGAAGGGTGTCAGAAGGTCGGGAAGGGATAATTCTGAGGCTGAGGCGCCGACCTTCAATGTGGCGTGCGACAGGGATTACGTGGTGGCTTACGGTGTCAGCGGGGATCTGGTAGGCTATCGGGTGGATTATCTGGATGCAGACGGCAATACGCTGATGGCAAGTGATACTTATTATGGAAATGCGGGGGAGAGGCAGTATGTATCTTCCCGTTATATCGATGGATATCAGCCGCAGGCATTGAATCTGGTGAAAACCTTGTCTGCGAATGAGGCGGAGAATGTATTCGAATTCCGGTATACCCCTGTTCAGACGGTGACGCCGGAAGCCCCGGCAGCGCCAGCAGGAACAACGACAACTACTACGGTTACAACTCCGGCGGCTCCGGCGACTCCGGCAACTCCGGGTGGAACAGCGGCTCCGGCGACTCCGGAGACACCGGAAGAGGAAGAACCGGAAGAAGAAGAACCAGAAGAGGGAATCGGCGGAGATGCAGGAGTACAGCTTCCGGATGGTGAAGTTCCGCAGGCGGATCAGCCGGAAGACAGTGTGGATCTGGACGACGGCGAAGTGCCGTTGGCGAATCTGGACGGCGGACATTCCGGAAAGGTGATGGGGTATCTTCCCATCTATATAGGGATTGGAGCGGTTGCCGTACTGGCGCTGGCAGGAACGGCAGTATATCTTAAGAAGAGGCGCAAGGCTCCTGCGATAACGGCAGAGAAAGTCATAGAGGAATTAACTGACCGTGAGAAGTAGGCGTGACCATAGAGATAAGAAGTTAAGGGAAAAGGATCGAAGAAATGATAACAGAAGCGGCAGGATCTTGAGTATGGCAGGAACGGCGCTGATCGTGGCTGTGATCGTACTCTGTTCCTTGCTGGTGCTGCCGGGAGTCCTGGGGTTCCATATGTATCATGTTCTCAGTGGGAGTATGGAACCTGCCATACCGGTGGGGAGTCTTCTGTATGTGAAGGATGTGCCGCCGGAGGATGTGGAAGAGGAGGATATTATCGCTTTCTACAGTTCCCTGGAGGATGGAGGCATTATCACGCACCGGGTGACGGAGAATCATGTGGTGTCGGGTACATTTGACACGAAGGGCGATGCCAACGACGGGGAGGATCCCACGCCTGTGCCGTATGACAATTATATTGGGCTGGTAGTGGGGAAGCTTCCGTATATGGGGAAACTTCTGACGGTGATGACCACTTTTTACGGGAAGATTGCCGCGGCATGTGTGGTGGCGTTGGGCGCGTTATTGAATTTCATAGGGAAGAGATGAGAATGGGTCAAAATCATTGAAAGTGATTTTGACCCGTTGCTTTTTAAAGAATTCCCAGATAAGCCGCGGACAGGTTCAAGGTATTCATGATCCCTTTGATATGTGTCCGTTCCATTCCGTGGGACGCGTGGACACCGGGGCCGATCAGTGCGGCGCATGTGTCGTAGCCTGCCTTCCAGAGCGCTGCAGCGTCAGAATTATATCGCGGATATATATCTGTGACAGCGTCAATCTCATGCTCTTTCGACAGGGCTACCAGGCGGCTGGTCATATCCCAATCGTATGGTCCGAGAGAGTCTTTGGCACAGATGGAGACCTGTTCTTCCGTACAGCTAAGATCAGAGCCGACGCATCCCATATCTACGACGAGGAGCTCTTTGATGTCCTTAGGAAGGGTCGCCCCGCCGTATCCGATCTCTTCGTGGGTAGAGAAGCAGAGATAGCTCTTCTTCGCCGGCTTTAAGTTCTGTTCCTTCATGATCTTGAGAAGAGTGATCAGTATGGATGCACAGCCCTTGTCATCGATGAATCTTGATTTTAAGAAACCGCTCTCTGTAAATGTCGTCTTGGGGTCGTAGCAGACGAAATCGCCCGGGCGGATGCCAAGCGCTTCTACATCTTCTTTGCTATGTACGATCTCGTCAATGCGCACAGCCATGTTCTGATCGTCTCTCGGACGCGTTGACGAATCTGCGAATACGTGGATCGCAGGGGAGAGGGACAGGATCGTCCCGGTATAAACCTTGCCTTCGCGTGTATGGATCCGGCAGTATTCTCCGTCCAGTGTGGGAAGGATCGGGCCTCCGACCGCCGTGATCATGAGGTAGCCTTCGCTGGTGATGGAACGTACCATGAGTCCCAGGGTGTCAATGTGGGCGGATAATGCAACGGCTTCCTCGTTATCTTCGCCGTCTACCGTCACGATCACATTCCCGATATTGTTGCGGTATACGGGATAACCAAGTGATCTTACCGTATCGAGGATGAAGTCAGACGCGCGTCCTGTGAAACCGCTTGGGCTGTCGATCGCGAGCAGCTGCTTTGCAGTTTCGATGAGATAATTTTCGTATTGTTTTGTGTTCATAAGTTGCCTCCTTTGACATAGATTGCCTTTTACAAAAATTATACAACATTTTGATAAATATTTATCCAAAATCGTTAAATTATTGTTACAATCTATAAATAAATGTGATATATTAATAAAACAAAGTACATTGTTAACAATCTACAATAAACCAAAGCAAATGTCAAGCCGTAAAATTATACAAATTTTACGGAGCAAAGGAATGAAAGGAGAAATGAATGGGAACTCTCATATCAAGTACTCAAGGATTATTATTTGTTATTTTTCTGATGGTAGCATTTGCCCTGTGGCTTCAGAAATACAAAGTGTGTAGGTCATTGGGTCCTGTACTTACGGTAGTAGTTATCGGTATTGTATTATCTAATACCCATATCGTGCCAATTTCACATGAGTTATATGATTCTATCTCTACATACTGTGTGCAGGCAGGTATCTCGATCTGTCTGCTCAGTATGAATGTTACGGAGCTTAAGAAGCTGAACAAGGAGCCGGTGATCGCGCTGGTATCTGCAATTGCATCTGTGTGTGTGGTTGCGATCGTCCTTGGAATGATCTTCGCTCCAAGGATCATTGAGGGATGGAAATGCGCGGGTATGTTCGTAGGAACTTATACGGGCGGAACGCCGAACCTGACGGCGATCGCTACAGGCGTTGATTGTTCAAGAGAGACACTGGCAGCAGCGAATGCGGCGGACTATGTGGTATCGACGCCTCTGATGGTTGCGATGTTTGCGGCGCCTGCATTCTTCAAGGCATCTAAGAAATGGAACAAGCTGTGGCCGTATTCTTTCAAGCCGGAAGAGCTGGATGACGGCGAGACAGAGCCGTTGATGGCTGATAAGAAGTGGGCGATCAAGGATATTGCATGGCTTCTTACCATCGGTTTTGGAGTAGCATTCGTCACAACGATGATCGCACAGAGGATATTCCCGGATGCGTTCTGGAAGGCAGGAAGGCTTCTTATGGTTACGACAGTTTCCATCTGTCTGGCACAGTTGAAGCCGATCAAGAAGCTCCGCGGAAATCTGGACCTTGGACTTTTCATATCACTGTGTTTCCTGGCAACGATCGGATTCGCTGTTGATCTGAAGCAGTTCATTGGATCGGCATTTTTGATGACATTGTATGTATTCTTCATGCTGGTTGGATGTACGTTGCTCCATTTCCTGATCTGCCGTCTCTTCAAGATCAAGTATGAGTATGTGCTTCTTTCTATGGTTGGATGTATCGTCGACGGACCTACCGCGTCTCTTACGGCAGCGGGCGGTAATTGGAAGTCACTGATCAACGTGGGATTGATTATGGGGGTTATCGCCGGGGCGTGCGGCAACTATGTCGGTATCTTTGTCGCCTATGCCGTGAAGGCGATATGCGGTTTGTAGTTAATAAAGTGTATTTGTAGAACAATGTACGAGTAGATTTAGATACGGGAGAACAGCCCTTTGCATGAGAGTTTGCAAGGGGCTGTTTTCTTGTTTCGAAAATTCATACTTTTTGTTTCACCTTTTTATACTGTTATCGGGAAGAATATATTATAATGATAGACAACAATCATGAAAGGGGACAAGAATGGAGATGAAAGCGAAGTTTAAGCAAATGCTGTACGGCGGGGATTATAATCCGGAGCAGTGGCCAAGGGAGATCTGGCAGGAAGATATGAGGATGTTCAATCTGGCGGGAATCAACAGCGCTACGGTCAATGTATTTTCCTGGGCGAAGCTCCAGCCGTCAGAGGAGGTATATGATTTCAGCGAATTGGATGATATCGTGGATATGCTGGCGAAGGAAGGGAAGCAGATCGTTCTGGCGACGTCTACGGCGGCGCTTCCGGCATGGCTGGTGAAGCGGTATCCCGAGGTGTCAAGGACCGATTATGAGGGGCGGCATCACAAGTTCGGACAACGGCATAATGCGTGCCCGAACAGCCCGGTCTATCAGCACTATGCCAGGGAGCTGGCGTCGAGGCTGGCACAGCGTTACGGACAGAATGAGAATGTGGTGTGCTGGCATGTGAATAATGAGTACGGCGGGGAATGCTACTGTGAGAATTGCGAGAAGGCATTCCGTGTCTGGCTCAGGAAGAAATATAAGACCATAGAGGCCCTGAATAAGGCATGGAATCTGTCATTCTGGGGACATACTATCTATGACTGGGATGAGATTGTGCTGCCGAATGCCCTCAGTGAAGGTCTGGAAGGGGACAAGACAGCATTTGCGGGCATTTCTATTGATTATATGAGGTTCAATTCAGACAGTATTCTGAATAACTTCAAGATGGAACGGGACGCTATACGGCAGTATGACAAGGATACCCCGATCACCACGAATCTGATGGGGACGTTTAAGGGATTGGATTATTTCAAATGGGCGAAGGAGATGGATATCGTTTCCTGGGATAATTATCCGGGTTATGACACGCCGTGGGGTATGACGGCGCTGCGCCACGATCTGATGAGAGGTCTTAAGGATGAGCCGTTCATGCTGATGGAGCAGACGCCGAGCCAGCAGAACTGGCAGTCTTATAATTCTCTGAAGAAACCGGGGCAGATGCGTGCGCAGAGCTATCAGACGATCGCGCACGGCGCGGATACAATCCAGTTCTTCCAGCTTCGAAGGTCGGTGGGCGCATGTGAGAAATTCCACGGTGCGGTGATCGGGCATGTGGGATCGGAGAATACAAGAGTTTTCCGGGAGGTATCGGAGTTAGGCGCGGAGCTTAAGAAGGTCGGTGAGTCTATCATCGGTTCACGGAATGAATCGAAGGTGGGGATCATGTTCGACTGGGACAACTACTGGGCTCTGGAATATACGAGCGGCCCGACCGTGGATCTTAAGTATGTGGATCAGATCTGGCAGTATTATGAATATTTCTATAAGAAGAATATATCTGTAAGCATGATTCCGGTGGATGCGGATCTTACCAGGTATGATCTGGTTGTGGCGCCGGTGCTGTATATGGTGAAGGACGGTATGGCAGAGGCGATCGAGGAATTCGTGTCCAAGGGAGGGACCTTCCTGACGGGATTTATGAGCGGCATCGTGGATCAGTCGGATAATGTGCATCTTGGAGGCTATCCGGGACCTTTGCGTAAGCTTGCGGGGATCTGGGCGGAGGAGATCGACGCGCTGGCTCCGGAGCACAGGAATGCGATCGTATTCAAGGACGGAACCAGGGAAGAATGCAGGATGCTGTGTGACGTTATTCATCTGGAAGGAGCGGAAGAGGTTGCGCAGTACGGCAGTGATTTCTACGCAGGAACTCCGGCGGTTACGAGGAATCATTTCGGAGAGGGATATGTATATTATGTCGGAACGGTGCCGTCGGAGAACGGGATTGCCAAGGTTCTTGAGATGGCGTGCGGCGACGCGGAGGTAAGCCCGGTTATTGGGGAAGAGACGGAACTTGAAGTGATGCGAAGGGAGACCGAGACGGAGGAGATCTACTTTATCTTGAATTTTAAGGATGAGGAGCTTGTGCTTCCGGGGGTATTCGCAGGGAAAGTGGATGTGCTTACTGACAGGGTGCTTGAGGAAGGCGAGAAGCTTAAGAAGTATGAGGTTCGGGTAGTGAGGTGTCCGAAGCTGTCATAGATGATGGGGTGGACCTATATGGCTTCTATAAGAAAGAAGCCATATAGGCAGGAAGATACAAAATCGTTAAATTTGGAAGGATGACATGAATAATTCAAAAAAAATTGCCCGTTTGCTATGTTATATATATTTCTTATACCAATTATGGCATTTGTGCCAGTATGGAGGCATACGAAGCCATTTGCCCAAACTGATGATAAGTCTGGCAGGATGCGGCATGTTCTTCATATTATGGGTAATTTCCAGAAAGAATAAGCAGGAAGAAGCCTCTGAAAATAGAAAGAATATAGTTCTGATAGAGATTCTTCTTTTTTTCATAGTAACCGCATATTTTGCCGGGCAGATTATCTATTCGGCGATTCCGTACAATGGAGCGCTGGCATGGAAGATCGATGACTGGATGCGGAAGAGGGATGTGAAACTGGAGCATAATAACATATTCAAGGATGGAGCGGCAGGCATACTTATGGATCTGGACAGGGCTTTTGGGCTGCCGGATGAACTGTATCTTGCGAACCAATGCCAGATTACGTTCGATCAGGATGGGATCATCAGGACTATTTATATATTCATGTACGGAAGAGACGAAAGCGAAACAACGCATACTTATCTGGTAGATTATGATGCCAAGAAGAGCAGGAATATGAGGGTCTCGGTAGATGGTGAAGCGAATCCGGATTATGACGAGAATATGCGTCTGTCGCCTATGTTAAGGATCTTAGAGAGAGCCGATTATGAGAAAAAGGTGAAGGAATGGTCAAAGAACAGCGAGTCAGATCTGTATGAAATATTGTATCTGGGGCGGCGTTCTTTTGAGACGAAGGAAGGGTTGGTCTATCTTCCGGGGGATGTGGATGGAGACGGAGTTGATTCGGAGAATGGATATCTGAATATCGACGGGAGGATCGTTGGTTTTGAAGTCTCCCTGCATATTCCCGGCAAAGAGTTGACTCCGGTCCGCTATATAATGGAGCCGGAATATATCAGTCAGGATGAGTTGATTAAGGAGCGGGAACAGGAGAGTACGGAAGAAGCGAAGGATACGGCAGGCTGGACAATGGATGAGGCGGACGGTACGATGTATTTCTTCTTGAATGACGATAGAGGCTAGCGGCTGGAGGTGACAGATGCAGCGGCAGGAAGCCGGTTCTATGGGTTGGAGAGGACAGTAAACGGCGGTTCGTCATGGGAAGATGTCAATGGAAATCCGTTTGAAGGGAATCTTGGTGTGGCGGAAGGGCTGGTGTTTTTCGATGAAAAATTTGGCTTTGCCGGGTTGTCCGGGGCATCTCAGACACATTCACAGTTGTATGTTACCAGAGACGGCGGGGAAAATTTTGAAAGTGTGCAGCTTCCTATGGACACGGTTACCGAGCTGCCGGAGCATTCGGCGCAGTATGGGCTTACATTGGAGGATTATGATTATTGTCATATGCCGGAAGAAGAGGATGGGGTGCTGACGATTAAGGTAACCTCAGATGTGAGGGAGAGTGAGGGGATGCTGTTCGAGTCGCGGGATGAAGGGAGGACTTGGAGATTTGTTTCCGTGGTGCAATAAGGCTCCAACGGACGAAGAGCAACTGCAGACAGCCGGGAAGTGAGATTATTCCCGGCTGCCTTGTATTTTAATATTACGCCAACAATTCCCCCATGCAGTTAAGAAGCCGCGTATTATCCTCTGGCTTCATGATGCAGAATCTTACATATTCTCCGGGAAGCCCCTCGAATGAGGAACAATCCCGAATCATCATGCCTTGTTTTATAGCGTGTTCGAACATATCGAAGGAAGCGATATCTTCTTTCACGATCTTTATCAGGATGAAATTCCCATAAGCAGGATATACCTTTACATGATGAAATTCCTTCAGCGCGGCCAGACATCTGCTGCGTTCCGATAGGATCAGCTCTCTTGTACGGTTGATATAATCCGTATCCTTCAGCATCAATTCTCCGGCGTATGCTCCAAGGCTGTTTAATGACCAGGGATTCTGGTGCCGCTTCAATTCATCTAAGAATCGCTGATTACTGGTTATCCCATAACCCAGGCGGAGACCGGGAGCGGCGAAGAACTTGGATACGCCCCTTAAGATCATTAGGTTGTCATAGTCGGATACCAGAGGAATTGCAGTGATCTCTTCCACGGACGGAGCGAATTCCACATAGGTCTCGTCGATCATGATGAAGATATCACGCTCTTTGCATAATTCTGCCAGAGAGCGTAACTCGCTCTGTATAAGGGCGGAAGAGGTAGGATTGTTCGGATTGCACAGAATCAGGAAATCCACATCATCTGCCAGGGTATGCTTTAGATCGTCCATATCTAACCGGAAATCCTGGGATTCATCCAGATAATAATTGGAAATGCGCCCGCCGGTGAGAGACAGTTCCCTCTTATATTCAGAATAGGTGGGGCCGATCACCAGGGCGTGACGGGCGTTACGCTGGCTGATCAGAAGTGAGATCAGCTCGGTAGAGCCGTTGCCGGTTACGACATAATCCATATCCGTATTACAGTAAGATGCGATTACTTGTCTGAGACTTTTATAATCTCTGTCTGGATAGCTGGTTATAATGTCCAGATGTTCGGACAGGGATTGGCGTACGGAATCCGATAAGCCAAGGGGATTCACATTGGCGCCGAATTTTACGATGCTCTCCTTGGGGATTCCATAGTATTGTTCAATCTGTTCAATATCGCTCCCGTGGAAAGAGGGGCGCGATTGATTTTTATTTGTAGTCATGGTTTATATCCTCTCTGTATAATATTTAGTATTGTATCACAGAATAGATGCTGCGCCAATGTTCAGGAATTGCTAAAAATTATTTTTTCTAAATTGTATATTTCCCAATGAAAATGTGAATTAAGAATTGGTATATTTTCTACTTGAATCTGAAAATACATTTGATTATAATATTTTGGTAAATTGATAAATATTTCACAAGGAGGAAGATGAAATTATGACGATACCAATGTGGCTCTGTATTCCATTTGCAGGGCTTTTATTCTGTATTGCGGTGCTTCCGCTGGTTAAAGGCGAGTGGTGGGAGTCGCATCAGCCCTTGGTAGTTGCGGGATGGTCGATTCTTTTCATTATACCTTTCGGGGTCTTGTTCGGAGCCGGGACGGCGTTAGAGACAGTGTTGGAATGTCTGGTCAACGATTATCTGACATTTATTGTGCTGTTGTTCGGGTTATTCTGTGTAGCCGGAAATATCACGATGGAAGGGGATCTGGCAGGTTCGCCCAGGGTGAATATCATCCTTCTTACGATCGGCACGCTGCTGTCTAGCTGGATTGGAACGACGGGTGCGAGTATGTTGATGGTGCGTCCGGTCATCAAGATGAACGCCTGGAGAAGGAACCGTTCGCATATTCTGGTGTTCTTCATCTTCCTGGTTTCTAATATCGGAGGGTGTCTGACGCCGATTGGGGATCCGCCGCTTCTGATGGGGTTCTCCAGGGGAGTTCCGTTTTTCTGGAGTCTGCATTTGCTGCCGATCATGTTGTTTAACATGGTTGTGCTTTTGATTATTTTCTATTTTATTGACAGAAAGCGGTATTGCCGGGATATGGCAAGGGGTCGGAAGCCGGATATCAGCAAGCCGGGTACGAAGATACAGATCCGCGGCCTTCACAATCTGATCTTTCTTGCCATGATCGTGGCAGCAGTCGTTTTAAGCGGGATTCTGCCAGATCTTCCGATGTTTCAGGATGCAGAAGGACATGTGCGGGGAATACACATTTTCAAGGAAGTATCGCTGAGCTTTCCGGCGATGATTGAGATCGTGATCATTCTGATCGCGGCTTTCCTGTCATTTCGGACGACGGACCCGGTGATCCGGAAGAAGAACCATTTTACCTGGGGTGCGATTCAGGAAGTCGGGACATTGTTCATCGGAATCTTCATCACTATGCAGCCTGCCCTGGCGATACTGAAGGGGATGGGCGCGGACCTTGGGATTACGGAGCCTTACCAGATGTTCTGGACGACGGGCGTGCTCTCAAGCTTCCTTGACAATACGCCGACCTATCTGGTATTCTTGACGACAGCGGGGGCGATTGGTTTTAATGACGGGCTTGTTACAGCTCTTGGAATGGTGCCTGTGAAGGTGCTGACGGCGATTTCCTGCGGCGCGGTATTTATGGGAGCCAACACATATATTGGAAATGCGCCGAATTTCATGGTGAAGGCGATTGCGGATGAGAATGGTATCCATATGCCGTCGTTCTTCCGGTATATAGGATGGTCACTGATGGTTCTGGTTCCGGTATTTTTGCTGGATACGTTATTGTTTTTCCGATAGGGAGGAGGATTTAGGATGGCAAATGAAGAGAAGAATTTAAGAGAGCTTGCCGGACGGATCTATGATCTGGATGAGGAGGTTTACAGAGAACTTGGCTCCTCTCTGGGACGCGTATTTAACGGAAAGAAGGAAGATTGTATCGAGGAAACCGTCCGTATGATGCATGAACGCAACCAGGCGCATATTTTGAGAAATGAACTGGCGCTGATCAGTAATATGGCGCGGACGATTCCAAGCCATGCAGCCAGGCATCAGGTCATGGCAAAATACGATGAGATCTTAAAAGAAGTGACGGAGCTTCCAACCAGCTTTATCAAGGGGGATATCCTGGATGAGAAGATGGCGCAGCTGAATACACTGAATCTGCAGGCCCGTTTCGGGGAGCATGATCATCTGATTATATGTATTGGGCGGACATATGGCTGCGGAGGCAGTGAGATTGGATTTACTCTGGCTGATACGCTGAAGATCAATTACTATGATGTGGAGATCTTCGATGAGGTATTGAAGCGTCTGGAGGCCGAGAAGGCTTCTGTGCGGGATAAGGGAGGTTATCCTTATAAGAAGGGGGCTGCGGACAGCAGGCAGTATCTAAATGAGATACCAGCTTTTGCACCTGCGCCGAAGTCGACGCTCAAAGAGAAATTACGGGAGTTCAACCGATACCACGGACTTCCGAAGAAGGACGCGGTATTCTTCAACCAGAGCGACTTGCTGTGTGATATGGCGAAGAGAGAGGATTTCGTGGTGATGGGGCGGTGCGCAGATGCGATCCTTACCAATAACCGGATTCCGCATATCAGTATCTTCATCACGGCGCCGCTTGAACAGCGGATCCATCGGGTTATGGAGGTGCGCGGCGTGGAGAATGAGAAGAAGGCACAGAGACTCTTGGCGAAGCTTGATAAGGCGCATATTAAATATTATAAATATTATACCGGACGCAACTGGGGGAAGGCGAGGAATTATGATCTCTGTATCAACAGTGCGAGTTACGGGATTCAGGGGTCTGTGGATCTGATCATGAGGATGATCAGCAGCGGGGATACTCAGTAAGTAATCTATGCAAACTTCGAGGACCACAAAACCACCTTCATCTTTGTCTTCCACAATCTCCATACTTGAATAAAAAGGTATAATTTTGCTGGAAAATTGCAAAATGAGGATAAAAATATTGACTGATAAAAATAATAGGCATATAATTATAGTGTGATTTTGCAATAATTTAGCAGAATGGAGATTATTATATGCTTCTTGGATTTAAGACAGAGAACTATAAATCATTTGTAGAAGAATCTTGCTTCTCTATGGTGGTAGCACCGAAACAGAAGGGATTAGATTATAGTTTAATGAAAACAAAGGTAAAAGGAAAAGAAATCCGTGGGTTATGTTCTTCAGTAATTTACGGCCCGAATGCTGCGGGAAAAACCAATATTATAGGCGCAATGGATGTTCTTCGTGCGATTATATTACGAGGAAATATTAGAAATTCCGAAGAAAAATCATCACCAAATCCGGCAGCGGCAGCATTGGAGCTGATTCCAAATA
>CANTDX010000047.1 GCA_947652615.1 uncultured Dorea sp. | reverse complement strand
GGAGATAGGTAAGAGGATGAACAAGATTTCTTGTATGCAGTTTTGAAGGTACATGATAAAAACACTTGCTATATACGATACGAAAGAGTATAATATAGTTAGTGTTTCTTTCGATTAAGTGAAGATAGAATAATCCTCGATAGCTCAATGGTAGAGCACACGGCTGTTAACCGTGGGGTTGTTGGTTCGAGCCCAACTCGGGGAGCTTGGAAAAGCCCGCAGGCAGCAATGTTTGCGGGTTTTGCATATTCGAAGATAATAGACGAGGGATAGACTATAATAATTGTAGTACTTGGATGATAATTCTATAATTACTAATGCAATAGTTAGCGGCAGCAAAATATTATTTTAATAGATTAATTGAGAATCAAAGATATTTTGTTACATATAAGAAATTGAATCTAAACGAAAAAGAGAATGGAGGGAAGAAATTGAAAATATTGAACAAAATAATTCCGATTAATGAACTTAGTTGTTTAGAGGAAAAAACTTTTTTTCAGATATGAGTATGATGAAAGCTGTTATAGATATTGACAGAGAAATTTTGGCAGTCAATGCAGAACTTCATTCGGATCTGAAGCAGATGCTTTTGGAAGATGGATCAAATCAGAAATATCTATATGGAATTAATATTTATTATGATAATGGTGAGATAGAGTTCGACTCTTTGATTAATCCGCCAAGAAACAGGGAGGCAGGCTATCCACGAGTTGGTCGAGGGGGTGCTGACCCAAAGGCAAGAGAAAAAATTATGGAGGTGGTAAATAAATGGATCAAACAGTAAGTTGGTTTGCAATGCCAGTCGGAGTTCAGATTTCTAATGTTGGCAGTGAAGTCCATCGTGCGATTAGATGGAAAAACAGAGGTGATGTACAGAAAAAAAATAGTTTTTGCATGAAAGCAATTGAGTTTCTTGAATTAATGAAAAAGGATCCTAAAAATCGTTACAGAAAAGGTGAACTGGATTGCTGTATAGATGAATTACAGGATTATTTAATGGGAGAAAATCTTTACAATACAACCGAAGAACAATTAGTAAAATATTTTGATGCATTTCTTTGAAAAATCAATTTTTGGTGTGCGACCGCACCCGTTGGTAGAGCACACGGCTGTTAAGATAAGAGTACGAATGTCTGCTATAATGAAAGTTATTAGGAAGCTTGCGGTGAATTTGTAGAGGAATGAGATGCTGTATTTTGATGTTTTGATATTTGCAGGTATTATTCTTTTGCTTTGATCTTCCTTCTTCTTATTTGGGTGGCAATACGGTCTAAAACTTATGAACACCCAAGAATCAAAGCCGGGAAGAAGGGAGAAAAAGCGGCAACCGATATAATAAAACAAGTTTTGCAGGAAGGTGACGAACTGCTTACGAATGTCTGCATTAATTACAAAGAAAGAATGGCAGAATTGGATAATGTAATTATTAACAGAAACGGTGTGTTTATTATTGAGGTCAAGAATTACAGCGGAATGCTGACTGGCGAAGAAGACGATTATGAATGGACAAAATATAAGCGCAGCAGAGGGGGAAATACCTATATACAGCAGGTGCGTAATCCGATCAAGCAAGTCAAACGGCAGGTGTATCTCCTGTCCAAAGTTCTGAAATGCAATGGCATTGGTGTCTGGGTTGACGGATATGTATTGTTGTTGAATAACAATAGTCCGGTACATAGCGATATGGTTCTGGAATCATTTTGGGAGATTGATCAGGCAATACATAGACAGTCACGGAAACCTTTAAGCAGGAAGACGATTATTGCAGTAAAAGAGGTCTTGCGGTAGATCAGAATGCTGCATTGTAGTTATTTTCATTCGAAGGGGGAGAGCAGATCATTGCATGAAAGGGCTGAACAGTGCATGAAGGAATGATTCGTTGAAAAGCTAAAGATAGGTGGCGGAAGTCTCTGTATTTGGGGAGAATGGATAAATATATGGCAAAAGAAAGCTTAAAGAATTTCTGTAAATATAGCGCGTCAGATGAAGAATTATTTATGTATATTCGCCTAAATACCGGTGAATGGAATGAAGAATCATTTGTTAAAATGAAAAAGTTGGTTCGAGAAGTAATAAAAGATTATGAGAATGAGGATTACTATCCCAAAATATTCATAAACTATTTTTTCCTAAACATACCGTCTGTTATCAATATATTATCCAATTTTAGAGGATGTACAGAGGAGGAATTGCGTAAGGGATATACGGAAGAATCTTATTTGAGTATGATTGCTGAAAGGATACAAGAATTAAAAAAACTCAAATTGGAGTTTCAAAATTCTTTATGGGTATAAAAATTATATGCATGGATGTTGAAAGGATGGTGCTTTATGCAATATACGGCAACATATCAGTCTCCGTTAGGCGGAATTCTTCTTGCGGCTGACGAGATTGGTCTTACAGGGCTTTGGTTTGAGGGAGAAAAGTTTTATGCATGCAGTCTTGATCCGGAGCATGAGGAAAGAGTTGTCCCTGTGTTTGATGTTGTAAAAAAGTGGCTGGATATTTATTTTTCCGGGCGGGAACCGGATTTTATGCCGCCGATCCATCTGATCGGCTCTGAATTCAGGCAGCAGGTCTGGAAGATTCTGCGGGAAATTCCATATGGAGAGACGATTACATATGGTGCGCTGGCAGAACGGATTGCCAGGGAAAGAGGGCTTAAGCGAATGTCGGCTCAGGCGGTAGGCGGCGCGGTGGGGCATAATGAAATATCAATTATCGTACCGTGTCATCGTGTGGTCGGTTCCGACGGCAGTTTAACAGGGTATGCCGGAGGCGTAGATAGAAAGAAGAAGCTGCTCACACTGGAGGGCGTGGATATGGAGAACTTCTATGTCCCAACCAGGGGGACGGCGTTATAGAGCGAACAGCATTACACAGGAAATATAAGGAAGCAGCCCCCTCTTTCTTGACAGCAAAGAGGGGGCTTGTTACACTTATAAGCAGGAATATACAGCAGGAATGGAGAATCTGAATAATGGACAGCAATATAGCAGCGGCAAGCAGGAAATCAGACGCCAATAAGAGAAAAGGAATCATCAGCGTGATCCTGACAGCCGCCGCAGTCTTCTTAAGTATAGCGGCAAGGAAGCTGCCGGGATTTGCCCAGTGGTACAGCACGCACTTGTATCCCTTATGGGTAGGGAGCGTAGGCCGCCTGATGGGGTATCTGCCTTTCTCCGGATCGGAAATGCTGTTATATATCCTGCTGATCTGTGCGGTACTGTGGTTTGTCAGATTGATGAGGGGGTATCGGAAAGAGGTTAAGGGGAATAACGGGAAAGCGCCGGCAGATGTCCTGTTGGGCGGATGGAACCTGCTTCTGCTGGTATCCGTTCTCTTCTTCTTATATGTGGCAAATTGCGGGATCAACTATCAGAGGAATTCATTTTCAGAAAGCTCGGGAATCCAGGCGGAAGAGTATTCAGTGGAAGAACTGAAGGAAGTGTGCCAGTGGCTTACGCGTAAAGTAACGGCTTATAGCGATAAGGTGGAGCGTGGAGAAGACGGCGGTATGATCCTTGAGCTGCCCCTGGGAGAGAATGCCATAGCGGCGATGGGGGAGCTTGGGGAGGAATATCCGGAGCTGGCAGGTTACTACCCTAAGCCCAAGAAGCTTGTGAGCTCCTGGATCCTTTCAATTCAAGACTTATCTGGAGTCTATTCGCCGTTTACCATAGAGGCGAATTATAACGGCGATATGCAGGATTATAATATTCCCTTTACGGCTTGCCATGAATTGTCGCATCTCAGGGGCTTTATGCAGGAACAGGAGGCGAATTTTATCGCGTTCCTTGCATGCAGCGGATCGGAAGAGGAAGCATTTGCATACAGCGGTTATCTGATGGGATGGATTCATTGTATGAACGTGCTCTACCGGGCAGATTACGATGTGTGGGAGGAGGTACGGAGCCAATTACCGCCGGAGGCGGAAGCAGATCTCAAGCTGAACAGTGAGTTCTGGGCCAGATACGACGGCAGGATCGCGGAGGTGTCTAACCGGGTAAATGATACATATCTTAAGGCCAATGGGCAGGCAGACGGAGTGAAGAGCTATAACCGGATGGTGGATCTGATCGTGGCATATTATAAAAGAGGCAGCCGTTGAAAGTGTATTTTGCGGCTGCCTCTTGTGCATTTACTGTAATTTGATTCCGGAAAGAGCATCTGCAAATGCAGTGTTGATGGCCTCTTCCTTCTGCTTTTTCAAATATTTCTGAACATCCTTCTTGGTTACTCCGGCTCCTTCTTTCTCACGCCGGGCCTTGAATGCCGAGAGCTTCTCTTTGTATCCGCAGGCGCAGACGAAGGTTTCTTCCGAGCCTTTCTTGATCAGTTCCATCTTCTTGTGGCAGTTCGGACAGCGGGCGTTGCTTGAACGGGCAATGGTCTCGCGGTAGCCGCATTCCCGGTCCTGACAGACTAGGAGACGGGCGTTCTTGCCGTTGACGGCGAGCATCCGTTTGCCGCATCTTGGGCACTTGGTGTTGGTCAGATTATCGTGCCGGAAGGTACCGTCTGCAGAGCGGATCTCTTCGATCAGAGCCTTAGTATAGTGCTGGATATCCTGGATAAATGCATGTTCCTTTCGATTTCCATTGGCGATATCTGAGAGTTGCAGCTCCCATTTGGCGGTAAGCTCCGGCTTCTTCAGATCTTCCGGGACTAATTCTAATAACTGCTTCCCTTTTGAGGTGATCAGGAGTTCATTGCCTTTCTTCTCAATCAGGAAGGAATGGAAGAGCTTCTCGATAATATCGGCGCGTGTGGCGACCGTTCCAAGTCCTCCGGTCTCGCTTAGGGCTTTCTTCTGGCGGACGTCCCTGGATTCCATATATTTGACAGGATTCTCCATGGCTGACAGTAAGGTCGCTTCGGTGAATCTTGCCGGCGGTTTGGTCTTGCCTGTGTTGATGGTGATCGTTGAGATAGGAAGCTTGCTGCCCTGTGTCAGATCCGGGAGCGGCTGATCGGCGTTGTGTCCGTGGGATCCGGCGTCGGCATCGCCCATATCGTCGTAGCCGTCTTCCTCTGTGTAAATGTCATAGTCTGCGTCGTATATTGTCTTCCATCCAGAAGACAGGACGATCTTGCCCCGGGCTGTGAAATTCTCTCTGGCTGCCAAGGCCCGCATCGTGGTCTGCTCGTATTCAAATGCGGGATAGAGGACGCTGATGAAGCGGCGCACGACCAGATCATATATCTTCCGCTCTTCATTGCTCATATGGTCTAGCTGGACATATTCTTCTGTCGGAATGATCGCGTGGTGGTCGCTGACTTTCTTATCATCTACGAAGGCTTTGCTGGTCTTGATCGGGCTTCTCAGCAATTGTGGGATAAATGCTTTGTAGGGGCCTGTATTGCATGCTTTCAGCCGTTCCTTGATAGTCGGAACGATATCTGTCCCGATATAACGGGAGTCGGTTCGGGGATAGGTGAGAACTTTGTGATTCTCATACAGCCGCTGCATGATATTCAGCGTCTCTTTCGCAGAGAACCCAAAACGTCTGTTGGCATCCCGCTGCAATTCAGTCAAGTCATAGAGGCCGGGAGCTTGTGTCTTCTTCCTGGACCGCTGAATGTCCGTAATGGTCAAGGACTGGCCGTTCAGCCGGTCTCTGAGGTCTGTAATAAATTCCTTCTGGAAGGAACGTGTACTCCCGTTCTTTTCATGCTGCCAACTCCATTTTACAGAATTGGCAGTACAGGTAAGCTCATAGTATTCCTGCGGCTTGAAGGAACGGATCTCCTTCTCGCGGTGGGCAATGATGGCAAGAGTGGGGGTCTGAACACGCCCGCAGGATAATTGGGCATTGTACTTACAGGTCAGCGCGCGGGTGGCATTGATGCCTACCAGCCAGTCGGCCTCAGCACGGCTCTTAGCGGCGTAATACAGAGCGTTGTACTGGGAGCCGTCCTTCAGATGGGAGAAACCCTCACGGATCGCTTTATCGGTGACAGAAGAGATCCAGAGGCGTCTCAGGGGCTTATGGCAGCCGCTTTTGTCCAGAATCCACCGCGCCACCAGTTCCCCTTCTCTTCCGGCATCAGTGGCTATGATAATGTCGGAAATGTCCTTGCGGAACAACTGGGTCTTGACGTTGTGGTATTGCTTGGAGGTCTGCTTTATCACTACCAGGTTCCATTTCTTCGGAAGCATGGGAAGATAAGAGAGATTCCATTCTTTGAACTTCTGATCATATTCTTCTGGATCAGCCAGGGTTACAAGGTGGCCCAGAGCCCATGTGACGACATACTGGCTGCCCTCTATGGCGCCGGGAAGATTCTTATGGCAATTCAGCACCCGTGCGATATCACGGGCGACAGAAGGCTTCTCTGCTAATACGAGTGATTTCATATATTATAAATTCTCCTTCTAAGTTTCATCATAACAAACATAGCGGATTTGGGATAATTTGTCAATAGAATGCCTGTATTCTATTATGAAGCCTGAATCCTCGCCGATATATCTATATAAGGTATTTCAGGATGGATGGATTGCCGCGGCAGAGGGCGCCATTCATAGATGAGATGTAGAGGAAGGGGGATCACTATGCAGGTGAAGAATAACAGATATTATACGGATACGCAGGCGATAGGATTATCCCAGGTGAGTTCTCAGAAGGAGTCAGAGAGTAGTTACGTGCCGGAGCAGACTGGCGCTGCATCTATGATGAATTATTTGACACAGAAGTATAAGAATATAGATTTTAGCTTCATTTCGTTTGATAATAACCGTCAGATCAGTCAGTATGGTGCGACTCAGCGCGGAACGAACAACGTGGCGATCTCAGAGAAGCTGTTGGAGAGGATGAGTACGGATGATAAGCTCAGGCAGCAGATCGAGGATATCCTGGATCATATGAGCAGCTATCAGGGTTCTGCGAAGATTGAGGCGTTTCTCTGTGATAAGGATCTTGTGGGCATGGGGCTGGTCATTGACGAGGATGGGCAGGTATCCAAGTGGACGGCTATGAAGGAGAAGGATAAGGAGTCTTATCCTACGTGGTGGAGAGACAAGGAGTCGACGTCATTCTATGCGAATGCGAAGAAGAAGACGCCAAAGACGAAGACCTATAGTTTCTCGCATACTTCGAATATGATGAGACTGGCGAGCGCCAGGGATGTGAAATCGGTCAAGGGATTGATCTCTGCCAAATATGGAGAGATGCTGAGGGTTAAGTCACAGGTGAGCGATCCGGCTGAGGCGGCGGCGGTGATCCGTAAGATCAAGTCGGTGATCCAGAGCGGGAATATCAAGGTCGCAAGACTTCATAAGGAAGAGAACTTAAGGCTTCGCCAGAAGTCAGCAGAGCGTAAGATGAAGGAGAAGCTTGCAAGGCAGCTTGCACAGGAGCTTAAGCGTAAGCAGAGTTCCAGGATGGGGCAGGAGCGTTGTCAGACCGCCGGTCTGGATGATGTACTGGGGGCTCCGGTCAGTGACGAGAGATTCAGGCAGATCGCGGAGCAGTATGTGGATACCCTGTCGTCAACGGCATTGGCGGCGGAGATGCCGTCTCTGGGTGCAGCAGCAGCCGGGAGCGGTGTGAGCGTAGAAGTTATGTCAGCGCCGGTGACTTCGGTGGCATCCATTGATTGTTCGGCGTAATAGTGATGAATAAGAAAAGGGAGTTGCTGGGAAATAATCCTAACAACTCCTTTTGTCTGCTTATTATTTTTTCTTCAGGATCTCATCCAAGACCTGTCTGGAAGCAGTTGCGGAAGCCATCTGGTTCTCGGCAGCGGCTTCTTTCAGTTCAGAACGGAGGATCGGTATCTCCTTGGGAGCGTCGATCGCGAGCTTCACCCAGTCTGTTCCGGTGTCAACGACGGTCAGCGTTATGTTATCATTAATGGAAAGGGATTGCCCCTTCCTGCGTTGCAATATCAGCATACATTAACCCTCCTTACGCATATCGCCAAGGGAATGGCGGAATGTATATTCCGGGTGATCAAGAATCACTTGCTTAGCCTGACGGTTCATTGCATTGACTGCGAGAGGAGCTTTCAGGTTCACGGTGGATTCTTCGACGGAATCTCGGATCACCCCTATGACATAGAAGGAAATGTCGTCTATGGAATCTGCACCAAGCTCTTTTAATTCATGAGAAGGGAGGAGCGGTGCGTAGTCCGGGAATATTGTAAACGGATTCATCAATATAAAGGAAAGTGTTTCGTCTGTCAGGCATTGGAGAGAGATCATAGAGTCATCATTCTCCTGAAATGGGATGGGCAGATACTCTGTAAAGCTTTCAAAACCGATCAGTCCATTGATGATATGAATTGTCTCTTTCTCTTCATAGGAAATAGGTCCAAAGTATTTTGCATTAATATTCAAATGTGATACCTCCTGGGAATCCGAAAATCTGCTGATAGCAAGATTGGATTCTGTAATATTAAAAAGTAAGGGCTTTGTTCTAAGCCCTTACATCGATTGGTTCATAGTTTGGATCTGCACTCGGCGGAACGTAGATAGGACCGCCAACATATTCAATTCGAACTTCTGGACGCTGTGTGATTGACACCTCAATATTGCCAGGTATAAACTCAAAGTTGCCATTCGCTATCTTCAAATCAAAGTTCAATTTATCCATCTCATAATTGATTGTTAGATCAGCGGCCTCATAGCTGATGTCCACAGGCGCGGATGGTGTGAAGCCGAGCTGGAATTCGCCGGTAGGAGCGGCAGTCCTCTGCTGCATGATCTGTCCGATAACATCTTCGCCGATCTTGGCGTTCAGTAACAGGTGCCCTTCTTGTGCCATCTGGGCGGTGGCATTATATGCGGCTTCCTTACCTTTCTGAGCAGTCTGCGCAACGCTTCTGGCAGTAGTAGGAACGACAGAATTCCTTGCTTCTGATGAATCCAGATGCAATTTGACAGGACGGCTTTTGATGGAGAGACCGCCTTCATTTCGGCTGATTTCTAACTCAGCTTTGGAACGGGAATATTCCAATCGTGCATTATTGATCTTTAGTTCATATTGAATAGGAACTGTTGTTATTCTAATGAGTTGATTCATACAAGTATACCTCCTTTCTCATTCCTTTTTTAAATATTAATTCATAAAATCAATAAACGAAGGTGTTAATATATTATTACCAACCTTTAATGCTGAATTGTAAGCATATTGGGCCCAAGAGAAGTTCATAATCGCTTCTGCCATATCTACGTTCACAACATTGTCGATCTGCTGGGTAAGATTAATCTCATTGGTCTGCAGACGATCGGCGGTAGTTGTCAGGAACTCCGTATTGGTTCCAAGGGTCGTTACATGTTTAAGAACATCGCTGCGGCGCTCATCAAACTTGCCTAAGAGATCCTTATACTTATCATAATCAAAATCCGGTTGCTCTAAGGTATCAGCAATCTCACCAATCAGAAGAAGCATATTCTTCGGTGTACCGTCATCATATTTACCATAACCTACTAAATTAATGCCAGGTAGGCTGATATTAAAGGCGCTTGAAGCATCTACATTAACGGCAGAAGAAGCGTCGGCAGAAGTAGAATTAAGTGTAAGGCCGAATCCTAAATCAACAAAAGAAGAATCTTTGGATAACGCCGCTAAACGATTTGCACAAGAAGTGGGATCATTAGCAGCAGTACCGTCCAATCCATTTTCATCGTAAAGTTTACCTGTCGATACGTCAACATTTCGGTATAACAACACTTGTTTACCATTGGCATCTGTTGTCATTCTGAAAGGAGGATTCATACCGTCGCTTCCTGCAAATACATACTTCTCCTCGTAGCTGGCATTCAGACTCAGGAGAATACTTTCCTGTGCGCCGCGCCAAGCTTCCGCGTAGGTCTTACGCGTCTCAATGGAACCATTCGTTCCGTTCAGAGCTTCAATTCCGTAGTGCTTGCTCAGGTTCAAGGAAATGTTATTGATCTGCATTGCAGCGTCTTCCTGTGCGTCCTGGTAAGACTGAATGTCCTTCACAAGATTCAGGAAATCCTCATTCCTTGCGTACTTGCGGTTCAATACGGCAGCACGTAACGCGCTGGAAGGATCTTCCATAGTGGAATTGAATTTTCTCTGTGTCATAACCTGAGTTCTTGCGACATCCAGATTCGACATAGAGGTTGCCAGATTAGATTTATAATTTCTTAAAATTGCATTTGTTGTGATTCTCATATTAGACCTCCTGTTACCTTCCGACTACGCCGGTTCTGTTGATCAATACATCAAGAGCTTCATCCAATGTTGTCATAAGTCTTGCAGCAGCAGTATATGACTGATTATAATGCAGCAGATTCATACCCTCTTCATCCAACTGTACGCCTGATACGCCGTCTCTTGAATTGGATGTCTGGTTCAGCACAGATATCTGATTGGCTAACATGGTACTTTCTGATTTATAATCAGTACCTAAGGTTGCTTCAAGATTAGCGAAACAATCATGGAAACTTCCCGTGAAGAACTTGACGTCTCTTGTTGTAGTTCCATCCTTTACTTCAACCGTGAAACCAATATCCTTTTCCAAGAGTTTAACCATGTTCAGGATATTTTCATTCGCTGTAGAACCTGTTTCCTGATTAGTAACAACGTAATTGTTGGAAGCTGTAATCTTATAGGAACCGTTTGCCCAACCGCTTGCGATCTTGATATTGGAAGCAGAAAACGGTAATGAATCATCCTTTTTTTCAAATAAAGGATAGGCATAAACATCCTTTCCGTCTGCATCTTTATAGGGTTGATTAGTTGTTTCATCTATTAAAAATTTTCCGCCTGGCGGAACTATAATATTACCATCTTTGTCTTTTAAATTAGTAGGATTTCCGTCCTTATCTCTCGGAATATTCATCTCATTAAACTTCTCGGCAAAAGTAGCTACCAGAGAATCTAATGCCTTCTCGTAATACCCAATACCTCTGAAATCACTGCCGTCAAAATCACCTGATTTATTGATCAGATCAAGAGTTCCCTTCAATGTACCGGATCCCAGGACATCTGTGATATCGGCCGTGCTTCCCTTAGCATCCGCTAAGATCAGCTTAGCGGATTTGTCGTTGATAATAGTATCAAACTTGGCAGCGCGGCTGTCAGAAATCAAGGAATGCTTTACACCGTTAGAATCTGTGAAATTCACATCCAGAATCTCAACATATTGATTAGGTCCGATTTCCTCATCTCTGTATTTTACTGAGATTGGCAGATAACTTCCTAATTCATCCAACAGAGAGTTTCTCTGATCCTGCAGTTCAAGAGCAGGATTGCCAAGAATCTGACTGTTCTTAATGCTTACATTCAGGTTAGCAATATTTTCCAAGATCTGATTCACATCCGCAACATCCGTCGTAGCAAAACCGGTCTGAACATCGTCCCGCACATCCTGAAGACGAACAGAGTTATCGCGGAACAGATTCAATAGAATCTGCATCTTAGAACGAACCATTGCGTCATTCTCATCATTGGCGATACCTTGCGGAGTAGACAGTGTATTAAGAGCGCTAGTAAGAGCGATAAAAGCATCTCGAACACCGGACATAGTGGCTTCGTCAAAGATAGGTGTCAACTGCTCGAAGCCGGCTGCATGGGCATCAGAAGTTCCCAGCTTACTGATCTGAGAACGATACTGAGCATCCAAAAACGGATCCCGAAGCTGGGAAACCCCTGTCATCTCTACACCAAAACCAACCTTGATATTGGATTTGGAATTGTAGTAATCACCTTTCTGTGTATTCAAGCTGGCAATATCCAGACGTTGTCTGGTATAGCCGGGGGTGTTAATATTCGTAATATTCTGGCCGGTCACGTCAAGGGCACGCTGGCTGGCTGCCATACCTAACTGGGCAGTGGTGAATCCGGCAAATGTAGAACGTATCATAGATATCCTCCTCCTGATCTATTATACGGAGCGGCTTGTAAAGCGCTTCCGGTTGTCGTTGTCATTCTTCTTACCTGCTGCAGTATAGGTATCCTGACCGGGTCCCTCCGCAGCGAGGGCTGATTGTATCATATGAAGATTCACTTCAATGATGTTCTTGGCGCTGTCACTTACGGAACGGAAAGCAGTAACCCGTTCGGATAGCTGGTCAAACAAAGGCTTCAAAGAAGCCGCTGTCTCTGACGGAGCTTCCTCAAGGATCCGGCGGAAAGTAAAACCTTCCATACCGAGACGCTTCTGTTCTGTCTCGCGCTTCTGCTCCAGACCACGTAATTGAAGAACGGCAGCCTGTTCCTTGTGCATGCAGTCTTCCACGAATGTGACGCGGTTCTTGACGGCTGCATCAAGCTTCTCCTGTTCAATCGAAATCAAATGGTCAAAAAGAGTGATAAATTCTTCAATTACTTTGGTAAATGCAGTAAAATCATTCATACTCAATATGTCCTCCTATAGCAGCAACATCCTTGCCGCTATGGCATGGGCATCAACATGATACGTTTTTGCGGTGATCTGCTCCTGAAGATTATGAAGCTTATCTGCCGATGCGGTATCTTTAATCTCGGAAGACAACCGCCGGGAAACATCTTTGGCAAATGTACGCTCTTCTATCTGCCTTGGATCAGACTTTATAATAACAGCATCAAAGTTGTGTCCATCATTGGAAACTGCAGAAGGAGTAGAATTGTCCTTGGTATGAATACGCAAATCCGCATAATTATTCATTACATTATTGTTAGTAGTTATTTTCATACTGTACTCCTTTTTGGGATATTGTGAACTCTGTTAACGGATAAATCATGTTAAATTCTGTCGATAAATAAGTGCTGCCGACCACCGTTAACCGAGCCAGTTATCTTGCTATATTATGAATATCGGCACAACTTTCGGATTCATAACACTTAATAAAAGAAACTTGGCATCTGTTCGGAACAGTTTATTTAATTTATTTTTTGAGATGATTCATCAGGACGGAGGCAATATTTTCACAGGAAGCCTGCGTACATACGGCGCCGATATTGTATGCAACCATAGGCATTCCGTATACGACACAAGAGTCCTTATCCTGCCCGATGGTGAATGCCCCGCTCTGACGCATCTTGAGAAGACCGTCCGCACCGTCGCGTCCCATACCGGTCATAATGATACCGACCTTGTTGATCGCGACATTTTTCGCAATAGAATCGAACAGCACATCAACAGAAGGACAATGGCCGCTTACCTTGGCGCCCGGACGGCACTGTACCATATAATTGCGTCCGGAACGGACAACTTCCATCTGTTTGGCGCCGGGAGCGATCAGGGCCAGCCCGGGCTTAATGATGTCTCCGTGTTTGGCTTCGCGTACTTCCATGCTGCAGATTCGGTTCAGACGCTGAGCATACATGGCTGTAAATCCTTCCGGCATATGCTGGGTGATGACCATTCCCGGGATGTTGCCGGGGAGCCTCTTTAAGACTTCAAGGGTTGCTTCGGTTCCGCCGGTAGACGCGCCCAGTCCGATGATCGTGGAATCAAGTACATTGCGTGGCAACGGAGGGAACGGCATCGGCTTGGCAGCGCCCTGTGATGAAGACGGCATCGGCGCCTGTGCCTGTGCTGCAGGCCGTCCGTGCTGCGGCGGCTGAGATTGAGGGGCTGGCGCAGCGGATGGAGAACTGATGCGTACCTTCGCTTTTGCCGCGGTCTTTACCTTCAGTACAAGAGATGCAAAGAAAGCATCTTTGGAATTCTGAACGCTCATATCAGGCTTGCGCACGAAGTCAACGGCGCCGGCTGACAGCGCATCAAAAACACTCAGATTCAGGGAAGATACAAGAACTACCGGGAGAGGATTCGTGGGAAGCAGCTGCTTCAAGAATTCAATACCGTTAAGTCCGGGCATCTCTACGTCCATAGTGAGGACGTCAGGCTTCAGTTGAGGGATCTTCAGCTTGGCGTCATACGCATTGATCGCATAGCCGATGATCTCAATGCCAGGCTGTGAAGACAAATTCTGCATGATCGCTTGTCTGAACAGAGAAGAGTCATCAACAACCAGTACCTTAATTGAATTATTCATATAACATTCCTTTCTTACGCTCGCTATGGCGTAGCTGTTATTAAAATTATTGTGGCATCAACAATTCAAAAGCCGCTTCTGAATTGTCAAAAGCAGCTTAGTATTTATTAGTTTATTTAAACTTTTCGATAAGTAGCAGGTTTTAGATACTTGTAAGGCGTTGTCGCCTTATTCAGACTCTCCGAGTGACCGATCAGAAGATAGCCGCCGGGATTCGTCGCATCGTAAAACCGCTTTACTAACGCCTCTTTTGTTGGCTGGTCGAAGTAGATCATTACATTTCTGCAGAAGATCACATCGAATTTTAAGCGGAAACGAATCGGATCCATTAAATTAAACGTGCGGAAGATCACGTTGGACTTGATCTCAGGAGCCACGGTGTAAGTGCCGGGCTGTCCGGTGGAACGGAAATACTTGGATTTCCAGCCGGGTGAGAGTTCCTTCAGAGAATCTTCGTCATAAACGGCGTTCTTGGCGGCGATCAGAGCATTCTGGGAAATGTCAGTCGCGAGAACCCGGGTATCCCAGGCGGAAGCCTTGGCGCCGAAAAATTCCTTGATAATCATGGAGATCGTGTAAGGCTCTTCGCCGGAAGAGCAGGCAGCGCTCCATATACTGAGTACCTTGTCCTTCTTTGTCTCTACGAGATAGGGGAGAATCGTGTCCTTGAACAGTTCAAAATGAGCGCCCTCCCTCATGAAAAACGTATAATTGGTAGTAAGCTTATTCAGCATCAGTTCGAGATCTTCCGGCTTCTTATTCGTGACCAGATTGTCGATATACTGTTCAAAAGAAGAAAAGCCCATGGACAAGATCGTATTCGAAAGCCGGCCAATAATCAACTGACGCTTTTTCGACAGGTCAATTCCATAATTCTGGTGTACAAACGTTACTAAACGTTGGAAGTCCTTGTCATTGATTGTTAACATATTCTGCTGCTCCTTTGTATTTCTCGGGTAGGAACCGTTAAAGACTGATTCTTTAACAATTCCTTAGTATGTCTGGACAAGCTGCTCGCAATCCAGGAAAAGGATCACGGAGCGTTCGGAAGAAGAGATCATTCCGCTGATTAATTCCTGCTGATTCTCAACCGGAACAGGTGATATCTTACTCTGATCAATATCCATAACCTGCTGAACTGCATCCACAATGATACCAATGTACACGGAATTAATATTCAGTACAATGATGCAGGTGGAACTGGTGTATTCGATAGATGGTTTGCCCATGCGCAGACGGATATCAATGATAGGGATGATCTGCCCGCGCAGATTGATAATGCCCTTGACATAATCAGGAACAAGAGGAACCATGGTGATCGCGTGATTTGTAATGATCTCAATGACATAGTTCGTGCTTACTCCGATGTTAAGTCCGTCTGAGCTGAATGTTAGGAAACGCTCTGTAGAGACAGGCGCGGCTGCCTCTACTGCTTCATTTGCTGCTGTATTTACTGTATCTGCTGACATAATTATTCCTCCAGTTTTTTGTAAGCTTTAATATTGGTTCTGAGTCGCTGCATATAAATTGCTGATATCTAGGATCAAGCTTATATTGCCGTCGCCGAGGATGGTACATCCGCCGATTCCTGAATTCTTGATGTTGAAATTGCCAAGGAACGGAGAGAGCGGTTTTACAACCACCTGCTGTTCCCCGAGCAGTTCGTCTACAAACAGACAGTAGGACTTATCTGCAGTCTCAACCCAGATCAGGATACCGTCTTCGATGTTGGTGATCTCAGTCTCAATATTATATAATTCATGTATCCTTACAATAGGATAGAATGTATCTAAGCACTTAATGATCTCATTGCCGTTGGCGTCGAGAATCACTTCTTCTCTCTGCGGCTTGAAGGACTGACGGATGTTGGCGATCGGAATGGTGAACATGGACTTGCCGACCGAGATCTCCATACCGTCTGTAATAGCCATGGTTAGAGGAATCTTAAGAGTCGTGCAGCTTCCTTTGCCAAGCTCGCTAGTAATGGAAATAGTTCCGCCTACTGCTTCAACATTCTTCTTCACTACGTCCATACCAACCCCGCGCCCGGAGAATTCGGTAACTTCTTCGTTGGTAGAGAAGCCCGGAAGCATAAGAAGAGAGAGGATCTCCTTCTTCGAATAATCGCTTGCCGGCTTGGTAAGGATACCGTTGCGTTCTGCCTTGGCAAGAATCTTGTCAGGATCCATACCCTGTCCGTCGTCGCTGATGGAGATGATAACTTCGCTTCCGGTATGCGCCGCAGACAGAACGATCTCAGCCTGGGCATCCTTGCCTGCTGCAATACGTTCTTCGGCTGTCGTCTCAACACCGTGATCCATAGAGTTACGGACGATGTGCATGATCGGATCGCCGATACTGTCTACGACCGTCTTATCTACCTCTGTGTTCTCGCCGACCAATGTAAGGCGCACGTCCTTATTCAGCTTCTTCTTCATATCACGGACGATACGGTTCATCTTCTGGAAAGTTCCTGACAGAGGAACCATTCGAAGAGACATAGCAATATCCTGCAGGTCATCGGTCAGCTTCCTTAACTGACGGGCAGACTTCATGAAGTTATCAAGCTTAAGATTCTGCAGGTCAGGAGAAGAAGTAACCATGGATTCCGTGATAACGATCTCGCCTACGATAGCAACCAGACTGTCTAACTTAGACAGGTTAACGCTGATGAGGCTCTGCTTCACAGGCGCGCTTGTATGTGTAGCAGCTGCCTGCGGAGCCTTGGAGGCCGGAGCGGAAGCCGGAGCAACCGCTGTCTCGGCAGGAACGCTTGCGATGTTCTCAGCCGGGGCAGCCTGCGGGCTTGCCGCAGCCGGAGCAGCCTCTTCTGGCTTCGTCGCAGCATTCTCAATCACCTCGTAGGTCTGGATGCTGTTCTGCAGCTTCACGACCTGGAGGGCCTTCTCAACGTCATCAGAAGAGGAAACGGCAACGTAGAAACCGTTATCAACAATGGTCTCGCTGGTGCTTGAGTTCGTCTCAACGTCTTCCGGGTAATGTTCAAATTGGAGATCGATCTCTCTTAACGCAGTGATCAGCATGAAAGCGCGAAGGTTCTCCATACCGGAACCTTCTTCGAAATGAACCCGTATAAAATACGGCATGCTGCTGATCGGGCAGCCTGCAAGTTCCTGGTTGATGAGAGCAATTGCCTTCTCATCAGCAACCGGCATATCTGAAGCAGCTTCTCCCGCAGAAGAAGCGTCTGAAGACTTCTCGCCGGTAGAACTGATTTTTTCCAAAAAACTATTAATATTATTGATGATTGGGTCGATATTAGTGCTAAGGGGCTCATCGTTTTCGATTTTTTCAACTTCTACACGAAGGGCATCCGTTGACTGGAACATCAGATTGAACAAATCAGTTTTGTGGGATTCATCCAGAGAGTCCATTCCGTTTTCACGGATATAGAAGAACAAGTCCTCTATGTGATGAGCGATTTCCATCAGCGTAGAGAATTCCATCATGGCTGATGAGCCTTTGACCGTATGCATAATGCGGAAGATCTCATTGACGTCATTCGTTGTGAAATCGGCATTCTTTTCTGCTTCTATTAAAAGTTCATCAAGCTGTTCCATAAGAGTGTTTGTTTCATAAAGATACATTTCAAGCATGTTATCCATAATCTTAGTACCGCCTTATCTTAATAATGATGTTAATTGATATTTAAATGTATTTATTTAGATATATCGTCAGGATAGTGGGAAAGGATAAGAGTAAATTATAGAGTAGGTGAAAAAATGTCAAATATTTTAAAAGTAACGACTCCAACCGTCGGATATGATAATAACTCAGTGAATAATAAGCCG
Source organism: uncultured Dorea sp. (assembly GCA_947652615.1). Taxonomy (GTDB): domain Bacteria; phylum Bacillota; class Clostridia; order Lachnospirales; family Lachnospiraceae; genus Sporofaciens. Next base: position 10,071 of record CANTDX010000047.1, on the reverse strand, counting down.
ACGCCATCCCAGCAGGCCGAGGACTTAAGTATCAAGAACCCTGTGGAAGCGAACCGGGTCGGGAGGGCAGACGGAAGAGCCGAGTCCAACAGCAACGACGGAGGCAGAGGGATTGCGTATGATTCCAACTTCGGAAGCTTCGTCCAATCCCTGAGAGATCTTCCAAGGCTCAACGAAGCCTTGAGCAAGATGATCTTCGGCGGCATGGCGAATCTGGTTGAGTCGGGGATCACCAAGGGGACGGCGGAGGATATACAGGCATTTTTTCAGATGTTGAATATGTCCCCGGATAAGCTGAGCGAATTCTTGAAGTCTCAGATGGCGGGGGCGAACCGTCTGCAAGGGCCGTTGTTTGATGTGCTTCGTCAGATTATGGATGAGGCAACGACAGTAGAATTGAAAGCGGGAGTGTTAGATCTCCTTAAGAAATATAATGATATGTCGTCAGGGAAACACCTCATGGAGAATATCAAGGGAACGCTGGAGGATATTGAGGCGCGGATGTTTAAGGGGGACAGAGAAGGCCTGATGAAGCTTGCCATGAAGCTTAAGCCTCATACGATGGACAGCAATGCCGCGAATGTGAGGCTTCTGAAGGAGCAGATCATCCCTTATATGGGCAAATATGTGGCGGATAACCGGGAGATGGGCAAGCTTCGAGACCTGGTCACGCTGGTTGCATTTAACACATCCAGATATGAGAGCGGAAGCCTTGATAATGTTGTACAGGCGTTTCAGCGGTTGATGGACTTCCCTACGTTCCAGAAGCATTTCAAAGGAATGTCGGTGAATGATTTCAGGGATATGCTTAGGGGTGTTGATTATGACCGGGCGGCAGGAAAGAATGAATTGACGGATAAGCTTCTGAATATCATGCAGGCGGGAGTGAAAGGCGAAGCCGGAATTGAGAATAAGGAAGCATTTGTAAATATTATGCGCAGTATTCTTGTGAATGAGAGCGTCTATATGCCGGTGATGCATGTTATGCTTCCGGTGATCTTAGACGGCGTTCCCATGTTCTCGGAGATGTGGGTAGATCCAGACGAAGAATCGGGCAATCAGGGGTCTAAGGAACGCGGAATCAAACTGCTGATCAAATTTGATATGAAAGATGTTGGCTTTTTTGATATGATGTTGTATTATGAGAAGGGTAAGATCGATATGCTGATTCATTATCCGGAGGAACTGTCTGGTCATGAGAGCGATATCCGTGAGAATATCCGTAAGATCATGAGCAAGAATGAGCTGGAGCTGGAATATCTCGGCGTTGAACAGAATAAGCCGCCGATCCAGGTATCCGCTGCGTTCCCGAAGATATTCGAAAGGAGAAATTCTATCAATGTCACAATATGATGATGTGATGAATAAAAAAGCAGTCGCGCTGCGATATGATGAGAATAAGGATGTGGCGCCGGTGATCGTGGCCTCGGGGCTTGGTTATATGGCGGAGAGAATCGTGGAGATGGCCAATGAGAACGGAGTGCCGGTATATGAGGATAATTCATTGGCGACGGTGCTGACGCAGTTGGATCTGGGAACTGCGATCCCGGAGGAGTTATATCAGGCGATCGTGGATATCTATGCATATTTTCTGAGGTATAATCCCGAGAAGATCCGGGAGAAGAAGGAAGCGGAAGAGGCTGCTGCAAGAGCGGCCGCGGAGGCGGAAGAAGCAGAGAAGGAAGCGGAAGAAGCAGTTGCGGAGGCGGAAGCAGAAGAGGCTGCGAAGACTGCAGGAAGGCAGTCAGCCAGAGGAACAAGAGAGGCACGGCCGAAGGCTGTAGGAGCAGCGAGAGTATCGGGAGCCGGGCAGGCAAGGGCTAAAAAGAGCAGTACCAGAGGAGAAGGCTCAAGAGGCAGAGCTTCAAGGTAATTTTGTGAGATGAATCCTGTGAATGAAGTATACAGTGCAGTCGGAAATATATTTCCCGATAGCACTGTATTGTTATTTAGCCAGGTCCTACACTGACGGTTATCTGTCTAAGCTGTTTCTTGCGGGCCGGACATATTCCCGGTAATAGAGGCAGCAAAATATTTCCCGATATCTGCGATAAAGCCTAATGCCTGTATTTTCATTTCTTCAGGGAATGCTGACAATACAGGGGCGGTCTCAAAACTCAGCACCCTGTCAAAATGTATTCTCTTCAATCCGTTCAAGAATCCTGTCCAGTCTGTGGAGGATGTATTCTCCCTTGTTTTGGTAAATGTATACGGAATTTGATGCAGGTCGCAGACTCCGTCGTTATCATGAATGTGCAGTACTTTCAGGCGGTCTCCCAGGGTCGTCAGGAAGGACTCAAAGTCAATACCTGTAAGGTTTGCATGTCCGGTATCAAAGCAGAATCCTAATAATTCTCTGTGGTATCTGGTATTGAATCGGTCGATCCGTTCGGCGGCTTTCTTAGCGTCGCAGCAAGGACCTTCCACAAGGCGGTCTCCGATGGAATAATAGAGGTTCTCTATGCAGAGAGTAATGTTCCGTTCTTTCGCAAGCGGTGCAAGATAGTCGAGGAATTTCTCGGTCTGTGTCCATTCGGCTTCTTCCGAGCCAAGGCAGTGTGCCAGCTTGAATCCATGTATCACAATATAGGGACACTCGAAAAAGGCGCAGATATCCAGACTCTTGCGGGCAACGGTGTCGCGCAGGTATCCGTTCAGATTGCCGCTACCGCCCGGGATATAGACCGGGTAAGGCATGTGCATCTGGTGGATGGCGATCCCGGCGGCTTTAGCGCCTGCCTTATGAGGTTCAAAATATTGCTCCAGTTCTGCAATCGGACGGTCGAAGAAGTCGTTCCGCTCGAATTTGTACAGAGATGTATTTGTAAGGTAAGAATTCAGACTGAAATCCGTGCAGGAGAAGCCGACAGCCTTTAAAAGCTTGTACCCTTCTGCTGGGTCGTGATCGTCTACGATGTTCTTAGTCTGTACGCCGATAGATATCATATGTTGAATCTCCATTCTATAAACTTACATATCATTAGTTATCGACAGGGAGCCTGTCGAAGTGGAAGGACGGCATGTATTCATCATTGAAGAACTCGATATTGCCAACTCCCATATCCCGCAATTGCTGTTCGATCTCCCGGTAATAAATATTGCAGATAAAGATGCCGCAGTTGTCAGGGAGATCTTGTAATACGGCGGGCGGCTTCACTTCCAGGCCGCAGAATTCTGTCCCCCAGACGGTGCGGTTGTTGTCACAGGTGAAGAGGGGAGGGTACTGCTCACCGTAGCATTTCATATAGTTGCGGCACATGTTTCCAGCTCCGAAAAGTACGATGGAATCATATTTCTTCAGAAGATCCTCAATCTCGACCTGCCATTTGAAGTATTCGGCTACAGACTTGGCAAGCGGCAAGAGTTGAGGCCGCAGTAGCGGAGAAAACGCGGCGGCCGTATCTGCGAAGTACAGTATGAGACTCCCGTCAAAATGAATCTCTCTTAACCCGCGGATCAGGCCAAGCCAGTCTGTTAATGACTGTCCCTGATAAGCTGAAGTGAAGGACAGGAGAGAGGATTCGGTATGTCTTCCGCTGTCCCGGAGGATGACGGTCTTGATACGGTTCCCCAAGGTGGTTATGAATTCCTGCATATTCTGGCCGCATAGGGTACAGATCCCTGTGTCCAGACAGAGACCGAAGGTAGTCGCCGGTTCTGCGAAGATATTGTCTGACGGGTGAAGCTGCTTCGCAGCCTCAGCATTCAGCCGATCGATCCATTCGGCGGTTTCTGCGGCATCTGTGCAGTTCCCGCGAAGCAGATGGCCATTATAACTTCTGCATTGATTTTCCAACAGAAGAGTGACGTGCTGTTCCTGTGCTGTTTTGGCAAGCCGGAGATAGTATCCGCGGTTGGCCTGCCATTCCTGTCCCTTCTCTATACCCGCGAACAGGGGAGGGACGATCAGATAGCGGCATCCGATTCTGCCGCACAGATCGATGGCGGATTCTGCGATCTGTTCCAGAACAGGATTCAGTTCCGTGCGTTTGGAGTCCCACGGAAGATGAGGAATCCGCAGGCAATCTACAGACAGGGAATGCCTGCGACACTGTTCCAGTAGAGGTTCCACGCGCTGCAGCAGGGCTTGCGGAGTGCAGATCGGCGAGACCCGGTCAGGGGATTTGATTTTAGTGTATTTACTGTAATTTTCCAGATCGTTGTCTGAGCAGAACATGCTGATATCCAGAAGGATCTGCCTTAATCCGGCGTTGGCCATATCTCTGAATCCCTGAACGGGATGCCGGTAATCTACGATACCGGAAGAGGAATAGAGGATGTTCATGATTCACTCCTTTTGCAGGCGGTTGAAGCGATATGTCTATGTAGCCTACATTAATTTCTTTTCTATTAGTTCTTTTATCTTCGATGAGCTTGTACTCTCGGTGTACGGGAAGAATACCATCTCTGCCCCGTGCTTTTCGAGGAATTCTTTCTCAGCCAGCCAGTCCGGATTGTCGGCATAGTCGCTGCCGGAGAACTGGCAGTCGAAGTGGTGCAGCCGCCAGGCGTCGCGCGTACCGCCGTAATTCAGTGGGATCTCCACCACTTCGTCCACGTAACGGCAGGAGCGGAGCAGCTCGGCACGTTCCTCGTAGGGGACGAAAGGTTCTACTTCCTTGAACTTGCGCACACCTTCGTCTGTTACGACGCCGACGATCAGGTAGTCGCACTGTTCCTTGGCACGTTTGAACATGTTCAGGTGACCTACGTGGAACAGGTCAAAGACGCCGGCGATGTAGCCGGTATGGTACTTCTTTTTAACCGGAGTTTTCTCTGTGGAGGTCTGGCCGCTGTCAGAAGTCCGGGGGATGAGGGGCTTCCGTTTTCGGGGATAATCCTTGCTGATATCATAGATGCTGTATTCCCTCACTCCCATTTGATCTAGTTGCTTCATAACAGACAGATAATTCTTGATGCAGATCAGGACTTTGTATTCCCCGCTCTGCATTTCCTTAAGGATAGTGGGGGAGTGGATCGGAATTCCTTCAAGCTCTTGTCCCCATTTCTCCTGGTTATTGTCTATGATCGCATATACCGGATAATCCTGCCGATATAATCCGAGAAAACGTTTGGTAAAGTTACCTGAGCCAAACAGGACCAGTTTGCGGGTGTCTGCGTTCCGGAAAATATCTACAAATAAGCGCTGGTATTGTTCCGAGGAGTAATTTAGACTCTGCCGGTTAGAATTCACGGTATCATAATTGCGCCGGTATTTGTCATGATATTTCCGTAAAGTCTTTTCCTGACGCAGGTCAGCAAGGAAATCCCATTCCATCTTCTGCCATTTTTTAAGATCTTGTTTCAGCCCGTAACGTTCCAACAGAACGTCCATCGGCAGAAGTTTCTCAACTTCCAGATCTCCTGCATAAAAGGTTGCGACCATACGCCAGATGAGTTCATTTGCCGGATAATTCTCCTCACAGAACTCCTGGTCATAGAATACGAAGGTATCGTTGATGTAGAAGCTGTTCAGCGGGACCATGTCGATGTAGCCTTTGCGCAGGATTGCTCCTTGTCCGTCCCCGGTATCTGGCTTGATGATCTCTGAGGATTGAAGAATCAGGTTGCGGAATTCATCCATCTTTTGGAGAAATAGATCTTTATCCTCGTGTAAAATGCGTTTGAGATAGAGCTGTCCGACCTCGGCATCGACGTAGGGCATGATATAGGATACCGGACCGGGATCAGGCAGGAGGGGATCGTCTGTCAACGGGGTTATATTCACATCACTTACCCTATGTATGAACGATGACTGCACCAAATGCGCTTCCACGACAGATATCCCATGAGCAGCCAGATCTTGTCCATGGGTGATCAGATTATTTAAACGTTCCCGTCCTTCGGGGTGAGTTGCACGCTTCTCTACAATACCGGATTTGTGGATGATCGTCTGTAGCGCTCGCTTAGGACCGCGTTCCATGGAGCTGGTAACGTGGCTTATATCCGAAAGGGCGCCGTTCAAGGGACATTCGATTAGGTAAGCATTCGCCATCTCATGGAACATTCCGTTTTCAATAAGGCTGTTGTATAGGCTCTCTTCCTCAAGGAAGATGACATCCGGATAATTGTAGGTTGGAAATATCCGGTTAGATAGGTCTTCGTTGGGTAGATAATCTTCTGCATATAAAAGAGAAGGATTCTTAAGGTCTGTGAGAACCGAATAAAACTGAAAATGGTCAAATCCGGAGGTGTGTAGCATCCTCCTAAGCTCTGCGCGGTTGTAGCAGCGTCCAAGGAAGGAGTCTTCCTTCTTGGAGTAGGCCCGCCGATATCCCTCGATCCCGTCGAAATTCCTCGCTGTATAAGGGTCGCGGTCTCCGCAGAAATAGCGGAGTCCGAACCGGTTGTTCATCCCCAGGAGAAGAGTGCCGTTAGGAGTGAGGAGGGATTTCCAGCCGGTAAGATAGTTCTCGGGGGATTCCAGTCTTTCCAGTGTCTCAATAGCTATGATGTAGTCGAAGTTGCCGAGGTGGTCTTGTCTCCAATGGGAAGAGGCGGTTTGTTCGGCGGATGTGCATATAAGCTGGCCATTAGTTCGGTCAGTGGATACAGATGGTGAGTGGCAGTTGGCCGGGTGTGTGGTAATATCGTTCAACAGGATAGCGCACGGTTCATCTGGTTCGCCGAGATAGAGAAAGGTGCTGTTCGGTTTGAAATCATACCACTTCAATAGCCCTTGCCGGAGTTCTCTTATAAGGTCTTCTGGTTGCATGGGTGTGTTCCTCCCGTATCTTTCATTCGAATTCTTTTAGTAAATACATGTCAATTCCCCCATTATAGAAAGTAATTCGTTCTTGCTCAACGCCCAATTGAATTAGTTGTTGGGTGATTTCCTGGATGTATTTGGTTGCTGTGATAATATAGCAGGAATCTTCCTTCTGAGATAAGGTTTCGGCGGGGGAAAGGATAGGAAGATTTTGTAAAGTTCTGTGTTGTTTTTGAATATTGTTATCACAAAAGGCAATTACATCTATGTTATTTAAAGATAAAAAAGTATGTATAAACACGCCGTAATTTCCAGCACCAAAGATATAAACCTTATGATTTTTAGAAAATTCTAGTATGGAATATAATCTTTTTAATTTACTAGAATATTCATTCCTCAAAGACTTATATAATGCTTGCGGATTTTCTGAAAAGGATAAAATTTTGTCCCAATTAAAAGAATTAAAAGAAGTAATTTGCTTGTTTTTTATGGCATAAGTAAGTTTTTTTCTAAATTCTTCAATTCCGGCTTCTGATTCTTCCCAATAATGTCCAGATCCTGCCATAAAAAGAAATCTGTTGATACTAAGACCTCCCATTTTGAGATAATATATAGTTTCCCAATCGTGAGATAATCGGGGCAGAAATTGCTCTATATATCGGTATTCTGTTGCTGCATATAGAAAACTTTTTTCATTATAAGATGAAGCGGCAGCATTATCTTGTCTGTAATTATAAACAAGATGATTCAAGTAGACTCCTTTATCTGCGCTGCTGATTATCTGAAATAGTGCCCCGATATCTTGAAAAGCGGCCCCAGGAGTTTCGTTAAATTTTATTTTCTGTAGAAAATCTTTGCGATAAATACCATTCCATAAGAAATTATCATATAAAAATAATTCTGGAGTTTCTTTAGGAATGGCGATATATTTATCTTTTAATACAGGACAAGGCAAAATGGGGAAACGCCATTCCACACCATGAGGGCTTTGGAAAAAGCCTTCGGCGGTTCCCTTTACATAGTCGCTTTTCTCGTTGAATGTTTCATTATATAGGGCTTCAAACATATCCGGCTGTATAATATCATCTGTTTCAACAATCCCTATATATTCACCGGAGGCTAAAGAAATCCCCCAATTCATCTGATATCCATAACTTTTTATATCAGAGTGGAATATGTGGATTCTAGGGTCTTTTTCTTCATATTCAGATAAGATATTCAAGGTCCCATCAGTAGAGCCGGCATCAATAATTAGAATCTCTATCTCCGATAGAGTCTGATGAATGACGCTTTCTATACACGGTTTAATGTATTTAGCTACGTTTAGACTTGGCATGATGATAGATACTTTTATCATTTTAAAAGTCTCACTTTCTATTAATTTATGATTAACCATGTTTCAATAAAATACGATTTAGTGCATGATTGATTTCTATAATGTTTTATCAACAGATATAACTTTATTAAAACCTAATTTTTTCAAGTTTTGCAATACAGGAAGTTGAGAATTCTTCTTTATGGCTACTATAACTACAGATTTAGTATTATACATTTGTAAATCGCCAATTTCATAAACAGGGATTCCATCTATTGTAGTAGGAGTGTCATCTGTTATGCTTGTTACAGCAAATCCGAATATTTTCCTAACATGAGAAATGGATTTTAATATCCTACGTCCGTAGGTGCCAGCACCGTATATAATAATTTTTTCTGTATTGTTTAATAAAGTTCGTGCTCCAATATTAGGTAAGTCATTATTAACAATATACTCCTTATAGAGATATCGGTTTAGATAATCAATGTGATTTTCTTCGAAATAAGCTTCTGAATCCGATCGGATTTTTTCCATTAATGTCCAGTGTTCCTTTGACCAATATTTTTTAATCATTAATCCTTCATTGTAATCCTGCTGTAGTTCTTTTTCCATTTTTTCTAAAAAGGCGGACTACAAAAATAAGCCCGCAGGAGTGGAAGCAATGATGCCATGGAGCGAATTCATAAAGGAGCGCTGTTCGGGGGTAATGAATACAGAAACCGAGACGCCTGAAAATCGGGGACAGATACCAGTCTGATCATGCCCTCTATTTTGGCGATGAATTTTTTTTAGCGATGGATGACGGTGGGTTATTCATCGCTTACGAATATACCGGGGAAATCCTTTTAGTCGGGATAAATTATGATAAAGAGACGAAGGGGCATCCGTACAGGATTGAGGTGTTGAGAAACACAGAATAATATGATAACGTTCCTGATTAAGGATGAGTATTTGCTCCGATTCCGGAATATCATTTGATTTTCTTGATAAAATGCATTATAATTCCATCTTTGACAGTTTAGAGATTAAAAAATCGCTGTATCTCTCATATTTACTGGGGTTACAGTTACAGCGATTTTCCTAATTTCCCGAAATATGGTAATTTATTCCCGCCCCTTACTTTGTTTCTGAATTGCTTTCATTTTCCGTTTCTCTTAAAACCAATACTGATATTTATATTACTGGCTCCAATGCGTATATGCTGTCCGGTGATCTGGCAACACTTCTGACAGGACGCTATGTAGAAATTTCAATGCTTCCTTTATTCTTTCAGGAATATATGGAACATGGCGGCCAAGACCGGGAACGTGTTTTTGCTGGCTATATCAAGTATGACGGCCTGCCTTTTGTCGCATCTATGGAAAAGATTAACAATAAGGTTGACGACTATCTTGAGGGGATTTACAATACAGTGATCGTCCGAAATATTGAAGACCGTGATCAAAGGAAGGATGCCAATCCCGAAAAGAGAAAGATTAATGACATTACTTTGCTGAAATCCATTGCAAAATATCTGGCCAGCGTGATCGGCAGCCCGATTTCCATAAGAGGTATTACAAATTATCTTGTGTCAAGCGGCAGAAAAATATCTCCTAACACCGTGAATGATTATGTGGAAGCCCTGACGGAATTATTTGTTTTCTATCCCGCAGAACGTTTTGATATTGTCGGCAAGTAGATCCTAAAGGCAAATAAAAAATACTATATGGTCGATCTTGGCATCCGCAGTCATATTTTGCCCAGAAAGAGCTGCGACCTTGGTTTTTCGGTTTTGTCGCTCAGAAACAGGGAACATTGACCTATGTGTATGTGCAGGTAACTGGTGAATGTACTTGATTGGCTGACGAGATTTGAAATATAAAGGGCTGCAATCGTATAGAAAATTTGTTAGCGGGAGTGTTACGCTCACGCTCCTTATCCATCTTGGATTGCCGCCATCCACAAAGGAACGGTTTTCATAAAACGAAGGAGAATGGAGCTGTCGGGAAATAAAGATTTTTCCCCTTTTTAGAGCGAAAAAGAAGAACTCCTCGGGAATCCGGTGTTT
>CANTDX010000046.1 GCA_947652615.1 uncultured Dorea sp. | reverse complement strand
TAATCAATCACCGTACCCTCACAGTATATCCATCCCGCCACATCCTCATTCACCCGGCGCAGCGCTTCAAAATCCACCGTAATAGGCGCCGTCTCGGCCCCTTCCGTTCCTTCTTCCTCTGTATATTCTGTAAACTCCCCCGAGGCCTTGTCATAGAGCCGCTCGTCATCCCGGTACTGTTTCAATACGAATACGATCATACCGACAGACCCGATGAAGAGAAGCAGAAGCACCGCCATAATGGTCCGTCTGATCAATTTCTTCATATTATACTACTCCATTGCTGTTCGCGCCATCTTAATCTTCCGGCCAGGATATTGAACATGACTCCGCAGGCCGCAAAACAGATCGCGTAGCCCTTCCCCACATTGCTTGTCAGAAGTTCCATCACCACACCCAGCATCGGATAATGCGCCGTGACCAGACCGATCAGGGCCGCATAGGGCACGTCATTCATATCCTCCCCGGCATTAGCGTCCCCCTTGGTGGTAAATGAACCCTCTACCGTCTTATTCTTCACCACCCGGTGGGTGATCACGGACTCCTCGCTCCAGAACGCAATGATGTCCCCTTCCTGAATACCCGCAGGTTCCGCCGGCTTCACATAGACAGCGCTCCCAACCGGAATCTCCGGCTCCATACTGCCGCTGACCACATGATAGATCTCGTATCCCAGAAGCTTCGGCACCGTAACAGGCAGGCATGTCAGGATCACACTCAGCAGGATCAATATTCCGGCAATATTGCATAGGGCAGGGATCACCTTCCCTCCCCTTCTCCTGCGCTTCCCGGATGGCGGCGAATTATTCTGCATCTTTCGCCTTCTCCTTCTTACCAGACTCCGGATGGCCGAACGCCTCCAGCACCTTATCCACATACGACGGGATCTTCCCTTTCTTGCGAAGCACCACATAGGCGACCGCCAGTACGACAAGTATTTGTGTGGAAAATATTCCCGCCTTGGCCGCCGGCGGCACATCCCACAGCAATGTGGCGAAATCCACGCTGCTAAGCGGCGTGCCGGTATCGCTTAAGTTGGTCATCTCCCCGCCGCCGTCCGCACCTGATATTCCGCTGCTCTCTCCGTCGGCCAGCGGCACTTCGCCGTCATCCAGCGATACGAGATTCTCCACGTCCTGGCCGTCCTCAGCTGCCGCCGCCTCCACTGCCGCTTCGGCTTCCCCGCCTGCCGTCCCTTCTGTTCCGGCCTGTGTTCCGGTCCCCGTACCGGCTGTGGTCCCTGCTCCCGTTCCTGTACCGGCTGCCGTACCCGTGCCGGTCCCTGTAGTGGTTGTTCCTGCAGTGCCGGTACCGCCGCCTGTGGTTCCCGCAGATATCGCCTCATCTGCTGCCGCCTGCGCCTGCGGGCTCATCCGGGTATACCGGAAGGTAAGGACGTTTTCCTCCGGATTGCCCGTAAGCGTCCTGGTCAGGTTATATGCCTGCGGAATATAACCCTCGATATACAGGAACGCAACCACCGGGCGGTCTCCGATATTGCCGTAATAAGTCTGTGCAGGCGCAAGCTCATTGCCGGCCGTATCCTCATAGCGCACCGTGTAGGCAACCGTATGGTCTCCGCGCACCCCATACGCGACCACATAATCCCGGTCTTCCGTAACTGTATAGGCCTGCTTCAATTCTGCATCTGTCAGCGGAGTCGTGTTATTATCTCTTCCGCTCTCACGGATACCCCGGACATAATACTTGTCGTTCTCGTCCAGCTGTACGACATCCCCGATACTGAACGGAAGCGGGCTGCCGTATGCCACATCCGTACGGACAAGCACCTCGCCGCCGTTTTTCAGCGTGCTGTGCTCGCCGGAGTACAGGCGTACCGTGTAAGTATAATCCTCATCTGCCGCATGGACCGGCTCGCTTGTCATACCGGCTGCACTGACCGCAGCGAACAGAGCAGCGCCGCATAACACCGCCAAACGTCTCATGGTCTTTCTTCCACGATCGGATCTTCTCCGAAGCTTTATCCTCATCATACTATGCCGCGCCTCCTCTCCTCTTCGTTCTCTTCTCCTCCTTGCTCTCCCGCATTCCAAGCAGGGCGAGAAGCAGGAACAGGGTTCCTGTCACACACGCCACGATGATGAAGGGCGTCAGCGTCCTCTCATCCCCTGTCTTCACCGGTCTGCCCGGCGTACCCGGCGTGCCGGGCGTCCTTGCCGCCGGCGTTGTCTCCGTCTCATTCAGCTCCACCGCGAAATTCATCTGCAGGTCCGCCAGCGTATTCTGATAATCATTGCCCTGGGTATCGCCGTCCAGCGCAACCTCCAGCGTCACCTTGCCGCTCTGCCCCTTCTTCAGGGTATCCAGGAAGAAATAATCGCTCAGCGCGTCCGTCGCCTGGTGCAGGCCTTCGCCCGCTCCGTTCACATTCTCCCCTCCGACCTCATCACTGTCGAACAAGGTCGTCTCCGTGCCGTCCGCCGCCGTATAGAGCAGCTTATAGGTATACGCCCCGCCTTCGGTCGCCGCATTCCTGCTCCGATCCTCCAGAGAATAGAGCACCTCATTGGTCATATACCAGTCCGTAGTGGCAGAATTGGCATTCTTCAATTGAATCGCAAGGATCACATTGTCCCCCGGCTGGATCCCGTAGATGGCGTCATTCAGATCCGCGGTCTTGAAATTACTCTCCATCTTCTCGTCTTCGGTAAATGTGACCGCCCAGTCCGGATCTCCGTAGGAAGTCTCGGCATGGGCCGTCACGGTCATAGAAGCAATCAGGCCTGCCGCAAGCAATAATCTCCATATCCTTCTCCTCATGCTCCCCCTCCTCTTAATCCAGACTCAGCGTCTTCTTATCATCATCAACCGTGACCCTGCGTCCCCATGCGCTCCAGATCGCGTCCACCGCATTGTGGTCCTGAACTGCGTCCACCTTCGCTTCCACGAAGAACTTCACACCGTCATAGTCATAGGTCGTCTTGATAGTCTTAACCTTCTTGCCCTTGCTCGTTATGATCTGCCCGTCGTCCGTAGTCTCCTCCTCGATCACCTCTTCCGTGACCTCCTGAGTCACCCTCTTCGCCGCCATCTCCCTGATCATCAAGGTATCTGTAAATGGTTCCGTCGTGTCGCCCGCACGCAGTACCTTGGAGTAATACAGCACCGTGCGCTCCCTGGTAGAAGCTTCCCCGTCCACCAGCCACACTCCGCCGGATGTCCCTGCATCGGTATTCATCAGATTCACCAGGTTCAGGTCGATCAGGCCTGGGTCCAGCGTCCGGTCCTTGATCGGCTTCTGTCCCTTCTCTTCCGGATCTCTGCCCCAGTATTTGTAAATGCTGACGCGGACATACTGGTCGATGTCTCCGCTGTTATGCACACTCAGTTCCTCGTTGTATCTCTTCCCGACGATGGGCGCCTGGGGCTCCTCGTCCGCTTCATTGCCCAACAGGCCGTCTAAGAGCATACCTCTGCCCTCATCCCAGGTTCCGTCGGAAGCCGCATTGTCATAATCGCGGAAAGCGATGGCTTCCGCCTCCTTCTTCCCGTCGTTCTTCTCCATCAGTGTCACACCGATGGAATACATCTGCACCCGGGACGCATAAGTCTCGGAAAAATAAGTCAGCGCCGCCCGCGAGCCCCCGATGGACGAGAACAGCAGCAGAACGACCGCCAGCCCGAATATGACTACCGTGGTCTTCGGGGATTGGATGAACTTCTTGATCCGTCTCATTATTCGGTTCCCCCTTCCGCCTGATCCACACTAAGCTTCGCCTCTTCCTCCCAGTTGATCTCGTCTGCCCTGTACGCAGTTCCGTCTTCCTTATACTTGACCGGCAATGTCTCATAGACAACCACCACATCGAAATCCGGCGCCGCTCCTTCCGGAGCATTCTCTATCCTGACCAGCAGCGATTCTGTCCGTCCTGCATCCGCATTATCCTTATCATAAAACAGATAGTCACGATAATAGTAGAAACCGTCTGCACCCGGAATCCATCTGCTGTCCTCAGACGGCAGAGGATATTCACTCTTCTGCCCTGCCGCATCCACAGCCTCATACCAATAGCTCAACGGATACGCATCGCCCCCGAATGCTCTGGCACGCACATAGACTGGCTGCGTCCCCTCTTCCACCGTGATCACGACCCGTTTCATCCAGGCAAAGAATTCCTCTTCTATCGTCGTCTCCTCCTCTAAGCGAACCGTATAGCCGCCCTCTGTCTCCACATAAGTCGTAAAATAAGCCCAAGCGGTGCCTATGGAGCTTCCCAGTACCAGAGTTACTGCCAGCACTGCCAATACTGTCAGCAAACCGCTTCTCTTCTTCATCTGCCTCGCCCTCCTTACTCACCGCCTGCACTGTCCCGTATCTGCGACCACTGCCATTCGCCGGCCTCTTCGTCGTAATGAAAATGATTGGTCACCGCACCGCCGCCCTTATCTGTCTCGTCATATTCGTTGACAAACTCAACCGGTATGATGCCTGCCGCTTCGATTGTCACCGTCTGGCTTCCAGGGGATACCAGCCGGTAGGATGCACCGGTGTAGACCTCCGTAACTGTGACTACTGCGCCTATGGGGATCTGATCTACGGTCACACTCTTGCTTCCCGCCTCGGTAAATGTCAGAGATACCGTGGTGCTGCGCACACTCTCTCCGTTCAAGGTTGCCTCCACCTGGAATACGAAGGTTGCCGGTTTGCTGGTCTCGTAGCTCTCCAATGTCTTGATGATCTCTATGGCGCCCTGGCGCGGGGTCTGGGATGGCTTCAGATAGACACTCATGGAGTATTGCCAGTTGCCGCCGTCCATGGTATTGATTGTTGATCCATCCTCATTCTGGATGACTTTGCTTGGCAGGGAGATCAGTTCTGGAAGGAAAGTATAGGTGTATTCTCCCGAATCCGCAATCGTCGCAATCTTCTCTCCTCCGCCTTCCTGCCTGACGGTCGTCCTGTAATCCGAAATACCCCTCCCTCTGGCAATCAGAAGGTACAGACCACACTCCAGTCCATCCATAGATGAATTTGCAGGCACATCACTTCGCACCATCGTTCCGCCGTCCAGAGCACGCCCCGCTGCTCTCTGTGCCATCTCCTGCCAACCGGCATTATCTAAACTCTGGCTCAATATATCAAAATCCTTAAACATTTCCTTATAATCCGGCTCAAATTCATAGGTATACCTATCACTTTCACCAGATAGCGGCACTGCTCTTGCTACCTTATATAAGTCTATCACAACATCCGCCTTCTCAAGATCCGCCGCCAACTTCTTATTATTCGGATCCACCGGAGCTACCGTCAGCGAACATCCCTTACCCAGATCAATAGCCTTAGCCTCCCCGCTAAGGCTCGGTATGGTAAGAATCAGGCCAAACGCCAACACAAATATAAGTAATGGACAGATCCAGCGTTTTCCAGTCTTCTTTGGACGAGTTCTCCAATCTATCTTCATAAAGTTCTTTGCTCCTCCTTCCCCATTTCCACGTCATTATAGTTCTTCACACTTTATTTCTTAGATTTTGATTTACAATTCTCAGATTCCGGTTTTTTAAGTTCGCTCAGCACCTCTTGTGCCGATCTCTTCGGCCCTCTCCTGCGATAGTGGATCAGCATTCCCGCCAATGTCACAAACAGAAGCGGAATCCCGACTGCCGGGATAACTATATATGTAGGAATCTTGAGAGCTTCTGCCGGTAATACAATACCATCCAGATTCTCAATCCTGTGTCCGCGCATTAGAATACGGTGAGAATTAATACCGTATGGAGTACAAGTAACAAGGGTACAATAATCCTTCCCCTCTTCGATCGCTAAATCATCCGTTTCCTCCGGTAAGACAATTCGAATCTGGTCTACCATATAAGTAACCGTCTGATCCAGCACTGTAACGGTAAATACATCGCCTTCCTTCATCTTATCCAGATCAGAGAAGATCTTCGCGCTTGGCAGCCCACGATGTCCGGACATGACCGCGTGAGTTCTTATCCCTCCAATAGGAAACGAAGACCCCGGAATATGGCCAACCGCAATTTGAAGAACTCCTTCATCTACCCCGTGATAAACCGGAAGATTCACACCGATCTCTGAGATCTGTACATATCCCAGGATTCCGGTACCAGTAACATCCAGAATATTCTCATATTCTGCATACTTTTCATCCGAAAGATCAAAATTCACACCATTCGGCAACGACTCATTAAAGGCTCTTGCCTCTTCCAGCAATGCTTCTTTCTCTTCCTTCGTCATATTCTCGACCTCTGCCGCATATCCCGCAATGGCACGAGTCGCATGCATGGAATTCCACCAGTCGCTTACGGCAGGGTATAACAAAATGGCCAGACCCAATAACAGGATGATTACCAATATAACTGTTGATAAAGAAACCCGCCCCTTTTTCTTCTTCTTTGCCTTTTTAGAGCTCTTTTTCTCTTTCTTACCTGGTTTCACGCCTGCCGGAAGTTCTTCATTCGTATGTATTTCCTCATTTACATGTGTGTCTTCACTCATAAGTTTCCCCAATTCTATATTGATGGGCTGTGATTTTATCATGGTTCTCACCACTTGCTGACGTCTGCCGGATATTCCTCACAGAAGATCCGTTGCTCGCCGCACACCACGGGAAGGTGCCAGCCTGTGCGGCATAACCGGGGACGAGACCTCTCGTCCCCAGAAATAACTTCATGTACTTATAATGGTCTGATCGTATGTATATACTGGTCTCTTATGAAATCATTTACTCAGCCTGCATACGCTTCTTAACAACTAACAGGATACCTGCAGCAACAACTAAGATTCCGCCGATTACGTAGAAGATTGTCGTACCGATACCACCTGTACTTGGGAGCTGAACATCCTTTGTATTGATGATGGTGGTTTCAAAAGTATTATTGGGACCAATGACTACATTATCGTTATTGGAACTGAATACATACTTTCCATTTCCATCAAGACCGCCGGTAATAGTAAACTCAATATCCGGAATTGTATTGTATCCTGGTAATGGCTTGGTTTCACGTAAAATATAGGATCCAGCGCCTAACCCTCTGAATATTACACGTCCGTTCTCATCAACAATACCTATAACTTGAGTATCATTCTGCCCTTCTCCCTTTTCAACAATAGTCTCAACCTTCTTATATTTTGTCTCTGTACTTTCATACTCTCCTTCTGTCTCTTCTGTTGGCGCCTTATCAGTATAAGTACCATTCTTCAATTTGTAGAAAGTGCCTTCCGTATCTTCTACATAATTTTCTTCTGTAACAACCAATATACCTTCTACACCTTCGCCATAAAGGGTAAATTCAACACCCGGAAGAAATGTTGTTCCATCTTTATCCGTTTTCAAAATCCCCAGTTCTGTTGTATAGGTAACAACCTCCTTCTCAGGGGATTTTCCATGTACACTACCATCATTTGGGTTATTAGAAAATTCTAATTCTACCTTATTCGGATTACCTGTACCGCCAATAACTGCATTCTTATTTAAGTTAGCTGAATAAGTAATCACAATTACAGAATTTGCACTAAATTTCGGCAGCCCCTCTGCCTTTAAATTCTTAAATTCTACAGTAATTACCGTTTCACCAGTATCTTCTTTTGTTGTCGTTACTATATTCGCCTTCGGAGTAAGATCCTCGTCTCCCACCTTTACGCTGATATCCTTATTATATGTGAGTCCTTTACTCAATGTATCTGTAAACTTATAATAATACGTGTCATAAGCATCATAATTACTAGGTAACGTCCCAGTAATCTCATAATTTACAGGTTTTCCGATTGACGTATTATTAACGTCTACTTTATTTGTACCTTCAACAATCTTCTTGTCTGGTTTCGGTATATCCTTCTTATCAGTAATTGATAATGTTCCATCAACCACCTGTACTACGGAAAGATTATTGGATTCCTCTGTTCCAGATAAATTAGTAACATCCTTGACCAAATAATAACCTGCTGGCAACCCCGTAAAAGAATTTCCTACAAAAGAAATGTCTTTGAATGCGTCACCGCTACCTCCACCTGTGCTCGTTGCAATAGGTTTAGCATCTGTAGGTAAATAAGTCTCGATAACAGCTAACTTTTCTGCATCTGTACCATTAAGAACATTTTTAAGTTCTTCTATATTAGGATCTAACACCTCACCGCCTGCTGATTTAGTACTTGCACCCCATTTTAAATTTGTAAGTGTCCCCGCCCCCTCCACATAGGTACCAGTAAAAATCTGATAGAGTTCATAAACACGTGTAACTTCTTTCGAATCCTCGCCCGTATCATCATTTTCCAGATCTGTGGCAAAAGCCGTAACACTCATAGCCAATGCCGTAATCAATGCCAACATTAATGCTGCCACTTTTTTGATTCTCTTCATAATCTCATTCTCCTTTTCTTTGATATTTTTTGAATCATTTGAATCTGTGATTTATCTTTATCATCAGATCCTTTTTCATTAGTTCCCGGAGGAAACTTGCACCCTCCTTTCCCTAACTTTCTTTCTATACA
Source organism: uncultured Dorea sp. (assembly GCA_947652615.1). GTDB lineage: Bacteria > Bacillota > Clostridia > Lachnospirales > Lachnospiraceae > Sporofaciens. The sequence continues at coordinate 19,928 of CANTDX010000046.1, read as the reverse complement.
TAAAGCCTGCGCCGAACATGACACATAAGACGCCTGCTATTGTATATATGGTTGAGCCGGAACCGCCTGTCTTGGGCAATTCATAGACATAGAATTTATTGTTATACTTGACGATATTCTCACCGCTTGACGGGATATTTCCTTCTGCCTTTTTATCAGTCTCACGATTCTCTAGATTTCCGACCTCTTCCGTTCCGGCATCGGTTTTCTTGCTGATATTAATATCTGTGAAATATTCAACCGTACTCTTTTCCTGAGTATTGTCGGTGATCGTTATCGCACCGTTGCTTTCAATCACCTCATATCTGGCGCCCTGCGGCAGATATTTCACAATGATATACTCTCCGCTTTTCAATGTGAATTCTCCGCCATCCCAGATGATCAAATCAGATCCGATCTCATTTCCATCCTTATCATATTTCACATAAGCATAGTCATCCGGCAGATTCTTTCCATTAGCATCTGTAAAATGCACTGTGAAGGAAAACTCATCATGATTATCCACAATCGTCTCTGTCTCACCGTTCACTTGCGTCACCATCTTCTCAATTCTAAGATCCCCATAATCTTCCTTCGTAGTCTCCGGTGTCAGAGATGATGCAGAAGGTAAGGTGAATTGCATCCAACAGGTAGAACCGGAAGCTCCCCGCTCCGTATAATAGAATGTGAGCGCCCATTTCCCAGCTTTATTTTCCTGCTCTTTATCACAGAGCAAATCTCCGTTTTCACCATGGCATTCTTCTGTATGCTCATGATCTTGTTTCATATAGTCCCAGAGATTGATATACTCACCGACAGAAGAATGGGTTCCGCCGATATCACATACCAACTGTGATTCAGTATACTTGGTAGCGTTGGTCTCTTCGTCTACTTCGACTTTGCTCAAGAACACCCACATATCATCGTCACCAAAGAAGTAATACTCTAATGGGCCGATATAATCCTCTGACAATTCGAATCCGACTGTATATCGCATACCGAAGTAACTGTTGTGGTCCTCACCATCATCATTAGTAGGAAAATTTCCACTTGCCACAGCACCAATCTTTCCACTTCCTTCAATACCAGTAAAGCTTCGACTCTTTCCTTTACTATAATTACCTATCTTCATATCATGACCATCACTTCCATATGAAGCAGCCGAATCCATAGGCCAGAAATTATTCGTCCAAATACCTGTATGAACTTTACCTTCATAAGGACTCGGATGATTAAAAGATTCCAAATTCTTTGTACCAGTATCGTTCACCGCATTCAAAGTATAAGTATCACCGCTCCGGATAAATTTCAAAGAATACTTATCATCATATGCCGTCTTACCTGTTGCACTTCCCTCGTTAAACAAATTGGGAGCATTAACACCTGACGCATATTGTATTTTCCCATCTTCTGACATGCCCGTCGCTAATCCAAACGTACATCCCTTATAACTTCCACCTGATGGAATAGTCGGATGGCCGTTCTTAATAGCATTTAATTTATTCAGCATATTTCCATCCCACAACTCATGCTGCAGACCCGAACCAGTATTGCTGTTCCCGAATGCAAGCTTCGCATCCTCTTTTTTGCCCGAATAATTTTCATCACTGTTGATACCCTTCTTGCCGGTATTGGTATACCATGTACCATCGCCTTGTTTAGATGTCAAATGCGCATTTGTCTTCTTATCTGCATCCTCCTTTGACGCGTAAATCTTCCCGTCAGTAATGTCATAATCATAAAACGATGCCGCAAAATCTGGATTTGCCTCTGTAACATCATATTCTAACCGGATGGTTGCATTGTTGCTGATCAATATATACTCATTGTTCTCGCTTGCAGTCACCTTTCGATTCGTAAGATGCAGATAACATTCCGAAGAATGTACATGCTCATTACTTGTATTTTTGCAGGTCAGATAATCATGGATCTCCCAGTCTTCTCTATTGGTACTGTTTGGATCGGTTGCTTTCTCTCCACATATTAATTCACCCGTTTCTCCATAACATTTCTTCTCATCATGTACATGCTTGGGTATCCATATTTTCTTCAATACATAATTGGGCTTCCCCAACAATGCGTTGATATAGTTAATCGTAGGCGCTTTGATATATTCATACGGTCTGGATACATACACCTCTGTCAATGTTTTTTGAGTCAGAACCCTTCCTGTATCATCAACAAACAGATTCTTAATCTCATTATCATTCGGTGAGGCATTCTCTCCTCTTCCATTAACCGGAAGCTTCCCTCCGCTGGTATCGATCACAGGGAGTCCATTCTCTCCAGACGTAGCCAGAACATCCAGATTCGCATAATACTGTACCGTGAACTTCGGATTCGGCTGTCCTGTTACCCGAGCCGCGAACATCTGCGGAGCCGCAAACTGCATCGCCTCATTCGGATTACTCTCACTCAAGACACGGTTGTCAATCTTCTTAACCTCTGCTCCGTCCGCAATACTGACAACCTCTATGGAAACTTCTGTCTGCAATTCATCCTCCGGCGCTTCCCCGGATTCTTCCGATACCTCACCTTCGGCACGAAGGTATGAGATTGCCTCCGGCACAGACTCTTCGATCTTCTCACTCAGAGGCTTTGCCGCCTCTACCTCGGCTGTGATCTTACACCGGGAAATATCCAATTCCACGCCGTCATAATACATGGAATACGACAATGTCTGTACGAACAATAACTCGCTACCGTCATCTGTCTTCACCGCATCCGCAACAACTGCCTTATACGCTTCCGAATCCTTACTCAAACGCTGTAACCGGAATTCAAGCTTCTCCCGATCTGCTCCTTCCTCTGGCACATTGGCCGTACCGGCTTCTATCGCTTCTACCATCGCCGCACTATTGTTCTGCACCGGCTGATCCGTCTGGACCTGATCCGCCGGCTGCCCCTCCGCTGGGTCAGCGTCACTCTGCGCCGGTTGAATCGTCTGCGATTGGTCTGTTTGATCTATAGAACTAACTTCTTCCTGCACTGACTGAACCGGTTCATCTATAATTCCGGCATCTCCTTGCATTGACTGCGTTACTTCCTTCTGGTTGGTATCTTTCGACTCCCCCACGGCAGGCAATGTCAGCGTCTCCCCTTCTGCAGCCGCCGTATTGGCCGGCTTCTTTGCCGCTTTTCTCCTGCCTTTCTTCTCGTTAAGCAGATCTGCCGTACCTTCTACATGAAAGGTTACATGAAATGCTTCATCTGAATATTCATAAGATTCTGAAATATGGACGGATGTCTTAACATCCGCCCCATATCCAATCGCAATCTCCGAAAAGCTTCCTATATTAAATGTAGTGCTTCCTTTCTCTGCCTCGCTTCCATTAAGCACCTCTGTACCGCCGTCCGCGAAATGAACAACTGTAATCGGCGCCCCTTCCGGCAGTCCGTTCTCATTCAAGAACTGTATTGTAAGCTTCACAGCGCTCTTTGGCTCAATCTCTTTGCCGTCGATGTAGAAACCGATCTTGAACAATCCCTTCATGGTCGCATTCTCGTCGCCCATCGACTCACGATACTCGGCCTCACGCTCCTCATAATGCTCCTTGTCACTCTCGGCAGTGATCTGCTCCGCGATCAGTTCAGCCTCTTCCGGTATCTCCGCCCTGTCGTCATAGACTGCGGTAACTTTATATCCGTCACCTGTATAACTCTTAACATGACCGGTCTGTTCTCCTTCATCGCCTTGATCTTCTGCGGATTCTGCTGAATTCTCTTCGCCTTCTAATTGTTCTGCGCCATCTGTACCTTCGGCTTCATCGGCTTCCTCTGTCTCATCCGGATCCTCGTTCTTATCTGTATCTTCATTCTCCCCTGTCTGGACGTTCTCTTCCTCTTCGTTCAGATCCGTCGTAAAGATTCCGTTATCCGTTCCGCCTTCTTCTGATTCCGCCGAATCCTCCGTCTCGGCTTCACTCTCCTGATTGCTGACCTCGATCATCTTGAAGCAATTGAATTCTTCCGCGTGCACATGACTCTCCACCTGTAACTGACCGCAGATCAACTGCCGTCTTACCGCAGGTCCCTCTGTATCCTCACCTTCTCCTTCTTCATTGGCAGCTGTCTCTTCACCAGACGCTTCTTCCTCCACAATCTCATAACACTCATCTGTATGTACATGCAGTCTCACTTCTGGCTTCTCACAGATCTTCACCTTCTCGGTCTTATAGCATTCATCCGTATGTGTATGACCGACGTCCTGACACGCAAGCTCTTCGTTCCATGCATAGCATTCGTCTGTATGCTGATGCTCTTCCGTTCCGCAGACCGCCGCCCCCGCTGCATCATAACATCCTTCCGCATGCTGATGTTCCGGAAGCTGGCATGTCAGCTCTCCCTGCTGCCTTGTATAGCACTCCGGCAAATGCTCATGCCCCGCGGATTCTTCCAGCCCGCATACAAGAGTCTTCTGCTCTTCATAGCATTCATCCGTATGCTCATGCACTTCGATCTCCGGCAGTGTACAGACCCGTTCGCCCTCTGCGTTGTAACAGTCATCATTGTGCTCATGTACCACATAATCCGCATACCCGCAGATCAGCTTCCCCTCTTCGTTATAACACTCGCTTATATGCTCATGCAGGTTCAAACTGCATACCAATACTCTCTCCTTATGTGTAAGTGTCTGCCCTATTAATCTCAATGCTGCAACTGTGCCGAAGCCAACTATAACGGCCAGACACACGAACACAGCAAGTCTTCGCCTGTGCTCTCTCCTATCCTGCAGCAGTTGTGCTATCTGCTTTAAAATCGGAGTTTCCATATAATGCAGCCTCCCTCCTTATATACCTGAAACAATTACTGTATGAACCCTATATTTGACAGCGGCCAAACCCTGAAAATGATCTTACCCACAACCGCATCCTCCCCGATACAGCCAATCGATGAATTCCGGCTGTCTATGCTTGTGGAGCGATGATCCCCCATCACAAAACATTTCTTATCCGGCACCTGATACGGCAGCGTAATATTACACTCTCCCAATGCCTTTTCCTTGAGGTACGGCTCATCCAGCAGTATATTATTCACATATACATTGCCGTCCTCATCTATATCCACCCAATCGCCCGAATTCGCTATCACCCGTTTGATCAGAATATTGTTGTTATAATAAAATGCTATTACATCACCTGTCTTGAACTTAGAACTGTTAACCGCTATCACGATATCCTCGTTATGCAGTGTATCTGTCATGGAAGTTCCGCTGATCTGCAATACCGGAAGCAGCAGGACCGCAATCAGAACTGCCATAGCCGCAACCACCAGAAGGGAGAAAACGGTACTTCTCAGTACCCTGCCGTAATTGCTCTTATATCTCTCCTTCTTAAGCTCTGCCTCTAATAATTCGATGCTCGGAAGATCTATTCCAGGAAGTTCCAGTCCTTTTAGATTCTGTGCATCCTTTTCATCCATTCGCTCTTAGCTCCTCCTGCCGGCAGAACGCTGAGACTCTTCCTCATATCTCTGCCGGATATTATATAAATACTGGTCCGCAGCCTGCTGTACCGTCTCAAATACACTGTTCAGCTTAAGCGCAGCATCCGCAATGGAATCCATCTTATCAAGTTCATCCCTTCTGTCAGACTTCCAGGCTTCAAGCTCTGCTTCCAGATTCATGATACGGATATTCTTATCCTCAAGCCGTCCTCTAAGCCTGTCATTCAAGTCATCCTTCTCTCTGACCCTGGCTCCCAGCCGCTCATTGCTCTCCACGAGTCCGATCATCTCTTTGTCCTTCGCTTCAAGCTCCTTCTTAAGCCCGGCAACCTCTTTGCTCTGTGTCAGCAATAACTGAAGGAGTTCCTGCCTTTTTAACTTCTGTAATTCCTTTACTGTCATGCCTGACCTCTCTTTCAGAATAGGAACTGTGCACCATCATCAGACAGGAACGCAAGTTCTTGTCTGATGATGGTATCCACACATTTTATACTTTAGTACAAATAATATAACAAACCACGAGTCTAAGGATGCGTCAAAAAACCGTATGAAAACGGGTTGTTTGACGATAATTTACTTATTTTAATGGTGATCTCCTGAATATGGGCGGATTTGATACATTTATAGATTGAACAGACGAAAAACCCATGCTATAATGACTGCATGGGAAACCAAAGAGCAAATGGCGGCTTACCCTCTTGTTTTTTCAGAGGGCATATATACGCCCTCCAGCCAAAAGAAAGGAGGGCGATAGAATGTATGTTACATATACTGATTTATTTCAGTTCTGTATATTCATTTGCGCCCTTGTGGGACTGTGCTACACAGTCTTTCGGGGCAAAAAATAGCCGCCACTACTGCAATAGTGACGGCTTGCCGCTTTTTAGCGGTTTAGCAACTTGCTGTTGAAGGGTAGGCCGCTTCTCTGGCTTCCCTTTCTTATATTCTAACACGTCGTTAGATTTTGTTCAATATTTTTATACAAGGACTTTCACATTATTTCGCTGATCCCGCTGATATTATCAATTCGGAATATCTTCATAACTTTTTTCTTCTTACTCTGCGTCTCTATCATCACCCATTCCTCATCTACATCCGCCAATATTCCCTTGACCGAGAACATGATATCGATCATCAGCGGCTCTTTCAGTGTGATCTCGCACATCTTGCCGCGAAATTCAGGAAGGATCTTTTGAAAGGAAGGCTGTACTCTTCCGGCTGCCTCCAACTCTCTCTTTCTATCATAAATGATATATAGCAATAGAGCGATTATAATAACTAAAAAGACATTCATTGCTCTTCCTCCACTTCAAAACCATCTACAGCATTGATATCAATCAGCTTTACCACGGTTTCTTTCTTCAAAAGGCTGTTCTCCCTGGTCCGGCTATACTCCACCCGAATCCATTCTTCTGTTACCTCCAGAACTTTCACAGGACTCTTAGAACTCCAACCAAAGTCCGCCTCCAATAGCATATCTGTATCAGAAAAGCTGATTTTGACATATTTCCCCACAAGATATTGTAATATCCTCCGGTCTGTCTCATGCTTCCCCTTCGCGACAACTTCTATCTGATCTCCCGCCAGGTCGTCCAGACTGATCTGATAGATCTTCGCAAGCTCTGCCGCCTTATCAAGTGCCGGCGCTCCCTGCCCGCATTCCCAATTAGAGATCGTCTGTCTCGTGACTGATAATTTATCAGCTACGTCTTGTTGGCTGTAACCGAATTTCTTGCGGAGGATCATTAATTTCTCTCCAAGCATTATCCGACTCCTTTCCTGAATGTGGCTCCTGCAATTTAACATATACTTCCTTATAGGAGCTTCTTCCAGTATAATCTATCACTATAGAAATAACCAGCAAATTATCTTGGAAATTGCGCAAATATTTTTGTTATAGCTTTCGTAAAGGCGTACCAGATTAAAGTTGCAATAAAATTTCTGATATGCTATGATGAACACACAAAATACAACTATTTCCTATGGTACTGTGTTAAACTTACCAAAACATCTGGTATAGGAGGTGTATGTACAATATGGGCAGAACATTTAATACCAACGGATACTGTGATCCAGATCTGCATTATATGGTGAATCTGACCGATCGGTTGAGCTATATCAAGTCGATGATAGATGCCGGATACTATTTTTCTATTAACAAAGCAAGGCAATATGGTAAAACCACTACTCTTTCTGCCTTAGCAGATTATATTGCAGAAGACTACAATATCATCAATCTTGATTTCCAGGGATTCAGCTATGACGATTTTAAATCAGAACAAAGTTTTATCATAGCTTTTTCCAGGCAAATACTTCTTTGCACAGACAATCTTCCCGCTGATATAGAGAAAGAATTCGAACAATATTCAAATAAAAAGATGGATAACCTTACCTTGTCAGTCCTATTTATTTCCCTCTTGAAGCTGTGTAAAAAATCTCAAAAGAAAATCGTTTTAATAATTGATGAAGCGGATTCTGCCACCAATAACCAGGTATTCTTGGATTTTCTTGCTCAACTGCGCTTTTATTATCTAAGACGAAAGAAAACCGCAACTTTTCAATCAGTAATCCTTGCATGTGTATATGATATTCGCATTATTCGTCAAAACAGTCCTTGGAATATGCGCGAAGGCAACGAGTCAAACGAATGCTTGCATTCATTTGACGACTGCCCGCGTGATCATAGAATGCTTGCATTCTATGATATTGCTGCAGATTTTGATGTGGATATGAGTTTCTCACCAGAAGATATTTCCGGAATGCTAGCGCAATACGAAGACGATCATCATACAGGAATGAATATCCATGAGATCTCTGATTTGATTTATGAATATACTTCTGGTTATCCTTTTCTGGTATCCCGTCTCTGCAAATTGATGGACGAAAAAATCGCCCCGGCAGAACATTTTGCTGACACCAAAAATGTTTGGACAAAATCGGGATTTCTTGGAGCTGTCAAACTGCTCCTATCAGAAAAAAATGCATTGTTCGAATCTCTGATCGGCAAATTAAATAATTATCCCGCACTCCGGCACATGCTCTATCTGCTTCTATTTCAAGGACAGGCTATCATGTACAATGCGGATGATACAGCCACCGATATGCTCCTTATGTTTGGATTTTTAAAGGCCGAACACGAAACTGTGCGGATTGCAAACAGGATCTTTGAAACACGTCTGTATAATTATTTTCTGACATTGCCGGAAGCCCAAAATGGAGATTTATATCGGCTGGCTTTACAGAATAGAAACCTGTTTATTCAAAATGGGCAATTAGATATGAAATGTGTTCTTGCAAAATTTGTTGAACATTTCGACGATATTTACGGTGATCTGGAACAGACCTTCTATGAGGAAGATGGGCGGCGTTATTTTATGCTTTACCTGAAACCAATCATTAACGGAGTCGGAAATTACTACGTGGAAGCACAGACCAGGAATCAGGAGCGCACGGATCTGATTATTGATTATCTCGGAATTCAATATATTATTGAGATGAAAGTGTGGAGGGGCAATGCCTATAATAAACGCGGAGAACAACAGCTTATTGATTATCTCGATCATTATCATCTAAAAACAGGCTATATGCTCAGTTTTAATTTTAATCAGAAAAAGACTCCCGGCATAAAAGAGATTCGGATCAATGATAAGATATTGATAGAAGCAGTAGTATAAAAACTATTCATTATACGGGGTATTCCATTCAGTCCGAATCGAATACCCCGTATCTCTCAGCTTCTCCTTCTCCGTGTCTTCAACGCCCCGAATATCCCTCTTGACTGCTTCTTCACCGCCGACTTGCTGATCACCGCTGCTCCTGCCGCACCCGGAAGCTCCTGGGCCGCTACATGTACGGACGATAAGCCAAGCGCAGCTGCGATCCGCATATCCGGCTGTGTCAATCCTGCCGCATTCTGTGTATCCGGTATCGTGATCCCCGCATCGATCCAGGCATTCGGCCGAACCGGCATCCCGGCGCTCCGTGTTCCAGGCGGTACGAGACTGATCCCGCCAGGCTGCATATCCGGCTGCGCCCTCTTCACAACGGCAGTATCCTCTTCCGGTTCTTCCTCTTCTTCTATGCCCAGATACTCGTTGGCCTCCTTCTGCGCCGCTTTGAGAATTGTCTCCAACTCCTTTGCCGCCTTGACGATAGAACCCGCCTCTTCGATCTCGATCCATTTCTCAGAGCGGGCTTCTGCCATCTTCTTCTCCGTCTCCCGGATTCGTACATCACTGATATCAAGCCTGATCTTCAGGAATTCCGTCAGAGCGTCTCTGTCATTCAGTTTGGCTTTCAGCACCTCGTTGGAGGACTTCAGCAGATTCAGCCGCCGGTCCTTCATATCAATCTCTGATTGCAGCTGGGCAGCCTCATTCCCCTGTACGATCAGAAGTTGGATAATATCCTGCGGACGCATTTTCCTCAATTCTTTTTCCGTCATATTCAAAACCCCTTACTTGTACTTGACTTGTAGTATATCTTATTTGCGGAGCAAAGTCAAAGACCTCGTTGCCCGCGGGAATCAATTCACAGTAGGCACCGTGAAAAGTAACCTAAAGTTTTTCTGAATCCTTCCGATATATCTATAGAAACCATTGACAGAAATTGACAGAAGACTTAAGGAGGCAGCCATGAGATTAAATTTTTCCCCGGCGTTACAGATTAACAATGCATTTCAGTCATATCAGATCAACCGCAGTGCTGCGAATAAGCCCGGTGTGAATGAGGCTACAGGCTCTAACGAAGAACGCAGAGACACATTTACTCTTTCCCCGGCCGGGAAGACTCAGAACCTAATCAACAGCCTGATGAAGCAGAAGATGGACATTACCGACCGCAAGAATGCCCTGATGGCTTCCGTGAAGGAGCAGGGCGGTTCCATGGATTCCATCAAGACGCAGTTAGAAGCTTATGATGAACAGCTTCAGAATATTGATATCCAGATATCTGAGGCTATGTCCCGTGAGCTTGAGAAGCAGGAAGAAGAGAAGAAGGCAGGCGATGAGGAACCCAAGACGAAGGAAGAGATTCTGACCGAGCGTATGAACGCTGTAACTGCTATGTCGACGGATGCAGAACGTATCGATTCTCTCGATTCTATCAAGACCAAAGTAGACGGCAGAGTTAAGGTCCTCGAATCCGAGCTTGCTCTTGATGAAGGCAGGATGGGAGACACCGAATACAGAGGCGTCTTAAACTATAAGCGTGAGAAGATAACGGAGCTTAAGAAGAAGTCCTTGGAGATCTCAGCCGATATGAATTCCCGGATGGCAGACCTGGCAAAAGAGGTAGCCGAAGAGCGCAGGGAAGATCCTATAGAAGAACCAGATGCGGCAGAGGCAGAAGGATCTGGTACAGATGCTTCCGATATGACAGAAGAATAGTGGGTTCCTATCCCACAGTATCGGGGGCAGCCTTATGGCTGCCCCTTCTTCATCCGCTGTACCTCACAGCTTCATTTTCTCATTCAATTCCCGGACCGTTTCTTCTTCAAGCTTGGTGATCTCCCTGTCGTATGTCAGGATTCCGTTCGTCTCTTCCTCCACATCTGATAACTGCGTATAGACCGTCGCAGACAATCCATTTGCAATATTGGGAATCACTTCCTTCTCTATCCATTCCCGGTAACCCCCTGTCAGTTCCGGCTTCTTCGTGTAGATGCGGTAACCATATACCTTCTTGTACATGTGATGCCCCGGTACACTCATGGAATATCCGCCGAATTCTGTCAGCGCTATCGCACGTTTCTCCGTCCGGCGGGGCAGCCGCAGCGGGAAGAAATAATCATGGATACTCCTGATATCTCCGCCGCCCTGATCGAACCAGCCGCTTGCCTGATCGATCAGCCTGCTGCCGTCCATCTCCCTGGCTATCTGCGTCAGCGTGTTCGCATGGAACTGCCCCCATCCCTCATTGAAGATCACCCAGGTAACGATCGACGGATGATTCTTCAATGTATGTATGGTGCTGCGCATCTCTGATACAAACTGGTTCCGTCCTCTCTCATCCCGCCTTCCAAGAAGCCAAAGCCTGGAATCCCGCATCTTCAGGTGGAAATATTCCATGGCTGTCGCCCCGTAAGTGACAAACCAGGACTGATAGTCTCTGCCGCCGTTGACCATATCCTGCCACACCAGCATTCCCAGACGGTCACAGTGGTAATACCACCGCTGGGGCTCTATCTTGACATGCTTCCTCAGCATATTGAAGCCCAGATCCTTCATGGTCTGGATATCGTATACCATCGCTTCGTCGCAGGGCGCCGTATACAGTCCTTCCGGCCAGTACCCCTGATCCAGCACCCCTTTTTGGAAATATGGACGGTTGTTCAGATACAGCCTTGGGATGCCTTTCTCATCCTTCTCCACACTGATCTTGCGCATGGCCGTATAGCTTCTTACCCTGTCTTCTCCCGCCTGAATCTCGATATCATATAGAAACGGATCCTCCGGGCTCCAGCTATGCGGGTCAGAGATCGGGATAACAAGTTCCTCCCCCGCGATGCCCTCTGCCTGGATCGGCTGCATGTCCAATGAAGATATGGTAATTGTGAATTCACCTGCATTCCTCTCCCCCTGACCCTTATCATGCAGATGAGACACGGTTCTTACCTTCACGCGGACGGCGCTCTCATCATACAGGGGCGTAACGGACAGGTCTGCAATATAATTCTCCGGCACCTGTTCCATCCATACCGTTTGCCAGATCCCGCTCTGTGCCGTATAGAACATGCCGCCCCTCTTGATCTTCTGCTTCCCTCTGCTGTAATAGAACGCGTCGCTGTAGTCTCTTACCTGTACCGTCAGCTCATTCTCCGTGCTCTTAAGCGCATCCGTCACATCAACCGAAAACGGCAGATAACCGCCGAGATGCCTCTTAACCAGTTCCCCGTTCAGATATACCGCGGCATACTGATCCACCGCCCCCAAATGAAGAATCCAACGTCTGCCGGTCTCGGGACGGATTCCCGCCGGCAGCATCCTGCGGTACCAGAGTGTTTCCTGCGGCTTTAGCTGCCGCTCTACCCCGGAAAGAGGAGCCTCCGGCGAGAACGGGACCAGTATATCGCCGTCAAATTGATTTCTTCTCTCTTTACCGGTAATTGCATATTCCCAGACACCGTTCAGATTGACATAACTCTCCCGCACAAGCAGCGGCCTTGGATATTCCCCAAGAACATGTTCTCTGTCTATCTGGTCTGCCCATCTTGTTTTTAACTGTTTTCTGCTCATCTGTCACCTCTCATCGCAAATGCTTAATTACAGCCGCATCACATGCAGCTCCCCATCGATCTCCGTATCTGTTGTGCAGACCGCGATCCGGGCGTTCACACCTTCCGCTGTGTACTCCCTGTAAATGTACTCCTCCGGATATTCCTCCGGCTTGCGCACCAGCACTGGTTCCTGTGCTTCATTCCATCCGATCTCAAATGCTCTAAGATCCAGCGCCATCCCCTTACGGGTCGCTTTCATGAAGCTCTCCTTCAATACCCAGTAGCGATAGAATATCTGCGCCCTGTCAGCCTCGTCATTTCCCATGATATGCTCATACTCCCTCTGACAGAAGAATCTCCTGGCAACCGGTTCCCGGAATTCCTTCATCTCTTCGATGTCGCAGCCTACCTTCGTTCCAATGCGGTCGCTGAATGCACAGAGCACATATTTTCCCGAATGAGAGAGGTTATATACCGTCTCTTCCGGAAGTCCGTACCTCTCCCGCGCCCGGCTCCAGAGACACCATACCCCCGCACTTTGCGCCCTGTCCCTGGCGAACCGGTATTTATCCGCCTTCTCCCGGCGCCACGCGGGCAGCTCCCGATAATACTGCTGATAGACGGATTCCTCTAATAACGGCGTAATGTCTGCAAGCCATACTTTAACCATTGCTAAAACCCTTCCTAATAAATGTTTTGACGCTTGTACCATATAATTATAACATAGATTGTATTACAAAGAAAATAATGATAGAATTAGAGAATATTAAGATACTCTCTGGTAACAGTTCAGATACCTTCACTGTTACAGGCATCCGGCCATTATGGAAGTTATCATTTAAAAAAGGGATTGACAATTTTTTCTTATTGTTATACTATAATTCCTAGTTTCACACTTTAAACAGCTAAATTATCACAACATAATAATCTTACGGAGGAATACTGACTATGATTATTGTATTAAAACCACGTTCCACCCACGGCGACCTGATCCGCGTGGAACAGATGATAAAAAGACGGGGACTGGACACGCACATTGTTGAAGGTTCTGAGATGACGATCATTGGATGTATCGGCGATACGACACGGATCGATTCCAAGCTTTTTGAGGTTGACTCTGCCGTAGACAAGGTCATGCATGTCCAGGAGCCGTATAAGCTGGCGAACCGGGCATTTCACCCGGAAGAATCGATCATAGATGTCTCAGGCGTCAAGATCGGGAGCGAGAATCTTGCACTGATCGCAGGCCCCTGTTCTGTGGAATCCTTCGAACAGGTATTGGAGATCGCCAAGGCCGTCAAGGCATCCGGCGCCAACCTGCTGAGAGGCGGCGCGTTCAAGCCAAGAACCAGTCCGTATTCATTCCAGGGACTTGGTTTAGAAGGCCTTGATATTCTGTGTGCCGTCAAGGAAGAGACCGGGCTTCCCATCGTAACCGAACTGATGTCCCCGGACTATCTGGATATATTCAACGAGAAGGTCGATCTGATCCAGATCGGCGCCCGCAATATGCAGAACTTCGACCTTCTGAAACAGTTAGGGCAGCTTGATCGACCAATCCTTCTCAAGAGAGGCCTGAATGCAACCTATGAGGAATGGATCATGTCGGCGGAATACATCATGGCTTCCGGCAATGAGAACGTGATCCTCTGCGAACGAGGCGTCCGTACCTTCGAATCTTATACAAGGAATACGCTGGACCTCCAGAGTATTCCTGTGGTGCGCAAGCTTACCCATCTGCCTGTCATCGTGGATCCAAGCCATGCGGGCGGCAAATGGTGGCTGGTAGAGTCCATGGCGAAGGCTTCTGTCGCCGCAGGCGCAGACGGTCTGATGATCGAAGTACATAATGATCCAGAATGTGCTCTGTGCGACGGCGCTCAGTCCTTAAAACCTGCCAAATACGACACCCTGATCCAGGAAGTTGCGCAGATCGCACGGGTTGTCGGGAAGAGGGTCTAGCCTATGAGATTAACTGTGAATCTGGGAGCGAACAGCTACCCCATTTATATTGAAAACAATCTGCTGTCCCAATCTGCCTCATACATCGGAGAAGTATTTTCCGGCAGAAGGATCATGATCATCTCGGATGACCATGTCTATCCTCTCTATGGGAATAAGCTTACAGAACAGCTATCCGGGGATTATGACTGCCATCATCTGATCCTCCCCCACGGGGAGTCAACGAAGGATTTCCAGACCCTTCCCGCCGTCTACACTGCCCTGCTTGAAGCAAAGCTCTCTCGGAGCGACCTGATCATCGCTCTTGGCGGCGGAGTGATCGGCGACTTGGCAGGATTTGCTGCTTCCAGCTTCTTACGGGGTGTGAAGCTGATACAGATACCGACCTCACTGCTCGCTCAGGTGGATTCCTCCGTGGGCGGCAAGGTAGCCGTTGACCTGCCCCAGGGGAAGAATCTGGTAGGCGCGTTCTATCAGCCGGCTCTGGTGCTGATTGACCCGCTCGTGTTAGACACACTGGACGGGCGATTTATCATTGACGGTATGGGCGAAGTAATCAAGTACGGCTGCATCAAGGACGCCGGATTATTCCATATGCTGGAATCTCACAGTTCTTTTGCGGAACTGAAGGATGAACTGCCCGCTATCATAGAACGCTGTGTGGATATCAAGCGGGAGGTTGTGGAGCATGACCAATTCGATACCGGAGAACGGATGCTTCTGAATTTCGGGCATACGCTTGGTCATACGATAGAGCAATACTATCATTATGGAAGAGAGAGCCACGGAGAGGCTGTGGCGATCGGCATATACCAGATCACGAAGCTTTCCGAAGAACAGGAATTGACCGTATCCGGGACATCCAAACGCATCCTGGCGGTTCTTAAGTCTTACGGCCTTCCTCATGAGTGCGGACTGCCGATGCAGGAATTGATGGGCGCGATCCTGTTGGATAAGAAGAATCTGAATAACAAATTAAATGTGGTCCTGCTGCGTGATATCGGCGCAAGCTTCATCCATCCTACAACTGCAGATTTCTTCGGACAATACGGAGACGCTATTCTATAAAGGAGAGGAATATCTTATGGAGCAATTAAAAGGAAAAATCGCAATCGTGACGGGAGCCGGAAAGGGGATTGGCCGGGAGGCTGCCCTTGCGGTCGCCGCAAGAGGTGCAACCGTCGCTGCAGTTGCAAGAACCCAGGCTGACCTTGACGAGACTGTGAAAATGATTGAAGACAACGGAGGCTCTGCCATCGCCATTTCCCGCGACCTTACCGTGGGAACGGAGGTGCAGTCCATGACCGCCGAGATCATGGACCGATACGGCAGGATCGACATCCTGGTGAATAACGCCGGCGGATATCCGTCTGAGATCTACCGGAATATCGAACATCAGGCAATCAAGCTCTGGGAATGGACGGAGGAGCAATGGGATCAGATCATCAAGACCAATGTCCGTATCCCGTTCCTGTGTATGAAGCATGTCCTTCCGGTTATGATCAGCCAGAGAAGCGGTAAGGTTGTCAGCGTCTCTTCCAGGATGGGACGTATCGCATCTCAGATGGGCGCATATGCTGTGGCGAAGGGCGCCATTATCACGATGACTAAGACCGCCGCTATCCAGACACAGGAATACGGCATCCAGGTCAACGCCGTAGCCCCCGGGATCGTGGATACTCCTGGACAGAGGGTCTATAACCACTCCGTCGGACAGGACGGCGTGCCGATGGGGAGCGCTGCCGATGTGGCTAAGGCGATTCTGTATCTGCTGTGCGATGCGCCACCGGTGATGACCGGACAATCCCTCGACCTGTTCACAACTGTATAAGAATCTGTGTAGAAACATTTCGTTCTTGATTTGTTAACAATTAATTCTTATTTTTATCACACTTTTATCACAGTTTTTGCTTATACTATAATTGTTCGATGAAACGAACAACAAAATTCTTTTTCATAACTTTTTCCTCAGGACTGCACTCCTCCCAACATGCAGTCCTTTTAAATTGTCCGGATAAATTTCCTGTCATTCACTTCCACATTAGCGGACGCAGTTTGGATGAGCCTGAACTACAACTACCCGTCAACAAATAATAACAAAATATTACATTAACATAGACTTCCTGTCTGTAATATGGTAGAATATGGGTTGTCAACGGAAACGTCATTTACATAAAAGGAGGGATATCATGACAGACAGCCAGAAGCTGGATCTTCTCCTGCAAAAGATGAATCAAATTGATACGAAAGTGGATAAGCTTGATACTCACGTAACACAGTTCGGCAAACGCTTAAATCAGTTCAAGGGTCTCTTGGAACAGTTCAGGGAACTCTTAGATCAGTTCGGCGAACGCTTAGACCGGCTTGAGGAACGTATGGATCAGTTCGGCGAACGCTTAGACCGGCTTGAAGAACGCATGGGGCGGCTTGAGGAACGTATGGATCGGCTTGAGGAACGTGTAACTCGGCTTGAGGAACGTGTAACTCAGCTTGAGGAACACGTAGATCAACTTGACGGCCGGATCACACACATTGAATTACATCTCGAGAACAAGACCGACCACAATATTCAATTGCTGGCGGAGAATTTCATCGATCTGATCAATAAGCTGAATCAGGCGATCCCCGCCGCAGATAAGAGCCTTGCGTACGAAGTAAAAGTAACCTACCTTATTGATGAAGTGAATAAGCTGCGGGAAAACGTAGAGGAAATCAGAAGTAAAATTGCATAACGAATCTAAAAAGAGACTGCCGGAATTCTTCGGCAGCCTCTTTTATTTTCACATCATTACAGTATATCTGCTCTATGCTGCCCATAATAAGCATTCGCACCATGCTTCCGGTAATAATGCTTATCCTGCAGCTCTTGCGGCGCCGGCTGGTTCTTCGGATTGATCAGCTCGCAACGCGCCGCCATCTTCGCGACCTCTTCTAATACCACCGCATTGTGTACTGCCTCATGGGCGTCTTTCCCCCAGGTAAACGGCCCATGGTTCTTACACAATACTGCCGGTGTGGCATTATAATCCAGCTTGCGCGCCTCGAATTCATCCGCGATCAGGACGCCCGTATTCTTCTCATAGGCCTCGTCGATCTCTTCTTTGGTCAGATTCCTGACACAGGGAACCTCCCCGTAGAGATAGTCCGCATGGGTCGTTCCATAGCACGGAATCCCTCTTCCTGCCTGCGCCCAGCTCGTCGCCCAGGAAGAATGTGTATGTACGATACCGCCGACCTCCGGGAAACGGTTATACAGTACCACATGGGTAGCCGTATCGGAAGAAGGATTATATTCTCCCTCTACCTTGTTGCCCTCCAGGTCTACGACAACCAGATCCTCCGGCCTAAGCCTGTCATACTCCACACCGCTTGGCTTGATCACAAACAAGCCGCTCTCATGGTCGATGCCGCTTACATTTCCCCAGGTGAAGGTCACCAGACCATACTTTGGCAAGAGCATGTTGGCTTCATATACCTCTCTTTTCAATTGTTCAAGCATTTATCTCAACTCCTTCTCAGATGCCATACTACTGCATCACATTATACTGTACGGCAAGTTCATCCGGCTCTCGATAATCCTGCCGCACCTTCACCGGCAATCAGATCAGGCTCTCGATCGCCGCCTTCTCAATAGCAATACCCTTCTTATATCTCTCGATAAATACCTCGTATCCTTCTACATCTCTTGCATCCGGCTCCATCCTGCTGCCCTCGTTGCCTACGAATACCTTCTTCGCCAGATAATCCTCCAGAGTCTCTCCGTCAGCCCTGTTCTTCATATAAGCTGCGAGAAGCGCCATACCCCAAGGCCCTCCCTCGCCTGCCGTCTCCATAACGGATACCGGAGCGTTGATAGCCGCCGCAAGAATCCTCTGCCCGACACCCTTGGTCTTGAATAAACCGCCGTGGCCCAGCATGGAATCAATCGCCACATTCTCTTCCTTCTGCAGGAGATCCATACCTACCTTGATCGCGCCAAGGGCCGTGAAGAGATTCACACGCATGAAGTTCGCCAGATTGAAGCTGCTTTTCGGCGATCTTACGAACAGCGGACGCCCTTCGTCCACACCTGTGATGAATTCTCCTGAGAGATATCCGTAGGATAACAGCCCGCCGCAGTCAGCGTCGCCCTCAAGCGCTTTATTGTACAGGGTTCCGAATAATTGGTTCATATCCACTTCGATCCCGAAGCTCTCTGCAAATTCACGGAAAATACCTACCCATGCATTCAGGTCTGAGGTACAGTTGTTAGCATGTACCATAGCCACCAGGCTTCCGTCCGGTGTGGTCACCAGGTCGATCTCCGGATATACCTTCTTAAGCTCTTTCTCAAGCACGATCATGGCAAATACACTGGTTCCCGCGGACACGTTACCGGTACGCTGCGCAACACTGTTGGTTGCCGCCATGCCGGTTCCCGCGTCGCCTTCCGGCGGACACATCGGAATACCTGCCTCAAGATTGCCGCTCTCATCTAAGAGCCGCGCGCCTTCTTCCGTCAAGGTTCCGGCCGTCTCGCCCGCAACCATGACCTTCGGCATGATCTCTCTTAATTTCCACGGATAATTCTTGTCAGCCACCAGTTCGTCGAACTTGCGGATCATATCTTCGTTAAAGTCCTTCTTCTCCACATCGATCGGGAACATACCGGATGCATCTCCGATTCCAAGCGCCTTCTCGCCGGTCAGCTTCCAGTGGATATATCCTGACAGTGTGGTAAAATACGCCACATCCTTCACATGCTCTTCTCCGTTAAGAACCGCCTGGTATAAATGGGCAATGCTCCAACGCACAGGAATATTATACTGGAACAGATCGATCAGTTTCTCCGCTGCCGGACCTGTGGTGCAGTTCCTCCAGGTACGGAACGGCACCAGAAGCTCCCCGTCCTTGTCAAACGCCATATATCCATGCATCATCGCGCTGAATCCGATGGAACCGATCTTCTTCAATGTCACGCCGTACTTCTCCCTGACATCTGCCGCCAGATTCTTATAGCTGTCCCGGAGACCTGTCCAGATATCATCCAGTGAATAGGTCCAGTTCCCGTCCTCCAGACGGTTCTCCCATCCGTGATCTCCGGATGCGATCGGTGTATGATCCTCGCCGATCAATACCGCCTTGATTCTGGTTGAACCTAATTCGATACCAAGAACGGCTCTGCCGCTCTCAATTACTTCTCTTACATTGCTCATGCTGTTCCCCTCCTATTTGCCAAACGCGACACTGTTCCACAGCAGTTCGTTCTTGAACTGGCGGATGGTCGTATCTTTGTCGATATAGACAGCTTCAATGCCCATGCATGCCGCCCAATCGCCCATTTGCT
>CANTDX010000045.1 GCA_947652615.1 uncultured Dorea sp. | reverse complement strand
AAGTATTGATTTTTCAATGTGCGAATCCCATTTTTGATGTGGGAAGTTTGAGTTAATAATTTTGATTCGATCGCATTTGGTGAAAATGGAACCTTATTCCACGGTATACTGGCGACCTCATCCATACCGGAAGCTTATAAATATTGGAAGTTGTTCAGAGAAATGAAACCGGAGTTACATGTGACGGCGCTGTTTGATGCGAATCTTGATACAAATTCGGGCGGAGAGTTTGTCAAGGAAGAGGCCTTGATCGAGATTGTGAAAAACTATGCAGATACATTTGGTCTGGAGCTTGACTGGAAATCAGATACCAAAGGCGCCAGATTTAAAGAAGATTTGATGGCGCGGTTGTCTCACTCAAAACCATATACGAAAATCGGAAATAATCATGACAAGTGTCTGGATATAGTGATCGTTGTAAATCAGCTATTGACAGGATATGATTCGCAGTATGTGAATGTGTTGTATCTTGATAAAGAGTTGGAAAATGATAATTTGATTCAGGCAATGTCAAGAACAAACCGTGTATATGACAATAATGAAAAGCCATTGGGACTGGTCAAATTCTACCGGAAGATCTATACGATGAGGAGGAATCTGACCGAGGCGCTGCGGCTTTATTGCCAGGGAGATTATGCCAATGTGCAGGTAGATGATATCGATGAAAATATAAAGACACTCAATCAGACTTATAAGAATATCTGTGATATTTTTGCAACTGACCATATCGATCATTTTGAGCAATTGCCAAGGTCAGACGAGAACAGACAGAAGTTCAGAAGAGAGTTCTATCGGTTGAAAAGTACACTCAGAACGGCAATGCTCCAGGGATTAAAATGGGATAATGAGTTCGGTGCGTCGCTTGATTTTGATGAAAGAACTTATCGTATTTTGACCAGAAGATATCAGGATCTTCCATCGAATGGCGGGGGCAGGGCCGGTAAAAAGAGACCGGGGTTTGACATGCCTACCAACTTGTCGACGATCGAGATGGATAAGATTGATGCAGAATATCTGGAAGCTCAATTTAAAATAGTAACGCTAAGAGATATCAGCACACAGGAAGATCAGCTTTACAGGCAGGCGAAGGCGATCGAGGAGATCAAAAAGAATCTTGGTATTCTGCCGGCAAGAAAACAAAAATACGCACGACAGATCCTTGAGGATGTAAAAAGCGGAATGCTTATTGTGGAAGAAGGCAAGACCTTTATGACATATATCCAGGAGTACGCAGATCGGGTGATCAGGAAGGCGGTCGATGTATTTGTTGCTAATTTCGGAATTGATGCGGATATTTTCTATGACTTATATGTTCATACAATAGGCGGAAAGGTTGATGCGATCAAGCTGGAAGGGATAGAGAAGTCGGCAGATATCAATAAAGTAAAAGAATATTTTGATGCTAAGAACGTGCTGAGCGCTAGAGGAAAGCTGCATGCAGAGCTTAAGAGATTCATTGAAGAGCAGAAAGCGGAATCGGATTGATCATAGATAATAAGAAAGGTAGCAGTTAGAATGAAAGAAGCAGAATTAAGAGCAATTTGGATGGAAGAAGAAAAGACAGCACATATTACAGGGTGGGATTTTTCACATATCCACGGAAGGTACGAAGAAGAGAATGACCTGCCATGGGATTATAAGAGTATAATAAGACAGTATTTACGGGATGACTCAAAGATATTGGATTATGATACCGGCGGCGGAGAGTTCTTATTATCTCTGAACCACCCGTATGATCGGACGGCAGCAACAGAAGGGTTTCAACCGAATGTACGATTGTGCAAGGAAACATTACTGCCTCTGGGCATTGATTTTAAAGAATGTGCGACTCCTTCCAAGATTCCTTATGAGGATGAAACTTTTGATATGATCATTAACAGGCATGGAAGCTTCGATGCCGGAGAATTGTATCGTCTGCTTAGGAAAGATGGAATCTTTATTACGGAGCAGGTTGGGAGTGATAATGACAGAGATTTGGTTGAAATGGTTCTGCCTGGAACGGACAAGCCTTTTCCGCATCTGAACCTTAGAGAGCAAAGGAGCGTTTTCGAGGACGCCGGATTTCATATCATAGAGGGTGAGGAAGTATATCGGCCGATCAAATTCTATGATGTCGGTGCATTTGTGTGGTTTGCACGGATTATTGAATGGGAATTTCCCGGGTTTTCCGTTGAGAAATGCTTTGACAGTCTGCTTAGGATGCAGAGGATCATAGAGGAGAAAGGGGAAGTAGAAGGAACCATTCATCGTTATTTAATTGTGGCGAAGAAAGTATAACCCGAATATTCTGGTAAAAAAGGGTTTTTTCAATGAATAAAGTAAAACAGCAGATCCATTATTGTTGTGATGATACGATGAGGGGGAATGTTAAGGGGCAGAATGTAACGGTGGCGGTGCTGGATACAGGGATGGCTGCACATCCGGATCTCAAAGGGAGGATTTTGGCTTTTTACGATTGTGTCAATCACCGTCATGGATTATATGATGACAGTGGTCATGGAACGCATGTGGGAGGGATTATTGCCGGCAATGGCGCGCTGTCTCAGGGAAGACTTGCCGGAATGGCGCCGGAAGCGAAGCTGGCGGCGGTGAAGGTATTGGATGCCAAAGGTGAAGGAGATGTGGCGCAGATTCTTGAAGGGATCCGGTGGATCAGAAAGAATTATAATCGGTATGGAATCAGAATAGCCAATATATCGGTAGGGGCGAAGCTTGATCTGGATGAAGAAAAGGAGCGAAGCCTGATACAGGCGGTGGAAATGCTGTGGGACGAGGGGCTCACGGTTATCGTGTCGGCGGGGAATTACGGGCCGGAGGAAGGAAGCGTGACCGTTCCGGGGAACAGCCGCAAGGTGATTACCGTGGGTGCGTCGGAGGAACCGGGGATGAAGAATGTCTGTTCCGGCGCCGGACCTACCAGCCAGTGTATTGTAAAGCCTGAGCTTGTGGCGCCGGGGTATCAGGTCCTGTCTTGTAACAGTCTGTATCGCAAGAACAGGATTCCTTATGTCAGAAAGAGCGGAACATCTATGGCGACACCTGTGGTATCTGGGGCTGCTGCATTATTCCTGTCAAAATATCCGGGTGCGGCGAATGTGGAGCTTAAGCTTGCGTTTCGGGAAACATGCGAACAGCAGCAAAGCGGCAGGAATCAGGGATGGGGATTGCTTAGAGTAGACAGGATGTTAGTAAATCAAAGCAAACATTAGTTTCCGGGGAATGGTTCCGGTGGTTTAGAACGTAAATCGTAAGCTATAAGAGGAGTTTTTGGAAAGGAAAAGCATATAAAAGATTGTCATATAAGGGATATTGTGCTAATATTGTCGATAGGGAAAGACCATGAAGCCAGGCGGCTTTACCCCTCCAGTATAGTTTGGAGGGTTCCAAGTAGCCCTCCGGACGTAAGAAAGGAGGGTGATAAAATGTATGTTACATATGCTGACCTTTTTCAGTTCTGTATCTTCATTTGCGCCCTGGTTGGATTGTGCTACACAATCTTTAAAGGGAAAAAGAAATAGCCGCCACTATCGCAACTAGTGACGGCTTGCCTATGTTAAAGCATAGGTAGTCAAACACGGAAGGGATAGAGCCGCTTGTATGGCTTTCCCTCTGTCTATAATATAACACATCTATGAGGATGATACAAGAATCTTTTTTGTTTTCTCCCATGAGTTGGGGATTCAATTGAACAACAGTTCGACAAGAAAAAATACTTGACACCTTTCCCTTTTTGTTGTATGATAGCGAAGGTGATTGAAGTGGATAAGATTCTGGAGCAGACATTGCTGTTTGATTTTTATGGTGAATTACTTACGAAGCATCAGAAGGAGATCTATGAGCGGTTCGTGTCGGAGGATCTCTCCCTTGGGGAGATCGCGGAGGAGGCGGGTATCAGCCGTCAGGGAGTCCATGATCTGATCAGGCGCTGCAATCAGGCGCTTAGAGGATATGAGGAGAAGCTTCATCTGGTAGAGAAGTTCCTGGCAGTCCGGGAGAAGGTGGAGAGGATAGACGGGATTCTTAAGGAGTATCAGACAGAAGATTCGGACGAATGGATACAGAGTATCCGCAGGATTGCCGGTGAGATTATAGAAGAGCTGTAACAGAGGAGTTTTTGTATGGCATTTGACAGTTTGACAGAGAAACTTCAAAATATATTCAAGAATCTGCGAAGCAAGGGACGCCTTACCGAGGAGGATGTCAAGGAAGCCCTCAAGGAGATCAAGCGGGCGCTTCTTGCGGCGGATGTTAATTTCAAGGTTGTCAAGGATTTTATCAAGAGCGTTCAGGAACGCGCCGTCGGGCAGGATGTCATGAACGGGTTGAATCCGGGGCAGATGGTCATCAAGATTGTGAATGAAGAACTGGTGAAGCTGATGGGTTCCGAGACGACGGAGATCAAGCTGCAGCCGGGAAGCGCGGTCACGGTGATCATGATGGCAGGTCTTCAAGGAGCCGGTAAGACGACCACCACCGCGAAGCTTGCGGGCAAGTACAAGCTTAAGGGTAAGAAACCGCTGCTTGTGGCCTGTGACATATATAGGCCGGCGGCTATTAAGCAGCTACAGGTGAATGGTGAGAAGCAGGGCGTAGAAGTATTCGCCATGGGAGAGAATCACAAGCCTGCCAATATCGCAAAAGCTGCTCTTGAGCATGCCCAGAAGAATGGGAATAATATTGTGATCCTGGATACGGCCGGGCGTCTTCATATTGATGAGGATATGATGACAGAGCTTCAGGAGATCAAGGAGACGGTAACCGTACATCAGACTATTCTGGTCATTGACGCCATGACTGGTCAGGATGCGGTGAACGTTGCGAAGGAATTTAACGAGAAGGCGGGGATAGACGGTGTGATCGTCACGAAGCTTGATGGTGATACCCGAGGCGGTGCGGCACTTTCTGTTAAGGCCGTTACCGGCAAGCCGATTTTATATGTAGGTATGGGGGAGAAGTTATCTGATCTGGAGCAGTTCTATCCGGACAGAATGGCGTCCCGTATCCTTGGGATGGGTGATGTGCTGACTCTGATCGAGAAGGCGGAGGCTGAGATCGACGAAGAGAAAGCAAGGCAGATGACCCAGAAGCTTAAGAAGAATCAGTTTGATTTTGAGGATTTCTTAGAGAGCATCAGCCAGATGAAGAACATGGGCGGTCTTGGCAGTATCATGAACATGCTTCCTGGTCTTGGCGGCATGGGCGGTATGGGTAAGATGAAGGGGCTTGACGATGAGCAGACTTCCCAGGCGGAGAAGGGCATGGCGCGGATGGAGGCTATGATCTACTCCATGACTCCGGAGGAGAGAAGGAATCCAGATATATTGAACCCGTCAAGGAAGCATCGGATCGCGAAGGGCGCCGGTGTGGATATCAGCGAGGTCAACCGGATGGTGAAGCAGTTCGGCGAGATGAAGAAGATGATGAAGATGATGGGCAAAGGCGGCAGGAAAGGAAAGTTCCGTTTGCCGTTCTGATAATGGTATACCGCGTCTTCGGCGCGTTATATAGATGTAATTTATAGAAGAATATTTTATGGAGGTGAAATACAATGGCAGTAAAGATCAGATTAAGAAGGATGGGACAGAAAAAGGCTCCTTTCTATAGAATTATCGTAGC
The DNA here is from genome assembly GCA_947652615.1 of uncultured Dorea sp. Lineage (GTDB taxonomy): Bacteria > Bacillota > Clostridia > Lachnospirales > Lachnospiraceae > Sporofaciens. Next base: position 22,937 of record CANTDX010000045.1, on the reverse strand, counting down.
TGATTCAAGATCCCCAAGAGATGGTAAATTTATCGACGAGATCGGGACCTATGATCCGAACTGTGATCCAAGCGCGATCAAGGTTGATGAAGAGGCGGCTAAGAAGTGGCTGAATAATGGTGCGCAGCCGACAGAGGTTGTAAGCAAGATCTTTAAGATAGCAGGCATTGAGAAATAGATTCTGAATGTAAATCTTATTTTAGAGGTACGCGATTATGAAAGAACTGGTGGAAGTTATTACAAAGGCCCTGGTGGACGATCCTGACAGCGTTGTTGTGACTGAGAGAGAGGAGAAGAAGACGATGGTCCTGGAAGTTCATGTTGCCGATTCTGATATGGGAAAGGTAATTGGGAAGCAGGGACGCATCGCCAAAGCGATTCGTTCGGTTGTGAAGGCGGCGGCTGCCAAAGAAGATAAGAAGGTTATCGTTGATATCATGGATTAGCAAGAAGAGGGATTTTCCTCTTGGACGAAGGACAGACGTATAAGATGAACGCCTGTCCTTGTTTTCATAATAGGAGAAGAAGGATGGATGATTTATTACAGGTCGGGGTGATCACCCAGACCCACGGGATCAGAGGAGAGGTAAAGGTATTCCCTACGACGGATGATCCTGGAAGATTCGTGGAATTGAAGCATGTGATGCTTGATACAGGGAGAGAGACACTGCCTTTGGAGATTGAGAATGTCAAGTTTTTCAAACAGTTTGTGATCTTAAAATTCAAGGGCTATGATAATATAAATGATATTGAGAGATACAAGAGATGTCCGCTTCTGGTCGAACGTGAAGACGCGGTTCCTCTTGAGGAGGATGAATATTTTATCGCAGATATGATCGGGATGAAGGTTGTGACAGATCAGGGCGAGGAATTCGGTACTCTTAAGGATGTGATGGAGACAGGTGCGAATGATGTATATGTGATCGACCATCCGGTGAAGGGAGAAGTGCTGATCCCGGCGATCAGGGAGTGTATTCTGGATGTGGATATTGAGGGCGGACAGATGAGGATCCATGTGATGGATGGACTGATCTGAGAAATGTGGCGGTACGCGATGAAGGAGCTTGAGTTATGCATTTTTATATTATGACATTGTTTCCGGAGATGGTGATGCAGGGACTTTGTACCAGCATTATCGGAAGGGCTGTGGAGAAGGGAATCTTATCTATTGACGCTGTCAATATCAGGGACTATGCTTTTAACAAGCATAACAGTGTGGATGATTATCCTTACGGCGGCGGCGCCGGGATGCTGATGCAGGCGGAGCCTGTGTATCAGGCGTATCAGGCGGTGAAGGAGAAGATATCGGCGGCAGGTCCTAAGCCGTCTTCAGGCGGTGAAGAGACGGCGGATGTTCGAGGAAGAGCAGAGGAAGGGAAGACGCCCCGTGTTGTCTGCTTGTCTCCGCAGGGAAAGACATTCAACCAGAAGATGGCGGAAGAATTCGCCGCCGAAGAAGAATTGGTGTTCTTATGCGGGCATTACGAGGGAATTGACGAGCGTGTGCTCGAGGAGATCGTGACGGATTATGTGTCGATCGGGGACTATATCCTGACGGGCGGGGAGCTTCCGGCTATGATCATGGTGGATGCAATCTCGCGTCTGGTGCCTGGGGTCCTTCACAACGATGTATCGGCAGAGTTCGAGAGCTTCCAGGATAATCTGCTTGAGTATCCCCAGTATTCCAGGCCGGAGGTCTGGCATGGGAAGCGTGTGCCGGAAGTTTTGTTATCCGGGCATCATGCGAATATTGAGAAATGGCGGCGAGAACAGTCTGTGTTAAGGACGGCACGGCTGCGTCCGGATCTGCTTGAAGAAGCAGAGCTTACCTGGGCAGAGAAGGAAATGGTGATAAAATATCTGGAAGCTATGGGCTGCGAATATAGAATATAGAGCGTAATTATTTGGCGTATTTATTTAAGAAAATCCCCTTGTCAAGCGCTGTCAAATATGATAGAATATAACACGTTGTGAAGAAAAGAGATGGTCCTCTGGTACAAGGTATTAAGAACATCCGAATAATAAGGAGGTCACACGATGAACGATATTATCAAGAAGATTGAAGCAGAACAGTTGAAAGAGACTGTGCCGGAATTCCATGTTGGAGATACCGTGAAGGTATACGGTAAGATCAAGGAAGGAAACCGCGAGAGAATCCAGGTATTCGAGGGAACTGTCCTTAAGAGACAGGGAGGCGGCTCCAGAGAGACATTTACCGTAAGAAAGAATTCTAACGGAATCGGTGTTGAGAAGACATGGCCGTTACATTCCCCGAACGTTGAGAAGGTGGAAGTGGTAAGAAGAGGTAAGGTAAGGAGAGCGAAACTGTTCTACTTAAGAGACCGCGTTGGTAAGAAAGCGAAGGTAAAAGAGTTAGTAAAATAAGAAACAGGATGAAGAGGACAAGTACATATTGTATATTGTCCTTCTTTATTTTATAGCGGATAGATCAAGAGGAATCATGGGACGCAGACGGAAGAGACGGATATTTAAGAAGAATAAGAAGAAAAAGTTTGAATTTCATATAGATCTGGGTTTCCTTGCGGGGATTGCCATATGGATCTTCAAGATAGGTGTGGTCTGCCTGCTGGCGTTTGTGTGGGTGTGGTATTTCGGACAGCAGATCAGCACGGTGGGGGATTCCATGAAGCCGGTTCTAAGCAACGGTGATGTCGTCCTGGTGAACAGGATCGTGTACAATGCCATGGCGCCGAAACGGGGAGATATCATTATATTTAAGCCTAAGGGCAATGAGAACGTTCATTATTATACGAAGCGGATCATTGGACTGCCCGGGGAGAGTGTGGAGATCATAGAGAACAGGGTCTATATAGACGGCGAGAAGTTAGAAGAAGAGTACGAGACGACGGACATCAGTGATGTGGGGATTGCGAATGAGAAGATAGAGCTTGCGGAGGATGAGTATTTTGTGCTGGGGGATAACCGTGCAAGCAGCGAGGACAGCCGCAATGCGGATGTAGGCAATGTGAAGAGGGAATATATCTACGGGAAGGCATGGTTTGTCATCTCCCCAAGGAAAGATTTTGGATGGGTAAAATAAACGGGATGCGGCGACGCGGTGTAAGATAAGGAGTAAGAAGTATGCATTTTCAATGGTATCCGGGTCATATGACGAAGGCAAAGCGTATGATGCAGGAGAATATGAAGCTGATCGATCTGGTGATCGAGCTTGTGGACGCAAGGATTCCCTTAAGCAGCCGGAATCCGGACATCGACGAGCTGGGACGGAATAAGGCCAGATTGATCCTGCTGAACAAGGCAGATCTTGCCGAGGAGAGATGGAATGATGCCTGGGCGGAGTATTTTAAGAGTAAGGGCTTTCTTGTGATGAAGGTGGATTCCAGGAAGAATAACGGCATGAAGCCGATCCACGGCATCATTAAGGAGGCGTGTAAGGAGAAGATAGAAAGAGACAGGAAGAGAGGGATCCTAAACCGTCCGGTCCGTGCGATGGTGGTGGGAATCCCCAATGTGGGCAAGTCTACATTCATCAATTCTCTGGCGGGCAAGGCGTGTGCCAAGACAGGCAATAAGCCCGGGGTCACCAAGGGGAAGCAGTGGATCCGGCTGAATAAGCAGGTGGAGCTTCTGGATACGCCGGGAATCCTGTGGCCCAAATTCGAGGATCAGAAGGTAGGGCTTATGATGGCGTTTATCGGTTCCATGAAAGATGAGATCCTGAATACAGAGGAGCTGGCAGCGGAGCTGATCGGGCTGGTCGGGCAGCATTATCCGGGGGTGCTTGAGGAGAAGTATCATCTGGAGACGGATCCGGACGCTTATGTGATGCTTGGGAAGATCGCTGAGAGCAGGCATTGCAGGCTCCGGGGAAATGAACTCGACACGGAGAAGGCGGCCGTCTTGCTGCTGGATGATTTCCGCAATGGAAGACTGGGAAGACTGACACTGGAATATCCGCAGGAAGTGTGATAGAATTGGGAAGGAAAAGGAGACAGTAGCGATGACGGAGACAGACAGCAGAAACGAAGAAGAGAAGAGTATATTTGGCATTTTGGGCGGATGGATCATGTATATCGTTGTCATTATCGGACTGACCTATCTGATCATCACATTTGTGGGACAGAGAACCAGGGTCAGCGGTTCTTCTATGGAGACGACGTTGAGTGACGGGGATAATCTTATTGTAGATAAGCTGACTTATCATTTTGCGGAGCCGAAGCGGTTTGATATCATTGTATTTCCCTATCAGTATGAAGAGAATACATATTATATCAAGCGGATCATAGGCATGCCGGGAGAGACGGTCCAGGTGATAGACGGGTATACGTATATCAATCATGAATTGCTTGAGAGCGATATCTACGGTGCGGCGGTGATGGAGTCGCCGGGAATCGCGGCGGAGCCGATCGTGCTTGGTGAGGATGAGTATTTCGTGCTTGGAGACAACCGCAACCACAGTTCGGACAGCCGGGATCCGAATGTAGGCGTCTTGAAGAGAGAAGATCTGATCGGGAGAGCATGGGTCCGTATCTTCCCGTTTGACAGGCTGGGAGTCATAAGGCATGAATAAGAGAGAGGAAGAGAGGCTTCGGAAGCAGCAGGAGAAGCTTGTGAAGGAGCGGGCAAGGCTTGAGGCAATGCGTACTTATGAGAAGGAGTACGGTATGTGCCGGTATATCTGCGGGATTGATGAGGTGGGCAGGGGACCGCTTGCGGGGCCGGTTGTGGCAGGGGCGGTGATATTGCCTGCCGACTGTGAGATCCTGTATCTGAATGATTCGAAGAAATTGTCCGGGAAGAAACGGGAAGTCCTGTATGACGAGATCATGGAGAAGGCTCTCGCTGTGGGAATCGGTATGGTAAGCCCGCAGAGGATCGATGAGATCAATATCCTCCAGGCGACGTATGAGGCGATGCGCATGGCGGTCGGCAAGCTTTCGATCCGTCCGGATGTGCTGCTCAACGACGCGGTTACGATACCTGAGATCACGATCCCCCAGGTGCCGATCATCAAGGGAGATGAAAAAAGCGTCTCCATTGCGGCCGCCAGTATCGTTGCCAAGGTCACAAGGGACCGGCTGATGGTGGAATATGATGAGGTGATCCCGGGCTATGATTTCGCGAGCAATAAGGGGTATGGAACGAAGGCGCATATTGCGGGCCTGAAGGAGTTGGGGGCATCCCCGATCCACAGGAGGACGTTTATTACCAAATTTTGTCAACCGGATGAGGAAGTGATGCATCGGGGAGGAAAGGCGGGCGTATGAAACGGGGCAAAGCTGGATGCACCAATCATAAGACGGGCGCGGAATATGAGCAGAAGGCAGGAGCGTACCTGGAAGAGCAGGGGTATGAGATCCTGGAGTATAATTTCCGATGCAGGACGGGAGAGATCGATATCGTTGCGAGAGACGGAGAGTATCTGGTCTTCTGTGAGGTGAAGTACCGGGCAGACGCAAGGACCGGGCATCCGGCGGAGGCGGTTGATGCGCGGAAACAGCGGCGTATTTCGAGATGCGCGCTGTATTATCTTATGCGCCATGGGCTTGCGGATCAGGCGTGCCGTTTTGACGTGGTAAGCTTTGAAGGGGAGGCGGTAACGCTGTATCCGAATGCGTTTGACTATTTAGGAGGATAAATCAATGGCACTTGGGTTAAAATATAAGAACCAGGAACATATATTTGAAGAGAAGACCGTGGACGGTGTGCCTTATCTTGCTTATCCGCTGCTTGAGAAGACAGGGGTGGTCAGGCATGGATTCTCTACCAGGCTTGGAGGGGTCAGTACGGGGCACTGTGCGACGATGAATATCAGTACCACGAGAGGGGATGATCCAGCGGCGGTGGAGGAGAATCGGCGCCGGATCGCGAAGGCGATCGGCGTCAGGGCAGAGGATATGACCTATACGAACCAGACCCATACCACGAATGTGGCGGTGGTGGAGGCAAAAGACAGAGGGAAGCGTTTCATGGAGACAGACGGGATGGTGACCAATGTGCCGGAGATCTGTCTGGTGACCTTCTACGCGGACTGTGTTCCGTTATTCTTCGTGGATCCGGTACACCGGGCGATCGGGCTGTCCCATTCGGGATGGCGCGGTACAGTCGGTAAGATGGGTAAGGTTACCGTAGAACGGATGCGCGAGGAGTACGGGACAGATCCGGCACAGGTGGTTGCCGCCATCGGACCGTCAATCTGTCAGGATTGCTATGAGGTAAGCGAAGATGTGATCGAGAAGTTCAGGGAGAATTTCGATAAGGCTCTGTGGCCGGAATTATTCTATGAGAAAGCAGATGGGAAGTATCAACTGAATCTCTGGAGAGCCAATCAGGCGGTGCTTGCGGAGGCAGGGGTGCCAAGAGAGAACATAGCAGTGACGAATCTCTGTACGTATTGTAACCCGGATATCCTGTTTTCTCACAGGAGTACCGGAACGGCGAGGGGGAATCTCAGTGCATTTCTGGCATTGATTCCTTAACGGAGGAAGGCGATGTGAGGCTTATGTAAGTAAGGAGGAGATTGTATGGTAATACCGATGCCTTCTGAAGCAGGAGGAGGAATCACTACAGCCGGTGATGTGGCGGTGACTGCCGCCGTAGAGGTCAAAGAGGTGACACAGGATACGGTGGAGGAAGTAGGGCGCCTTGCACAGTTTATACAGGACAGTATTCCTAAGCTTGCAGGGTTTGGCGTGCGGGTCCTGATCGCGCTGGCGGTATTCTTCGTCGGAAGGATTGTTATCAGATGGATCCAGAAGTTGGTGCGGCGTTCGCTTGAGCGCTCCAGTGCGGATAAGGGAGTGGAACAGTTCGTAGATTCATTTCTGAAGGTGGGACTGTATTCGCTGCTGATCTTCAGCATAGCGGCGAAATTCGGCGTGGATACGGCTTCGGTAGCGGCACTGGTCGCGTCCGGAGGTGTAGCGATCGGTCTGGCGCTGCAGGGGAGTTTGTCGAACTTCGCAGGCGGTGTCCTGATCTTGCTGCTTAAGCCTTTCGAGGTGGGGGATTATATCTCTGAAGATACGAACAAGAACGAGGGAACGGTGAAGGAGATACAGATCTTCTACACGAAGCTCAGTACTATTGACAATAAGACCATTGTGATCCCTAACGGCATGCTGACCAACAGCAGCCTCACGAATGCGACGGCGAAGGATGAGAGACGGCTTGATCTTAAGGTGTCCATCTCCTATCAGGCGGACCTTAGGAAGGCGAAGGCGTTGATCGAGGAGATCCTGAGATCAGATGAATGTGTGATGAAGGATGAGGAGATCAATGTGTTTGTGGATGAGCTGGCGGAGAGCGCGGTTATCCTTGGCGCAAGGGCATGGGTGAAGAATGAGGAGTTCTGGCCGACGAGATGGAGGATGCTTGAGACGATTAAGCTGACACTGGATGAGCATGGAATAGAGATTCCGTATCCGCAGTTGACGGTGCATATGCATGAATGACAGGCATCACTTTGCTGTAAGCAGGGAAAGGTCAGGTTCGGCATCGGCTTAACATTCACACGGGCAGGAATCCGGCCTCTTGCCGTAAGGCAACTTGAAACAGGCCGGATTCGTTGCTGTGAGCACTGTAGGTGTGAACCGTAATCTTTGCACCTTTTGAGAGATAACTTATTTTGCTGCTATTCTATCAAGCTCTGTAATATTAACGCTTAAAGATGACAATGTAACTTTCAATTCAACATAACGTTTGTGTATTTGTTCGTATGTTTCAAGATCGTCATTCTTTTTTGCTAATATCATCCAGTCTTGAATCCTGGAAAATTCGTTAATTGAATCTCTGACAATATCTGCTTGACTTGGCATATCCTCACCACCTTTTATTCGTGCCGTTTGCTTTGGTATATTCATTATATCAATCGGTGATTATAGTGTAAAGTCTTTAGAGATAATAAAAAAGCCATAATCCTCCGCATCTAAAGGATTATGACCTCTCTCATTGAAAGCTGGAAATCGGACTTGAACCGACGACCCCTTCATTACGAGTGAAGTGCTCTACCGACTGAGCTATTCCAGCATATGGCATATTACTCACAGCCACAAGTAATATTATAACAAATTTCCGGATATTTGCAAGAACTTTTTTGGGTAAATGCTATTTTGGGCATTTTTAACAATTTTTTTATCAGTATACATTTGAAATTCGACAGCCAGGAGGTGAGGTTCATGCAGTCCATCAGAGTCCGGACAGATCAGAATCATCGGGAATTGTCCGAGCACGGGACGATGCAGTTCCCGTTAGAGATCAATCATGATCATCTGAATGATTATTTTAATCGGTATGTGGGTTGCCATTGGCATGAGGAATTTGAGATACCGGTTATTATCCAGGGGAAGATCCGTTATCAGGTACGGGATCACGCGTTTGACTTGAATCCGGGAGACGGAATACTGATCAATTCAAGTGTAACCCACACGAACATGCCGCTTGGGGATGAAGAACCGGTTGCATTGACCACTATATTTTCTCCGGCGTTGCTGTATGGAACGCCGGCCAGTGCGATCTATCAGAATTTCCTGAATCCATACATGAATACGCCGGAGCTTGCGGGGATACTGCTTCCGGAGGAAGCTGTAGAGGTGATGCGCCGGATCGACGCGCTGCATGAGGAAGCGTCTCCGGGCGTGGAGCTTAAGATCAAGGGGATGTTGTGTAATCTGTTCTATGAGCTGCTTGTGCATCGCAGGCATCTGTTCTCTTCGGTGAAATCTTCGAACGAAGAGGCCTTGCTGCGGCTTAAGATACTCCTTGATGCGATCCATGAAAATTACGCCAAGCCGCTTCCGCTTACGGAATTGGCTTCTAAGATATCTGTCTCGAAGGAAGGGTGCTGCCGCTTCTTCAAGAGTATGACGGGACAGACCATTTCCCAATATCTGGAGGACTACCGGGTAACGCAAGGCCTTCTGCTCCTTCAGGAGGATGGGTATTCTATCATGCAGATCTCGTATCTGGTGGGATTCGGGAATCCTGGCCGATTCTCCGCTGCATTTGCCAGGCGTATGAACTGCACGCCCGGCCAGTACAGGAAGAAGATTCTCTCTTAGTAAGCGCTTTGGTGTCTGCGGATCGCAGGAAGGCGCAGGGATTCTCCGTTCAAAAATGGCTGCGATACCGTATGGTTGAAGAATTCGATCAGAGATCCCATGAAGAGCGCTGTGATGATCGTTCCAAGTCCGGCGATTGCCGTGAGGCCGTTCATGGTTCCGCCGGAAATCAGATAGAGTGTGCATCCGAAAGTCACACAGATCAAATCGGTGCAGATACGGATATATCTGAATGGTCCGGCGTGCCATTTATTTGCAAGGATCAGCGCGACTGCATCGTAGGGAGATACGCCCATATCTGCGGTAAAGTAGAAGGATGAGCTGATACATATGATGCCGATCCCGATGAGGAAGGCAGTTATGCGTACTCCCATGGAAGGAGCCGGGAACAATTCCTGCAAGAAGCCGGTAGAGAAATCAATGATATAGCCCAGCAGGAAAAGGTTGAAAATGGTTCCAAATCCGATGTAGTGGCGGTCAAAGGCCAACATGAACAGCAGCAGGCAGATGCTTACGGATATATGAAGCGTTCCGAAGGGAACCGGGATCAATGCGTTTAAGCCTGCCATGAATGACTGGAACGGGTCTACGCCGAATGCGGCAAGCTTCAAGAAGCCTACGCTTACACCGCATAATACTAACCCGACGATCGTCATACCGATTCTTTTATATAAATGATTTTTATTTTCCATTGTGATACCTCCTGGTTGATGTATTGCCCCTGTGCTTTGATTCAGCGGCGTTCCGTGTATGACATCAGTATAGAGAATCTGCCGGGGGAATGAAAGCCAGATTTTGCGAAGTTATATACAGATATTGACGGGATGGGTATTCCATCTGAAGAATAGGAGGTGTAGAGTATGACGGACAGAGAAGCGGTTCTGAGATATTGTCTGTCGCTGCCGGACACGTATCAGGATGCGCCGTTCCATGATGAGAACTGGCAGCTTGTCCGGTACAGGAAGAATAAGAAGGCATTTGCCTGGACATATAAGTGGAAGGACGGCACGGTCCGGGTGAATGTCAAGGTGGATCCGCAGTGGCGTGACTTCTGGCGGCAAGCCTATGAGTCCGTGATACCGGGATATCATCAGAATAAAGAGCATTGGAATACGGTCATTCTGGACGGAAGTATTCCGGATAGAGATGTGAAGCGTATGCTTGCGGAGAGTTATGATCTTGTAGCCGGGAAGAAATCATAAAATAGTCTTAATATTAAGATAGTATGTAGGCAGGAGGTGCGGGGCATCTCCTGTTTGGCGTCTTGTGCGCGTATATCCGGCAGAAGACTTATGTGAAGAGTCTCGTGTGGCAGGGCAGTTTGAGGCGTGTGCATTAAAATCGGTGCAGGCACCACCGCTCTAAGAGGCTGATCAGGGAATAGAGCAAGGTCGCCATGATACAGAGAAGGACGATACTCATTAAGAGCCAATCCATCTTGAATACCTGACTGGAGTATATAATCAGGTATCCAAGCCCGTCTCTTGCAGCCAGGAATTCTCCGATGATCACGCCCACCAGGCATAGCCCGATATTGACCTTCATATTGCTGATGATGGCAGGGATGGAGCTCGGAAGCACTACCTTCGATAAGGCGTGGAAACGGTTTCCGCCAAGGGTGTAGATCAGCTTGATCTTGCCGGGGTCTACGACGGTGAAGCTGGTGTAGAGGCTTAAGATACTCCCGAAGATGGCGACCGACATTCCCGCTACGATGATGGTGGTCTTGGTGGCCCCAAGCCACACGATCAGGAGCGGGGCAAGCGCAGACTTGGGAAGGCTGTTCAATACGACCAGGTAGGGGTCCAGGATCTCGGAGAGCTTGCTGCTGAACCACAGGGCAACTGCCACCAGGATACTGATGGCAATTACGAGCAGGAAGCTTAAGAGCGTCTCATACAGAGTGACTCCGAGATGGAGGAAGATGCTCTTATCTAAGAGCATGCCAAAGAAACAGGCCGCGATCTTCGTGGGACTGCTGAAGATAAAAGAATCGATGATCCCTGCCCTGGCGGTCAATTCCCAGGTTAATAAGAAGGCGAGCAGGATCAATATCCGGGATAGGACGACGATTCTTTTGTGTCTTCTGTGTTTGAGGAGATATGTTTGCTGTTCTGTTGACAGATTACTCATCTGTGTTCAACTCCTTCCATATAAGATTAAAATATGTTTTGAATTCCGGGGCGTTGCGCCGGTTCAGCGGTGTGTCCAGGTCAAGCTTGAAGATCAAAGGTATCGTCTGTTTGATGGATGCAGGTCTTCCGGATAGGATGATCACCCGGTCTGCGAGCGAGATAGCCTCGGACAGGTCATGGGTTACGAGAAGTGCAGACTTGCCTTCCTTGCGTATGATCTGGCCGATATCGTCGCCGACTGTCAGGCGGGTCTGATAATCCAGTGCGGAAAATGGTTCATCCAGGAGCAGAAGATCAGGCTCTAATACCAGGGTGCGGATCAGCGCGGCCCGCTGGCGCATGCCTCCGGACAGCTCGGAAGGACGCGAGGTCTCGAATTGGCCAAGTCCATAGAGGTCGAGCAGGTCATGCGCCCGCTTCTTCGTCCGTGCCGTCAGCATGTGCTGGACCTCTAAGCCCAGGATCACATTATTGTAAATGGTCCGCCATTCGAAGAGTTCGTCGTGCTGGAGCATGTAGCCGACATTTGTCGTGCTCTCTTTCTGGTATTTTCCATTGATCTTGATGCAGCCTTTTTCTGGCTCGATGAGCCCTGAGATCAGGGAGAGAAGTGTGGATTTGCCGCATCCGGAAGGTCCTACTATGGATACGAATTCCCCTTTGTTCAGTGCAAAAGATATGTCTGTAAGTGCAAGAGTTTCTCCCTCCAGGGTGTGATAGGCGTAGTGGATATTCTTAAGTTCTAATACTTGTTCCATAGGAACCTCCTGTGATGACTATATATCTATTTTATGTAAATATCATAATTTAGTGACGGATTCATCTTGTCAGAAGCGCCTAAAGCGGTTATAATTCAAAAGTATAGTCTTTGGAGGAGAATCATTCAGATGAATTATCAGAGGGAACTGGAGAAATTGATCGAGCGTCTGGGAAAGGAAGAGAAGATACCAAGGCTTCTGCTTCATAGCTGCTGTGCGCCTTGCAGCAGCTATGTGATGGAGTATTTGAGTAATTATTTTGAGATTACCGTATTCTATTATAATCCTAATATTTACCCGGAGAGTGAATATACCAAGCGGATCTTGGAGCAGCAGACATTGATCGGGGAGATGAAAACACAGCATCCGATCTCATTTATCGCAGGCAATTATGATAAGGATCGTTTCTACGAGATGGCGGAAGGGCTGGAGCAACTGAAAGAAGGCGGGGAACGGTGTTTCAGGTGCTATGAATTAAGACTTCGGGAGTCGGCAAGGCTTGCGAGGGAAGTTGGTTTTGATTATTTTGCGACAACATTAAGCATCAGTCCTCTTAAGAATGCGGCGAAGCTGAACGAGATCGGGACGCGGCTGGCAGAAGAATATGGAGTCAGCTATCTGCCGTCTGATTTTAAGAAGAAGAATGGATATAAGCGTTCGATTGAGCTGTCGAAGAAGTATGGATTGTACCGGCAGGATTACTGCGGGTGTGAATATTCCATTGAGGTGCCGCGCAGGGCGTAGCAGGCGGTGCACGCTGAATGTGACAGGACGGCTTGTCTGAGATGTTACAATGTATGAGATATTTTATAAATATAAGGGAGATGAAAACTATGGCACAGTTATGGGGCGGCCGTTTTACGAAGGAGACGGACCAGCTGGTATATAATTTTAACGCATCGATCTCATTTGACAGGAGATTCTATGCACAGGACATCCGGGGAAGCATTGCGCATGTTATGATGCTGGCGAGGCAGGGAATCCTTACGGATATGGAGAAGGAGAAGATTATAGCGGGGCTGGAAGGGATTCTTACGGATGTAGAGAACGGCAGGCTTGAGATCACGGAGCAGTATGAGGACATCCACAGCTTCGTGGAGGCGACGCTGATCGACCGGATCGGAGACCCGGGAAAGAAGCTGCATACGGGAAGGAGCCGGAATGACCAGGTGGCTCTGGATATGAAACTGTATGTGAGAGACGAGGTACATATTCTTGATCATTTGATAGAAGAGCTTCTTTGGGCGGTTCTTTCCATCATAGAGGAGCATATGGATACTTATATGCCGGGCTTCACCCATCTGCAGAAAGCACAGCCTGTGACGCTTGCTCATCATATGGGAGCGTATTTTGAGATGTTCAGGCGCGACCATGAAAGGCTGCGGGATATTTACAAGCGTATGAATACCTGTCCCCTTGGTTCCGGTGCATTGGCGGGCACCACTTATCCGCTGGACCGGGATTATACAGCGAACCTGCTTGGATTCGCGGGACCGACTATGAACAGTATGGACGGGGTATCGGACAGGGATTATCTGATAGAGCTCATGTCGGCATTGTCTATCATGATGATGCATCTGAGCAGATTTGCCGAGGAGGTTATTATCTGGAATTCCAATGAATATCAGTTTGTGGAGATCGATGACGCCTACAGTACCGGGAGCAGCATCATGCCGCAGAAGAAGAATCCGGATATTGCGGAGCTGGTACGCGGCAAGACCGGACGTGTCTACGGCGCGCTGAACGCACTTTTGGTCGCGATGAAGGGAATACCCCTTGCATATAATAAGGATATGCAGGAGGATAAGGAGTGGGCGTTTGACGCCATTGATACGGCGAAGGGATGTCTTGCGCTTTTTACAGGGATGCTGCGGACCATGAATTTCCGGAAGGATCGGATGGAAGACAGCGCGAAGCATGGATTTACCAATGCGACGGATGCCGCTGACTATCTGGTGAATCATGGAGTGCCGTTTCGGGATGCGCATGGGATCGTGGGTCAGTTGGTGCTTCTGTGTATCGAGAAGGGGATTGCGCTGGATGAACTGCCGCTTCCCGAGTACCAGAAGATCTCAGCGGTATTTGAGGAGGATATCTATGACGCGATCAGTATGGAGACTTGTGTCAATAAGCGGGTGACAACGGGAGCACCGGGAAGAGAAGCGATGGAAGAAGCTGCCGCCGTTTATAGGAAATATATGAACGAATACTTGAAGGATTAAGGAGTGGATGAGAATGGAACAGAGATTAAGAGTAGGGATCTTAGGAGCAACGGGGATGGTGGGACAGCGTTTTATCTCACTGCTTGAGAACCATCCGTGGTTTGAGGTCGTGACGGTGGCCGCAAGCCCAAGGTCGGCAGGAAAGACCTATGAGGAGGCGGCAGGCGGCCGCTGGAAGATGACTACGCCGATGCCGGAGGGTGTGAAGAAGCTGACCGTGCTGAATGTGAACGAGGTTGAGAAGGTTGCGGCGACCGTTGATTTCGTGTTCAGTGCCGTAGATATGACGAAGGAAGAGATCAAAGCCATCGAAGAAGAGTATGCGAAGACGGATACTCCGGTGGTGTCCAACAACAGTGCACACCGCTGGACTCCGGACGTGCCGATGGTAGTGCCGGAGATCAATGCGGAGCATTTCGAAGTGATTGAGGCTCAGAAGAAGCGTCTGGGGACGACTCGCGGATTCATCGCGGTAAAACCGAACTGTTCCATCCAGAGCTATGCGCCTTGCCTTGCCGCATGGAAGGAATTCGGACCTACAGAGGTTGTGGCGACGACCTATCAGGCGATCTCCGGAGCCGGCAAGACCTTCAAGGACTGGCCGGAGATGGTGGAGAATATCATCCCGTATATCGGCGGTGAGGAAGAAAAGAGCGAGCAGGAGCCGCTTCGTGTTCTGGGAAGGGTGGAAGACGGACAGATCGTGAAGGCTGCGCTGCCCAGGATCACCTGCCAGTGTATCCGTGTTCCGGTACTGAACGGACATACGGCAGCAGTCTTCATTAATTTCGAGAAGAAGCCAACGAAGGAACAGCTGATTGAGAAGCTGGTAAGCTATAAGGGCTACCCGCAGGAAGCAGGCCTTCCGAGCGCACCCAAACAGTTTATCCAATATCTTGAGGACGACAACCGTCCGCAGGTAACCTTAGATGTAGATTACGAGAACGGGATGGGCGTCTCCATTGGACGTCTCAGGGAAGACAGCATCTATGATTACAAATTCGTGGGCTTATCCCACAACACCGTCCGCGGTGCTGCCGGCGGCGCAGTCCTCTGTGCCGAGGCCCTGACAGCCAAAGGCTACATAGACGCGAGGTAACAGATATGGATAAAGAGATTCTAAATTATACTCAGAACAGAGAATTATCATGGCTTAAATTCAACAAGAGGGTGTTGGAGGAAGCCCAGGACGCATCCGTTCCGCTCCTGGAGCGCATGAAGTTTGTGGCGATCTTCAGCAGTAATCTGGATGAATTCTTTATGATCCGTGTGGGAAGTCTGTTCGATATGGCGCATACGGATGCGAACAGGCGTGACAGCCGTTCCGGCATGACGCCCAAAGAGCAGTTGGATAAGATCTTCGAGGCGGTCGCGCCGCTTTATAAGGAGCGTGATAAGGCTTATGCACAGATCAAGAAGGAGCTGGGTCCCTACGGTATATGCGGGCTGAATTTCAAAGAACTGGAGCAGAATGAGAAGAAGTACGTGAAGAAGTATTTTAAGGATCAGATCTTGCCGGTGCTGTCTCCTCAGATCGTGGATGCCAATCACCCGTTCCCGCATCTGCTGAATAAGGAAGTCTATGTTACGGCGAATCTTAAGTTCAAGGAGAAGTCGAATTCCAAGACCATGATGGGGCTTGTGCCGATCCCGCAGTTTGTGTCGGATGTCTTATATCTTCCGGGCCATGATATCCGCTATATCCGGATGGAGAAGGTGATCCTGGAGCATTTGGACCTTGTATTCTCCAAATATGAAGTGTCGGATGCCAACTATATCTGCGTGACGAGGAACGCGGACATTGCGCCGGACGATGAGGCGTTGGAGGTCAGTGATGATTTCCGTTACCTGATGAAAGAGACATTACATAAGAGGCGCAGGATGGCGGTGGTACGGCTTGAAATAGCAGAGAAGATGAAGCCGGATACGGAGGCTTATTTCTGTGAGAAGTTCAATATCGAGCCGCATCAGATCTTCCGCACGAAGATACCGATGAAGCTGGCGTTTATATTTGCCATCAGCGACAAGCTGCCGGAGTCTATGAAGCGCTCGCTGATATACCAGCCTTTCACGCCCCAGAATTCGGCCCATGTGCAGGACGGGAATATGATGCGCCAGGTGAAGCGTAAGGATATCCTGCTGTTCTATCCTTATGAGAGCATGAATCCTTTCCTTAAGATGATCAAGGAAGCGTCTGTGGATCCCAATGTCATGACCATCAAGATCACGATCTACCGGCTGGCAAAGAAGGCGAGGCTGGTGGAGTATCTGTGTGCGGCGGCGGAGAACGGCAAAGACGTGACCGTGCTGATCGAGCTTCGCGCCAGATTCGACGAGCAGAATAATATCGACTGGTCGGAGCGGATGGAGGAGGCCGGATGCCGCGTTATCTATGGATTCGAGTCTTATAAGGTGCATTCGAAGATCTGCCTGATCACCTACCGCAGCCGGAACGAGATCCAGTATATCACGCAGATCGGAAGCGGCAATTATAACGAGAAGACGGCGGCCATGTACACGGATCTGTCGCTGTTGACAGCGAATTCGGCGATTGGGAAGGATGCGGTGGAGTTCTTCAAGAATATGTCCATCGGGAATCTGGACGGAACCTACGAGCATCTGATCGTAGCACCGACCAGCCTGAAGCAGAAGGTCCTGTATCTGATCGATGAGGAGATCAAGAAAGGGAGCGGCGGCAGGATCATCATGAAGATGAACTCGCTGACGGACGTGGATTATATCAGCAAGATCTGCGAGGCATCCAAGGCCGGAGTGCGGGTGGACCTGATCGTTCGGGGAATCTGCTGTATTCTGCCTGGAATACCTGGATTTACAGAGAATATCCGTGTCATGAGTATCGTGGGAAGATATCTGGAGCATGCGCGTATCTTTAGCTTCGGTACGGGCACGGCGCAGAAGATCTATATTGGTTCGGCAGATATGATGACGAGAAATACAGAGAAACGAGTGGAGGTTGCCTGCCCGATCCTGGATGACAACATCCGGCGTCAGATCAACCATTATCTGAAGGTGATGCTCAGCGATAATGTGAAGGCAAGAGTGCTCCTAAGCGACGGGTCTTATGTGAAGAAGAAAGCGGCTGAGCCGCTGGTGGATTCTCAGGCGGCATTTATGGAGGAAGCGATCCATGCCAAGAGGGAGGAGCCCAAGAAGGAGAGAATGATCAGTGAGTGGATCATGGGAATCCTTGAAAATATCAGGAAATGACAGACAGGAATGATAGAATGGGGAAGTCACTTTATATTGCGGAGAAACCCAGTGTGGCGCAGGAATTTGCCAAGGCATTGAATATGAGGGCGAGAAGAGGAGACGGATACCTGGAGTCAGAGGAAGCGGTGGTTACCTGGTGCGTCGGACATCTGGTGACCATGAGTTATCCGGAGGTGTATGATCCGGGGCTTAAGAAGTGGAGTTTAGAGACGCTGCCTTTTATACCGGAAGAGTTCAAGTATGAGGTGATACCGGCGGTTGCCAAGCAATTTCAGATCGTCTCGGGCTTATTGAACCGCAAGGATGTGGAGCGTATCTATGTGTGTACCGACTCCGGGCGGGAAGGAGAATACATTTACCGGCTGGTGGAACAGCAGGCCAATGTAAAGGGTAAGGAACGCCGTAGGGTCTGGATTGATTCTCAGACGGAGGAGGAGATCCTGCGGGGGATCCGGGAGGCGAAAGACTTAAAAGAGTATGATAACCTGTCGGCATCGGCGTATCTCCGGGCCAAGGAGGATTATCTGATGGGAATTAATTTCTCGCGCCTCCTGACGCTGAAATACGGCAACAGCATTTCCAATTATCTGAAGACCAGGTATTCTGCCATATCGGTGGGAAGAGTCATGACCTGCGTGCTGGGCATGGTGGTCCGCCGCGAGCGGGAGATCCGCGAATTCGTCGAGACGCCGTTCTACCGGGTGGTGAGCACGAACGGGGAACCGGGGGAGACTTTCGAAGGAGAATGGCGGGCGGTGAAGGGTTCGAGATGGTTCGAGTCGTTTGACCTCTATAAGGAGAATGGATTCAAGGAGAGGAAGAAGGCAGAAGAACTGATCGCGTATCTGAGCGCAGAAGAGCCGCTCACCTGCCAGATCATTTCCATAGAGAAGAAGAAGGAGAAGAAGAATCCGCCGCTCCTGTTCAACCTTGCGGAGCTGCAGAATGAATGCTCGAAGCGGTTCAAGATCAGTCCGGACGAGACGCTTCGCATCGTACAGGAATTGTATGAGAAGAAGCTGGTCACATATCCAAGAACCGATGCCAGGGTCTTATCTGCGGCGGTGGCGAAGGAGATCCACAAGAACTTGAACGGTCTGATGAAATACGAGCCGGCAGTACCGTATCTTAAGGAGATCGTAGGCTTTGGAAGCCATAAGGGCTTAGAGAAGACCCGGTATGTCAATGACAAACAGATCACTGACCACTACGCGGTCATTCCCACGGGACAGGGGATGAATGCACTCCATTCCCTGCCCCGCCTGTCGTCGCAGGTGTATGATGTAATCGTGAGAAGGTTCTTAAGTATCTTCTATCCTCCGGCGGTCTATCAGAAGACCGCGATCGTGACGAAGATGAAGGAGGAGTCCTTCTTCGCAAGCTTCAAGGTGCTGGCGGAGGAAGGGTATCTGAAGGTTGCGGGAATCCCAGGACAGAAGAAGGACGGCGATAAGAGAGACGGCGAAGAGAATACGGACGCTGCATTTTTCCAGAAGATACAGACCTTGAAAAAGGGCATGACGCTTCCGGTCCAGGCCTTGGAGATCAAGGAAGGCAAGACGACCCCGCCGAAGCGGTATAATTCCGGTTCGATGATCCTTGCCATGGAGAATGCGGGGCAGCTTATTGAGGATGAGGACTTGAGGGCGCAGATCAAGGGAAGCGGAATTGGTACCAGCGCCACCAGAGGCGAGATATTGAAGAAATTATTTAACATCGAATACCTAGCCCTGAATCCGAAGACCCAGGTCGTGACGCCAACACTGTTGGGGGAAATGATCTTCGACGTGGTGGAGCATTCCATCAAATCGCTGCTGAATCCGGAGCTTACGGCGAGCTGGGAGAAGGGGCTTACCTATGTGGCTGACGGAGAGATCACGCCGGATGAATATATGAAGAAGCTGAATCATTTTATCGTGAGCAGGACGGAGGGCGTGAAGGCGCTGTACAATCAGGATCAGCTTCGGGCCTGCTATGACAGGGCGGCACAGGCGTACAGGAAGCCTGCGAAGGATGGAAAATCGGCAAAGTAACTTGTTAAAATCAGAAAGAGAGGGAAATGAGACATCATGAAGGAATTGACAGTGAAGGAATTGTACACATTGGAGGAGACGATCGCGAAGGAGATCTTCGACGGAGTGACCTACCCGTGGGAGGTGCTTCCGAAGATTGGAGAATTCATCCTGCGTCTTGGTGCGGCCTTACCCGAAGAAGAGTATGATAAGGTGGGTGAAGATGTGTGGATCGCCAAGTCGGCGGAGGTATTCGAATCTGCGTATATCCACGGACCTGCGATCATTGGAAAGAACGCACAGGTGAGGCAGTGTGCGTTCATACGCGGCAATGCGATCGTGGGCGAGGGCGCTGTGGTCGGTAATTCTACAGAGCTTAAGAATGTGATATTATTTAATAAGGTACAGGTGCCTCATTATAATTATGTGGGAGATTCTATTCTGGGATTTAAGGCACACATGGGCGCAGGCTCTATCACATCCAACGTGAAGTCGGATAAGAAGCTGGTCGTAGTAAAGACGCCCAAAGGAAATATTGAGACGGGGATCAAGAAGTTCGGAGCCATGCTTGGCGACGAGGTAGAGGTTGGCTGCGGCACGGTGCTGAATCCAGGCAGTGTGGTGGGAAGCCATACGAATATCTATCCGCTCTCCAGTGTCAGAGGGTATGTGCCGGCGGGCAGTATCTATAAGAGACAGGGAGAGGTTGTGGAGAAGATCGAGGAGTAAAAAATCAGGAGGAAGAGGAAGATGCGTAAGATAGGTTTTATAGGTGTGGGCATCATGGGTAAATCCATGGTCCGCAATCTGATGAAAGCCGGGTTCGAGCTTCATATCTATGCAAGGACGAAATCGAAGGTGGAGGATGTGATCGGCGAGGGAGCGGTATTCCATGACTGCATCAAGGACTGTGTGGAGTCCTGCGAAGCGGTGATTACCATCGTCGGATTCCCGCAGGATGTGGAGGAAGTGTATTTTGATGAACAGAATATCCTGGACAGCGCGGCGCCGGGAACGTATCTGATCGATATGACGACCACAAGCCCGATGCTTGCGAAGAAGATCTATGAGGCGGGAAGCGGGAAGGGCTTCCATGTGCTGGACGCACCGGTGACGGGCGGAGATGCCGGGGCGAAGGCGGGAACCCTGTCCATCCTCGTTGGTGGTAAGAAAGAGGACTACGAAGCTTGTATGCCGCTCTTTGAGGCGATGGGAACGAACATCAACTATCAGGGAGAGGCCGGATGCGGGCAGCATGCCAAGCTTGCGAACCAGATCATGATCGCAGGAACCCTGTCCGGTGTCTGCGAGGCGCTGACTTATGCGAAGTCGAAAGGGCTTGACCTTCGGGTGCTTCTCGACTCGGTGTCCACCGGGGCGGCGGGAAGCAAGCAGTTAGATACCTTTGGCCCGAAGATCCTAAAGGATGATTATGCACCTGGCTTCTTCATGAAGCATTTTATCAAGGATATGAAGCTTGCGCTTATGGAGGCGAACAGAAGCGGTCTGTGCCTGGAGGTGTTAAGCCAGGTGTTGGCGAATTATGAGATATTGGCGGCAGAAGGACATGGAGATCTTGGAACGCAGGCGCTTATGAAGTATTATGAGGAGACGGTCTGCGAGGATGAGGAGGAAGAGTAGAGGATCTGCCAGAGATTATGGCAGTATCGAAGCACATGGTATCAGATATATGGAGCAACGAGGACAGTTGTGTCTGAACTGTCGGGTAACGAGAGGAGAAATGTAAGATGGCAAATGAGAATTATGTAACATTTGAGATTGGCAAGACGAAGCATATCGCGCTGGTAGCGCATGACGGCAAGAAGAAAGAGCTGGTGGAGTGGTGCGATAAGAATAAGGAGATCTTGAAGGGACATTTCCTGTGCGGGACGGGTACGACGGCCAGGCTGATCGCGGAGAAGACCGGCTTGCCGGTGAAGGGCTATAACAGCGGTCCGTTAGGCGGAGACCAGCAGATCGGTGCGAAGATCGTGGAGGGGCAGATTGATTTCATGATCTTCCTGTGGGATCCGTTGGAGGCGCAGCCCCATGATCCGGATGTGAAGGCGCTCCTTCGTATCGCGGTGGTATATGATATCCCGATCGCGAATAATCTGGCGACGGCGGATTTCCTGCTGAATTCCAGGTATATGGAAGGGACTTATGACAGGAAGGTGCAGAACTTCAATCGGACCGTGCAGGAGCGGGTGGAGCAGATGAAGTAGTTGGCAAACAGGCGGTCTTATGACCGCCTGATTATACAAGTGCTTCGATGATCGTTCTATCTTTGAACTTAAATTCTCTTATTCCGGTCTCCTTTTTCTTGTTAAAATTAAAGCTAAGCAGATATCCCTTTTTTAAATGATAATAGTCAAGATAATCTGTCAGTTGCTTTTGTCCTCTTTCATTATATTCGGCTCCCCGCCACAATTTGATCTCTATAACAAACTGTTCGCCGAGATAATCCACGATCACATCCGTCCGTCGGGCATCCCGTGTCTGCGCTTCGATATAATAATTTCGCTCTGCCTCAGCGCCAATCGCACTTGCAAGTTCATCCTCGGATAAGAAGAGGTTGTACAGACATATCTCGAAAATCCTGTTAGCTACTTGTACGCTGTTAGCTCTATTGACAATATACCCAAACATAGCTGCCAGATTGATCATTGGATTATTGATATTAAATACAACCCGTCTTCCTTCAAATAAAATGGCATGGAGCATGCGTTTCATCTCAGGATATTCGTCCAATTGCCGAACCATGCTTTCGAAAAGGGGAATTCGTTCGTCAAGCAGCCCTTTTACTGCCGCCATAATCCCTTCTTTCGTCCATGCATCTGCTTTCTCTTCAAATCGTTCGTTTCCGGGCAGTTCTTCATCAAGCCATTTACAAATACTTGAAACAAGATAGGGATAGCCTGATGTATAGCGATAAATTTCTTCTGCTATGGCTTTGGGATTGATTCCGATTCTCTGATCATTTTCATACTCCTTTAGCATAGCGGCTATCTGAGCAGCAGTAAAACTCATATCAATATTAAATCTGGCGCCTATGTTCCATGGGCTGTTATATCTATGCTCCGTTCCTGAACGTATCTTAAGCTTTAGTTTTTTTATATCATATGCACCGGCGAGAATGACAGAGTGGAATGCAGCCATATTCTCACGGTTCAAATAATATCCTCTGAGCATTGCGAGAAAATCAATAAAAACCGGATGGTTGCTTGCATGATCGACTTCGTCAATAAGCAGTACGACCGGTCGGGGAGCCATGGAGCATACGTTACTTAAGCAGAGGAATAATTCATCAAGGCTTAAGTTCTGCTCTCTCTGTATAAAATCAGATAGTTGCTTCAGGAGTTCTTCGGTATTTTCTATCCTGGCAATGTAAAACGGAGTGATAAACATCCTGGCAAAAGTGGTACTATGTCAAGAAAAAGTACAAGTTAAAAGTGAAACTTACACATTTTACTTGACAAACCCGTGAACTTTTCTTACAACATTCCATTTTTTCATCCAGCCAATCTTTCTATTTTAT
>CANTDX010000044.1 GCA_947652615.1 uncultured Dorea sp. | reverse complement strand
TTCCTTACTGGCTGTAAGGGAGATTAACCATAAATATATTGTAGTAGGAGGAAATCAATATGCTTAGCAAGGAAAGAGAAGAGAAGCTGGTCGCATTTTGCCAAAAGATGATCCAGGCAAAGAGCTACAGCGGCCACGAAGACAAGGTGGTAGAGGAGATGAAGCAGTTCTGTGACCAGGAAGGCTTCACAGACGTACATGTGGATAAGTATGGGAACTGTATCTGCCATATCAAGGGCAAACAGCCCGGACCGAAGATCCTGTTCGACGGACACATGGACACCGTTCCGGTACCGGATGAGAGTGCATGGGAGCACGATCCGTTCGGAGCAGAGATCATAGACGGGAAGATGTACGGAAGAGGAACTTCTGATATGAAGGGAGCTCTGTCCTCCATGATGGCAGCGGCAATCTACTATGCGAAGGACTGTGATTATAATTTCCCCGGTGATATCTATGTGGCAGGCGTTGTACACGAGGAGTGCTTCGAGGGAGTTGCGGCAAGAGAGATCAGCGCTTATGTGAAGCCGGATTACGTGGTAATTGGAGAGGCTTCTCAGTTAAATATCAAGATCGGCCAGAGAGGCCGCGGGGAGCTTAAGGTTGAGACCTTCGGCGTGCCGGCGCATTCTGCCAACCCGGAGAAGGGCGTGAATGCCGTATACAAGATGTGTAAGGTGATCGAGGCGATCCAGGGGCTTAAGCCGACCAATCATCCGGTACTTGGAGACGGGATCTTAGAGCTTGTGGATATCAAGTCCTCACCGTATCCGGGGGCTTCCGTAGTGCCGGATTACTGCCGGGCAACCTATGACAGACGCCTTCTGGTAGGAGAGACGAAGGAGAGCGTGCTTGCACCGATCCAGGAGCTGCTGGATCAGATGATGAAGGAAGATTCCGCGTTAAAGGCGAAGGTGTCCTTCGTGGAGATGGAAGAAGAGTGCTATACCGGCAATAAGATCAGCAGCGAGAGATTCTTCCCGGGCTGGTTGTATGATGAGAACGAGCCGTTTGTACAGGATGTGTATAAGGAGATGAAGGCGCTTGGGCTGAATCCGACGATCACGAATTATAACTTCTGTACGAACGGAAGCCATTATGCGGGCGAGGCAGGAATCAAGACGCTTGGTATCGGGCCTTCTAAGGAGAATCTTGCGCATACCATCAATGAATATATTGAGATTGAGCAGCTTGTGAAGGTGACAGAGAGCTATTACGGAGTGATGAAGGCGCTGCTTAAGTAGGTATATTTGGGCGTTCGGGTGGAAGAGGGTTGCAATGGGGACGGCCGTTCGGAGATGTCCGTCCTCACGCGGACTGGGCAACGCTTCGCTGAACTAACAGCTAACTTCGACTAAGGCATTCAGGAAAGCCTTCATGCCTAAGTCTCCGTAAGCCGTGGATTTCATCTGCGCTAAAGACGCCCTGGAATGTCCGCTTAGAGGACGGACATCTCCGAACGGCCTGTATATTACAAATGGATTCCAGCCGAACGGGCGGAAGTGTTTATATTTTTGAAAGGGGTGGTAGTTTGCAGTTGTTTGATTTGCATTGTGATTCGATCGTTAACTATAAGAAAGAACAATCTGATTTCTTGTGTGGGAAGACGCAGTTTTCGCTGAAGGAGCTTGATAAGTTTAGGAGGCTGTGTCAGACGATGGCTGTTTTCATTCCTGATGATGTCAGGGGTGAAGAGGCGGTTCAGTATTTCCGTGATCATAAGGAATATCTGGATCTGCTTCTTAGGAAGCAGAGTGAGATGGCGGAGTTGGTATGTACGCCGGGGGATATTGAACGGATCACTGCGGAAGGCAGATGTGCGGTGATACTGGCGGTTGAGAGCGGCGCGGCTCTTGCGGGATCTCTTGATAACGTAGACTATCTTGCGGCAAACGGCGTCAAGATGATGACGCTTGTGTGGAACGGGCCGAACGAGCTTGGCAGCGGGCAGCGGACCGATCAGGGGCTTACACCTTTCGGGCGGCAGGCTGTAAAGCGGATGGAAGAGGCGGGGATCATCGTAGATGTGTCCCACCTGAATGACAGGGGGTTCGAGGAGCTGTGCGGGATTGCCGGGAAGCCGTTTATTGCGACCCACTCCAATTTACGTTCCGTATGTTCTCATAAGAGGAATCTGACGGAAGCGCAGTTCAAGGAGATGATTAACCGTAAGGGACTGGTGGGCGTGAATCTGTATGAGCAGTTCTTGGCGGACGACCATAAGGGAGACTTAGACAGCATGTACCGGCATGTAAGCCGGATGCTGGAGCTTGGCGGCGAAGATATTATCGCCTGCGGAAGTGATTTTGACGGTGCGGATATAGACGAGACACTGGATACTCCGGTCAAGTTCGCCCGCTCGGCAGAATATCTTCTAGCAAAGGGAATCCCTGAGAGAATTATAGATAAGATGTTTTTTGAGAATGCATTGGATTTCTTTAAAAAGAACTTGAGGTAGCAAAATGCTGATTAAGAATGGAATCATTGTAACAGAAGACGGACGTTTTGAAGGAAATATACGCATAAGAGACGGGAAGATCGCGGCAGTCGGGACAGAATTAGAACCAGAAGGGGAAGAAGAAGTTCTGGATGCAGGAGGGGCGTATATCCTGCCGGGAGGCGTGGATGTGCATACCCATATTGATATGCCCGCCGGAGAATGTATGACATCGGATGATTATCTTACCGGAACGAGAGCCGCCGTTATGGGAGGAACCACGGCCGTTATGGATTTCCCGGAATATGACGAGGGGGAAACCCTGGAGGACGGCCTGAACTGCTGGCACAAGAAATCAGAAGACAGGGCATACTGTGATTATGGTTTCCATATGACCGTGTCCGGATGGGACGAAGGCATGAAGGAACAGCTTGCCCATATAAAGGAACAGGGAATCACTTCTTTCAAAGCCTACACGGCGTATCAGGACGGTATCGGAGTGTATGACGGACAGCTTTTCCGGATCTTAAAGGAGATGAAGGAACTGGGTACCTTGCTGTGCGTGCACTGTGAGAACGGAGATGTACTTAAGTGTCTGCAGCAGCAGTTACGAGAGAAGGACGCGGCAGACATCCGGAATCATCCGAAGTCCAGGCCGAACCTGACGGAGAAGGAAGCAGTATCACGGGTGGTCGACTTCGCCGCTGTGGCGGATGTACCGGTCTATATCGTCCACGTCAGCACGAAGGAAGGGGCGGAGGTCATCCGGCAGGCCAAACAAAGAGGTCAGAGAGTTTATGCCGAGACCTGTCCGCAATATCTGCTCCTGGACGAGAGCCTATACGATCTGCACGGATTCGAGAGCGCCAAATATGTGCTCTCACCGCCGCTTCGGACGAAGGCTGATCAGGAGGCGCTCTGGAAGGCGCTTGCGGACGGTACGATCGACGTGGTCTCCACGGATCATTGTTCCTTCCGGTTTCATGGGCAGAAGGACCTGGGGAAAGAGGATTTCACAAGGATTCCAAACGGAACCCCGGGAATAGAGACACGTATGGAGCTGATGCTGGAATACGGAAGCAGGAGAGGGATCCCCCTGGAGAAATTAGTAAGTCTTCTGTGTACAGAACCGGCAAGGATCTTCGGTCTTCATCCTGTAAAAGGGACGATCAGGGCGGGAGGCGATGCGGATCTGGTCATCGTGAGGGGAGATGCACCTCACAGGATCAGCGCCGGAACGCTGTGTCAGGATGTAGATTATACGCCGTTTGAAGGATTTGAGGTTACTTATCAGATACAGGATGTATTTGTGAAGGGTATACAGGCTAAGAGAAAAGGAGAGTGGGTAATGGAGAAGCCGGAGGGAAGATTCTTATTCTGCCGGTAAGAGATGAAAAAGACGAAAAGAGAAGATATGAAGAGTTCGGCATGAGGGCATGGTCCCTTGTGAGGCGGTTGGCTTTCACTGACTTTAGTCAACCACTTAAGCATGTGTTCCGAACGGGAGGGAAGATGCATTCTCTGCATGTACGCAGGATATTAATATTTGTATTGTGACATTAGAAGATATTAGAACCGGATGCCGTGCGGGTATCCTGCGGGACACTACGAAGTCAGTCGTTGTAAGACTGTCCGAAAGCAGTTTCGAGCAGTCTTAAGAACGGGAAGAAGCCCCCGTTCGGACAAAATGGAAGGGTAAAAATGAAAACGAATACTTCAGAAAGTACTTCAAGAAGCACCGCTATTTATGAATTGGATGGCAGACCGCCTATTACGCAGGCATTTCCGCTGGGATTGCAGCAATTGCTTGCAATGTTTGTGGGAAATATCGTTCCTATGTTACTGGTATCAGGGACAGCAGGACTTTCAACGGCCGAATCAACCCTGTTGTTGCAATGTTCACTTTTAGGTGCGGGTGTAGCAACCCTGATCCAGGCATTTCCGATCAAATTCGGGAAGGTTCAGATCGGTTCGGGTCTGCCGGTTATGATGGGATTAACTTATACGTTTCTTCCTATCTGTATTTCAGTATCGGTCAATTACGGGCTGGCAGCTCTGTTCGGAGCACAGTTGATCGGAGGATTGGTGTCGATCATCATAGGATTCGCGCTTCCGAAGGTGCGCAGGTTCTTCCCGCCGATCGTGACGGGTACGATCATCGTATCCATCGGCGTCTCCTGTTTCCCGACAGCGGCGTATAATCTGGCGGGAGGCCAGGGATCGCCGGATACGGGTCTGGCATATAACTGGATCATCGGCGGGATCGTTATCGCAGCGATCATGCTTTGCTCTGGATTCGGTAAAGGCCTTGTAAATGCGGCGGCGATCCTGATCGGTATGGTGGCAGGTTATCTGGTCTCTGTTGTGTGGGGGATCGTGGATTTTACTCCTGTGGCGGAGGCGGCATGGTTCTCTCTTCCGAAGCCGATGGCGTTCGGATTGGAATTCCATATGGATTTCGCTGTTGTATTCATACTGCTGTTCTTCATCAACGCGGTAGAGATGACGGGAGATTTTACAGTATCGGCGACAGGCGGACTGAACAGACAGCCTAAGAATTCCGAGCTGCAGGGAGGTATCATAGGGAATTCGGTTGCCTGCATCTTCTCATCTTTCTTCAATTGTTTTGCAACCGGAACCTACAGCCAGTGCTCAGGAATCGTGGCTCTGACCAAGGTGTGCAGCAGATTCGTCATGGGATGCGCGGCGGTGACCCTTGTGGTTGCGGCATTCTGCCCGAAGCTGTCGGCGCTGTTGTCTACCATACCAAACTGCGTGATCGGCGGAGCGACGATCGTGGTATTCTCTATGATCGCACTGTCCGGCATGAGCCTTGTATCAAGGAGCAGATTCACAAGCCGCAGCATGCTGCTGTGCGGAACATCACTGGCGCTTGGCCTTGGGATCTCCTTTGCAAAGGATACATTGGCAGGCGCGGGAGAATATGTGCAGATGTTCTTCGGTGAGTCCAGTATCATCCTGGTAGCCGGAACAGCGCTTATATTGAACATTCTGCTTCCGAAGGACGGAGTGGATAAAGTAGTAGAAGAGACGCACCGCTCTTAGAGGAGCTTGGCATCGTAGGTCCGAACGTACTGATGGTACATTGCTGTTATCTGACCGACGAAGATATGGATATGGCGCAGAAATACGACATCAAGGTTTCTCACAACGTATGCTCCAATCAGTATTTGTCTTCCGGAGTAGCGCGGGTACCGGAGATGCTGGAGAGAGGCATCAATGTGAGCCTTGGCGTAGACGGCGCGGCGAGCAACAACGCTCAGGATATGGTAGAGCTGATGAAGTTCACAGCGCTGCAGCATAAGGTTGCGACGAAGAATCCGCTGGCGATCTCCGCAGAGAAGGTTCTGGAGCTTGCAACCATCGACGGAGCGCGTGCAGTAGGCCTTGAAAATGAGATCGGCTCTCTGGAGACAGGCAAGAAGGCAGACCTGGTGATCTTCGATCCGTTGGAATGCCCGAAGGCGATCCCGATGCACAATCCGGTATCTACGCTGGTATATTCTTCTTCGCTTAAGAACATTACAGGCGTGATGGTAGACGGACAGGTGATCGTAAAAGACGGAATCATCGTCCGCGTGAAGGATGAGAAGGAAGTATACCGTTCCGTACAGAGATGCGCGGAAGACCTGTGCGTGCGCGGCAATATCACGAACCGCAGAGAAGGACATAAGTGGAACAGCGTATATTAATATGATACATCTGTGCAGCGGTAATTTTGAGCAGCCCTTTTAGCCGCTGCACATTCAGAGAGGAATACTCCCGCAGTCTGAGTACGGAGACTGACAGGCGCATGGCAGCAAAGATCTGCGGGAGAAAAGAGGAGAAATAATATGGCAAATAATATAAATACAGATAATTCCTTATTTACATATGAAGGAAAGCCGTCTGTTGCGAGAATCATCCCAATCTCGCTGCAGCATGTTATGGCAATGTTCGTCGGTACAGTTACCGTGCCGATGGTAGTGGCAAATGCATGCGGAGTTTCCGATGCCGAGCGTCAGCTTCTTATTCAGTTCGCGCTCTTAATGGCGGGGATCAGTACCTTGATTCAATTGTATCCGATCAAGATGTTCGGTGCAAGAGTACCCACCGTATTCAGCGTAGGCTTCACGTTTGTGCCTACCCTTACAGCCATCGGCGCGCAGTACGGATTATCCGGTGTGTTCGGGGCACAGATCATAGCGGGGATCGTGACCTTGATCATGGGATTCGGAATCAAGTATATCAGGAAGTTCTTCCCGCCGTTTGTGACAGGGACGATCATCCTTGCGATCGGACTGTCCCTCTACCCGATCGCCATTAAGTATATGGCAGGCGGGGAAGGAAGCGAAGGCTTTGGTTCACTCCAGAACTGGATCATTGCAGGCGTAACGCTGATAACGGTTATTATCTGTAATATGTGCTGTACAGGATATGTTCAGCTTGCGGGAATCGTGATCGGTGTAGTGGTAGGATATGCGGTATCTCTGTTTATGGGAAATATTGATTTCAGCGGTATTGCGGACGCCGGCTGGCTTACCATTCCGGTACCGTTCCGGTTCGGGATCAGCTTCTCGCCGACAGCGGTAGTCGCAATTGTCCTTCTTACGGTGGTCAATGTCATGCAGACCGTAGGCGATATCACAGGAACGACCGTGGGAGGCTATGGACGCGAGCCTAAGAGCGAGGAACTCTCAGGCGGTATCCTGGCATCTGGCGTGGTTACTCTGTTGGGGGCCTGCTTCGGAGGACTGCCGGTATCTACATACAGCCAGAACGTGGGAATCGTATCTATGACGAAGGTGGTAAACCGCAGAGTGATCGGAGCAGTAGCAGGATTCATGCTGATCCTTGGACTGGTTCCGAAGTTCAGCGCGCTGATGTCCACAATGCCAAAGGCAGTGATCGGAGGAGCGACGGTTATCGTATTCGGTATGATCACCATTACCGGAGTCCGTCTTATGAAGGAGGACCTGTCATTCCGAAACGGAACCATCGCCGGCTTGTCCCTTGCCCTTGGACTTGGGGCTTCTATGGCGCCGGCGGCGATAAGCGGATTCCCGGAGGGAATGCACATGTTCCTGACAGAGCCGATCCTGGTATCAGGACTTATGGCTCTTGTATTGAACCTTGTGGTTCCTAAGGATCCAGAGGATGAAGCGCAGGCAGATATGGAAGCACAGACTGAATAAATATTGAGAAGTTAAAGGATAGAAGCGATGAAAAATATAAAATTTGAAATAAATGGAGAATGGAAACAACTGGAAATCCAGGAATCATGGTCGCTGCTATATATTATTCGTGAGGTGCTGGGGCTTACAGGGACCAAATGCGGCTGCCAGGACAGTTGTCTGGACGGCGGCTGCGGCGCCTGTGTCGTGATCGTAGACGGTGAGGCGAAGCGTTCCTGCAGGATCAAGGGATGTACGCTTGAAGGAGCCAGGGTTTTGACGATCGAGGGTGTGGCGGACGGAGAGAGGCTGCACCCGATACAGCAGGCATTTATTGATGCAGGAGCCGTGCAGTGCGGCTTCTGTACCCCGGGAATGATCATGAGGGCCAAGGCGCTCCTGGATAAGAATTTATCGCCGACGGAAGAAGAGGTCCGCCAAGCGCTGTCCGGACATATCTGCCGGTGCGGCGGGCTTCAGAAGATCGTAGAAGCGATCCTTTTAGCGGCAGAAAGAATGCGGGGTGAGTCAGATGAAGGGTAATGAGTTCAGAGAGATCGGGAAGAGAGTTCCCATCCGTGATGCCGCATCGAAGGTCACAGGAAGGAAGATCTATGTGGGAGATATGAAGCTTCCGGGCATGCTGTATGCGAAAGTATTGTTCAGCCCGAAAGCCCACGCACGGATCAAGAGTATCGATACCAGCCGGGCAGAGAGTCTGCCGGGCGTACGTGCGGTTGCGACCTATAAGAATACACCGCAGACCAGGTTCAACAGCGCGCTGCGGTTTATTGAGCATAAGATTCCCAATACGGAGAGAATCTTCGACGATACGGTACGTTTTGTCGGAGACCGTGTGGCGGCGGTAGCGGCGGATACCCTGGAGATCGCCCAGGAAGCGGTGAAGCTGATCCAGGTGGAATACGAAGATCTTCCGGTCATGATGACGGTGGAGGAGGCGATCAAGGAGGATGCATATCCGATCCACGAGGGCGGTAACATCGTAGGGCAGGCACATGTGGAAGCCGGAGATGTGGATCAGGCGTTTGAGGAATGTGACTATGTATTTGAGGATCGTTTTACTACACAGCCGATCCACCATGCGGCGGTAGAGCCCCATGTAGCGATCGCGGACTGGAGCTATGACGATAAGCTGACCGTCTACAGCCCGTCCCAGAATACATTCGGATTCCGGGTGATCTTAAGCCAGATATTCGATCTCCCGTATAACCGGATCCGTATGTCGGCGCCTGCCATTGGAGGAGCATTCGGCGGCAAGCTTGAGATGACGGTGGAACCGGTGGCGGCAGTACTCTCGAAGATGACGCGCCGTCCGGTGAAGCTTGAGTATACCCGCCGGGAATGTATCTTCGGAACCCGTGTCCGCCACGGTTCGATAGCCTATATCAAGACCGGATTCATGAAGGACGGCAGAGTCCATGCGGTAGATATGAAGTTCTACAACGATACCGGCGCTTATGCCAGCAGCGCATTGAACGTATCCGGTGCAATGTCCCATAAGGTATTCAAAGCCTATAAGATAGAAAACATGCGTTTCCACGTGAAACCGGTATATACCAATACCATTGTGGCAGGCGCGATGAGAGGATACGGTTCGCCTCAGGCATTTTTCGGATTGGAGCGTCAGTTCAATAAGATCGCGAATTTCCTGCATATGGATCCTGCGTGGCTCCAGGAGATCAATATGGTTGACCCGGACAGCTTAGATCCTTGCTTCCACAAGCCGCATGGCAACCCAAGACCGAAAGATTGTCTGAGGAGGGCCAAGAAGCTGATCCATTACGAGGATATCTGTAAGGAACAGGAAGAATCCAAGAACGGACGCTATCGGATCGGCGTAGGAGTAGCGCTGGGTGTTCACGGCAATAACTGTTTCGGTGCGCATCGAGACGTTACGACGCTGATGCTGAAGATGAACGAAGACGGAACCTGCATCCTGTACAGCGGTTCCCATGATATGGGAAATGATAACGTGGGAATGCAGAAGCAGGTGGTGTCTGAGGTACTGGGAATTCCGCTTGATAAGATCGACACGGTAGAGGCAGATACGGACGCCTGCCTGTGGCATCTGGGTGACTACGCGAGCCGCGGGACATACGTGGTCGGGATGGCGGCCAAGAAGGTAGCGGAATCCATGAAGAAGGAGCTTCAGAAAGAAGCCTCAGATCTTCTTGAGATAGCCCCTGAGCTGGTAGAGCTGTACGACGACCGGGCGTGGGACAGCACACAGGAAGGAAGATCCGTATCCATCGCTGAGGTGATGCTTCACTGTCAGAGAGACAGTATGCGGGAACTGTGCTGCTCGGAGACTCATCCGGCGCCGAGAGGCCCAAGCTCTTACGGAGTCCATATCGCGAAGGTGCAGGTGGACACAGAGACGGGCAAGACCAAAGTCTTAGAATACTCTGCGGTACAGGATGTGGGAAGAGTGATCAATCCCCTGGCGCTGGAAGGACAGCTTGCGGGAGCGATCCATATGGGACTTGGCTATGGTCTGTCAGAGAACATCACCTATGATGCAGAAGGGAATCCGCAGGAGACATGCTTTAAGCAGTATCATCTTCTGAATGCAACAGATATGCCGAAGCTCTATATGGACTTTGTCGCGGAAGGCGAAGGAGAGCCGGGAGGCCCATACGGGGCAAAGAGCCTTGGCGAATGTCCGGTAGTACCGTGTGCTCCGGCAGTTGTCAATGCCATCTGCAATGCACTTGGCGTTGAGATCGATTCTCTGCCGGCGGACCCGAAGGCAGTGCTTAAGGCGTTAGGACGATAGCAGGAATACAGGTTATCCGGGGCAGTTTGAAAAGCTGTCCTGTGATAGAGATATGTTGTGACATATGAGGAAAATATGCACAAGAAAAAGCGGAGGAAAGATCATGGTTAAAATATTAGGAATATGCGGAAGTCCCAGAAGAAAATCTTCTTATACAGCCCTTAGTGCAGCGCTTAAGGAGGCAGAAGCCCAGGGAGATGTGCAGACAGAGCTGGTGGAGCTTCGTGCCAGGAAGATGCAGCCTTGTGTTCACTGCAACAAATGTCTGCGTGACGAATCAGACCGCTGCACAGTATTTACAGATGATATGACAGAGTTATATGACAAATTCTACGAGGCGGACGGTATCATCATTGCCTCACCGGTATATGAGATGAGCGTTACCGCACAGTTATCCACATTCTTCAGCAGATTCCGCTCCGCATGGATGATCAGCGTGAAGGATCCGTATTTCTTTACGAAGAAGGTGGGCGCTGCCATCGCGGTAGGCGGGACCAGGAACGGCGGACAGGAATTCGCACTCCAGACGATCGTTAATTTCTATAATACACAGGGAATGACGATCTGCAACGGCGGTTCCGGCATCTATTCCGGCGCGGCCCTGTGGAGCCCCGGAGACGGGTCCCAGACGATGGACGACGAGATCGGTATGGAGAATGCGAGAAACCTTGGCAAGAAGATGGCGGTCATGACGAAGATCATGAAATATACGGATGTGATCTGATATAACGGAAATAAAAGCTTTACACCACATTTGCCGGTTGATATAATGAAAGCATCAAAGTAAACGGCACTTATAAAAAGGTGGTGAAGTTATGACTGAAAAAGAGATGATGAAAATATCAGTAGAAGAATTTGCAAGAGTCCAAAAATATATGCTTTTAATTGATAATAAGGATTCAGCAGTTTATAAAGAAATCCGGGGACGCTATATTGAGTTAAAAGTTATTCTGACGGCGTCGGGAATTAATCTTGCTGAACTTGATGTGATTAAAGAATAATGATTATAAGGTGTAAAGTCTCTATCTCGGTATGGGCTTTACACCTTTTTTTGCCGTGAGAGCTGCTATAAAAACTGAAAAATATAATTAAAATAATAAATATACAAACATCAAAAGAAAAATTGACAAAATTACAAAAAATATATTGACAAATAAGGATAAGTATGATATCTTATATTTAACAAATAACAAAGCCACATTACAAGACAGACGCGAGCTGTAAGTAATGAATTGTTATTTATCATCGACACAAGTGTTGAGCGAGGATTCCTGAGAGAAGGCGCTGAGGATCAGGAGTCGAAGAGTTTATGAAAAGGAGGTACGGACCACCAAGAACTTAAACTTTTCCAAAACAAATACCAGAATCGGTCAGTGAATTGGTAGAGCATCAAGGAACTGGAACCGAAGAAGAAAGAGGTAAAAAAAGAATGATTGAAGGATCAGAGTAAAGGCGGATGTCAATGAAGAGATTGGTATCCGTCTTTACATGTTGTTTATTATTGATTTTATCTTGATGGTATTTTAGAATAATATCAGGAAGTAACCCTTGGAAGGAAGAAGGACAGGATAAGATGGAGCAGACGGTTTCGATTGGGAATCAGGATTTCAGATCACTGCGGGAGAATAAGTCGTTTTATATTGATAAGTCATTATTCATTAAAGAATGGTGGGAAAGCCAGGATATTGTAACGCTGATTACACGTCCAAGGCGCTTTGGAAAGACCTTGAACCTGAATATGCTGATGTATTTCTTCTCGAATCACTATGCAGATCGGGGCGATCTATTTGAGGGGCTTTCCATTTGGGCGGAAGAGACGTACCGTGATCTGCAGGGGCAATATCCGGTTATCTTTTTATCTTTTGCGGATATTAAGGGACAGAATTATCAGGATACAAGGGAAGGTATCATCAGCGCAGTAGCCGAGTTATATAAGAATCATGATTATCTATTGCAGGGAGATGTTTTAAGTGATGCCGAGAAGGAATATTTTATTTCTTTTGAAAAATATATGGTAGATACTTCTACCGGGCAGCCGTTAAAGGATGCAAGTATTACAAGAGCATTGAAGCAATTATCATTCTATCTGAGCCGGTACTACGGAAAGAAGGTTTTAATATTTCTGGACGAATATGATACGCCGCTGCAAGAGGCATATGTGAATGGTTACTGGAATGAAATAACGGGCTTCATCCGCAGCATATTCAATTCGACATTTAAGACGAATCCATATATGGAGAGGGGCTTATTGACCGGAATAACCAGAGTGAGCAAGGAATCCATATTTTCGGACCTGAATAATCTGGAGATTGTCACAACGACTTCAGAAAAGTATTGTATGCGGTTTGGTTTCACGGAAGAAGAAGTGTTTGCGGCATTGGAGCTTTTTGGTATGCCGGATGAGAAGATGAATGTGAAGCAGTGGTATGATGGATTCACTTTTGGCAGCCAGAAAGATATCTATAACCCGTGGTCAATTACCTGTTTTTTGGAGAACCGTGAATTCATTCCATATTGGGCGAATTCCAGTTCAAACACGCTGATCAGCAGTTTGATCAGGAAAGGGAGCCCGCAGACGAAGATGTTTATGGAGGATTTACTTAAGGAGCGGTCTCTGACAATGGAAATAGATGAAGAGATTGTATTTAATCAGCTTCAGAAGAAGCGGGGAGCAATCTGGAGTTTGCTGCTTGCCAGCGGATATTTGAGGGTTGACGAAAGGGTATTTGACCAGAAAGCGGGAAGATTCGATTATCGTCTGGTCCTGACAAACCGTGAAGTCAGGATGATGTTCGATGATATGGTAAGAGACTGGTTTGCAGATGAAGATATTCCATATAATAATTTCTTGAAAGCATTACTGCTGGATGATGTGGATTATATGAATCAATATATGAATGAAGTAGCCGAATTGACGTTCAGTTCTTTTGATACCGGGAAAAAACCGTCGGACACTGCTGATCCGGAACGCTTTTACCACGGTTTCGTCCTTGGGCTGATCGTAGAGCTTGCAGGGGAATATAAAGTATCTTCCAACCGGGAGAGCGGCTTTGGGCGGTATGATGTAATGCTGGAACCATTGGATTGCAGTAAGAGAGCATATGTATTGGAATTCAAAGTGAGAAATCCCAAAAAAGACAGAACTCTGGAGGACGCGCTTCAAGCGGCTCTCACTCAGATTGAAGAAAAGGATTATGATAGAGAATTGCTAGCCAGAGGGATTCCCAGAGAGAATATCCGGCATTATGGTTTCGCATTCGAGGGTAAGAAGGTATTGATCGGCGCGGGCGGATATCAATGAAGAGATTGGTATCCGCCTTCCTATGTCCTTTATGATTTGTAAATATCAAGCACTGATCGCATTCCCAGTATACAATTGATAGTATTTTCCTTTCTCCTCGATCAACTGGTCATGGGTTCCCCGCTCAATGATCCGCCCCTGTTCCAGTACCATGATACAATCCGAATTGCGCACGGTCGACAGCCTGTGGGCGATCACAAATGTGGTCCTGCCGTTCATCAGTTTATCCATACCGTCCTGTACGATCCGCTCGGTCCTTGTGTCAATTGAGCTGGTCGCTTCATCCAGGATCAGCACCGGCGGATCAGCCACCGCGGCGCGGGCGATTGCAAGGAGCTGCCGCTGTCCCTGGCTTAAGTTCGCGCCGTCGCCGGTCAGCATGGTATCATATCCATTGGGAAGCCTTCGGATGAATCCGTCTGCATTGGCGAGCTTCGCCGCCGCAATCACTTCCTCATCTGTCGCGTCCAATTTGCCGAAACGGATATTCTCTCTTACAGTTCCGGTGAACAGATGGGTATCCTGGAGCACGATCCCAAGGGAACGGCGCAGGTCTGACTTCCGGATCTTGTTGATATTGATGCCGTCGTAGCGGATCTTCCCGTCCTGGATATCATAGAATCGGTTGATCAGGTTGGTGATCGTTGTCTTGCCGGCGCCGGTAGAGCCGACGAATGCGATCTTCTGTCCCGGCTCGGCGAAGAGCTTCACGTCATGGAGTACGATCTTATCGTCATTATAACCAAAATCCACCCCGTTGAATACCACATCACCCCGTACTTCTACATAGTCGATACTGCCGTCCGCCTGGTGGGTATGCTTCCAAGCCCATCTTCCGGTTCGCGTGTCACTCTCTGTCAAATGTCCGTTCTCCTCAACAGCATTGACCAGCGTCACATATCCCTGATCCTGCTCCACCTTCTCATCCAGCATCTCAAAGACACGCTGTGCTCCAGCCATGGCCATTACCACCGCATTCAACTGCTGGCTCACCTGATTGATCGGCATACTGAAGCTCTTATTGAAGGTCAAGAAGCTTGCAAGCCCGCCAAGAGTGAATCCGCCCACGTGGTTCAGGGCAAGCGCGCCGCCTATGATCGCACACACTACATAGCTGATATTGCCAAGCTGCGCGTTGATAGGGCCTAAGAAATTGGCATAAGTATTGGCGCGATCCGCACTGACGAACAGCCGGTCGTTCAGTTCTTTGAACGATCTCTTATTCTCTTCCTCATGGCAGAATACCTTCACCACCTTTTGTCCGTTCATCATCTCTTCGATATAACCGTTCACGGCTCCTAAGTTCGCCTGCTGTTCCAGGAAATACTTGCCGCTTCGTCTGGCAGCGGCCTTGGAGCTTGCGATCATAACGGCGACCATGGCAAGCGTCACCGCCGTCAGCGGGATATTCAAGATCAGCATACTGACGAACACGCTGACGATGGTGATAGCGCTGTTGACTACCTGAGGGATACTCTGGCTGATCATCTGGCGCAGGGTGTCGATATCGTTGGTATAGACAGACATGATATCTCCGTGGACGTGGGTATCGAAATACTTGATGGGAAGCTGCTCCATATGCGCAAACAGATCATCACGGAGAGATCTTAACGTCCCCTGGGTCACATTTACCATGATCCGATTGTACGCATAAGTTGCAATGATCCCCACACAATAGAATACTGCCACTCTGGCGATCGCGCGGGTCAGCGGTGCGAAATCCGGCGTATCCGTCAGAAGAAACGGTGTAATATAATCGTCGATCAGATTCTTCATAAACATAGTCCCCTGGACATTGGCGAGCACGCTTACGAATATCAGCGCGATCACAACTATGTAATGAAGCTTATAGTATTGGAATACATAGGCCATCAGCCTTTTAAATATCTTCATGGGGTTCTTTACCTGAGATTTTACGCCTCTTGGTCCCCGGTTCATTGGTCCCGGCATATCTATTCACCTGCTTTCTCATCAAAATCTCCGCCGCCTTTGGTCTGTGATTCATAGACCTCACGGTAAATATCATTTCCAGCAAGCAGCTCTTCATGGGTTCCAAAGCCGTCCACACAGCCTTCTTCCATCACGATGATGCGGTCGGCGTCCTTAACACTTGTGATCCGCTGGGCGATGATAAGCTTCGTCGTGTCCGGGATATCCTCCCGGAATGCCTTGCGGATCCTGGCGTCTGTAGCCGTATCCACTGCACTGGTGCTGTCGTCTAAGATCAGGATCTTCGGTTTCTTAAGGAGCGCCCTCGCGATACAGAGCCGCTGCCTCTGCCCGCCGGATACATTGCTTCCGCCCTGTTCGATGTGAGTCTCATATCCGTCCGGAAGCTGCCGGATGAATTCATCCGCACATGCCTGGCGGCATGCCTCCCGGCACATTTCTTCTGTGGCTTCATTATTGCCCCACCTGAGATTATCAAGGATCGAGCCGGAGAACAGTACGTTATTCTGGAGCACGACAGACACCTGGTTCCGCAAAGTCTCCATATCATATTCCTTGACATTGCGTCCTCCTACAAGGATCTCACCGTCCGTCACATCGTAGAGACGGCTGATCAGGTTCACAAGACTGGTCTTGGCGCTTCCGGTTCCGCCGATGATCCCGATCACTTCGCCGGATCGGATCTTAAGATTGATATCCTTGAGCACCGGACGCTCACTGTCCTTGCGATATGCGAAATCCACATGCCGAAATTCGATGCTTCCGTCGGCAACTTCACGGATCGGATCAGCCGGATTCTTGATATCACTGGTTTCGCCAAGTACCTCGGAGATACGCCGGATACTCGCCATACTCATGGAGATCATGACGAACACCATGGAGAGCATCATCAGGCTCATGAGGATATTCATACAATAAGCAAGCAGGCTCATCAGTTCTCCGGTGGTCAGTGTGGAAGCCACGATCATCTTCGCTCCGATCCAGCTGATCAGAAGGATACAGCTGTAGACCGTGAACTGCATAAGCGGCGCATTGTATACCAGATTGAGTTCTGCCTTCACGAATATCCGGTAAATGTTCTCGCTCGCCTTCTTAAACTTACTGGTCTCCTGCTCTTCCCGGACGTAAGCCTTGACTACACGGATCGCGGAGACATTCTCCTGGACAGACGCATTCAGGTCATCGTATTTGGGAAATGCTTGCTGGAAATACTTTGTCGCATGGCTCATGATCAGCATCAGCAGAATTCCAAGGATCACTACTGCCACCAGATAGATGCTTGACAGGCGCGCATTGATGCGGAACGCCATGATCATGGCGCACAGAAGGCTTGCCGGCGCCCTGGTAAACATACGCAGGGTCATCTGGTATGCATTCTGTACATTAGTCACATCTGTTGTGAGGCGCGTTACCAGACCGGCTGTACTGTACTTATCAATATTGGCAAATGAAAATGTCTGGATGTGGTTGAACATGGTCTCGCGAAGATTCTTCGCCAGTCCGGCGGAAGCCTTCGCGCCGTAGCGTCCTCCCGCGATTCCGGCAAACAGCCCGATCGCCGCGGCAGCGACCATGATGCCGCCGACCTTGTAGATATGTCTAAGGTCTCCTGCATTGACGCCGTCGTCTATGATCGAAGCCATCAGAAACGGGATCATCATCTCCATCAGTACCTCCAGTATCATAAAGAGCGGCGTCGCAATCGAAGCTTTCTTATATTCTTTTACTTCATTCAATAAAGTTCGGATCATCAAATTCCTCCTTTCTGCCATCAGAGCATATCTGTTTCGTAAGATTCCTCTTTAATTTCTCGATCACAGAATAGAACACGGATAACTCTTCTTCTGTGATCCCGTCCACCAGCCTGGTATCAAGACTTTCGACCAGATCTTCAAGCATCTCCTGGTTGCGGATCCCCTTTTCCGTCAATACCACTTTCTTAAGCCTGGCGTCGTGTTCTACGGATTCCCGGGCGATATATCCCTTTCGCTCCATCAACTGTATAATGTTCGTGACGGTAGACCTGCCAATGGAAAAATACTGCTCGATATCCTTCTGAAATACATCCTTGTCTTGATTGGTATACAGGTAACGGATGATCCAGCCGTGCATCAGGGTTACCTCATCGATTCCGGCCGCCCTTACATGGGCCTGCATATTCCTGCCCAGCATGTGGTCGAGTCTCCGTATCTCAAAACCTATCTTTTCTTCCCGCCTTTTCATATGGCCTCCTAATGTTCGAATGCGAATTGTTCCCTATAAAACTGTTCGATACAAAACATATTTTAATGAGATAAAATCAGATTGTCAAGTGGAAATATATTTTTCTGCATGGTAGATTGTAAACAGTTGAAAAATTTTTGGAATTTTCATATAATAAAGAAAAATGTCGAAAAGGACAGGGAGGATCATTGTGCAAAAATCAGATGAAAAATACCAGGCGTATGTTCAGATTTTGAAGGAGGAGCTGGTTCCGGCCATGGGATGTACAGAGCCGATTGCTCTGGCCTACGCAGCTGCCAAGGCGCGGGAAGTGCTGGGGTGCATTCCGGATAAGGTGAGTATCGGGGCGAGCGGAAGCATTATTAAGAATGTCAAGAGTGTGATCGTTCCCAATACCAACCATCTGAAAGGGATACCGGCGGCAGCGGCGGCAGGGATCATTGCCGGGAAGCCGGAGCGGGAGCTGGAAGTGATCGCAGAAGTTTCCCAGGAACAGACCAGGCAGATGGTGGAATTCCTTGAGAAGGTACCGGTCAGTGTGGATCACATTGACAACGGTATCACATTTGACATTATCGTGATTGTATTCAAGGGAGACTCTTATGTGAAGGTGCGTATTGCCAACTATCATACGAATATCGTACTGATCGAAAAGGACGGCGAGAAGCTTATGTCGGTTCCTGTAGAGGGCGAGAGCGAGGAAGGGCTGACAGACAGGAGTCTCCTGGATATGGAGAGTATCTGGGATTTTGCCAATACTGTGGATATTCAGGATGTGAAGGAAGTGATCGACCGTCAGATCGAGTATAATACTGCGATTGCCAAGGAAGGTCTGCGCGGTGATTACGGTGCGAATATCGGAAGCGTGCTGCTGGACACCTATGGTACGGATGTGAGGACTCGGGCGAAGGCCATGGCGGCTGCAGGGTCAGATGCCCGTATGAACGGCTGCGAACTCCCGGTTATCATCAATGCGGGAAGCGGGAACCAGGGTATGACCTGTTCGCTGCCGGTCCTGGAGTATGCGAAGGAGAAAGAATGCGGAAAGGAGAAGGCGTACCGCGCGCTGGTGCTGTCGAATCTGGTTGCCATCCATCAGAAGACAGGGATCGGGAGACTGTCTGCCTACTGCGGGGCCGTCAGCGCAGGAGCCGCGGCAGGAGCGGGGATCGCGTATCTATGCGGAGGCGGCTACGAGGAAGCGGTACATACGGTAGTCAATGCGCTGGCGATCGTGTCCGGTATGGTGTGCGACGGGGCGAAGGCGTCCTGTGCGGCGAAGATCGCCGCGTCTGTGGATGCCGGGATCTTAGGGTACAATATGTACTTAAGAGGGCAGCAGTTCTACGCGGGAGACGGGATCGTGACAGACGGTGTGGAGGCTACGATTACGAATATCGGACGTCTCGGGAAGGAAGGCATGAGGGAGACGAACGAAGAGATCATCAAGATGATGATCGGGGAATAAGCTCGAAAAGGTACAGGGTAAAACACAATTTGGGACGCAGTAAAATACAATTTTACTGCGTCCCAAATTGTGTTTACAGGCATACTAAATATGTCGGATTTTCTCGACATATATCTATATATGCCTCAAACATATCATAATTATCAATTAGACCCCAATATAGGGGAAAGAGTATAATTAACTGGTAAAATAATTCATTAAAGGAGGAAGAGATGAAAAGAAAACTAATTTCAGTAATGCTCATCACGGCAGTGACAGTAGTGATGGCTGCCGGATGCGGCAAAAACAGCGGTAATTCCGAGAATTCTGATTCGGGATCCAATAGCGGCGGCTCTTCGCAAGAAGCGTCGGGAGAAGGCGGAGGCGGAACCTTTGTAGTTCCGATTAATACGAATTCAGTAGCTTCCCTGACTCCGTACAATGTATATGGCGCAGACGATCTGCTCATGGCGTCCGCTCCATGTTTCGACCCGTTATATGTTGTAACGAAGGATGAGACGAGATGGTATCTGGCGGAGAGCTTAGAGCCGACATCAGACGACGGCTGCCACTATGAGATGAAGATAAGGGATGACCTTACCTGGCACGACGGGGAGAAGATTACGGCGGATGACGTTGTATACACTGTCAATGTTCTGCTGGACAAGGCCAACACCAGTGATTCTTCTGAGAGTGTAACTTATAACGGCAAGACGATCTCTGCAGAAGCGGTTGACGAGCTGACGGTGGCGATCACTCTGCAGGAGCCTTTCAGCGCCTTTGAGAGTGAGTTCGGAAGGATTCAGATATTCCCGGAGCATGTATTTGACGGAAATACGACTATTAAGGATGACATTGAGAATCTGAATAAGTCGATCGGATCGGGACCGTTCAAATTAAAAGAGTATAATGAGGGCGACTCCATCGTATATGAGAGATACGATGATTACTACAGAGGGAAACCAAGTTTGGATCAGGTGGTTATTAAGCTGATGCCGGATCAGAGCGCTCAGGAGGCTGCGCTTCAGAACGGCGAGATCTCAATGATGCGTGTCACAAACCAGACGAAGCTTGAGAAATATTCAAGCGATGATAATTATACTGTATATAACATCCCGGAAGCTCGTCTGAATTATCTGACATTCAACTACCAGAGCCCGCTTATGAAGGATATGGATGCAAGAAAGGCCATCTGTCTTGCGCTGAATGTGGATGATATCGTGACGGGAGCATATGGTTCCGAAGAACTTGCGATCCCGGCTAAGAATTTCTGTTCACCGCAGAATCTCTACTTCAATGACGAGATGGAAGGCTATAAGCAGGACATTGAAGAGGCGAAGAAGCTTGCCAAGAAGAGCGGACTGACGGAGAGACCGTTACATTATATCTACTTTACTGCAAGGCCGAATATGAAGGAGACAGCTCAGATCGTGCAGGAGCAGTTGAAGGAGATCGGAGTTACGGTAGAGTTGGAAGGTCTTGACGGCGGTGAGTTCTTCCCGCATCTGTTCGCTGCATGGATTACAGGCGAGACTACAGAAGATACGTCCTGGGATCTTGCGACGAATGGAATGGATCAGTTGAACTCAGATCCGGCGACAAAGATGACGAGCTGGAGAGGCGAACTGGTTCAGAACGGCTTCTATGTAAGCCCGGAGACGAATGAACTGTGGGATAAGGCTTCTCAGGCATTGACAGAGGAAGACCGGGAAACTTATTACAAAGAACTCCAGGTACAGATGAACGAGGATTACTCCCTGTTCCCGATGGCGAACACGAACTATGTGATCGTTGCGAGGAAAGAATTCAAGGGACTGGATGAGATTCTTAGAGTACCGATTTTTGAAGATTATTTGAAGATTACAATGGAATAACAGGAAGAGGAGACCGTCTGCCGGCACAATGACAGACGGTCTTTCCTCAATCATGAAATCTATAGCGGGGATGAATTATTGTGGGAAAATATATTTTAAAACGTTTTTTACAGTTAATACCTGTGGTGATATTGGTCAGTATATTTTCATTCTTGATCATTGAGGCGGCGCCGGGAGATCCGGTAGATAATTATGTCAGGGCCGGTATGACCAAAGAAGAGATCGAAGGTATTAAGAAAGAATATGGGCTGGACGGCAATATTGTAGAGAAGTACGGGCGCTGGCTTGTACATGTGTTCCAGGGAGATCTTGGAACTTCCATTAAACAGAACCGGCCTGTGGCCGAACTGATCGGGGAGAGGCTTCCCAACACGTTAATGCTGATGGGCTCTGCCTTGTTCCTGTCCCTGATCATCTCCATCCCGTTGGGGCTATGGGCGGGACTTAGGAAGAATAAGCTGGCGGATAATGTCATCAGCTTTATCTCTTATCTTGGTATATCGGTGCCGCCGTTTTGGATGGCGATGATCATGGTCATTATATTTTCATTGAAATTACAGCTATTCCCAAGCGGAGGCATGAGGACTCTGAATGTATATACGGCTGGAGACCTGATCTGGCATATGGTTCTTCCGGCCTTTGTGCTGAGTCTGAATAATATGGCGGTTTTCACCAGGTATATCCGGTCGAATACGATCACCCAGTT
This sequence comes from uncultured Dorea sp., assembly GCA_947652615.1. Lineage (GTDB taxonomy): Bacteria > Bacillota > Clostridia > Lachnospirales > Lachnospiraceae > Sporofaciens. Next base: position 8,051 of record CANTDX010000044.1, on the reverse strand, counting down.
GGAAGAGGACTATGTTCTGACGGCGATATCCAAGGGGACGGGGAAACGTAAGGTTCTGTCCAGGCATGTGCTGAAGAACTGCCTCCTGCCGATCATTACTCTTGCGGGAATCAATATTGCAGGACTTGTGTGCGGTTCCTTCGTGATCGAGACGATCTTCTCGTGGCCGGGGATCGGAAGGCTTGCGATGGAGGCCGTCGGCAACAGGGACTTTCCATTAATCATGGGTTATACAATGTTTTCTTGTATTATATTAATCTTGGGCAATCTGCTTGCGGATGTACTGTATGCGGTTGCCGACCCAAGAATCAGACAGGGGATGGACAGGGACAATGGATAAGAATAGTTTTTTGAGAGTACAGAAGGAAGAGACCAGGATCTCGGCAAATTATGAAAGAGGACTTCTGAAGGATGTCCTGATCTCATTAAAAGAGAATAAGCTAGCAATGTGCTGCAGCGTGATATTGCTGCTGATCCTGCTAGTGGCAGTGTTTGCACCGTTAAGCCCCTATGATCCGGATAAGCAGGAGCTTACCAATCAGTTGGCAAGACCTTCTGCAGAGCATTGGTTTGGAACGGACGAGCTGGGAAGAGATTATTTCACAAGGGCGTTGTATGGAGGACGGATCTCTCTGTCGGTAGGGTTCCTGTCGATGGTGCTGTCTACGGTGATCGGTACGGTGATTGGTACGGTAAGCGGCTATATGGGCGGTAAGACGGACGCTTTCCTGATGCGGTTCACGGATATCTTCATGTCGGTGCCAAGCTTCTTGCTGATGGTTGTGATCAACTCACTGTTTCCGCCGAAGGTGTGGTCGATGATCGTGATCCTTGGGCTATTCGAATGGTGCCAGATCGCCAGGATCACAAGGGCAGAGACTCTGTCGCTTAAGGAACGGGATTTCGTACTGGCGTCAAAGCATCTTGGAGCAAGCCACAGGCAGATCATATTCGGACATATCATTCCCAATATGAGTTCTTCGATCATCGTTGCGGGAAGCCTTGCGGTTGCCAGGGCGATACTGACCGAATCAGCTTTAAGCTTTATGGGGCTTGGAGTACAGCTTCCCAAGGCATCCTGGGGAACCATGCTTCAGGGAGCGCAGGTCTATATCATGGATATGCCGTCGCTGGCCATATTCCCGGGGATATTTATTGTGCTGACCGTATTCAGCTTCAATATACTTGGAGACGCGCTCAGGAATGCGCTGGAACCAAAGATGATAAAGTAACGGGGGAAGTAAGATGGGAAAGATATTAGAGATAAAGGATTTGAGGGTTTCTTATCATACCTATGCCGGGGAGGTGCAGTCTGTGCGGGGAATATCCTTCCAGGTAGAAGAGGGGGAGACCATTGCGATCGTGGGGGAATCAGGCTGCGGCAAATCCGTGACGGCGAAGACGGTCATGGGGCTTATCAGTACGCCGCCCGGAGAGATCAAAAGCGGCAGCCAGGTATTGTATTTTGGTGAAAATATACTGGAACAGTCGGAGAAGGAATGGGAAAGATACCGCGGAGCCAAATGTTCGATGATTTTCCAGGATGCTCTGACTTCGCTGAATCCGACGATGAATATCGGGAAGCAGATCATGGAAAATATCCTGAATCATGCGAAGGTGACGAAAGAAGAAGCGCGCAGACAGGCAGTGGAGATGCTTGAACTGGTAAAGATACCGGATCCGGCGCTGTGCCTGAAGAAATACCCCCATGAGCTGTCCGGCGGGATGCGCCAGAGGGTGATGATTGCGATCGCTTTATCGGGGAGGCCGAAGATATTGATTGCGGATGAGCCGACAACAGCGCTGGATGTGACCATCCAGGCACAGATCATCGACTTGATGAAGGATATCCAGAAGAAGCTTGGCACGACGATCATTCTGATCACCCATGACCTGGGCGTGGTTGCAGGCATTGCAGATAAGGTAGTTGTGATGTATTCCGGAAAGATCATGGAAAAAGGAGACCTGAACCAGATCTTCTATGGGCATAGGCATCCTTATACTTGGGCGCTTCTGAATGCGGCGCCGAGCCTGGAGCTCGAGAATAAGCAACAACTGGTGTCAATAGAGGGAACGCCGCCGGATCTGATCGATCCGCCTGTGGGATGCCCGTTTGCCGCCAGATGCAGATATTGTATGAATATCTGTACGGAGGCTGAGCCGCCGGAGTATGTTATGTCTGCAGAAGGCTGCAGAGGCCAGGAAGAGAGAGGAAGCCGGGAGGAGCACAGAACGGCGTGCTGGCTGTATCATCCGGATTCCAGATATCAGGATATAGAGTTCGACAAGGAGGCGGGGATATAGATGAAGACGGAGAAAGTGATTCTGGAGGTAAAGAACCTGAAGAAATATTTCCGCGTTGATTCCAGGCGTGTGCTGAAGGCCGTTGATGACGTGTCATTCCAGATATACGAAGGGGAAACGCTTGGAATTGTGGGAGAATCAGGGTGCGGGAAGACGACCTGCGGGAGGACCTGTATCGGTGTGTATGACAAGACGGACGGGCAGGTATTATACCGGGGGCAGGATGTACATCAGATGAATAAGGTACAGAAGAAGGAATTCACGAAGCAGGTGCAGATGATTTTCCAAGATCCGTATTCTTCTCTTGACCCGCGTAAGAAGGTTCATGATATAATAGCAGAAGGGATGAGGATTCATCATCTGGTGGATTCCGGAGCACAGGAAGTGGAAGAGGTTCAGAAGCTTCTTCTGCAGGTGGGGCTGAATGCGGAACATGCAAGCAGGTATGTTCATGAATTTTCTGGAGGACAGAGGCAGAGGATTGGGATTGCAAGGGCGCTTGCGGTGAATCCGGAATTTCTGCTCTGTGATGAACCCATATCAGCGTTGGATGTATCTGTCCAGGCTCAGATCGTGAATCTTCTGGTCAGGCTGCAGAAGGAGAGGGGCCTCACCAGTATGTTTATTGCACATGATCTGTCTATGGTGAAGCACATTTCCGACAGGGTGGGAGTCATGTATCTGGGGAATATGGTGGAGCTTGCGGCGTCCCGGGAGCTTTACAGGAATCCGCTGCATCCTTATACGCAGGCGCTATTGTCTGCGATTCCGATCCCGAATCCTGAGATAGAGAAGAACAGGAAGCAGATCCATCTGGCGGGAGAGATACCCAGTCCGATGAATCCGCCGAAAGGGTGCCATTTCTGCAACCGCTGTTCCCGGGCCAAGGACAGATGCAGGATGGAGGCTCCTGTATTGAGGGAAGTGGAGCCGCAGCACTATGTGGCGTGCCATTTGCAGTAAATTAAGAGGTTGGAGGTTAGAGATGTATCATTTTGATGAAGGTATTGAACGCCGGGGAACGAATTGTGTAAAATGGGATGTACCCTTTGTCACACCGGATGTGACGCCGATGTGGATTGCCGATATGGATTTTGAGATTGCTCCGGCGATCACGGAGAATCTGCAGAGAATAGCCGGGCAGGGGGCTTTTGGTTATCAGTTCCTATCCGAGCAGTATTATGAAGCGGTGATAAGCTGGATGAAGAGGAGACACGGGCTTGAGCTTAGGAAGGAGGAGATCTTCTATGTGCCCAATGTTGTGCTGGGGATGTCCTTCGCGGTACAGGCAGTTTCAGAGATCGGAGATGAGATTATTATCATGACGCCGGTATACGGCCCCTTCTTTAAGGTTACCGATGATAATGACCGCGTTCTGGTAGAGAGCCCGATGAAAAATGCTGACGGCTATTATACCATGGATCTTGAGGATTTCGAGAGCCGGATCACCGAGAAGACGAAGGCCGTGATCTTCTGTAATCCGCACAATCCGTCGGGGCGTGTGTGGACGAGGGAAGAACTGCAGGCATTTGCAGACATCTGCGTGAAGCATGACCTTTATATTATCTCGGACGATATTCACAGCGAACTGATCTCGGAAGGGCATGAGCATACATTTATCTCTTCCTTGTCAGAGGAGATCCGGGACAGGTGTATTGTCTGCACGTCTCCGTCCAAGGCATTCAATCTGGCAAGTATTCATGTGGCCAACTGCTTTATCTTCAATGAAGCCTTGAGGGAGAAGTATCAGGCAGTCTCAGAGCAGTCCCATGCGGCCGAGAATAACGCGTTCGCGGAGGCGGCTCTCGTGGCGGCGTACAATGATTCCGAGGAATGGTTGATTGAATTGAACCGCTATATTGACGGGAATCTGGAGTATTTTACCGACTATGTAAAACGGGAGATCCCGTCCCTGACCGTGCGCAAGCCGGAAGGTACCTATCTGGTGTGGGTGGATTTCCGAAGGACAGGGGTGCCGTCGGACAAGCTTCATGACTATCTGCTTAAGGAATGCCATATCGCGGCAAATGACGGGAATTTCTTTGGGAAGCTTGGAGACGGATTCGCAAGGTTCAATCTGGCTTGTCCGAGACAGACGGTTGTGAAGGCGCTGGAAATACTGAAAGAAAAATTTGCTTAGGAGATCTATGGAACAGTATACATATTTTGACATTGTGAAGATCAGAGAGTCACTGCATCTGAAGCTGCATGTGGTAAAGGAAGGCAAGTCACTGCTGGCGCAGAATAAGGTTGTGCTTAAGAGCATGGATACCGGTTATATCAACGGATATGAAGAGATGATGGGGGTCATCGAATGCGAGGTCGAGGAAGACGGCAGACGTTATCTGGTCCGGATTGTTTTTGCCAGAGAACAGGCAGTGTCGGCGGAGTGCAGCTGCGGGTTATACGGAGGGAGTTTCTACAGGTACTATACGCCAATGGATAACTGTGTACATGTTGCGGCGGCGATGCAGGTGTTATCGGAGTATTTGAGCAAGAACCGGTTCGGAGATGCGACAGACTATTGGGGAAGTGAGATTCTCTATCAGTTCCAGAAGAATCACGCGAATCAGACGATTTCAGGAGTCATGGGAGAGGATGAGAGTATCAGGCTCGTACCGCGTCTGGTGCAGAAGGAGGATAAGCTTGCAGTTTCCTTCAAGATCGGGTTAAAGAAGATGCTCATCATAAAGGATCTGTTCGAATTTGAGGAGAATGTAAGGAACTCCGCGATGGGGAGTTATGGATCCAATCTGCAGCTTAATCACCGGCTGGAGAATTTTACCGGGCAGGGGAGACGCTGGATCGCATTCATAAGGAATATCGTGCAGGAAGAGGAAGAGTTCGAGAATCGTCTGATGGAGTCCGGAGCATATTATAGGAGGACACTTGTCAAGAAGAATGAGATGCGGCTCTTTGGCTGGCGTCTGGATCAGTTCTACGAGATTGCAGCGGCAGAACCAACGGCCTATGAAAACCGTGAGGAAGGCAGGAAGAGGAAGTGTGAGCTGACCTGCCGGGAGGGGAATCCTAAGCTGTCCATGCGGATTGGGAAGAATGGGCTGGATACAGGCAGGATGTTTCATGGAATCTCTGTGGAATGTGAGATTCCCGAGTTGTTCTATGGAGTGAAGACGGCGTATTTTATCGAGGGAGATTCCTTATGCAGGATCGAGGAGCAGTTCTTAAGGCGGATTCAGCCGTTGGTGGATCAGCATATAGACGGAGGAGTGCATTTTCAGATCGGAAGAAATAATCTGGCGGAGTTCTATTATTCCGTGCTTCCGCAGCTTCGGGATATTGTGGACATTGTGGAGGAGAATGAAGCGGAGATCGAACAATACCTGCCTCCGGAAGCGGAATTCGTCTTCTATCTGGATGCCGAAGACCGTAATATCATCTGTAAGCCAACGGTGCGTTATGGAGACGCAGAATATCCGCTTATTCAGCCTGAGAGCGAAGACGCACTGTGGAACAGGACAGACTTACGGGAAGAGAACCGGGAGCGGGAGATCCTGTTCCTGACGAGGCAGTGGTTCCCGCAGATGGAGCGGGAGAAGAAGGAGCTTCACTGCGGCAAAGACGAAGAGTGCATGTATCAAGTGCTGGCGAAGGGTCTGGATGCGCTGTTTGCGCTGGGGGAGGTTCAGTGTACCGATCGGTTCTCGAACCTTAAGATCACGAAGAGAATGAAGATGTCTGTGGGAGTATCCATAAAGAGCGATCTCTTGAATCTGGATATTGTGACGGAGGACCTTCCGGCGGCGGAGCTGTTGGATATCCTGAACAGCTACCGCAGTAAGAAGAAATACCATCGGCTGAAAAACGGTGATTTTATAGATCTTGCGGACAATTCCTTAGAGATGCTTGATGAGATGATGAATTCGCTTCATCTGTCGGCGAAGGATTTCCTTAAGGGGAATGTGCAGCTGCCCCTTTACCGGACCCTGTATCTGGATAAGCTGCTGAATGAGAATGAGAATGTCTACAGCGAGCGGGACAGCCATTTCCGGAATCTAGTCCGGGATTTCAAGACGGTAAATGATTCTGATTTCCAGCCGCCTAAGGAGCTTGGGAGGGTGCTCAGAAATTATCAGAAGAATGGCTATCGGTGGCTCCGTACTCTGGAAGCCTTCAAGTTTGGAGGAATCCTGGCAGACGATATGGGGCTTGGGAAGACGCTGCAGGTGATCGCAGTGCTTCTTGCGGCGAAGCAGGAAGGACAAGACGGGGTATCGCTGGTGGTGGCTCCGGCATCCCTGGTATTCAACTGGGGTGAGGAGATCCGCAGATTCGCCCCAGAGCTTAAGTTTGTCCTGGTTACAGGGACCCAGGGAGAGCGCAGAAGTAAGCTGGATGCATACCGGGAGGCGGACGTACTGGTTACATCCTATGATCTGCTGAAACGTGACACGGAGCTGTATGAGGGGAAAGAGTTCTTATATCAGATTATAGATGAAGCGCAGTATATTAAGAACCATCAGACGGTGGCGGCGAAGGCGGTGAAGGTGATCAACAGCAGGGTCAGATATGCACTGACCGGTACGCCTATTGAGAACAGGCTCAGTGAGATCTGGAGTATCTTCGATTATCTGATGCCGGGCTTCCTGTACAAATACGAAGTATTCAGGCGTGATTTTGAGATCCCGATCATCAAGAATCAGGATGAGGCGGCGATGGAGAGGCTTAAGAAGATGACGTCTCCATTCATCCTGCGGAGGCTGAAGCAGGATGTGTTAAAGGATCTTCCAGATAAGATCGAGAAGATCCATTATGTCAAATTCGAGAAGAAGCAGCAGGAGTTATACGATGCGCAGGTCGTTCATATGCGCCAGCGGATTGCAAGGCAGGATAAAGAGGAATTCCAGAAGAATAAGATACAGATATTAGCGGAGCTGACGAGACTGCGGCAGGTCTGCTGCGATCCGTCGCTCTGCTTTGAGGATTATAAGGGAGAGTCCGCCAAGCTGGAAGCGTGCCTTGAACTGGTTGAGCGTGCGGCAGAGGGCGGACACAAGATCCTTCTGTTCTCGCAGTTTGTCTCCATGCTTGAGATCATTCGGCAAAAGCTTACAGAGAAGGGGCTCTCATTCTATATGATCTCAGGAGAGACGCCTAAGGAGAAGCGGCTGAAGCTTGTGAAGAAGTTCAATGAGGATGAGACAAGTGTATTTCTGATCTCTTTGAAGGCTGGGGGAGTGGGACTTAATCTGACAGGGGCGGATGTTGTGATCCATTATGATCCGTGGTGGAATCTTGCAGTCCAGAATCAGGCAACCGACCGTGCCCACCGGATCGGACAGGATAAGAAGGTCACGGTCTATCAGCTGATTGCCAAGGGATCGGTGGAAGAGAAGATCCGCAAGATCCAGGAATCGAAGAAGGAACTGTTAGAAGAGATCGTCGGAAGTGCGGCGGGACAGTTAGGGAATATGAGCAGAGAGGATTTCCTGGAGCTGTTGGAGTGATACCAATGAGTTAGTCATAATAAAAAATAGCGAAAAACATGAAAAAAGTGTTGCAAAATGGTATGAATTGTGGTAATATAAATCTCGGTCACCACGAGAGTGAGTGCGACCGAGATTATGGCTCCGTGGTCAAGCGGTTAAGACATCGCCCTTTCACGGCGGTAACACGGGTTCGATTCCCGTCGGAGTCATTGATGGATTACCGGGGAGGTATATTCATTATAGATGCCGATGTGGCTCAATTGGCAGAGCAGCTGATTTGTAATCAGCAGGTTATCG
>CANTDX010000043.1 GCA_947652615.1 uncultured Dorea sp. | reverse complement strand
ATCTGCAGGCAAGAAAGGTGAGTTTATGTCAGAGGCAAAATGGTACGTAGTGCATACCTATTCCGGGTATGAGAACAAAGTAAAAGCCAACATTGATAAGACGATTGAGAACAGGCACTTAGAAGAGCAGATTCTGGAGGTCCGCGTTCCGATGCAGGACGTTGTAGAATTGAAGAACGGCGTTCAGAAGGCAGCGCAGAAGAAGATGTTTCCCGGATATGTACTGATCCATATGTTCATGAATGATGACACATGGTATGTGGTGCGTAATACCAGGGGTGTGACAGGATTCGTAGGCCCTGGATCGAAGCCGGTTCCGCTCACAGATGCAGAGATGGCGCCGCTTGGGATCAAGCGGGAGAATATGGTGGTTGATTTTGCAGAAGGCGACATGGTTCAGGTGATTGCCGGAGCATGGGCAGACACCGTCGGAGCTATCCAGTCTATGAATATGCAGAAGCAGAGTCTTACGATCAATGTTGAACTGTTCGGCCGTGAGACACCGGTTGAGATCAGTTTTGCAGAAGTTAAAAAGTTGTAAATCAAAATCAGTGGGAGGGACCGTATTTCCCGACATCACCACAAGGAGGTAATTGAGATGGCAAAAAAAGTAGAAGGTTACATTAAGTTACAGATTCCTGCCGGAAAGGCAACACCGGCACCACCGGTTGGACCTGCACTTGGTCAGCACGGTGTGAATATTGTTGAATTTACGAAGCAGTTTAACGCAAGGACAGCAGATCAAGGAGATCTGATCATCCCTGTAGTTATCACAGTTTACAGTGACAGGAGCTTCAGCTTCATCACGAAGACACCGCCGGCAGCTGTATTGATCAAGAAGGCTTGCAACATCAAGTCGGGTTCAGGAGTTCCGAACAAGACGAAGGTTGCAACGATCACGCAGGCGCAGTTAAGAGAGATTGCAGAGACTAAGATGCCGGATCTTAACGCAGCGACAGTGGAAGCGGCGATGAGTATGGTAGCCGGCACCTGCCGCAGCATGGGAGTTAAGGTGGCGGAGTAGAGGAGTAGAGCACTTGGCGAGGTGTTTTCGAGCTTAGTGCGAACCCCATCTGGCCGCTTAGCGAGGTATTCCACGAGCTTAGCGGAGCAGATGATTCTTTGAAGGCTAAGCGAGGTATTTTCTAGCGATTTTAATGTAAACAAATAAGTGGGAGGGTTATCCCGACATTACCACAAGGAGGTTATTTAGATGAAAAGAGGAAAGAAATATATTGAAGCTGCAAAAGCAATCGACAGAGGCAACCTCTATGATGTTGCGGATGCGGTGTCACTGGTTAAAAAGACTGCAGTAGCAAAATTCGATGAGACGATTGAGGCTCATATCAGAACAGGATGTGACGGACGTCACGCTGACCAGCAGATCCGTGGCGCGGTTGTACTGCCGCACGGAACAGGTAAGAAGGTTCGTATCCTTGTATTTGCGAAAGACGCCAAGGCCGAAGAGGCGAAGGCAGCCGGAGCAGATTACGTGGGCGGCGATGAACTGATTCCGAAGATCCAGAACGAGAACTGGTTTGAGTTCGATGTAGTAGTTGCAACACCGGATATGATGGGTATCGTTGGACGTCTCGGACGTGTTCTTGGTCCTAAGGGTCTTATGCCGAACCCGAAGGCTGGTACGGTAACGATGGATGTAACGAAGGCGATCCATGACATCAAAGCCGGTAAGATCGAGTACAGACTTGACAAGACGAACATTATCCATGTGCCGCTTGGTAAAGCATCCTTTACTGAGGAGCAGATTACGGACAACTTCCAGACGCTTATTGACGCAATCATCAAAGCAAGGCCGGCAGCAGTGAAGGGTCAGTTCTTAAGGAGCGTGACACTTACTTCTACCATGGGACCTGGCGTTAAGATTAATCCAATGAAATTGGTTTAACAGGTTGATTGAATCAGATATAAGATGATAAGATAGACTGCCGGGAAATCCTGTATTTGTACATAATGTACGAATTAGGATTTCCCGGCAGTTTTTGGTTATTTAGTTTCTATTTTGGGTTCAGCCGTTTCAACATATTTGATAATTTCTATGATCTTTTCGGCTGTCAAACCTTCAGCTTCTAATTTTTGAATAAGATTAACTACTTCTTTACCTGTCATATCCTCACCGCCTTTTTATAAGTGCCGTTTACTTTGGTACCTTCATTATATCAATCGGTGATTGCGGTGTAAAGCCTTTATTCGATTATCACTTCTTCCATCGCTTAATTTTACAACAAAAATGCATGATTCACAACAAAAATATTCCTTTCTTTTGTAAATATTCTACAATGAAACGTGTGACGGAATGTAATCGTATAGGAAGGAAAATGTGTTATGAAGAGATTGTATAGTGTATTGCTGATCTGCGCGGCAATGGCCGGCATGATGCTTAGTATCACCAGCACAGAGGCGGCTGATCTTGCGAAGGTACGCGGAAGGGTGAACATTGACCTTGATACGTTTGTATGTGTGGAGAAGACGAATAATAACTCCGGGATGGAGCCGGACAATAGTGAGAAGACGAAGTACAAGATGTGGTTCAAGAATTCATTCACGGACCGAAATAATATCGGAGTTACCTACAGGAGCGGACAATCTTACGAGATGACGGATGTGGACAAGGTGGAGACTTACATGTACACGCAGCAGACCAGTAATGATAAGTTCCTTTTGTACATAAATACGAGTCCGTACAAATACTATCACAGGATGGATATCGGTGATATTAACAACGGCACCCTGGACGGAAACGGTACGGTGTGGTATTTCAATAATCTGGTGGTTCGGGTTACTCAGAATGTGTATTCTAAGGATTTTCGGGATCGGAGTACGAATATCAAAGCGAAGTATGGGAGTTCTTATGTATTCTTCGGACTGGCACATGAGTGGCAGATGCATGACGCAAGGCTTTATTTTGACAATGAGAGCAGATCCGGAGAGTTCCAGGGAGGTCTTACATTGATCTTGAAGAAGCATCGTATCGCGCTTCTTCAGCCGGAGTACCCTAAGCAGGTGTTGGAGAATGGTTCCGAGAAGGAGTATGTCGCCTTCTCTAATCTGAAGATGCGCCTGGAGGACGGGAAATCTTATGATCCCGGGAGTCAGGGAGACATTTACCGGGATGAGCGTGTGACGGTACAGTATACGCTGGCGGATGCCAATAACTGCAAGCTTAAGGGGTATCGTTTCTACAGTGACAGGGATCGGAAGAACCTTCTCTATACGAAATGGATCGAGGGCGGCGAGACGGAATCCAGCTTCACGCTGAACGCTGCGCTGATACAGGATCTTGAGAGAGGTAAGGCGATAAAAAGTCTTGGAGATATCTATGTGGAACCGATCTTCGAGCAGAGGAAGGTCACCGTGGATATCTCACAGATCGTTCCGGAAGACAGCGCTGTGTCGGTGACTCCGGTTACGGGCGGGGATGGGTCGGATTCCTTCCAGCTTCAGGTTGAGGAGAATGGCAAGAAGGAAGTGATCGGAAGTTTCAAGAAGAATACGGCCGCGCATATCGGGGATGTGATCACCTTCGATTATACGCCGAACTCCAAATACAAAGGGCCGTACCAGTTCTCGCATTATGAATATCGGATGTGCGAGAGCCAGAACCAGGTCGCGGGTACCTATCCGGTGGAAGCGCTGTATTCTCCGGATAAATATGACATCTCACAGAAGCTTGGCACGGCGTATTTCTGGATGCAGCTTCATGTGATTCTGAAGGCAGAGGTGGTCCTCCAGGATAAGACGGTGACCTATAATAACCGGAATGTGACCATCGACCCGCCGGAAATCAAGTACCCGGAGGGACACCCGGCGCCCACGGGAACGATTACTTATACTTATTATAAGGCATTGGGGGATGTGACGCAGTGGGGGCTTCAGGAAGAGATAGACGGTCCGCCCATAGACGCGGGGATTTATTATGTGGTGGCGACGATGAGGCAGGATGCGCATTACCTCTCGGCGGAGAGCAGACCGGCAATCTTAACGATCGAGAAGGCGGTGCCGGTGCTTTCCAATGTGCGGGGAACACAGATTACATACGGGGATCCGTTGTCGAAATCGACGGTGACCGGTACTGCGGAAGGAGTGAGCAAGTCCAAGATCAGCGGAACATTTACATGGAAGGACGGAAACCAGAAGCCAAATGCGGGAACCAATAAGGCGGATGTGAAGTTTACGCCTGCCGACCGGTATGCGGTCAACTATGCCGAAGCGGAAGGAAAGGGAATGGTTTCGGTTGTTCCGGCAACGCCGACGATCCAGAAGGGTGCTGACAAGACGGTCACCTACAGCGGCGAGCCGGTTGTGATGGAAGGAGCGTTCGCGGCAGGGATCGACGGGAAGAATACCGGCCAGAAGATCACCTATGAATATTATGCGAGTGAGAGATGTGAGAAAGAGAGTAAGCTTGCCGGTCCGCCGGCGGATCGGGGCGTGTATTACGTGCTGGCATCGGCGGCAGCGCAGGGGAATTACAATTATGTGAAAACTACGGCAGACAACGCTTCTAAGATTACGATTGAGCCAAGACAGGCAGGGCTTCTGCAGGTGCCGGTAAGCGCACTTACCGGGGCGGAGGGAGCGAAGGAGTATCGGGTCTATGTGACGAATGCGGTGGCGGAAGGACCAAAGGGAACGGTACAGCTCTCCTGGACGGATGGCGGTGAGACGAAGCAGATTGATATAGGAGGGATCCGGAAAGAAGGCAACGGATACTATGCATCTATCCAATATGGAGACGGAGGTGTATCCTTTGCGGATGAGAAGGTTAAGATTACAGCATCTTATATGCCTGTAACAGATAACGCGGGTAATCATATCGATAATTATTCTATTAGTGAGGATCAATTAGAAGTTGATACCTCATCCGGAGCGATCGAGAAGGAAGTCTATTTGGAATATGGCGGCGAAGCCTGTACAGAGAGTGTAGAGACGGCGCTTCAAGACAGTATTCCAGCAGGAGCGCATGTGTCGGATGTGCGGTGGAAGATGCCGGATCGGACGGTGAACGATGTTGCAGAGACGGAGATAGGAGATAATGATAACAATACTATGATATTTACGCCCTTGAATGCAGGTTCCGTGTCTGTGACGGCTTATGTAACTGTAACGACCCAAGGAACAACAGGGAATGCTTTGGTAGCAGAAGATCATTATTATGTTACATACCACTGCACCGTATCAAAGGTTGAGCAAGATATTTCTCTAATTGATGAGAATGAGCTGACTTATAATGGGCTTCCTCAAACGCGCCGTATCAAGAGGGAACCGGTGGGAGAAGAGAAGGCAGGGGATGTTACAGATATTTCGGATATTCGATATACCGGAAATTCTTATATTGAAGGGAGTTATGATTCTGAGCTGCCTCCGGTTCATGCAGGCACATATACCATGAAGGTTACTGTTCCGGCAACAAGGAATCTGCTGGAGTGCGAGACTTCTTTCCCGCTGGTGATCAATCAGGCGAAGCCTGCGATCGCCATATCCAATAAGACCGTAACCTACAACGGGCATCCGCAGACCTTAGAGCCTGCGGTTCTGGACAGTGGGATTCCGAACGGGACGGATGTGACAGGGGCGGTAAGTTATCAATATACCTATATCGGCAGCGTGCCTGTCAATGAAAATGGAGACAGCCAGGCCGATACGGCAGCAGCCGAACCAACCGGCGCCGCCGCAGCCGAACAGATCAACAGCCCCGACGCCCCGGTTCATGCAGGCGTCTATGAGGTGACGGCGTCTGTGGCAGCAGACGGCAACTATACGTCAGCGATATCCACGGAGAGTCAGGATTCGCCGGTGAAGCTGACCATAAAGCAGGCGGGATGCACCGTGAAGATGCAGGGGAAACAGGCAGTGTATACCGGAGAGCCGATTCTCTTAGATCCGCCGGTTATCACAGGGGTGGAGAATGAGAGCGTGACGGCGGAAACGGCCGTTATGTATCGCCCGTCTGTGATTTGGCATCGGCAGGGCGGCGGCGGACAGGAATTCATTCAGAATCCCACGGACGCCGGGATCTATTACGGCTGGGCGGTGAAAGGGAGCGCGGGTGATTATAAGGCGGCGGTAAGCGAGAGGGCGCTTCTTGCGATCCGGAAGGCGCAGGTGAATGTCGCAATCCCCGAACAGACTGCGGTCTACAGCGGGAAGACTCCGACGATCCAGGGGCTTACGGTACAGACGGAAACCGGCAAGGATATTATGGCAGAGTCCATTCCGTTTATCCGATATCATTTCTTCAGCGATCCGGAGGCGGCAGAAGAGATCGAACCGCCGGTGAATGCAGGAACTTATTATGTCCAGGCATGGCTTGCCGAACGGGATAATTATCAGGCGGCGAAGAGCCCGGTTCAGAAGTTGACCGTAGAGAAGGCGGTTCCGGTACTGTCGGATGTCAGGCTCAGTGATATTACTTACGGAGAGATGGGATACCTGTCGGAGGCGGAAGGTCTGGCGACAGGCGTAGAGGCGGAAGAATTAAGCGGGGCATTCCTGCCGGAAGGTGAGATCTGCCAAACCAGGATGGATGCCGGTACTTATGAGGTAAATGTCCGCTTTACGCCGGATGCGGATACGGCAGTGAATTACCAGACGGCTGTTGCCGCGGTGCCGCTGACGGTACTCCCCTCCGAGCCGCAGATCATAGGCAGGGATAAGACGAAGGTCTACGACGGACAGCCGGCGGTACTGGACGAGGTCTGGCTTAAGGGAGTGCAGAATATGCCGGCGCCTGCGGGCGAGATCCGTTATGAGTATTTTACGGATAAGGCGTGCACCCAGCCGGCGCCGGGAAACGGCGGCAGCGGCGATATGGGAGCGGCCCATACCGGGGTGACGGACGCAGGGGTCTATTACTGCAGGGTAACGGTAATCCCGGATACCGGGAATTATATCGAGAAGTCCGAATTATATACCGTGACGGTGGAGAAGGCGCCTGCCGCGATCAGCCTGCGGGTGACCGTGATCGATAAGAATCAGGCGGATAATATCGTGACGATCCGCGGGAAGCTGCCGGGAGTCTTCGATGCACCGACAGGGACCGTCAGGATCCTAATGCGGGAGCATGCAGAAGACGGACAGAATGCCGGAGAATACCGGGAGGTTACCGGAGATCTTGCCGTTACGGAAGAGAACGGTGCTTATGGCTTCACGGCGAAGGTCAGCGTGGGACTTGACGGAATCTATGATTTCAAGGCGGTATATACAGAGGGTGTTAAGCAGAATTATAAGATACAGCCGGGAGAACTTACAGAGATTGATATGGATAAGCTGCCCCAGCATATAGAGTTCGAGCAGCATTTACTGCGAATGATGTATGGATGCGAAGCCTTCGATGTCCGGGCTGACGAGTCAGAAGCGCCGGGAAGCGGAGCGGTTACTTACCGCCTTATGGAGAATATCAGCACGCCGGGCGCAGTGTCCGTGACACCGGAGGGCACGGTAGAGATCCTGGATGTGGGTACGGCATTTGTCATGGCGGTAAAGGCAGGCGATGAGCAGTATAACGGAGCGGTGTCCGTGGTATGTATCCGGATATTGAAGGCGCCTGTCACGTTGGCTATGGAGGACAGGACCATGGTTTACGACGGCAGCCCCCAGGGAATACAGGCGGTGCCGATGTCGCAGGATCAGCGCATTGAGGAAGAACTGCCGGTATCATATGTGTATGTGGATCAGGAGAACCGGCGTGTGCTTCACGAGGAACCTGTAGATACAGGAACGTATCAGGTATTTGCCTATCTGCCGGAGACGGAGCATTATCTCGGGGCGGCGGGAAGGAGCGTCCTTGTGATCACGCAGACAGAAGCCAGGATAGAATTGTCCGTGTATAAGAAGGATGTGAATGCGCAGAAGGTGACGCTTCGCGGGCGGCTTCCGGGAGTTTTTGATGATCCGAACGGTACGGTGACGATCTATATGCGGGTTCACGGTACGGAGGAATATACGGTGGCGGCAGAGGATATCCAGATCGTAGAAATTGACGGAGAGTGGACATTCTGGGAGGAGATCCATGTGCCGGAGAGCCGGATCTATGATTTTAAGGCGGTGTTTGTTGAAGAGCCGGGGCAGAATTACCGGATTCAGGACGGAATAGCGGAGAATGTGGATATGAGGAAACCTCATAAGCCGGGACGTCCATCCGGGGATGATCCGGGAACAGACGATCCCAATGGTCCGGGCGGTGATCCGGGAGCAGACGATCCCAATGGTCCGGGCAACGATCCGGGATCGAACGGCTCCGGTGGTTCGGGCGGCGGACCGTCATTTGATGATGTGGTATCGGGCGGCGCGGATAAGGGCGGCAAGAGCAAAGCTGCCGATACAGGGGATGCCGTTCCGGTTCTTCCGGGGATCCTGTTTGTGATGGCAGCAGCCGTCCTTATAACCGGAATCAGCAGGAGGTATCTTATGCGGTGCCGGAGACGATAAGAATATGGGTAGAAGAAGGTGGGAAAGTATGATGAGAAGGCGGATGACCCGCGTTGTTGCCGGGGGACTTGCGGCGGTGATGCTTGCGTGTGCCGTTCCGGCGGTTCCGGCGAAGGCCGAGGAGGTTTACAGAGAAGTTCTGCCGTATAATCTGGAAGAACAGGAGAAGGCATTATTGGACAGTGAGAGTGCGGCCGCATACACGTCGGGGGCAGTGACATTCCCGCTGAGCGGCGTGTCCGTCAACATGGGTGAGGAACTGGTCTATCATATATTCCGCCAGGGAAATGCGGCGGCCAGGCAGAAGGTAACGCTGGCAGTTCTGGATCTGTCTGCCGGATATGGGGAGGACTATGAGATCCTGACAGACAAAACGGCGGTGCCGGGGAAGGCGAACCGGATCCTTGACGGAAGAGGCGTCACCTATGATGTCTATCCGGGGACGAACGTTATGCAGGACGAGCCGGCAGGAAGACAGGGAGAGACTGCCGGGAATCAGGATACCGGAGCCGGGAATGCACAGGCGCCTGACGAACCGGGACAAAATGGTGTAACAGGCTTATCCGGGGACGGGATGAATGAAGAAGAGATCCGAAAGATCGCCTCTGCGGTCTTCGAGATGGAATTCGATGAAGGGGAGCAGGAGAAGGAGATCCGGATCCGCGCGAAGGTGCCGGAGCAGGCAGTGGGAAATAAGGAGCTTCAGCTTATAGTGCTGGAGTGCGAGGGGGACCTTAAGAAGGGTGAGAATACCAGCACGGCGGTTACGCTTATGGAGACGAGAGAGGTGGAAGAGCCGGAGATCTCCATCGTGGAAGACTCAGCCGAGGTTGTGGACGGCTATGTGACGGTGCTCGTGAAGAGGACGGGGAACACGGCGGGATACAGTGCGTATATGCTGGAGGCGGAGGATCAGACGGCTGTGAACGGAGAAGACTATATCCTGAAGAGCACGCAGCTTACCTTCTCCCCGGGAGTGTCCAGACAGCGGGTCCATATCCCGCTGATCGCCTCCGATGCGCAGGGAGAGAAGACATTTACCCTGAGGGCGGCGCAGTCGGAAGAGGAGATTACCTATCAGGCGGCATCAAAGGGGGCGGCATTTAAGAGTTCCAGAGAACTGGTGGATATACCGATGTCGGAGTTCGAGAAGGGCGCATCCACCGTAGGCGGCTTCACATTTGACTCTAAGGATAACGGGGAGCGTTATGAGCTTAGCTTCGATACGGGGATCGGCGACGGGAGTAACCGGAGCGCGTCGATCATGACCAGACAGAGCTATGATTTTACAGGGATCAAGGAGATCCGCCTGTCAGCGAGCTATCAGGTGGGGACGATCATGGGCGACCATCTGGATGTCTACGCGTCGAACACCGATTATTGCGAGAACAAGACGGCGCTTGGCCAGATTGGATCCAACCGTTACGGGGAGCGTATAGACACGGTCAGCCTGACCGGGCAGGGGATCCACAATGCGTCGGTTTCGAGGACGGGGGAGTATCATATATATATTACGGCAGAGCAGCACGGCGGGCTCGGTCATATCGGTTATAATCTGTATAACCAGGAATTTGACGGCAATAAGGGACATCTGGCGCTGGTGAAGAAGGGCTATAAATTGAAGATCCTGAGTCCGGCTGCTGTGATCCAGAACGGAGTGGAGAATGCCCCGGCCGGGGATCTGAAGCTTACGCTGACATCGGATTCGTCGGTGTCCGGAAGCACGATAGATACGGCTTATCGGGATGAGACCTATACGATCAGTTATAGCTTGATGGATGAGTCGGCGCATTATACGGGTTATGAGCTGCTGGACGGCAATAACAAGGTATTTTATTCTGAGAAGACGGAGAGTCCGGTATTTACCCTGAGTTCAGAATTGATTCAGAAGTATTCCACCAGGATCTCGGACGACACATTCACGATCCGCCCCGTGTTCGAGCGGGAGACGTCGCAGGTGGAGGTGCTCAGGCAGGACTTTGCGGCGATGGGGATGGATACGGTCAATGCGGAGATCGATATGGGAAACTGCCGCGCGGTGTATAAGGACAATGGGATCGAGATTGCCACGGTTACCTGGAATTCCCCTTACTATGCCCATGGCGACACGATGGCGTTCCGTGTGACAGAGAACAAGGCATATATGGGAGATTATCATTTCAGTGCATACCAGGTCTGCTCCGGCGCGAGTAAGGAGGCTGCTCAGACGAATCCGCTGTATTATACGGATCCCCAGTGGAGCACCGAGGTATCGGCCGGTTATTATGCCGTGACGCCTATGGTGTCCAACCGGAATGCCAGGCTCCTTCTGAATGTGTCGGGGGCGTCTCACGGAGACTTCCCGGGGAAACCGAAGAATCTGAATGGGGATTCCTGTACGGTGGAGGACTATGACGGGAAATATGACTGCAATTCCGTTGCGGCATTCGCGGCTAAGCCGGCTGACGGATACCGGGCGAAATGGTCCTACCGCGATGTGGCGTCGGGGCAGACGAAGACCTATTACGGCAGCAGGTTCTACTACCGGGTGCAGTTCCCGGTGCTTCTTACGGACAACCATGTAAGCCTGGAATTCGAGAAATGTGACGCGGGGCAGGAATATAGCGTGGTGGCGGATGTCTATATGCAGGGGGGAGACGTCCTGCATCAGCCGGACGCGAAGTCGGAGATGTACACGCCGCTTCTGAATGCAAATGTCTCGCTGGAGGGGGAAGAGCGGATTACCCGGGAAGACGGGAGTACGGAAGTATTTACCCTGAAGGCGCGCCCGGATGAGACGTACACGGCTCTGGTCACGGCGAATAACAGGAATTATATCCAGGAGGTGGCGATCGGCGGCAGTAAGGGAGGAAGTCTTCGTCAGGAGATGAAGCTGTCCTATTATTATGAGGGGCCGAGGGTTACGAACGTGCGGTATTTTGACTATGACGGAACGGTGCAGAACGGCGACGTCATTTACCTGGAAAATGAGACGGACGGCTGTATCCTTGGCGCTACGGTCGAGGCGGCGGGCCAGGAGGTCACCGACGTCTTGTTCCAGCTTAAGAGTGCGGACGGAACCCCCAAGGGCGAAGCGGTCGCAGGGGAGCACAACGGATCGGAATATCTGTGGTCGGCTGCGCTTGGAATGCTGGCAGAACAGGGGGATCAGATCTGGGTGGAGCTGGTGAACCGCACCTATGATGAAGAGGGGAATGTGGCAGCCCAGACCAGCTACGGAGAGGTGAATACCGGATATTCCGTTGTGATCGCGGAGTTCGACGATGCCTCTTACATACCGGATACGGGGGATGTGGATTGCAATATTCCGGTACTTGGCAATATGTATTTTCTGTTCAGCGTGAAGGGGATCAAGCCGATCCTCACGACCAGCAAGAGCGGAAATATTACTTATATGACGATCGGGCTGAATTTCGGCGCCGCGAAGAATTTCCTTAAGAAGGACACCGGGTTTGCGCTTACAGGCTGGCAGGGCTATGCGAATCTGTGGAAGAACGGGCTGCAGATGATGTCGCCCAAGGCGACGCAGGAGCAGAAGCTTGCCGGAAAGCAGGCGCTTAAGAAGTCGGTCCTGGCGGTGAATTTCTCCGTATCGGTGCAGCTTGCCTTATATAATGCAGAGATCGATTATCAGTCCCATCTTCTGTGTGTCGGGGCGTGGATGTCGGTCGGGTTCAATACAAGCTATACATTCAATATGCCCTTTACGATAGAGGGCTTCCCCATGTTCGTGAGCCTCACGGTAAGCGGCGGGTTCTCCGACATGCTGCAGGTGATGCCGTCTGACGAGGCGGGTTATGTGGATGTGCGCAATATGCACGATCCAACGAAGTCGAGCTATAAGCCGGGCAATGATTTCAACGTATTCCTGTCTATCGGGCTTGCGGTAGGTGCCGGGGTCAATGGGCTCTTAAGTGTTTCCGGCGGAGGCACGGGGAAGATGACCTTCGACTGGATTGATTTCGGTTACGGGAACGGGAAACTGTCACTGACGGTGGACTGCAGGATAGAGGCGCTTCTGATCGGGAGGACCTTCTCTTATAAGGCGGCGAATCTGACCATGTTTGATACCAATCCCTATCTGCCGGGTGAGGATGATGCGGATGACCCGGACGCCGCGGCGAATGGAGAGGCGGCAGCAGATCGGCAGGCACAGGAGACGGCAGAGCAGAAGATACTGGAGGCGGCCAATAGTCAGATGCAGAGAGCGAAGCTTGGTGAGCTGAAGTTTAGAATGCCTGCCGAGTATCATCAGAGTGTAGATCCGGGAAGCGTAGGGAACGGCGGGGCATTGATCTCTGATGCGTACGAGTTCTCAAGACCGAAGCTGTATCCGCTGGAAGGCGGGAAATATATGGTTCTCGCCACGGTGGACGGAAGCTTGGTGAGCGGGCTTGGGGGCGATGCAGCCGGGAAAGCGGTGCTGAGTTATGCGGTATATGACAGTGCGGCGGGAAGATACGAGAGCGATGCAGACGGCAAGATCTTCCATAGTATAGAGCCGAAGGAGAAGGCGGGAGCGAACGGTGACAGCGTGAATTTCCATCCGTGTGTTACGGGTATCGGAGACGGTAAATATGTCATCCTCTGGAACAGCGTCCTCTACGGAGATAAGAAGGATTACTTAAGCCTTGCGGATATGCGGACGGTGATCAAAGCGGCGGTCTATGACAGCGGGAAGGCGGAGACGGATCCGGGGCGTATGGTATATAAGTCCCTGGTGAAGGAAGAGGAGGACGAGAATATCGTATCCGGGATCGTGATGGATGCGGTGTATGATGAGAGTGCCGGGGAAGTTGTGGTGCTCTACCGGAATCTTGGGTTGGAAGGGATGACGGGAGAACATACCCTGGCCGATCTGTCGCGGAGCAATTCTGTGCTTGCATGTACCAGTCTGCCGGTGGGGGCCGATTCATTGGCAGATCCGGATACGGCATTTACGAAGAGTGTGATCCTGGCAGAAGGCGGAGCCGGAAAGGTTCTGAAGACGGCGGATCTGGACCTGGTGGATGGACGTCCGGTCTGCGTTTACCATGTAACGGAAGGAGAACAGGCAGGAATCTTAAATGACGCGGAAGAAGGCAGCGAGAACCACATCTATCTGACGAGCCTTGCACATCAGAGCCAGAACGGATATGCAGCAGATGCAGAGTGTGAGGTGACGGAGGATAGCAGTCTTTACCATGGCAATCCGAAGCTTATGGACGGAATGCTGATGTGGAAGCAGGAAGGCCGGATGGCGGCGGCAGATGCAGCGGAGGTTCTTGCAGGGATTCCGGAAGACGAAGCGACAGGGCGCAGGCAATCTGCCGGGGCAGGGATCGCGTCTATGGTCAATGCTTATGCCGGCAATATGGAAAATTTCACACTGATAAAAGGCGAAGACGGGAAGACTTACGCGCTGTGGACGGAAGGCATGGAGACGGGAACGAGAGTCCGGATGTCGGTGCTGGAACAAGCCGGAGACGGGGCTTACACCTGGGGGAAGGGCAGTACAGTATTCACAACAACGGGGAGCCGATATATCCAGGCGATCTCTCCGGCCGTGGATGCGGCGGGGAATCTGCAGGCCTTGTACCGGGAGACGGTAGTGGATTCGGAGGCGGCAGATGACGGAAGCAGCGCCGTCTGCCTGCGAAGCGTGAAGCTTGGCGCGAAGCCATCGGCCGTTGATTATGCGGAGCTGGCGGCGGACCCGGGCGATCAGACGGAAGAAGATCAGGCGGCGGATAAGAATCAGTTGGAGAATATCGGGCTTCACGTGTCCAATCTCTATCCCCGGGCAGGAGAAACGGTCACCGTCACCGGGAAGGTGAGGAATGAAGGCGTACATCGCCTTGAGGCAAGTGAAGTGCATTTGCTGGCAAATGGTGCGCCAATCGCGCAGGAAGGGGCCAAAGCGAGTGTACCGGCTCTGGCGGCGGGAGAAGAGACGGAGGTTGTGTTCTGTTATACGGTCCCGGAGGATTTTAACGGGCGGACGGACTTGTCCTTAAGTGTACCAAGAGGGCAGACAGAATCGAATGTGTACAGAGCAGACGGGAATCCGGCGGTCTTGCAGAGCATCTACTCGGGTGCAAGCCTGGATATTGAGAGTATCCATTATGAGCCGCTGCATTATGCGGATGCGTCTTCGCCGGCCAGGTATCAGGTGACCGCGAATATCAGGAACAGCGGCAATGCGCCGTCTGGGGAGACAACACTTGTCTTATCCCATATAGAGCTTGGAGAGGAAGATCAGGTACAAGATACTCCGCTTGGAACCTGTGAGATACCGGCTCTTGAACCGCAGGAGAGTGAGCAGGCGGTATTTGAAGTGTCTGTGGGGCCGGAATATTTCACCAAAGGAGAATACCGCACGGCATCCGTAGGGGCGGCAATCTACGAGGCGTATGGAACCGACGGTCAGAATATGAGATGCGCCATGTTAGATTATCTGCCGGTAGAGCAGCAGCCGGAAGCGCTGAGCCTGAATGCCGAGAAGACGAAGAAGCTTGGCATACGGCAGAAGAAGAGCATCATGGTGCGGACAGACCCGCTGGATGCGAAGGAATTCGAGACGCTTACCTATGAGAGTCTGGATGAAAGTATTGCCAGAGTGGATGAGAACGGCGTCCTGACCGGAGTGAAGAAGGGAACCTGTACGGTGGTGGTCAGAACGGCAGGCGGACTGGAAGCCCAGGTGGAGGTCCAGGTCGTAAAGGACCCGGTGCCGGATGAGAATCCGGGCGGAACGAAGCCTGGAGATCCGGGGGTGTCAGGCGGAGACGGAGCGGGCAGTAACGGGACACCCGGGGAGGAGAGACCAGGAGACGGCAGCATGGCAGCCGGGAATACGAAGCCAGGGAAGAAGGTGAAGACCGGAGACGATGCCGGATGGATGTTCTGGTGGATTCTGCTTCTTGCCGGAGCGGGTATGGCGGGCGGTATGGTCTGCTATAAGAAAAGAAGAGGATAGATAAGATAATCGTCCGAATGTACAGGGCAGAAGTGCAGGCTTTTGCCCTGTATATGAGGAATGGAAAAAAATCCACCTGTACGGTTGGATCATCCAAGGATGCTCCAACCTACTCATCCATTCGCAAAACCGTGCTGACGCACTCTTACGTCTGCTAACGCAGCCGTTTTTTGCTCATTAATGAGTAGGTTGCTAATCCGGAGATTCAGTTTTATTGCAATAAATTGCATAAAACTGAATTTCCGGATTGCAACCGTACAGGTGGAAAAAATTTTGTAAAAAAACAAAAAAGTACTTGCATATTTGTCGGATGTTTGCTATACTAAACAAGTCCGAGATACGGAAGGACAATAATATGGCTCCATGGTCAAGCGGTCAAGACGCTAGCCTCTCACGCTGGAATCAGGGGTTCGATTCCCCTTGGAGTCACTGAGCAAGAAGCTGAGATTCTTTGAAGATAAAGAATTTCAGCTTTTTTTGAACAAGGAGGACGATTGAAGGACTGTCTGCGGCTAAAGAGGAAGCAGATCTTACAAAAGCTCAGAGAGCATATGAGAATATTCAGCATTTTCGAAGAATGGGTTTGTGCGACAGAGATTATAAGAAGGAACTGCGAGAAGCCATGGAGGAGAAAGATGGGCTGGTCGAAAGACCCGGGTCCATCAGCTGATGGGGAGGTTCCCCATTATTGGCGGGTATGATACCCGCCTTTTTCTTTTTATAGGAATTATTGTGATCGGATATTGAAAAATACCATCATTGAGTTATTATGGTGATGGAAAAATAAAAAAATCATATCATATACTTTGCGGAGGAAAAATATTGAATATAGACAAGAAGGATATAGAACAGTATCTTTCCGAAGTGAAGGAAGCTGTTGAGAATAATAGATATCGGATTGAAAGGAACGCCAAGCGGCAAGATAATATCAACCTGTTTCTGGACTATGTGATTGATGAAGCAAAGGCTAAGGAAATATTACTAAGCCTCACATTTTGTGTTTGTTATTTCGTTCCATGAGCAGAAGTATACTTTTACATACTATTATAAATAATCAGGAAATGAATTGGAGATGATTATAATGACAGAAAAGGGAAGAAGAGATTTCTGCATTGAGTGCAGGAAGGAGACGGAGTACCTTTTGCAGAAAAGGGATATTGTAAAGATTATAAGGGATAAAGAGTATATTTTTGGGATTACTGTGGCCATCTGTGCTGAATGCGGGAAAGAAATGAGCGTTCCGGGACTCATTGATAAAAATGTTCAGGAGATCGATGAGCAATACCGGGCTGCGGAAGGCCTTGTATCGATGGATGATATCGAGAAGCTTATGAAGATCTATAAGATCGGGAAGGCACCGCTGTCCCTGGCATTGGGATTTGGAGAGGTGACGATACCAAGATACCTGGAAGGGCAGATCCCTTCCAAAGAGTATTCGGATATTGTAAAGGCAGCATTGGCATCTCCGGCCTATATGAAGAGGAAACTGATGGAAAACAGAAAGAAGATGACGGATGCAGCATATAAGAAGGCAGTAGAGGCAGCGAACAGTATAGAGAGCCTGTTTTCTGTGTCGGAAAAGATGCTTAGTGTAATCGCCAGTGTATTTGAAAAACTGGAAGAGGTAACTCCGCTCATGCTTCAGAAGCTTCTTTATTTTATCCAGGGAATTTATTCGGCGTTGTATGGGAAACCAATCTTTACTGAAGATTGCAGGGCATGGATTCACGGTCCGGTTTATCCGGAAGTGTATGACCTGTTCCGGGATTTCAAATATAATCCGATTGATGATGCACGCTTTGCGCTTCTGGAAGGAGCAGAAGATGTGCTGACAGACGAAGAGAAGAAGGTGATTGACCTTGTCGTGAATACTTTCGGTATATATGGCGGAAAAGTACTGGAGAAAATTACGCATAACGAGACTCCGTGGAAGGAAGCCAGAAAGGGGTATGGAGACAGTATTCCTTCCAGTGAAATCCTGCCGAAGAAGAAGATTATGAAATATTATATCGTTGTGAATCAGAAATATGCTATAGATACAGAGGCGGGTCTGCGGACATATATTCAGGATATGCTTGATTTTTAATAGGCCGGAATGCAAATTCTTTTATTGTTTTTTCCCCAATTATGATATATAATAAAAAAAGTGAAAAATATAACATGCCATGAGATGTCACAGCATCCGAGGGCAGAAGGAATTGGAGGAATTCATATGTTAGTATCAGCAAAAGAGATGCTTGAAAAAGCAGTAGCAGGCCACTATGCAGTAGGACAGTTCAACATCAACAACCTTGAGTGGACGAAGGCTATCCTGACAGCAGCCGAGGAGACGAAGTCACCGGTTATCTTAGGTGTATCCGAGGGTGCAGGAAAGTACATGACCGGATTCAAGACCGTACAGGATATGGTAGCAGCGATGGTTGACGAGATGGGAATCACTGTTCCGGTTGCTACACATCTTGATCACGGTTCCTATGATGGATGTAAGAAGTGTATCGAGGCTGGATTCACATCTATCATGTTTGACGGCTCCAAGTATCCAATCGAAGAGAACGTTGCTAAGACTAAAGAGCTGATCGAGATCTGCCGTGAGAAGGGAATGTCTCTTGAGGCAGAGGTAGGCGCGATCGGCGGAGAAGAAGACGGTGTTGTAGGACAGGGCGAATGTGCAGATCCGAACGAGTGTAAGATGATCGCTGATCTTGGCGTGGACATGCTGGCAGCAGGTATCGGCAACATCCATGGCAAGTATCCTGAGAACTGGGCAGGCTTAAGCTTCGAGACTCTGGATGCGATCCAAAAGCTGACAGGCGATATGCCGTTAGTTCTTCACGGAGGTACAGGTATTCCGGACGATATGATCAAGAAAGCGATCGACTTAGGCGTTGCTAAGATCAATGTTAATACAGAGTGCCAGTTGGTATTCGCAGATGCTACACGTAAGTACATTGAGGCTGGCAAGGACCTTGAAGGCAAGGGCTTCGATCCTCGTAAATTACTGAAGCCAGGCTATGAGGCAATTATCGATAAGGTAAAAGAGAAGATGGAATTATTCGGATCAGTAGGAAAAGCGTAATAAAGTGCAAATTTTTGCTTGCCTTTTCTGATGGATTGATGTATACTAACAGGCGTAGATAGAACGAAGGCGTTCCGACCGAAGGTCGGGGTGCCTTTTTTCTTACATAGAAAGGAAGATAGAAGATATGAGCGAACTTTTAAATGTAGCTGAGATATTTGGGGAAGATGTATTCAACGATAAGGTTATGCAGGAACGTTTGCCCAAGAAGGTTTATAAGGATCTGAAGAAGACGATCGAAGAAGGCAAGGAACTGAGCCTTACTACAGCCGATGTGATCGCACATGAGATGAAGGAGTGGGCGATCGAGAAAGGGGCAACCCATTATACACACTGGTTCCAGCCTCTTACCGGAGTAACAGCGGAGAAGCATGATTCCTTCATCTCTGCTCCGATGGAGAACGGCAAGGTGCTGATGAGCTTTTCCGGTAAGGAATTGATCAAAGGCGAACCAGATGCGTCTTCATTTCCGTCAGGGGGACTTCGGGCGACGTTCGAGGCAAGAGGATATACGGCATGGGACTGCACGTCCCCGGCGTTCGTGAGGCATGACGCGGCGGGAGCGACGCTCTGTATTCCGACGGCGTTCTGTTCCTATACAGGAGAGGCGCTCGACCAGAAGACTCCGCTTCTGCGGTCTATGGAAGCAGTCAATACGCAGTCATTGAGACTGATCCGTCTGTTTGGAAATACAACGTCAAAGAAGGTGACACCGTCTGTCGGACCGGAGCAGGAATATTTTCTCGTAGACGCAGCCAAGTTCATGCAGAGAAAGGATCTGATCTATACCGGACGTACGCTTTTTGGGGCGATGCCGCCGAAGGGGCAGGAGTTAGACGATCATTACTTTGGAACCATCCGGCAGAGAATCGCGGGATTCATGAAGGATGTGAATGAAGAACTGTGGAAGGTTGGAGTGACGGCGAAGACGCAGCATAACGAGGTTGCGCCGGCACAGCATGAGTTGGCGCCGATCTATGCGGAGGCGAATGTGGCGGTTGACCATAATCATCTGGTGATGCAGACCTTGAAGAGGGTAGCTTGTCGGCATGGAATGAAATGTCTGCTCCATGAGAAGCCGTTTGCCGGGGTAAATGGTTCCGGTAAGCATAATAACTGGTCGCTTACGACGGACGACGGCAAGAATCTTCTTGATCCGGGCAAGACTCCCCATGAGAATATCCAGTTCCTTCTGGTGCTGACCTGTATACTGAAAGCGGTGGATGAGCATGCAGATCTGCTGCGCGAGTCCGCTGCGGATCCGGGCAATGACCACAGGCTTGGAGCGAATGAGGCTCCTCCGGCAATCATTTCGGTATTCTTAGGGGAGCAGTTGGAGGATGTATTAGAGCAGTTGATCAGCACAGGCGAGGCGACCCACAGCCTGAAGGGCGGGAAGCTGGAGACCGGCGTCAGGACGCTGCCGGATCTTGCGAAAGACGCGACAGACCGTAACCGTACATCACCGTTTGCATTTACCGGCAATAAATTCGAGTTCCGTATGGTCGGTTCCCGTGACTCTATCGCCGGGCCGAATGTGGTACTGAATACGATCGTTGCAGAGGCATTTGCAGAGGCCTGCGACGTACTGGAGAGCGCGGAGGATTTCGACAAAGCGTTGCATGATCTGATCAAGCGGTATGCGACCGAGCATTACAGGATCGTGTTCAATGGAAATGGATATGCCGACGAGTGGGTGGAGGAGGCTATGCGGCGCGGTCTGCCGAATATCCGCTCTATGGTTGAGGCGATCCCTGCACTTACAACGGACAAAGCAGTTGCGATGTTCGAGAAGTTCAAAGTATTTACGAAGGCGGAACTTCAGTCCCGTGCGGAGATCAAGTATGAGAATTACGCGAAGGCGATCAATATCGAGGCGCGGACTATGATTGATATGGCAAGCAAGCAGTTCATCCCGGCAGTGATCAAGTATACGAAGGAGCTTGCCGATACGGTTCTCGCAGTAAAGGCTGCGGGTGCGGATGCGGCGGTGCAGGCAGAGCTTCTTGCGGAGATATCCGGTCTGCTTGCCGATACGAAGCAGGCATTAACGCAGCTTATGAAGCTCACAGATGAGGCTGCTGCGATGAATGAGGGAGAAGATCAGGCAAGGTTCTATCATTTTGACGTGGTTCCTGCTATGGAAGCGCTCCGCGCGCCGGTGGATAAACTGGAGATGATTGTTGATAAGGAAGCATGGCCGATGCCGTCTTATGGAGATCTGATCTTTGAAGTATAACTGAAAGTATAACATTAGGAAAATTTAAGAACCTTGGACTTGGAATACACACAAGTATGTGATATTCTAAGTTCAAGGATTTTTTGTTTCTTAAAATGATGTGGAGGACACCTATGACAAAATATGAGTTTTTGGAGAAGATGAGACATGCTCTGGCGAATGATCTGAGCGGTCCGATCATACAGGAGAATGTGAATTATTATGATAGTTATATCAATGATGAGGTTCAGCAGGGAAGATCGGAGGAAGCCGTTATCGACGAACTGGGTGATCCATGGGCGATTGCCAGGACGATCATCGAGTCGGCAGGCGGCGGGAGCGCTCAGGAAGAGTATACTTACGAGCCCAGACGCCAGACTTACGGGCAGGAGCAGCAGGAGAGAGGACGCGTCAGGGTGTACGGCTGGCATTCCTGGTGTAAGAGGCTGATCCTTGCACTGGGAATTCTTGGAGTGCTTATGCTGGTAGTCGCGGTGATCGGAGGTATCTTTTCGCTCCTTGCTCCGGTCATAGTTCCGTTCCTGATCGTACTGTTTGTGCTGCGTCTGCTTGGCGGAAGACGGCGATGAAGCGGAAGTGTGTGTTCCCGGACTGATACTGCTGATGTTGGAAAGCGACGGTAAAAAGTAAAAGACCGATGGGGGAGCCATCGGTCTTTTGAGGGGAGTATAAATAATTAATAAGGGGTTGTAGAAAGTGTTCTTTCTACATCACTTAGTATAATATAGTATGGAACAAAAAGCAAGATATATTTAAAAAAAACTTAAGTTTTTTCATAGATATTGGGGATGGGAAGGGAAATGAAGAGATATATAGATATTTTCATGATTTTTGGGGTGGTATTGGGCTGTATTTTCCTGACAGGATGCGGCAGAATGCGACAGGAAGAGACAGAGGTAAGTAAGGA
Organism: uncultured Dorea sp.; assembly: GCA_947652615.1. GTDB lineage: Bacteria > Bacillota > Clostridia > Lachnospirales > Lachnospiraceae > Sporofaciens. The sequence continues at coordinate 9,262 of CANTDX010000043.1, read as the reverse complement.
GAAGACGGACGCGGAAGAATTGGTACTCCCGGGAGATCAGGCAGAGGATCAGGCCGGGGAAGAAGCCCGGCAGGGGGATGCCCAGATGTTAGATGGGGAGATACTTAAGTTTGTCGATGCGTGGGGAGAATGGCATGAGACAGAGATCGATCCGGCCATCAGAAAGCATGATTACAACTGGTCCTGCCTTACGAATACGGAAGCGGGGATCCAGTATGCAGGGGACGAGAGGTATGCTATTCGCAAGGGAATAGACGTATCGGAGCATCAGGGTGACATTGACTGGGGCCGGGTGAAGGCGGCGGGGTATGATTTCGCATTTCTGCGTATCGGATACAGAGGATATGGAGAGCAGGGTACGCTGTGTGCGGACGCCAAATTCCAGCAGAATATCGTGAATGCGCACAATGCCGGAGTTGAGGTGGGCGTCTATCTGTTCTCCCAGGCTGTAAGCGAGGATGAGGCGCTGCAGGAAGCCGGACTTGTGCTGGAACAATTACAGGGACACAGCCTGGAACTCCCGGTCGTATTTGACCCGGAGAGGATCAGGGATGATGCGGCCCGCACAGACAACGTGACGGGAGAGCAGTTTACGAAGAATACGGTTCTGTTCTGTGAGAAGATGAAAGAGGCGGGCTATCAGCCCATGATCTATAGTAATATGGTCTGGGAAGCTTTTGAATATGATATGGAGGCATTAGCGGATTATCCGATCTGGTATGCGGATTATGAGCCTGTGCCGCAGACGCCGTATTATTTCTCCTTCTGGCAGTATTCGGAGAAAGGGAGCGTAGACGGGATTGCGGGGAATGTGGATCTGAATGTGCAATTCCTGCCGCAGGAGATTGCAGATTAGCAGGTTATTGGAGGAGATTTGATTTATCGGATCGCTTAGGAGGCGGTTGTGTAGACAGGAAAAGGACGAGACGAATGGTCAGAAGAACAATAGATAATTTCGACATAAGGCAGATCTGTGATTCCGGGCAATGCTTTCGGATGGCACATAAGAGAGAGAATACCTACAGTGTGATTGCCGCAGGCAGATATCTGGAAATAGAACAATATGGAAGAGACTGCATCTTTGCCTGTGATGAAGAAGAATTCGAGGAATTCTGGAAAGCGTATTTTGATCTGGACTGTGAATACAGAGGATACATAGAATCCGTCAACCCAAACGACGAATATCTGATGAACGCAGTAGAGTTCGGTTCGGGAATCCGTATCTTACGTCAGGAATTATGGGAGATGACAGCATCATTTCTTATATCGCAGCAGAATAATATCGCAAGGATCCGCAGATGTATACAGAATCTCTGCGAACGGTACGGCGAAGAGAGGCCGGATCCGCGGGGAGAGAGTTACTATACATTTCCTGTGCCGGAGGCGTTGGCATATCTTCCGGAGGATGAATTGAAGGAGTGTAATCTGGGGTATCGGAGCAAGTATGTAGTGCGGACGGCAAGAAGTATTGCGGAAGGTATGGTCAGACTTGAGGAGATACAGGGGATGCGGTATCAGGATGCGAAGGCAGAACTGTTGAAATTATACGGCGTGGGCGAGAAGGTGGCAGATTGTATCTGTCTGTTTGGGCTGCACCATCTGGAGGCATTTCCGAAGGATACGCATATCTTGCAGGCGCTTGAGAAGCACTATAAGAGAGGTTTTCCAAGGCGGAGGTATAAAGGGTATGAAGGAGTGATGCAGCAGTATGTGTTTTATTGGGAGTTGCGAAAAGCATCATTGACAGATTCCCATAGATAGAGTATATTGACGAGTGGAAAGTGAAAACAGAGAAAGAGAAATTTTACGGAGAGGTAAACCTATGTTCCATCTATTCAAGAAATCCACACCCGCTGCCGCGGCAACGCCTTACGACCTATCCACACAGAAACCAATCCTGCGCTGCAGCATATGCACCGGAGAACAGGTGGCTGGCTTCCGTGACCTGCAGACGGGGAAATTTACAGATATCATGCTGATCCGTAATGAGAAGGACTTGCAGGCCTTCAAGGAGCAGTATGGCGTGACCGATATCACAAAGGAGTTTTAGATCCTATGAATACAACCAATATCATATATCCCGCAGAAAAGAGATACCTCTACCGCCTGCTTAGAACACAGCTTCAAGGGCTGACAGACGGGGTTCCGTATATGCTTGCCAATCTTGCCAATGCATCTGCCCTGCTATATCAGGCGTTGACGGATATCAACTGGGCGGGGTTCTATCTGATGCAGGGCGGTAAGCTGGTGCTGGGACCATTCCAGGGGAAGCCTGCCTGTGTAGAGATCCAGGTTGGAAGCGGTGTCTGCGGAACGGCAGTTGAACGGGATGAGATCATGCTGGTTGAGAATGTGCATGAATTCCCGGGCCATATCGCCTGTGACAGCGCATCGAATTCGGAGATTGTGATCCCGATACACCGGGATGCAGAGATCATCGGGGTGCTGGATATAGACAGCCCGGTTCTTGCAAGATTCGATGAAGAGGACAGGTGCGGCCTGAATGAATTTGTGAGGGCATTAGAATGTGCAATCGGCAAGTGCAGACCTGTTATGATCAATATACATGAAGGATGAAAATAATATGACGAATAGTATGACAAATAAAGACACATTTTACAGGCAGATATTCAAGCTGGTGCTGCCGATCGTGATTCAAAACCTGCTGAGTGCGGCGGTCAGTTCTGCCGATGTTATCATGCTGAATTATGTCGGCCAGTCTTCCATATCGGCGGTATCTCTTGCGTCCCAGTATGCCAATATCCTTTTCATGGTATTCTACGGTCTGGGCACAGGGGCTACTATGCTGAGCGCGCAGTATTTCGGCAAGGGAGATATGAAAGCGATCCAGTTGATAGAGGGAATCGCGATGCGGTTCTCTCTGCTGATCGCGCTGCTATTTGCGTGCGCTGCTTTATTTGCGCCGGAACAGATGATGCATATATTTACCAATGACAGAGAGTTGATCACCATAGGCGCGTCCTACTTAAGATTCATGAGCGTCAGTTACCTGTGCTGGGGAATCACGGAGGTCTATCTTGCGGTTCTTCGCAGTATCGGCAGGGTTGTGATCAGTACGGCGATGAACATGCTGGCATTCTCGCTGAATATCTTGCTGAACGCGGTATTCATCTTCGGTCTGTTCGGCGCGCCGAAGCTTGGCGCCATGGGCGTGGCGATCGCGACGTCAACATCCAGGCTGATCGAGCTTGCGGCGTGCTTCGCGGTATCGTTTATGAGTAAGGATATCAAGCTTGATTTCCGGTACCTGTTCATGAGGAATAAGAGGCTGTTCTCGGATTTCGTAAGGTTATCTCTGCCGGCGCTGGGCAATGATATCGCATGGAGCGTTGCTTTCTCCATGTACTCGGTGATCATCGGACATCTGGGGACCGACGCGGTGGCGGCGAATTCCTTCGTTATCGTGGTTCGGAATTTCGGGACGATCCTATGCTTCGGAACGGCGAGTGCAGGAGGCATCCTGTTAGGAAATATTATCGGTATGAATAAGCTTGAGGAGGCCAAGGAGGGCGCGAAGAAGGTGATGAAGATGACAGTGATCACCGGAGCGATCGGAGGGCTTATTGTCCTTGCGGCTATGCCGGTCGTAATGCGGTATGCGTCTCTGACTGACCAGGCGATGCATTATCTGAAATATATGATGCTGATCAATACATACTATGTTATGGGAGCGGCCGTGAATACGACGCTGATCGCGGGCGTCTTCCGCGCAGGAGGCGACAGCCGGTTCGGATTCATCTGTGATGTGATTGATATGTGGTGTTATGCGGTGCCTCTTGGATTCCTGGCGGCATTCGTGTTCAGGCTTCCGGTTCTGTGGGTGTATTTCCTGCTGTGCACGGATGAATTCGCCAAATGGCCCTGGGTGCTTAAGCATTACCGGAGTATGAAGTGGTTGAATAATATTACGAGAGATGATCTGTTTGAAGAAGGATAACTTAATAAAGTACAGGACGTTTTTCAATTGGGGACGCAGTAAAATTAGATTTTACTACGTCCCCAATTGTGTGTTTAGCAATATCCATTCGGATTCTGTGACTGCCATCTCCAGGTATCTGCGCACATCTCATCCAATCCGCGTTCTGCCTTCCAGCCGAGAACCTTAGCGGCCTTAGCCGGGTCTGCGTAGCACATTGCGATATCGCCGGCTCTTCTTGGCTTGATCTCGTAAGGGATCTCCTTGCCGCACGCTTTGCCGAATGCCTTAACCATATCAAGAACAGAGTAGCCTACGCCTGTCCCAAGATTGATCACGTCAAGGCCAGGGTTGGTCATGATATAGTCGATTGCCTTCACATGGCCGACCGCAAGGTCAACAACATGGATATAATCACGTACTCCGGTTCCGTCCGGCGTGTCGTAATCATCACCGAATACGCCTAATTTGGCAAGCTTGCCGACTGCAACCTGGGAAATATACGGCATCAGATTGTTCGGGATACCCTTAGGGTCCTCTCCGATGCGTCCGCTCTCATGTGCGCCTACAGGATTGAAGTAACGGAGCAGGATCACGCTCCATTCCGGATCGGACTTCTGCAGGTCGGTCATGATCTGTTCCATCATAGACTTGGTCCAGCCATATGGATTGGTACACTGTCCCTTCTGGCAGTCTTCGGTGATCGGCATCACCTCAGGGCTTCCGTATACGGTGGCAGAAGAACTGAATACGATCTTTTTCACATTCGCATTACGCATCACATCCATGAGAGTCAGTGTTCCGGTAATGTTATTCTGGTAGTATTCCAATGGCTTCTGCACAGACTCCCCAACAGCCTTAAGCGCAGCACAGTGGATAACGGCGTCGATAGATACCTTCTGGAATAAATCCTTAAGTGAGGCCTCGTCGCGGACATCGCCTTCGTAGAATGCGATCGTCTTCCCGGTAAGCTCTTCCACTCTCTTCAGAGATTCTCTGGAAGAATTGGAAAGGTTGTCATACACGGTCACCTGGTATCCCTGGTTCAGAAGCTCCAAAGCTGTGTGGCTGCCGATGTAGCCAGCTCCTCCGGTGATTAAGATATTTGCCATAGTTAGTTCCTCCTTTTGATTTCTCAAAAATTTGTTGAGACATATTCTGATTATTATCATATTGCATAAAAGGATGAAAAGCAATAAGCATATTGGATAAAAATATAAGGATATTGCGGAAATAGATGCCGCGAACAGGAAGCATTCACCTACTTTCTTTGAAGAAATATGACGGGAAGTATAGCTATAAAATAGAGGATAAACTGTTTTCGCTGACGATATTCATCCCGATTAGGCAATAAAAGAGACAAGTTATTCTAAAATGTGGAAAATATTCTCAATATCTGGTATCTTAAGTAGGTATACACCATAATCAAAGAGGAATTTCAAATGAAAAGAATTAAATTATATTTTACTGTTTTTATGACTATATGTCTGTGTAGCGCTTGTGGAAAGCCGCAGGAAACAACAGAGGACCCATCCCATAAGACAATCGGATCAGATAACTGGAAACAAACAGGTGAGACTTCGGAATCTGTGGAGACGGTATCTATCCAGATACCGGAAACCTATGAAAGAACCGAAGAGAATGTATATTTCAAAGCGGATATCATATGCCCCGATGAAATCAGGAAAGGTTCCGTTAAGATTCCGAAAATTAGCCTGCAGCTTATCAATGAAGAGAAGGTTATAGACGAGATATACAAAAATATCTCAATTGACAAAGACGAGGTCAAGGAATATCCAGGAGACGATGGGGAGGTGCTTAAAGTACGGTATCTTACCGGGCCGGAAATACAATCTTTAAGCGTATATAGCTTTGGGGCAGATTATACTACGGCGTTCTATCGGGATTATATCGGACATTCCTTTGATCTGGAGGGAAGAGGGGGGCATTATTCTACGGATGCTCAATTATCCTTTATGAGCACAGACTCCGCAAGGAGTGAGATCGCAGGGATGTTTGGCCATATGCAGGTTTCTCTAGGCGAGGATCCGTTTTTTAAGCACTATGCCTTGGACTATCAGACATTGGCGGCGCAGGAATATGTGATGGATATGGACGGGAACATTGACCGTTCCCAGTATAAACCGGAATGGACGGTGGAGGATGAGGGGTATTATTTCTGTATCTGGCAGACTTACAACGGGATAAAGATCCACACTCCTTATTCGGATATGATCAAGAAATATGCGGACTTTAATGCTCCTGTACAGGTAATGATCTCTGCAAATGGGCTTGAGTATCTGTCTCTTGGCAGGACATTTTTGATCGATCCAAAGGAGAGCACCGAGGAGCTTGCCAGTCTGGATGATGTAGCAGATGTGGTGATCAAGAAATACTCCATGATCCTGACAGATGCGACTTATACGATCGACCGCATGGAACTATGCTATTATCCGGTGGAGGACAGTGAAGGGAATTACGAATTAAAATGTGTCTGGATCATGGATATCACGGAAGAGCCTACGCTTACGGCAACGGGCAGATTCCAGTTGATGGTGGATGCGGTCAGCGGTGAGGAGTTGTTCTGATGAAGAGAGGATTACTTAGGCGGTATATCGCCATAGATATGAAGCGTGCGTTTTGCTCATGGAAGATCATAGTATCGATTCTGGGTGTCTGTCTGGTCATGGGGATCGCGTCGCTGGAGACCAGGATATGGCAGCTCTCGGTCTTGAATTCTTATTACTATGTGATATACAGTATGCCGTTCTTGCTGACCCTGATCTTCACTACATTTGCATTCGGACACTGCTTCTGTGAGGATATCGAGCATGCTTATATCCGGTTCCAGGTGATACGCGGGAGTCTTCGGTCCTATGTGATCTCCAAGGTGATCGTGATCGCTCTTTCGGCTGTATTTACCATGATGATGGGGATGCTTTTGTTCGTACTTGTGCTGCGCATGAATTTCCCGTGGATCGACCTGACGGAAGGAACCTTCGAGACATTGTCGGAGTATGGCGCGTTCCGCCTGTTTCTGAAAAATGGAAATTATATCGTGTATTATCTATTCTGCGGGATCCAGTACGGATGGCTGGCGGCAGTGCTGGCGGTGGCGGCGGCGTTATTTTCCCTGCTGTATCATGATGTGCTGTTTGTATTGTCTGTGCCGTTGATTGTGTGGTATCTTATCCAGTATTACAGCGATCTGCTGCCGCAGTACGAGCAGTTGAATCCGAATGCGGTCTACGACATCAGCTGCAATGTCTGGGATCACGACTGGCTGTCCTTCGCATATGCATGGGGTGTGTCGGTTCTGGCGATCGTGCTGCTGGGAGCGGCGATCTATCAGATGATAAAAAGACAGGTGATATAAAGATGAAGAGAATCGGAAATGAATGGTCAGTTATATTTACGGATTTCAGGAACAGCTTTCTGACGAAGCGGGTCTTGGTGCTATTCGTACTGCATTTTTTTGTTACACATATATTCCTTGCGCCAGTCAGGCGGTTCGCAGTAAATGTGCATCACCCGGTATCGGCATATGGATTCTTGTTCCTGTTTTATAATATGTATTATCTGCTGCTCTTTATGTTCGTGTGTATCTATTACTTCTCCAACACGCCGTTCCTGAATTATCATCAGATCTACAGGATCATACGGACGGGTAAGCTAAGATGGGGGATCCATCAGATCGTGAATATAATCCTCAGTTCGGTGGTGTTGATGGGATCCGTGTTCGTGAGTGCGTGTATCGTATTGTTCCCGCAGCTTACCTGGGAGAACGACTGGGGGAAGGTCCTCTATACACTCAGCCTTACGAACATGGCGGAGGAATATAACATCATGGTAGACTTTACTTATGAGATGATCAGCAGGTATACGCCTCTTCAATTGCTCGGTTTAACCCTGGGGATCGGAGTCCTCCTGATCTCTTTCCTGGGAAATATGATGTTCGCGGTTAGTCTCTTCTTCTCGCGGACGGCGGCTCTTAGTATCGCGTCTCTGGAGACGGCGTTCATCATCGTGGAGGCGAATATGCTCATGTTCACTAAGCTGATCTATTTCGCGCCGTTTACCTGGATGAGGCTTAGCCGGATCTGGGATCTGATCGGACAGAGTAGGCCAACACCTTCGATCGGGGACGCCGCCCTGTATCTGGCTGCGGGGAATCTGATCTGTATCGTCCTGATCCTGTGGAAGGTGAAGGATATCAATTATTCGAAGCATATCAAGAAGGAGTAGAACAGCATGGAAGAATATATTAAGGTAGAGCATCTAAAGAAGAGCTTCAAGGATAACGAGGTGCTGGCAGACGTCTCGATCTCTTGCAGGAAAGGGGCGGTCTATGGCGTCACCGGATACAACGGGTGCGGGAAGTCGGTGTTCTTCAAATGCCTCTGCGGCCTTGAGAAGGAAGACGGCGGGAAGATCTTTATCGGCGGGAAGGAGAAGCGGCCCGGCGAACTGCTCCCGTCGGTGGGGATCATCATCGAAGAGCCGGCGTTCCTTGGGAATGCCAGCGGACTTAAGAATCTGGCTTATCTGTATCAGATCCGGAACAAGAAGGATAACCAGTACCTTAGCCGGATCATGGAGCAGGTGGGCCTGGATCCCGGATCGAAGAAGCCTGTGAAGAAGTATTCCCTTGGGATGAGGCAGCGCCTTGCGATCGCGCAGGCGATTATGGAGGAGCCGGATATATTGATATTGGATGAGCCTATGAACGGACTGGATAAGGACGGCGTGCGGGAGATGCGGGAGCTGTTCCTTAAGATCAAGGAGAGCGGGAAGACGATCCTGATGGCGAGCCATAACAGGGAGGATATTGAAGCGTTGTGTGATGAGGTGTACGAGATGGAGAAGGGGAGGCTTTGCAGAGTGTTATAAATTCCATTCTTTTCAGTGAGTTCTCTGGTTGAAGAGAAAGAGCATTATGAGAAACATTTGATAGAGGGAAAATATCGGGCTTTGTCCCGATATTTTTGTATACAGAAGTGGGGATATTTATGATACATATGGTCGAGTAGACTTTCATTATCTCGTAGAATTGCCTAAACTACGACAATGTGTGATTTCAGACAGAGAGCCGTGCGGATTTTGCAAATAAATAATCCAATTGAGTGGTTGGAATTTTGTTATATGACGTTCATGTTCAAAAAATTGACGTTCAGGGAAACAGGATTGATTTTTAAAATTATGTTAGATATAATTCTCGTAAAAGAGGATATTATCGATATCAAGACAAACTCCTTTTATAGAAAAAGTCATTGGTAGTGTAAAGTAGCCTATGAAAAACTGGAGTCAAAAAAATAGGCTCCATTA
>CANTDX010000042.1 GCA_947652615.1 uncultured Dorea sp. | reverse complement strand
TTTACGATGGCGAATGTGATACAGGAACTGAATAAGCCAACCCTTATCATAGCGCATAATAAAACGCTGGCAGCGCAGCTGTATGGAGAATTCCGTGAATATTTCCCGGAGAATGCGGTGGAGTATTTTGTGTCCTACTACGACTACTATCAGCCTGAGGCCTACGTCCCCTCCTCTGACACCTACATTGCCAAGGACTCATCCATCAACGACGAGATAGACAAGCTCCGCCATTCCGCGACAGCGGCGTTATCCGAACGCCGGGATGTAATCATCGTAGCCAGTGTATCCTGTATCTACGGTCTTGGTTCTCCCATAGACTACCAGAACATGGTAATCTCTCTGCGTCCGGGAATGATCAAGGATCGGGACGAAGTGATCAAGAAGTTAATCGAGATCCAATACGACCGCAATGAGATGGATTTTAAGCGGGGAACCTTCCGGGTGCGGGGGGATGTGTTGGAGATTATTCCTGCATTATATGAGAGTCTTGGATACCGGATCGAGTTTTTCGGGGATGAGGTAGACAGAATCACAGAGATTGATATTTTGACCGGTGAGATCAAGAATGAGCTGAATCATGTGGCGATTTTCCCGGCGTCTCATTATGTGGTATCCAAGGACAGCCTGGAGCGGGCGATCAGAGAGATAGAAGCGGAACTGGAGGAACAGATCAAGTATTTTAAGGGTGAAGGGAAGCTTTTGGAGGCTCAGAGGATCTCTGAGAGGACGAATTATGATATAGAGATGATGCGGGAGACGGGTTTTTGTTCCGGGATCGAGAATTACTCCAGACACTTGACAGGGCTTGCACAGGGGCAGCCGCCGCACACGCTGATTGATTATTTCCCGGATGATTTTATGATCATGATCGATGAGTCCCATAAGACGGTGCCGCAGATCGGGGGTATGTACCACGGCGACCAGTCCAGGAAGTCGACGCTGGTAGAATATGGGTTCCGCCTTCCGTCGGCGAAAGATAACAGACCCTTGAATTTTGAAGAGTTTGAAAGTAAGATAGATCAGGTAATGTTTGTCTCTGCGACTCCGGGAACTTATGAGGAGCAGCATGAGCTTCTCAGGGCTGAGCAGGTGATCCGGCCGACCGGACTATTGGATCCGGAGGTTGAGGTACGCCCGGTGGAAGGTCAGATTGACGATCTGGTGGGTGAAGTGAATAAGGAGATCGCTAAGAAGAATAAGGTCCTGATCACGACACTGACGAAGCGAATGGCGGAGGACCTGACGGACTATATGCGTGAAGTAGGGATCCGTGTACGCTATCTGCACTCGGATATTGATACGCTGGAACGGACAGAGATCGTCCGGGATATGCGTCTGGACGTATTTGACGTACTTGTGGGAATCAACCTGCTTAGGGAAGGGTTAGATATTCCGGAGATTACGCTGGTAGCGATACTGGATGCGGACAAGGAAGGATTTCTACGTTCGGAGACCTCCCTGATCCAGACGATCGGACGTGCGGCGCGTAATGCAGAAGGACATGTGATCATGTATGCGGATACCATTACTGATTCCATGCGCCTTGCGATCGAGGAGACGAAGAGACGGCGCGGAGTGCAGATGCAGTATAATGAAGAGCATGGCATTACGCCGCAGACGATCAAGAAGAGCGTGCGTGATCTGATCGCTGTATCGAAGAAGGTTGCGGCAGAGGAGCTCCGGCTGGAGAAGGATCCGGAGTCCATGAGCGAAAAAGAGCTTCAGAAGTTGATACAGGATGTGAACAAGCAGATGAAGAAAGCGGCGGCAGAGCTGAATTTCGAGGCGGCGGCAGAATTGAGAGATAAGATGGTTGAGCTGAAGAAGTTATTGAATGCAGACTAATTAGAATGATAAATAGATTTCAGGAAGGACAGATCATGGCAAAGACAAAGAGCAACAGACAATTTATTAGAATAAGGGGTGCCAATGAGCACAATCTGAAGAATATTGACATCGACATTCCAAGAGATGAATTGGTGGTTCTGACGGGACTCAGCGGGTCGGGAAAGTCGTCATTGGCTTTTGATACGATCTATGCGGAAGGGCAGAGACGATATATGGAATCCTTGTCTTCTTACGCAAGGCAGTTCTTAGGACAGATGGAGAAGCCGGACGTGGAGAGTATCGAGGGCCTTTCGCCGGCGATTTCCATCGACCAGAAGTCGACCAACCGGAATCCCAGGTCTACGGTGGGGACGGTGACGGAGATCTATGATTATTTCCGTCTGCTGTATGCCAGGATTGGAATTCCTCATTGCCCCAAGTGCGGGAAGGAGATTAAGAAGCAGACGGTAGACCAGATGGTGGATCAGATCATGGAGCTTCCGGAGAGGACGAAGATCCAGCTTCTTGCGCCGGTTGTGCGAGGCAGGAAGGGGACACATGCCAAGTTATTTGAACGTGCCAGGAAGAGCGGCTATGTCCGCGCCCGGGTAGACGGCAATCTCTATGAACTGTCGGAGGAGATCAGCCTGGATAAGAATATCAAGCATAATATAGAGATCATTGTGGACCGGCTCATGGTGAAAGAAGGGATCGAGCAACGTCTGGCAGATTCTATAGAGACAGTCCTTAGTCTGGCAGAGGGTCTTTTGACTGTGGATGTCATTGACGGGGAGCCGATTAATTTCAGTCAGAGCTTCTCCTGTCCGGACTGCGGCATCAGTATAGAAGAGATTGAGCCCAGAAGCTTTTCTTTTAATAATCCGTTTGGGGCATGTCCGGAATGTTTTGGCCTGGGATATAAGATGGAATTCGATGAGGATCTGATCATTCCGGACAAGAGCTTAAGTATCAGTGAGGGAGCGATCACCGTGATGGGATGGCAGTCCTGTACGGACAGGAAGAGTTTTACCTATGCGATACTGGACGCGCTGAGTAAGGAGTATAAGTTTTCGTTAGATACGCCTTTTAAGAATTATACGAAGAAGGTCCAGGACGTACTGCTTCACGGAACAGGCGGTAAGGAGATCCGGGTCCATTACAAAGGGCAGCGGGGAGAAGGCATCTATGATGTGGCGTTTGAGGGGCTGATCCGCAATGTGGAACGCCGATACAGAGAGACGTCATCCGAGACTTCCAAGGCAGAGTATGAGGAATTTATGCGTATCACTCCCTGCCATGAATGTAAGGGGCAGAGATTGAAGCCGGGAGCTCTTGCGGTCACAGTGGGCGATAAGAATATAGCGGAGCTTACGGCAGTGTCGATTGAGCGGCTGCAGGAATTTCTGAAGAATCTGGAACTGAACCGGCAGCAGCTATTGATCGGCGGACAGATCTTGAAGGAGATTAACGCAAGAATACAGTTTTTGATGGATGTGGGCCTTGATTATCTTACGCTGGCGCGGGCAACAGGGAGTCTGTCCGGCGGGGAAGCGCAGAGGATCCGTCTGGCTACGCAGATCGGCTCCGGCCTGGTGGGTGTCGCCTATATTCTGGATGAGCCAAGCATCGGGCTTCATCAGAGGGATAACGATAAGCTGCTTGGTACTTTGAAGCATTTGCGTGATCTGGGTAATTCGGTTATCGTGGTGGAACATGATGAGGATACCATGCTGGAGGCGGACCACATTGTAGATATCGGGCCGGGAGCGGGCGAGCACGGCGGAGAAGTGGTGGCTCAGGGGAATGCGAAGGAGATCATGAAGAATAAGAATTCCATAACCGGCGCATACCTAAGCGGGAAGGTGAAGATTCCGGTTCCTAATGAGCGGGCCAAACCGTCGGGATGGCTTAAGGTGATCGGAGCAAGAGAGAATAATCTGAAGAATATAGATGTAGAATTCCCGCTTGGAGTCATGACCTGTGTGACCGGTGTGTCTGGTTCGGGGAAGAGTTCTCTTGTGAATGAGATCCTGTATAAGCGTCTGGCAAGAGAATTGAACCGGGCAAGGACGATTCCCGGCAAGCATGATGCGATTGAAGGAGTCGGGCAGCTAGATAAGGTGATCAATATTGATCAGTCCCCGATCGGACGTACGCCGAGATCGAATCCGGCTACCTACACAGGAGTGTTTGATTTGATCCGTGATCTGTTTGCGGCGACAGCGGATGCCAAGGCAAAGGGCTATAAGAAAGGAAGATTCAGCTTCAATGTCAAGGGCGGCAGATGCGAAGCCTGCAGCGGCGACGGAATCTTGAAGATAGAGATGCATTTCCTTCCGGATGTCTATGTGCCTTGTGAGGTTTGCGGCGGCAAACGATATAACCGTGAGACTCTGGAGGTCAAATACAAAGGGAAGAGCATCTATGACGTGCTGAATATGACGGTGGAGGAGGCGCTGCATTTCTTTGAAAATGTACCGAGTATCCGCAGGAAGATGGAGACGCTGTATGATGTGGGGCTTTCCTATATCCGATTGGGCCAGCCTTCCACGACGTTGTCCGGCGGAGAAGCGCAGCGGATCAAGCTTGCGACAGAATTAAGCAAGAGGAGTACCGGCAAGACAATCTATATTCTGGACGAACCAACGACGGGGCTGCATTTCGCAGATGTCCACAAATTAACAGAGATCCTGCGCCGCCTGTCTTCTGACGGGAATACGGTGATCGTGATCGAGCATAATCTGGATGTGATCAAGACTGCGGACTATATCATAGATATCGGCCCGGAGGGAGGTGACCGGGGAGGTACGGTGATCGCGAAGGGAACGCCGGAGGAGATCGCAAAGAATCCGGTATCCTATACAGGGAAGTATATTGATGCTGTTTTGAGTAAATAATACTTTAAATACTACCTTCACAAAGTTTTAAGGAAAAAGGGGTTTCCATTTTCAGGAAAGTTGATTATAATGGAACGTGCACCATCAAGTCAACAAATGATAATCATATAGATAGCATAGGGAAAGGGGAAGTAAGATGTCAGTAGATATCGGAATTGACTTGGGAACTGCCAGCGTCCTGGTCTATGTGAAAGGAAAAGGCGTCATATTGAAGGAACCGTCTGTGGTTGCTTATGACAGAGATACGAACGCGATAAAAGCCATTGGCGAGGAAGCACGTTTGATGTTGGGAAGGACACCGGGGAACATTGTGGCGGTCCGTCCGCTCCGTCAGGGAGTGATCTCAGATTATACGGTGACAGAGAAGATGATCAAGTACTTTGTACAGAAAGCACTGGGGAAGCGTACGTTCAAGAAGCCGCGGATTAGTATCTGTGTTCCGAGCGGTGTGACAGAGGTGGAGCGTAAGGCAGTGGAAGAGGCAACCTATGCGGCCGGAGCCAGAGAGGTGAATCTGATCGAGGAGCCTGTGGCGGCGGCTATAGGCGCCGGAATTGACATCTCGAAGCCCTGCGGCAATATGATTGTAGATATAGGAGGAGGTACCGCTGATATAGCTGTGATCTCCCTGGGAGGTACCGTGGTCAATTCATCGATCAAGATTGCCGGGGATGATTTTGACGAAGCGATCGTCCGTTATATGCGTAAGAAGCACAATCTTCTGATTGGGGAGCGGACGGCAGAGGACATTAAGATCAAGATCGGGACGACGTATCCCCTGATTGAGGATGAATCGCTGGAGGTAAGAGGGCGCAATCTTGTGACTGGCCTTCCCAAGACGGTGACCGTTACGTCGCTGGAGACGGAAGAAGCGCTGCGGGAGCCTACAGGGCAGATTGTGGAAGAAGTGATCAACGTACTGGAGCGCACGCCGCCGGAGCTGTCCGCGGACATTCTGGACCGGGGGATTATGCTGACCGGAGGCGGTTCTATGCTTCGGGGATTAGAGGAACTGATAGAGGAGAAGACGGGGATCAATACGATGACTGCCGAGGATCCGATGAAGGTAGTAGCGATCGGAACCGGTCAGTTCGTGGAGTTGGTAAGCGGACGAAGAGAATTCTGATGGACAGTATAAAGGGATATGTTGAACATATTGTATTCCGCAATGAAGAGAACGGTTATACAGTATTCAATCTGAAGAATGACGACGGTGAAGTGACATGCGTGGGCAAGTTTCATTTTGTCGAAGAAGGGGGCCTGATGAAGCTTACGGGGGAGTATACGACCCACAAGCTGTACGGGCTCCAGTTTAAGGTGGAGACATCTGAAGTATGTGAACCGGAAGATCTGGTATCAATAGAGAGATATCTTGGTTCAGGGGCGATCAAAGGCATCGGCGCGGCTCTTGCCGGGAAGATCGTGAAGAAGTTCAAAGAGGATACTTTCAGGATCATCGAGGAGGAGCCGGAGAGGCTGGCTGAGATCAAGGGGATCAGTGACCGTAAAGCTAGGGAGATATCCGCCCAGGTGGAAGAGAAGAGGGATATGCGGCAGGCGATGCTGTATCTGCAGAAATACGGCATTTCTACAACCCTTGCGGCAAAGATCTACCAGCATTACGGGCAGAATGTGTATCGGGTGATCGAAGAGAATCCTTATCAACTGGCTGATCATGTGTCGGGAGTCGGGTTTAAGACTGCGGATGAGATTGCGGCCAGAGTCGGGATTCATGCCGATTCTGATTATCGTATCCGAAGCGGGATCTTCTATACACTTCTGCAGAGTGTGAATGACGGGCATGTGTATCTGGGGCAGGAGGCGCTTCTTCGAAGAGCCGGCGAGCTGCTGGGAGTTGAGATCCATGATATTGAGAAATATCTGATGGATCTTGCCATAGAGAAGAAGGTAGTCATGAAGAGGGCTTCTGACGGTATGCGGGTGTATTCATCGCACTATTATTATATGGAGATGAATGTTGCGAAGATGCTGCATGACCTGAATGTAGATTACAATGCAGAAGAGGGCAGGATGAAGGACAGGCTTCTTGCGATAGAGAAGGATGCCGGCCTTTGCCTGGATGAGATGCAGAGGACTGCTGTGCTGGAAGCGTTGAAGCATGGGATCATGGTGCTGACGGGAGGACCGGGAACAGGTAAGACAACGACGATCAATGCGATGATTCATTTCTTCGAGAGCGAGGGCGCGGATTTTCGTCTGGCAGCGCCGACCGGGCGGGCCGCCAAGAGGATGACGGAAGCTACGGGCTATGAGGCGCAGACCATCCACAGGCTGTTAGAGGTCAATGGGAATCCGGAGGAAGACAGTGTCAATGGTTTCCAGAGGAATGAGGAGAATCCTCTGGAGACGGATGTGATCATTATTGACGAGGTTTCTATGGTAGACCTTCCGCTGATGTCGGCGCTGCTTCGGGCGGTTATTCCCGGAACGCGCCTGATCCTTGTGGGAGACTGCAACCAGCTTCCAAGCGTAGGGCCGGGAAGCGTGCTGAAGGATATTATCAGTTCGGAGTTTTGCCCTGTCGTGAAGCTTGAGAAGATATTCCGTCAGGCGGGTGAGAGTGATATTATTGTGAATGCGCATAAGATCAACCGCGGCGAAGAGGTGGTGCTGGATAATAAGAGCAGGGATTTCTTCTTCCTGAAGCGGCAGGATGCCAATGTGGTCATCAGTGTGATAATTACACTGATCCAGAAGAAGCTTCCTAAATATGTTGACGCGGCGCCTTATGATATCCAAGTTCTGACTCCCATGCGCAAGGGGCTTCTGGGCGTAGAGCGGCTCAACAGGATTCTCCAGGAATATCTGAATCCGAAGGAGAAGGAGAAGGATAAGAAGGAGAAGGAGATTGGGGAGCGTCTGTTCAGAGAAGGCGATAAGGTCATGCAGATCAAGAATAATTATCAATTGGAGTGGGAGATCTCTACCAGATATGGTATGACGATCGACAAGGGTATGGGGATCTTTAACGGTGATATGGGTATCATCAGGGAGATCAATACCTATGAGGAGACGGTAACCGTAGAGTATGACGAGCAGCGTAAGGTGAAATACCCGTATGCGTTGTTAGAGGAATTGGAGCTTGCTTATGCAATCACCATACATAAATCCCAGGGAAGCGAGTATCCGGCAGTAGTGATTCCGTTGCTGCAGGGACCAAGGCAGTTATATCACAGGAATCTCTTATATACGGCAGTGACAAGGGCGAGACGGTGTGTCACGTTAGTGGGGAGCGACGGAGTATTTCAGGAGATGATCCGCAATACGAATGAACAGAAGCGTAATACAAGTCTTGCCGAACGGATCCGGGAGTTAGAGTAGGAGGCGGCCGTTAAGTGATAAGACGGCGGTAAGTCATCCAGAACGAATCCAATAATCAGTATGAATATAAAGATCGGTATCTGGCTGTGGCCTGACACCTGTCCTTTTTGCGGCAAAGTCAGCAGTCAGGGAATCTGCAGGGAATGCAGACAGCAGTCGAAGGTCTTAAGGATCAGAGAGCCAAGATGCATGCAGTGCGGCAAGCCGCTTCGCCGTAAGGAGCAGGAATATTGCTATGATTGTATGCGGGTGCATCATTGGTATGACCGGGGATGTGCCCTGTGGCTTCACAGGGAACCTGTCAGCACATCTATCTATCAGTTCAAATATCACAATCAGAGAGTATACGGAGAATTTTATGCAGAGGAATGGGCCAGGGTTTATGGTCATATGATAAGAGGATGGGGGCCGGATCTTATCATACCGGTTCCGCTGCATAAGAGGCGCAGAAGGAAAAGGGGCTATAATCAGGCGGGGATCCTTGGCCGCAGGCTTGGAAGATTGCTTGGGATCCGGGTGGACGACAAGAGTCTTGTCCGGAAAGCCTATACCGATCCTCAGAAAAAGTTAGGGCGCCGGGAGAGGAAGAAGAATCTGAGGAACGCATTTGCGTTGAAAGAGAGTTTCAAACCGGTGCCGGCCGTGCTTCTGGTGGATGATATTTATACGACAGGCAATACGATAGATGCTGTTTCGGAGGTTTTAAAGAAGAAAGGAGTCGAAAAAGTCTACTTTTTAACTATAAGTATTGGACAAGGGTACTGATATTTGTTATACTAAAAATGATGTTTGGATACCTATTATAACATTTCGAGGTGGTTTATGTTAGATAAGAGAAAAGTAGAGGTTATGACTCGTCTTGCTTTTTACGAACAGACGGAAGGAAAGGAAGATTTTAAGGTCAGCGAGTATTATCGCAGAGACTATTCCAGCCTGCATACGATCTGCTCTATTCTGTGGGTTACGATCGGGTATCTCTGCCTTGTAGGTATACTGGTGTTGATCTGGCTGGATGAATTGCTGAGTAATATGTCGAACACGCTGATCATGATGCTGACGGGAATGGTGGTTCTGGGATATATATCTCTGGTCATTGTATATGCGATCATTACCAGTCATATATACAATGAGAAGCATAAGGATGCGCGGCAGAGGGTGAAGAAGTATAACCACGACCTTACACGGCTGCTTAAGATGTATGAAAAGGAGAACAAATAGATGGACAGTATATACGTACTTCGTGGACGATTAGAGGAATTATATGCCAGGAATTCAAAAGTATACGACAAGATACTTCAATTCATATTAGCGGCTGCTACATTTATGGTGATCAATCGGAATATAGGTTTCATGAAGGCGGCAGCGTCCCCGGTGGTATCGCTGGGACTTGCGGTCATCTGTACCTTTCTTCCGCTGTCAGTGACCGTAGTGATGGCGACGGCGCTGGTTCTGGCCCATATGTATTCCGTATCTTTGGGGATACTTGCGATGACGGCGGTTCTTTTTCTGATCATGTATATTTTCTATCTGCGGCTCGCACCGAAGAAGGCATTGATCGTGCTGCTGACCCCGCTTGCCTTTTTCCTGAAGATTCCCTATGTGATTCCGATGATCTGCGGGCTTGTGGCGGCGCCGGGAAGTCTGGTGGCAGTGATCTGCGGGACGATTGTCTTCTACATGATGGAATATGTGAAGAAGGCGGCTGCCAATGTGGAGGGCTCCGGTGTCAAGACCATGCTTTCACAGTCGACGGACTATGTCAGCAAGGTGTTTCAGAACAAGGAATTGTGGGTGATCATCGCCGCGTTTGTTATCTGCTTTTTTGTAGTATTTGCATTCAGGCGTGCGTCCATGGATCATGCGTGGGAGATTGCCATCGTGATAGGGACGATCGTGAATATGATCGTAATCGTTGCAGGCAATATGGCATTGGGAGTGCACACGTCTTACGGGATGCTGATCGGAGGAAGTGTCGCATGTATTGTGACAGGACTGATTCTGGAGATATTTTTCTTCTCTGTGGATTATTCAAGAAGCGAGAATCTGCAGTTTGAAGATGATGAATACTATTATTATGTGAAGGCGGTCCCGAAGCTGTCGGTTGCAAGACCGGAGAAGACTGTGAAGCGGATCAACGAGAGGCAGGAGACAGAGATCATAGATACGGAGTCTGTCAGGAAGAATTCCGGCGCACGGGGGATCCGTAAGGACGGTAAGCGGCCGGTGCCAAGGAAGGGGCAGTCGGTTAAGAAGCATGATATGCGGGAAGTGGATAAGATGCTTCTGACGCAGAGCCTTAGGAAGGATCTGGATCTGAGGAACTAGTACATCATTGTATTAATTCAGATGTACCGGATTGAGCAGAATGATTTATATAAGCTGAGAAGGAGGTGAAGGAATGGAGCAGCAGATCAGCAGGATTGTGGATCAGTATATTCCCAACTGGTATTTTCCTGAGATTAAGATCACGGATATAGTGGAAGTCTTGATTCTTGCGGTGTTGATTTATCAAGTTATGATGTGGATCAAGAATACGAAGGCCTGGATGCTGTTAAAGGGGATGATCGTACTCGCTGTGTTCATTCTGTTAGCCGCTGTATTTAAGATGCATACCATACTGTTTATTGCCAGGAATTCCGTTACGGTCATGGCGACGATCGCGATTGTGGTATTCCAGCCAGAGCTTCGAAGGGCTTTGGAGAAGCTTGGTGAGAAGCAGTTTCTTTCTTCGATGGTACCATTTGAAGCGAACAAGGAGAGGGCACGTTTCAGTGAAGAGACCAGAGAGAGTATGATCGATGCGGCTTACGCCATGGGCAAGGTCAAAACGGGTGCATTGATCGTTGTCGAACAGGCGATACGCCTGACCGAATATGAGAGTACAGGGATCCAGATGGATTGTCTGGTTTCCAGCCAGGTTTTGATCAATATATTTGAGCACAATACTCCGCTGCATGACGGAGCTATCATTGTGCGGGGTGACAGGATCGTATCGGCGACCTGTTATTTGCCGTTGTCCGATAATATGAGGATCAGCAAATCCCTTGGCACCAGGCATCGCGCTGCGCTTGGCATGAGTGAGGTGAGCGATGCATTGATCATCGTGGTGTCAGAAGAGACAGGAGCGGTTTCTGTGGCACAGGGAGGATTCCTCTATCGGAATATCAACGAGAAGGAACTGAGAGAGAAGCTGGCAAGTATTCAGGAGCGGAGAGTAGAAGTCAATAAGCTGACAGCATTGTGGAAAGGAAGGCGTAAGAATGAGAAGAAGACTGACAGCTAATCTGGGTCTTAAGGTATTGGCCTTCTTTACCGCAGTCTTTATGTGGCTTGTAGTGGTGAATATAGATGATCCGATCGCAGAGAACTCTTATACTGGCGTTTCGGTAACTGTGATCAATGAAGAGATCGTGACGACAACAAACAGGACCTATCAGATTGTGGATAATACTCAGGTAGTGAACGTGACAGTCCGTGCGAATCGGTCTGTGCTGAACAGGATCAAGCAGGAAGATATAGTGGCTATCGCTGATATGAAGGAACTGAGTCTTGGCACGCAGATCCCGATCGACGTATCTATTCCCGGATACAGGTATGAGAAGGCTTATACTACGCCGGGCAATCTTCAGGTTAAGATTGAAGATGAGGCGAAGAATAATTTTCCGATCACGCCAACGACCATAGGTACTGTAAGAGAGGGTTATGTCCTGGGAGAGTTGAATGCGAATCCCGAGAAGGTCACGCTGCGCGGTCCGAAGTCTGTGATTGACAGTATCAGCAGGGTTGTGGCGGAAGCAGATGTATCAGGGCTTTCGGAGGACGCGGATATAGAGGCAAGGCTGACGCTGTATGACAGGAATAATAATGTGATCGATCAGACACTTCTGGCCAATAACCTGGGGAAGGAAGGCGTGAGTGTAGAAGTGAAGCTGTATCAGATCGAGAATGTGCCTGTGAAGCTGGATACTTCAATGATAACAGCGGCGAAAGGCTATAAGGTCAGTTCGGTTTCCGTGGAGCCGCGGGAGGTTAGTGTCACGGGAGAGGAATCTGCATTGGCGGAGTTAGATGAGATTAAGATACCAGCGGAAGAACTGAAGCTTGAGAATCTGACTGAGCGGACGGAGCAGATGGTTGAGATAGCGCCATATCTTCCGGAAGGCGTAACGCTTGTGGAAGGGACTGCGGAAAGTGTGATCGTGACGATTCAGATCGAACAGCCGGGAGTGCGGAATTTCGAAGTGTCAACCGGCGCCATAACAGTGAATAATTTATCGGAGGAGCTAGAGATCAGCTATGGGACGACGGTTGATCTGGAACTCCAGATCAGGGGGCCTGCGGAGACATTGGCAGTATTTTCAACTGCCAGGAAAGTAAGTATTGATTTGAAGAACTATGAGGCTCCGGGAACTTATACGGTACCGGTGGCAGTTGAACTGCCGGAAGGGTGTTCTCTGGTGAACAATGTGAGTGTGAATATCATACTGGAGAAGAAGTCAGAGGATGAGCAAGAAGAATAAACGGAGGAGATTATGGTTAGACAACGAGTTACGATTATGAACCCGACTGGATTGCATCTGAGACCCGCAGGTATTTTCTGTAATACGGCCAGCAGCTTCAAGTGCAAGGTGACATTTGAATATGATGATACGATCGCCAATGCGAAGAGCGTTTTGAGCGTTCTTGGCGCCTGCATTAAGAAGGGAGACGAGATCGAGTTGATCTGCGAAGGCGAGGATGAAGAAGAAGCATTGAAAGCAATGGTAGATGCTATCGTGGATGGGCTTGGCGAATAAGAATGAAGAACAAGAACAGGCGGATAAGGGATTCCTTATCCGCCTGTCTGTTAGAGAGCGGTTTTTGCCGTATAGAAACGATATGAAGAGGAGTGGAGAAGATGTACAAGATTATGATCGTAGAAGACGACGCGACGATTGCCCATGCCCTTGCAGCCCATCTTGAGAGATGGGATTATGAGACAAGGTGCGTGGAGGATTTTAAGAATATACTGGGATCATTTGCTGAATTTGACCCGCAGCTTGTTCTTCTGGATATTATGCTTCCGTTTTTTAACGGGTTTCATTGGTGCCAGGAGATCAGGAAGGTGTCGGAGGTACCGATCATATTCCTGTCTTCGGCCAACGACAATATGAATATCGTCATGGCAATGAACATGGGAGGGGATGAATTTATCGAGAAGCCCTTTGACTTAAATGTTGTGACGGCGAAGGTGCAGGCGATCTTAAGGAGATCCTATTCCTTCCAGGGAACAATGAATGTGATGGAGTATCACGGAGCCGTCCTGAATCTGAATGACGCCACTCTGGTCAATAATGATAAGAAGCTGGACCTTACCAAGAATGAATTCCGGATCCTTCAGATGCTTCTGGAGAATGAAGGCAGGATCGTGTCCAGGGACAGTATTATCACAAGGCTCTGGGAGAGTGATGAATTCATTGACGACAATACACTGACAGTCAATATTGCAAGACTTCGTAAGAAATTGGAGCAGATAGGATTGGAGCAGATGATCCGTACCAAGAAGGGGATCGGATATATGGTAGAGCGGTAAGGAGTGCGGTGAATGAAGATTGCAATTGCTTTTTTGAGAGAACGGAAGAGGGAGGCCGGGATGTATGCCGTGTTCGCGGGAGTGTTTGCGGCAGTTTCATACTTGTATGACGTCTCTATGGATGCAGTCCAGTATGCCTTTTTACTGTCTGCGGTTTGGCTTCTGGTACTCGGCGGTCTGGATTATGTGCGGTACGTAAGGCGTCACAGGGAATTGCTTGAAGTAGAATGGATGTTTGAGTCGGATATTGACGGCATGCCTGAAGCGGCGACACTGGTTGAGGAGGATTACCAGCGGATCGTCACGAAGCTGTATGAGGCGAAGAGGGAGCTTGAGTCGGCGGACCGGATCGTCAGGAAAGAGATGGTGGATTACTACAGTATGTGGGTGCATCAGATCAAGACCCCTATTGCTGCCATGCATGTACTGCTGCAGGCATTTGAGGAGGGCAGATTTCACGAGGAAGAGCGGACGGGAGAGGACGGCGCCGGGATGAATACAGGATATCAGATGTCTGTGCAGCAGTGCGGGAAGGAGATGAAGCTGGAGCTTTTTAAGATCGAGCAGTATGTGGAGATGGTTCTCACCTATCTCAGGATGGAAGGGATGTCATCGGATCTGTCTTTTGATATCTGCTCTCTGGATTCCATCATCAGGCAGGCGGTGCGCAAGTATTCGCAGATGTTTATCCTCAGGAAGATCCGGCTTGAATATACGGCGGTTGAGACAAAGGTTCTGACGGATGAGAAGTGGACGGTTTTCGCGATCGAACAGATTCTGTCCAATGCATTAAAATATACGCCGAGCGGAAAGATCTCTATCTATATGGAGGAAGCCTGCCTTGTCATAGAAGATACCGGAATCGGGATCTGGCCGGAGGATCTGCCGCGGGTATTCGAGAAGGGATTTACAGGCTATAATGGCCGTACGGATAAGAAATCGACGGGGATCGGTCTGTACCTGTGCAAATCGGTGATGGATAAGCTCATGCATAAGATCTGGATCGAGTCCGAAGCCGGAAAGGGAACGAAGGTGTACCTGTCGTTTGAGAGAAAATCAATGAGGCATGAGTGACTTCGGGATTCGTCCTTTCTTACGAAAATGTAAGTTTCCAGACCGAAAATGCAATCTAAATCGATGGCAGGATGATGACACATTTTCTATAATAAGCATGTAATCAAGAAGACATCAATTTGAAAGGACGGGAAACTTATGGCATTGTTAGAAGTGAAAAATGTAAAAAAGATATATACGACCAGATTCGGCGGCAATCAGGTGGAGGCGCTTAAGGACGTGAATTTCTCAGTTGAGCCAAAGGAATACGTGGCGATCATGGGGGAATCCGGATCAGGCAAGACAACTCTTTTGAATATCTTGGCGGCGCTTGATAAGCCCACCGGCGGAAAGGTCTATCTGAAGGGGAATGATCTGGGCAGCGTGAAGGAGAAAGAGATCGCGGCATTCCGCCGGCAGAATCTTGGGTTCGTGTTTCAGGACTTTAATCTTCTGGATACGTTTTCTCTTAAGGATAATATCTTCCTTCCGCTGGTACTTTCCGGGAAAAAGTATGAGGAGATGTCGAGGAGGCTTGAGCCGATTGCGCAGATGCTTGGAATCGCGGAGATCCTTGAGAAGTTCCCGTATGAGGTGTCCGGGGGACAGAAGCAGAGAGCGGCGGTCGCAAGAGCGCTGATCACGAAACCGCAGCTTATTCTGGCGGATGAACCTACCGGGGCGCTTGACTCAAGGGCTGCTGACGGGCTGCTTCGGATGTTTACGGCGATCAACGGGGAGGGACAGACGATCCTCATGGTTACTCACAGTGTGAAGGCAGCAAGCAGCGCAAACCGGGTGCTTTTTATCAAAGACGGCGAAGTATTTCATCAGTTATACCGCGGAAACCTTACCAATGAGCAGATGTATCAGAAGATATCCGATACACTGACGGTACTGGCGACGGGAGGTGACAGGGATGAGTAGCGCTATTTATGGAAAGCTTGCGTTGACGAATCTAAAGAATAACCGGAAGACTTATGTTCCTTATATCCTCACATCAATCCTGACGGTGATGATGTATTATATCATGGATGCGCTGTCAAGAAACGACAGTATCGTTGACCCAAGCCTGCAATCGGTCCTGACGTGTGCGGTAGGAGTTATCATGATATTTGCAGTGATCTTCCTGTTCTACACAAACAGCTTCCTGATCAAGCGCAGGAAGAAGGAGATCGGCGTCTACAATATCCTTGGTATGGGGAAGAGACATATCGCGCAGATGCTTGCAGTTGAGACTGTGGTTACGGCCGCGGCGAGTATCGGAGCCGGACTGGTCTTCGGGATCATTTTCAGCAAATTCATGTATCTGGTGCTGCTTAAGATCCTGCACTATGATGTGAGGATGGATTTTGAGATATCAGGGGAGAGCATTCGGTATACTTTGATTTTGTTTGTGGTGATCTTCCTGATGACGCTGGTGTTTAACCTGTTCCAGATTAAGGTTTCCAATCCGGTGGAGTTGCTTCGCGGCGGGAATCAGGGGGAGAAGGAGCCTAAGACCAAATGGCTTCTGACTTTGGCGGGAGTTCTGTTGCTTGGCACAGGGTACTTTATTGCAGTAACGACGGATCGGCCGCTGGCTGCGATACAGAGCTTCTTCGTGGCGGTGATCTGCGTGATCCTTGGTACCTATGCGCTCTTTATTGCGGGGAGTGTGGCGCTTCTTAAGATGCTTAGAAAGAATAAGAAATTCTATTATCAGACGAAGCATTTCAGTGCGGTATCGGGCATGATCTACAGGATGAAGCAGAATGCGGTGGGACTTGCGAATATCTGTATCTTGAGTACCATGGTGCTGGTGATGATCTCTACGACGATCTCTCTCTATGTTGGGATGGAGGATATATTGAAGAATAGATTTCCTCAGGAATTCGAAGCGAAGACGAATATCTCTTCAGCGGAAGCGGATCAGGCCTTGGATGTGATTGTTGACGAAGAGCTTGTGAAGGCAGGTGTTACGGCGAGCTCTGTGATGAGGTATCATAATGGGGGATTCGTGGCGCTTAAGGAAGAGGATGGATTCACATTACAGCAGTTCGGCAATTATCAGGCTGATGATGTTGTGGATGTCGACCTGATCCCCTTAGAGGATTATAATCAGATGGAAGGTGTCAGGGAGACTCTTGCGCCGGATGAGGCATATGTATACTGCACCGGTGAAGACTGGGGCAGAGATTCCGTAAGGCTCGGAAACAAAACCTACCGCATCGTGAAGGAACTTGGGAACTTGAAGATTGCACCTAAGGATGCAGAGGCTCTGGTAGAAGGGTATTACTTTATCGTTGCTGACGAAGAGCAGATCCAGGAGATGCTGCGGCAGGTATACGAAGGCAGCGGAATGCAGGAAGACTGGGTGGCGCAGATGTCGACGCCCAATTACAGGGTAGCTTTTGATCTGGAGGGAGAAGAAAAGGCGGCCTTGAGTGCAATGCAGAATATCAAGTCCAGGGTTGAGGAAGAGATTCCCGCCGGATTCTGTGAGGGCAAGGAGCTTAGCAGGGAGGAATTCTATTACCTGTACGGCGGTCTGTTGTTCATCGGTATCTATCTGGGGGCATTGTTCCTGATGGCGACGGTGCTGATTATGTATTACAAACAGATTTCCGAAGGGTATGATGACAGAGAGCGGTATCAGATCATGCAGAAAGTGGGTATGAGCAAGCGTGAAGTCCGAAGCTCTATCAGGAGTCAGGTGCTGATCGTATTTTTCCTTCCCCTTCTTGCGGCGGTCATCCATATCGCGGTGGCGTTTGGTGTGATCACGAAGCTTCTGGCGGTGCTGAACCTGGTGAATGTACCATTGTTCCTTGTCTGTACAGTGGTGACGGTGGCAGCGTTCGCGGTGTTCTATGGAGTGGTGTTCTCGCTGACGGCAAGAGAATATTACAAGATTGTGAATTGATTAACGGATATCTCCAAATGAAAAATATTCTGTACCTGCTTTATGAAATGTGTTAATATAAAAGAATATTCTAACAATTATTCAGGAGGAGAGAAACATGACGAGAGCAGGAGAACGGGAAGTTGTGAAGGTGGAGCATGTGAACGGCGGCGCAGGCTTTATCATGAAGGAGGGATTGCTTAACCAGGAAGAGTTAGGAGAGCATTGTAAGATGTTCAGCAAGGTAACGCTGCCGCCGAACTGCGAGTTAGGGCACCATGAGCATCATGGAGAGACGGAGACTTATTATATCCTGAGCGGAAACGGAATGTATGATGACAATGGTAAAGCCCTGCCGGCGGCAGCGGGGGATGTCTTCTTCTGCAAGGACGGCGATGGACATGGAATCAAGAACACTGGGGCTGAAGACTTGACTTTCGTAGCACTGATTTTAAAGAAGTAGGAAATAGGCATTGCCATTCACGATCAAACAATGCTATAATTCTATAAGGAAAAGTAACGAAAGAAGCAGGTGTCAGACTTGAAAAATAAAATCCAGAAATTTTCCAAAGGAGATTTTCAGTTATCACAACCTGATGTCATATTTGATGAGACGAATCTTGTGCTCATTATCGGAGAAGGGGAAGTATATCGGGGGAGTTTTACAATCAGAGCGGGCAACGGGAGAAGAATACGAGGATTGATATACTCGTCTTCTTTTCGTGTTCATTTTAAGAATCCGGGGTTTGACGGGAATCCCTCGAAGGTTGAGTTCACATACGACGGCAAGGGTCTGCGTCCTGGTCATGTGGAGGAGGGCCGCTTTATGGTGGTATGCAGCGGAGGGGAATACGAGCTGTCCGTAACTGCCATCATCGAGAAGCCTTACGTTATGACCTCTTATGGCAAGGTGCAGAGTACCGATGATTTCCGCAAGCTTGCAATCAAGGATTTCTCAGAGGCCGGAAGGTTGTTTCGGGCCAGGGAATTCTACGAGATCTTGAAATACGAGAATGAGCGTATCTTCTATCTGTATGACAATATGAGAAAATGGTCTCTCGGAGACCAGTCTATGGAAGAATTTCTGGTAGGGATCAAGCAGAAGGAGTGTATCTTCCTGACTCTTCCCGGCGAAGGGATGCTGTTCGAGGATATCTCGGAACCTACGAAGGGGACGCTTACCATCGTGAAGAATACCTGGGGCTATATGCCCATTAGGATAGAGGCGGAGGGTGAATTTATCCGCGTGCTGCGCCCGGAGATCAGCACGGATGATTTCGTGGGCAACGCCCATGAGATCGAATATGTGGTGCGGCCGGACCGTCTTCACGGAGGCCGTAATTATGGTGCGTTGCGTTTTATCACGCCCTATGAGACGCTGACCTATGAGGTTGAGGTTCTGCAGAATCAGGAGTATAATGAGAATCATCATGAACCGGAGCTTCTGCTCGCCCAGATATTGAAGGAATACATCGGATATACGGCGGGAAGGATCGAGCTTGGCAATTGGGTGGAGAGTGCGGTGGAGAAGATGATACAGCTTCGGAAGCTGGAGCCGCAGAGCGAGATGTACCAGTTGATGCAGGCGCATGTCTACCTTGTGGGCAATAAAGCAGAGGAAGCCAAATGGATCCTTGAGAATTATAATTATAACCGGTTTGCCATCGGCAAGGATCCGCTGACCAACTGTTACTATCTGTATCTTACGGCGCTGGTCAGGGGAAAGGGAAGCCATGCGGAGCGTGTTCTGGATGAGGTGGGCAAGACTTACATGCGTCACCAGGATTCCTGGCTTCTGCTCAGTATGCTGTTGGATCTGGATCCCAGATATAAGACTTCCTATAAGCGGATCGAGCTTTTGGAGCAGCAGTATCAGTATGAGATGCACGGCGTTTTATTCTATCTGGAGGCCTATCTGTGTTATCAGGACAGGCCGTCGCTTCTGAAGAAATTAGGCGCATTTGAGATGCAGGTGCTTAATTTTGCGTCCAAGTACCGGCTGATGACCAAGGAACTGGCGCTGTATGTGGCGAATTTTGCCAGCCAGCAGAAGCGCTACAGTGATATGATGTTCAGGATCCTAGAACGGATCTATAAGATGTATGATGAGACGATGATCCTGAATACGATCTGTACGCTGCTGATTCGGGGGAACAAGACGCAGAAGCGGTATTTTACATGGTACAAGAAGGCTGTGGATTCGGAGCTCCGGATCGCGCAGCTCTACGAATATTATATGATGACGGTGGATGAGGACAGCGCCAAGGGTCCGCTTCCCAAGGTGATTCTTTTGTATTTCATGCACGGTAATTCACTGGATTATAAGAAAGCGGCATTCTTATATGCGAATCTGGTAACCTATGAGGAACAGGCGGGGGATCTGTACCTGGGCTACAGGGAACAGATGGTAGTATTTACCTGGGATCAGCTTCTGAAACGGCATATTACGGAATCCCTGCGGATTCTCTATAAGAGGTTCTGCCAGCCGGAGGAGATGACGGCGGAGCGTATGGAGGCCATGCGTGACATCTGTTATTCCTATACGATCTCGACTAAGGTTCCGAATATGAAATGCGTGCTGGTGATCGAGAAAGACGGCGAGATCCGTCAGAGGATTCCCTATAACGGGGAAGAAGAGACGGTGATCCATCTCTATGATAAGGAGTCCAGGGTTGTATGGGAGTCTGTGGAGGGCCGCCACTATACTGATTCCATCGTGTATGAGACGAAACGACTATTCTATGAGCCGCGTTTTATCGAGATGTGCCGCAAGTATGCGGCGACGACCGGCGTGTGGGAGCAGGAGAATGAAAAAGAAGCGCCGACCTTAGAAGGCCTTATGGAGAAGGGGATCGGTGCGTTCGACGAGAAAGAAGTATTCCGTATCTGCAGCAGGAAGATCCGTGACGATAATTATGAGGAGGATGATTTTCTCAGTTATCTGAGCTTCGAGATGTTCAAGCGGCAGCAGTATGACAAGGTAACCCTGATGTATCTTGCCAATTATTATTGCGGTCCTACGGATAATATGAAGGAACTGTGGAAGGTACTTAAGGAGTATGGGATTCCGTCGTACAAGATCGGCGAACGTATTATCACGCAGATGCTCTTCTCTGAGAATCTGTTTAAGGAAGAGCCGATCTTCGAGGATTATTATCTGTCGGATAATGTCTATTTCCGTCTGAAACAGGCATATCTTGCCTACACCTCCAGGGAATATGTGGTGTACGGCAGGGAACTGGAGTCAAGCGTATTCGATATTATTGCAAATGAATGCGACGAGAAGGAGGAATTGCCGGATATCTGTAAGATCGCCCTTCTGAAATATTTCTCTTCCCATGATTATACGGCGGCTCTTGAGGTGGTGCTCCATCAGGTGCTTCGGGAGATGTGCGAGAAGCAGATTGTCTTCCCCTACTATCTGAAATACAAGGAAGAATGGCTCAGGGAGCTGCAGTTGTATGACAAGCTGATGGTTTCCTATCAGGCGAAGCCGGGCAGCCGGGTCACGCTATACTATAAGATTAAGCACGGGACGCGGGATGAGTTGGGATACCAGAGCGAGGTTATGATGCCGGTCTATGAGAACCTGTATGTAAGGCAGTTCGTGCTGTACAGTGATGAATCGATCAATTATTATTTTATAGAGACCAGAGGGAAAGAGGATATCATCACGGAGAAAGAGATCTTGAAGAATGAGAGGGAGATCGCGGATTCGGGCAAGTTCGGAAGACTCAACAGTATGACGGATATGGCGCCGGTGACAAGACGTCAGGCGATGATGGCGTATAAGGAAGAGGAGATCATGGCCAAGCGGCTGTTCAAGGTATATTAGAGGTAACAGTGAAGGTATCTGAACTGTTACTATTAGGGTGACATATCAGACGAGAGGAGGGGATGATAATGAAGAAGGGCAGGATTCTGGGATATGACTTGAATGAGAAGAACTGTCAGATCAGTTTTTACGACGAGACAAAGGAAGAACCCGAGACATTGGAGACTGCGGCGGACAATTATCAGATTCCTCTGATGCTTGGCTATTGCAATGAACGGTGGGTCTACGGCGTGGAGGCGAAGAAGATGGCCGCGCTGCAGGAAGGGATCACGGTGAATAATCTGTTCGAGCGGGCGGTGCGTCAGGAGAAGGTGAAGTTCGGCTCTAAGAAGCGCGATGCGGTCTGGCTGCTTGCCAAGTTCATCAAGATGACTCTTGAGGAGTTTGAAGACATTGCCTTTATCACGTTCTCTGTGCCGTTTACCAATATTGATATGTCCAAGATGCTCAAGGGAATCGGGCAGCGTCTTGGAGTGCCCAAAGAGTGTGTGTGCGTCCAGGATTATAAGGAGAGCTTCTGCCAGTACATGTTCTATCAGCCCAAAGAGCTGTGGCAGTACGAGTCGGCCCTGTTCTACTGTGATGCCCAGGAGATACGGGCATATATGCTCAGGAGGCTGAACGCCATCGGTGTGAAGGAGCGGGAGTCGTTCGTGACGGTCGAGGAGGTTGCGAATGCCCGGATGAATGAGCTGGCTGCGATCTATTCGCTTCTCAACAAGGACGCGGACAAGATCAAGAGCAAGGTGAAGGCTGCGGACCACCGGTTTAAGACATTTATCCAGAGTGTATTTGAGAAGAAGGTGGTATCTTCTGTATATCTGACGGGAGAAGGGTTTGAGAAGAACTGGTATCCGGATTCTCTGAAGGTGCTGTGTAACGGGAGAAGGGCATTTATCGGCAATAACCTCTACAGCAGGGGCGCCTGCTATACGTCTATGCGGCGGTGCCTGGACTATCATGACAGCCCCATCTATCTGGATGAGACAAAGATGACGGAGCGGATCTGCCTCAGGATGCGGGTGAACGGCCAGGAAGGCTGGTATCCCATCGTGTCGTGGGGAACGCACTGGTATGAAGCGGACGGTCAGTGGGAGGTGATCCTTGAGGATACTTCGGATATTGAGATTCATGTGGAGACGCTTGCGGGAGAAGAGCTTCAGGTGGAGACGGTTTCCCTGGAAGGACTTCCGGACCGGCGGGATTATTCTCTCAGAATCCAGATCGAGGTGCTGTTCATGGATGAGAGGACCTGCATACTGTCGTTCAAGGATGTGGGATTCGGAGAATTCTTCCCGTCCACGGGATTTCAGGTGGAGAAGACCATACATTTAGGAGGAATCAATGGGCAGTTTAATTCTATGTCATAACAAGCGGGCAAGACAGCCCTATGAGATAGCCAGGATTCATATGCGGATCTATACGATCGAGGAGCTGTGCTATTATATCTGCAATAATCTCTATCTGATCGACTACACGATGGTGAACAGACAGCTCTGCAACTGGATCGACAGGGAATTGGAACTGCCGAAGCTTGCGGAGCGGCTCAGGGAGGAACTGAGACAGAATTGTACGATGGAGCAGTTTGTGCTGACGATCCTTCGGGAGTCTACCATCTATGCCACCGGGGACATCAATAAGATCCAGGGGATTCTGGAGCATCTGCAGAACTTAAAAGACGTGGAGCGGATGAAGTATAAGGCGGACAGCCTGCAGAAAAGCGGCGAGTATGAGACGGCGATCCTGGTTTACCAGTCCATCATCAACCGGGAATGGGATAATTCCATCAGCAAGATCTTCTACGGAAGGGTCTATGCGAGCCTTGGAGCCGCCTATGGAAGCAGATTCCTGTATGAAGAGGCGGCGAAGGTATATCTGGAAGCGTACCGGATCTGCGGGGATATGGAGCTCCTTCGGACCTATCTGTATTGCTGTTATAAGGCGCTGCCCCAGGATCAGTATGTGAAGATGCTGTCGGGGAATTCGGTATTTCTCAGTATGGACTCGGCAATGAAGGAGGAGATTCGTGAGATCCAGCGGGGAATTGATATGAATATACCGGACGAACAGTTTGAACAATGGAAAAAGGAATACCGCAGGATTGACAAGAGTTAAGCCGTATGCTAACATTACGGGGTAAAGGAGTCAGCATTCATGAGCAATTTAGAGAGACGTATGACAGGTGTAGGAGAGGAATGCGGTGTTTTTGGAGCCTATGATATGGACGGAGGCGATGTTGCCCCATCCGTATACTATGGGCTTTTTGCGTTACAGCACCGGGGACAGGAGAGCTGCGGGATCGCGGTGACGGATACCTTCGGTGAGAGAAAGGTGCATTCCAGAAAAGGCCTGGGACTGGTCAATGAAGTATTTGATGAAGAGAATCTTAATGAACTGAGAGGGAATCTGGGAGTCGGACATGTACGGTATTCGACGGCGGGAGGCACCAGGGCGGAGAATGCCATGCCGCTGGTCCTGAATTATGTCAAGGGAACCCTTGCGATCGCCCACAATGGGAATATCACCAATGCGGTGGAGCTTCGGCATGAACTGGAGTACACCGGTGCGATCTTTCAGACGACCATTGATTCGGAGGTGATCGCTTATCACATTGCGAGAGAACGCCTGAACGTGAAGAAGGTGGAAGATGCGGTCAAGCGTGCCATGAAGAAGATCAAGGGCGGCTACGCGCTGGTGATCGGTTCGCCAAGGAAGATGATCGGGGTGAGAGATCCCCACGGACTGAAACCGCTGTGCATCGGGAGACGCGAGAATACATATTTCCTGGCGTCGGAGAGCTGCGCCGTTGCGGCGGTAGACGGAGAGTTTGTCAGAGACGTCCTTCCCGGCGAGGTCGTAAGCTTCACCAGAGACGGCATGGAATCGGATCTGTCTATGGCGGTCGATCCGGTGCGTCAGGCAAGGTGTATATTTGAGTATATTTATTTCGCGAGAACGGACAGCACCCTGGACGGGGTCAACGTCTATCATGCGAGGATCACTGCGGGAAAGGCCCTGGCAGAGTCTTATCCGGTGGAGGCGGACCTGGTGGTCGGCGTGCCGGATTCGGGGCTGGTTGCGGCAAAGGGATATTCCGAGCAGTCGGGGATCCCTTACGGGATGGCGTTCCACAAGAACAGCTATGTAGGCCGGACCTTCATCAAGCCTAAGCAGAGCCAGCGGGAGAGCAGTGTCAAGATCAAGCTCAATGTGATCGAGGAAGTGGTGAGGGGCAAGAGGATCGTCATGGTGGACGATTCTATCGTGCGGGGAACGACCTGTGCCAATATCATCAAGATGCTGAAGAAGGCAGGAGCCACGGAGGTTCATGTAAGGATCAGCTCACCGCCGTTCTTATATCCATGTTATTTCGGAACGGATGTGCCTTCCAATGAGCAGCTGATCGCACATTCCCACACCACAGAGCAGATCCGGGAGCTGATTGGGGCAGATTCCCTGGGATATATGGAGATCGGGAAGCTTAGGAGCATGGTGGACGGGCTCGCCTACTGCGATGCATGCTTTACTGGGCGGTACCCCATGGAAGTTCCGGGAAAGGATGTATCCCAGGCATTTGAGTAGAGCACTTGGCGAGGTAATATTAATAGAAAAGGAGAATAGAAACATGAGCTACGAT
Organism: uncultured Dorea sp.; assembly: GCA_947652615.1. GTDB lineage: Bacteria > Bacillota > Clostridia > Lachnospirales > Lachnospiraceae > Sporofaciens. The sequence continues at coordinate 9,409 of CANTDX010000042.1, read as the reverse complement.
AAATACCAAAGTCCTCTTTCTGAGCGTTATGCCAGCAAGGAGATGCAGTATATTTTTTCGCCGGATAAGAAATTCAAGACCTGGAGAAGGTTGTGGATCGCGCTTGCGGAGACGGAGAAGGAGTTAGGGCTTCCGATTACGGACGAGCAGATCGAAGAGCTGAAAGCACACGCGGAGGATATCAATTACGAGGTGGCCAGGGAGAGGGAGCGTGTTGTCCGCCACGATGTGATGTCACATGTGTATGCCTACGGGCAGCAGTGCCCCAAGGCCAAGGGGATCATCCACCTTGGCGCGACCTCCTGTTATGTTGGAGATAATACGGATATGATCGTGATGTCCGAGGCGCTTGAGATCGTCAGGAAGAAGCTTGTGAATGTGCTCGCCGAGCTTGCAGGGTTTGCTGATGAGTACAAGGGACTGCCGACTCTGGCATTCACCCATTTTCAGCCTGCACAGCCTACGACCGTAGGGAAGCGGGCGACACTTTGGATGCAGGAATTCGCCATGGACCTTGAAGACCTGGAATATGTGAAGAGTACCTTGAAGCTCTTAGGTTCCAAAGGCACTACCGGCACTCAGGCAAGCTTTCTTGAATTGTTTGAGGGCGACCAGGAGAAGATCGATCAGATTGATCCGATGATCGCGAAGAAGATGGGATTCGAGACCTGTTATCCGGTGTCTGGACAGACTTATTCCAGGAAGGTGGATACCAGGGTGCTGAACGTATTGGCGGGGATTGCTGCCAGCGCCCACAAGTTCTCTAATGATATCCGTCTGCTCCAGCATTTGAAAGAGGTAGAGGAGCCGTTTGAGAAGACGCAGATCGGTTCTTCGGCCATGGCTTATAAGAGGAATCCGATGAGAAGCGAGAGGATCGCGTCGTTGTCCAGATATGTAATGATCGATGCGCTGAATCCGGCGGTCACGTCCGCGACTCAGTGGTTTGAGCGGACGCTGGATGATTCCGCCAACAAGCGGCTGAGCGTGCCGGAAGGATTTCTAGCCATTGACGGGATCCTGGATCTGTGTCTGAATGTGGTGGACGGGCTTGTGGTCTATCCAAAGGTGATCGAGAAAAGGCTGATGTCTGAGCTGCCGTTTATGGCGACGGAGAATATCATGATGGATGCCGTGAAAGCAGGCGGGGACCGGCAGGAACTCCATGAGAGGATCCGGGAATTGTCCATGGAAGCAGGCAGGAACGTGAAGGAGAAAGGTCTTGACAATAATCTGCTGGAACTGATCGCAGAGGATGCAGCGTTTAATCTTACTCTTGATGAGTTGAAGGAGACTATGGATCCGGCCAAATATGTAGGCCGTGCTCCTGTTCAGGTGGAGGCGTATCTTAAGAAGGTGATACGTCCGCTGCTTGAAAAGAATCAGGAAGTACTTGGGATGAAGGCGCAGATTCATGTTTAAAATGTTAGAATTTGTTACAAATTTGGCAAATTGCCCAATTAAAAAAATAATAAGAAAAAGTTATCAGGAGACCAGGCGAAAAATCAAGAGATTTCGCCTGGTTTTTTATTCATCTTGGACAAGATTCCACAAAATATATACAATATAGACAAAAAACATGAAAAGAACCACAGCATATTGAATAAAACATTTTTTAATGGTATGATAGAGAAGATGAATAGCTTCTATTCAATCTATCTATAGAAAAAGGGGGAATTTAGTGATGGAAGCGATGTTGAATAATATTTTCTCGACATTAGGCAGTTATCTGTCAAACTACATTCTGATCGTTGCACTTCTTGGCGGCGGTATCTGGTTCACGGTAAGGCTTGGATTTATCCAGGTGAAAGGTTTTGGCGAAGGAATGCGCAGGACTTTCGGCGGGATGTTCAAGAAAAGCGGCGATAAGGCGGGAGCGGACGGTATGTCTTCTTTTCAGGCTCTTGCGACAGCGATCGCGGCTCAGGTAGGTACCGGTAACATTGCCGGAGCGGCAACAGCTCTTGCGATCGGCGGTCCGGGAGCGATCTTCTGGATGTGGATCGCGGCATTCCTTGGAATGGCTACGATCTATGCCGAGGCGATCATGGCACAGAAGTATAAGAAGGTCGGCGATGACGGCGAAGTAACAGGCGGTCCGGTATATTACATCCGTGCAGCTTTTTCAGGTACTTTTGGTAAGGTATTGGCAGGTATCTTCGCTGTTTTGATTACCTTGGCGCTTGGTTTCATGGGTAATGCCGTACAGTCCAACTCCATCGCGGCAGCGTTCAATACTGCATTTGGATTACCGCAGTGGATCATGGGTCTTATCCTTGCAGTGCTTGCACTGTTCGTATTCTTAGGCGGTACCGGACGTATTGCGAAGATCACAGAGCTGATCGTTCCAATCATGGCAGCTTTCTACATAGTTGGTTCTTTGATCGTTATTATTGTGAACGTTAAGGAGATTCCATATGCGTTCCATGCGATCGTTGTGGGAGCATTCGCACCATCTTCTATCGTCGGCGGTGCAGCAGGCGCTACCATTAAGCTCGCTCTTACAAAGGGTGTTGCACGTGGATTGTTCTCCAATGAAGCTGGTATGGGTTCTACACCTCACGCACATGCGGTTGCCAAGGTGAATCATCCGGTAGAGCAGGGCTTTGTAGCGATGATCGGTGTATTTATTGATACATTTGTTATCCTGAATCTTACTGCACTTGTAATCATTACGACACATTCGATTCCTACAGGGAAGACAGGAGCAGAGCTTAGCCAGTATGCGTTCTCTACACTGTATGGCAAGGGAGGAGACATATTTATTGCGGTCTGTATGTTCTTCTTCGCATTCTCAACGATCCTTGGATGGTATTTCTTTGGCCAGGCCAATATCAAATACTTATTCGGATCAAAGGCTGTTAAGGTCTATTCCGTAATCGTTGCAGTATGTGTATTCCTTGGTTCACTTGCAGAGGTTGAGCTTGTGTGGACTATGCAGGATACTTTCAACTCCCTGATGGTTATCCCGAATATCCTGGCATTGTTTGCATTGAGCGGAGTGATCAGGCAGGTACATGACGATTATTTCAAGAACCGTAAGAAATAAATGAACAAAACTGAATAATGAATGATAAGCGCTGTGCAATGTAAGTGAAGATTGTACAGCGTTTGTTATTGTTTTTTTCATGCGGATATGGGGTGATTCATTCTCTGCTTTAGAAGTTGACAAGCATTCTTCCATCTCATATATTTATACTGAGCGGCAGATGTTAGGGCCGAGAGTATCTATTAAAATATCAGATGACAGGGTGGACAACATGATCAATGTACAGAGTATCGAATTCTATACGGGAAGCCAGGAAGAAGTTCTTCCTGGTTTCTCGTCTGACTTCCCTTACATCGCCTCAAGGGCGAAGCTTGACTGCTATGTGGAGCGTTCTGTGCCGTGGCACTGGCATAGGACGGTAGAACTCTTCTATGTGGAGAGCGGCTCCGTTGAGTATTATACGCCTGGCGGGAAGATACAATTTCCTAAGGGTTCCGGCGGTCTGGTGAATGCAAATGTGATCCACATGACGAAGGCAATGCCGCAGACGGAAGAGACGATCCAGCTTCTTCATATTTTCGATGTCTCTCTGCTTGCGGGAGAACGCGGCAGCAGGATCGAGAACCGATACATTACGCCTGTCGCTATGGCGCCGCAGCTTGAGGTGATCGGATTTTTCCAGGGGAATCAAGAGCATGAGAAGATCCTTGAGCGTATCAGGGATGCATTCACCTTGTCTGAGGATGAATTCGGATATGAGCTTAAGCTTCGGGAAGCCCTGACTGGGATATGGCTGATGGTCTTTGAACTGGTCCGTCCTATGCTGACTGGGAAGGAAGGATATAATAAGAAGAATAACGACAAGATCAAACAGATGATGATCTATATCCATGAGCATTATCCAGAGAAGATATCCATTCCAGAGCTTGCCACCGCCGCATTCATCAGTGAACGGGAATGTTACCGGATATTCAGGGAGTGTCTGCATATAGCTCCGGCGGAATATATGAGGAGCTATCGTATGCAAAAGGCTTGTCAAATGTTGGCCGAAGGGCAGGAGTCTGTTACGGAGATCAGTCATGCCTGCGGACTTGGAAGCAGCAGTTATTTCGGGAAGGTATTCTATGAGTCGATGCACTGTACACCGTCGGAATACCGGAGGAAATGGCAGAATTCTGATAGAAAAGGGCAGAGATAAGATAGTTTTCCCTGAAGAAAATGCATTATAATGATAGCAGAAACAAGAAGAATTTTCACAGGAGGGAACTTATGTATTACGAAGAACAAGATTTTCTGGATACCGCTGATCAGGAAACATTAGATCAGATTGCGTTGCGGTTGGGAATCCTTGTAAGGTAATACGTCAGTTAGAATCAGATATGGAATTTTGTAAGAACCTGTGATAGAATAACACCAGTAAAGCCTGGAGGTTGCCGAATGAGTGGTAAGAAATTTAACACAACAGGTATCTGCATACCTTCCCTGCATTATATGGTAGATACAACGGATATGATCGATCAGATTATTGACGGATATATTGAACAGGGAGAATATTTTACTATCAACCGCGCGCGTCAGTTCGGTAAGACAACGACATTGGAGCTTCTCTATCAGAGACTTAAAGAGAAATATATTGTGCTGGATATCAGCTTTGAGGCGGCGGACGAGTATTTTCAGACATTAGGGACACTTGCCAGAGGATTGATCATGGATATTTCGGAGCGGTTAAGGGCACAGCAAGTTCCAAAGCCTTTGTGTGAAGAATGGGATATCCCGGTTTCAGGAGAATTTCCGCTGCGTGATTTTGGAAGAAAGATTACGGCTCTTTGCAGCAAAAGTGACAGGGAAGTGATACTGACGATCGATGAAGTAGATAAGAATGCGGATAATCAGATATTCATGTCATTTCTGGGGCTATTAAGAGAAAAGTATCTGAAGCAGAGGAGTGGAAAAGATCATACCTTTAAATCAGTAATTCTTGCAGGAGTATATGATGTTAAGAATCTGAAATTAAAGCTGCATGCGCCGGAAGAATCCAAGTACAACAGTCCTTGGAACATTGCTGCTGATTTTACGGTCAATATGAGTCTTACGAAAACCGGAATTGCAGAGATGTTGTGCGGTTATGAGCGGGATTGCCATACAGGAATGGATATTGAATATATTGCCCGGCAGTTGTATGAATATACCTCTGGTTATCCGTTTCTTGTATCCAGATTGTGCAAGCTAATAGATGAGCAGGTGGCGGGAACAAAGGAGTTCCCGGACAGACATTCTGCATGGACAAAGGATGGTTTTCAGGCGGCAGTGAAGCTGATCTTATATGAATCCAATACATTGTTTGATGATATGCGCAAGAAGCTGGATGAATATCCGGAACTGTCTGAGATGATCTATGTACTTCTGTTTAATGGGAAAAGTATTGCATATAGTCCGGATAATCTGGCGATGGATATTGGTATGCGCTTCGGATTCATAAAATGTGCAGATGAACAGATTGCGGTTGCCAACAGGATTTTTGAAACGAGGCTTTATAATTATTATCTGGCTGAGGAGATGCTGGGAAATAATACTTACTCAGCATCTATGCAGATTAAGAATCAGTTTATTCACGGTAACGTTCTGGATATGGAGTTGATATTGAGAAAATTTGCAGAACATTTTACAGATGTATATGGAAACAGCACGGATAAATTCATCGAGGAGTATGGCCGTCTTCTGTTTCTTCTCTATTTGAAGCCGATTATCAATGGAACCGGAAATTACTATATAGAATCCAGAACCAGGAGTATGGGGCGGACAGATGTGATCGTGGATTACTTAGGGCAGCAGTATATTGTGGAAATGAAGATTTATCATGGAAATGAATATAATCTTCGGGGTGAGAATCAGTTGATGGGGTATTTGGATGATTATCACCTTAAGAAAGGGTATATGCTGAGTTTTAACTTTAATAAAAAGAAACAGGTCGGGGTTCACGAGGTAATTCTGGGAGAGAAAACGTTGATTGAAGCAATCGTGTAGGAGAGAATGGCAGATTTTGCAATTGCGGAATCTGTCATTCTTTGATACATTTTGGCAAATTGTAAAAAGTATACAATAGTCAGAAGGTGATATTGTGAATTGTGTATAAATTTGGATATTTTGAAATTAAAGGTTGCAAATGTTTTAACAATCGGTTATTATAGGTATAGGCAATGAGATATATATGAGTTGTCTATAAGTAAGGTGAGAAGAGAATACAAGAGTGGGTTGATATTTTCCAAGAGAGAGTCATAAGTGTGGCCGCCGAAGAGGCAAACCTGATTGGTAATCAGGCGAAACTTTCAGGCAAAAGGACTGGAGAATGTACCACATTCTGAATCTTGTGCTATATGATAATTTCTAGTATGTATTGATATGTTATCGGGGCAAAAGACAGAAGGGACGATTGCACGCATGATTGTGTTCAAATCGTCCTTTTTTAATACGATACCGAAGAGATGGCCGGAAGGGAGAAGTGGAAGCAGATGGGCAGTAGAGAGTATATGGTCATAACCAACAATCCTCTGGTCTGGGACAGACTTAAGGAGACACGTCATGTGGTCTACCGGGAGATTTCCTATGAAGAGATTCTAAGGGAAGTAAGAGACAGAATTCACGAAGGGCACACATTGTTATCGCATCCGTTATCCGGAAGCGTGAAGCCCAATGAGACACCATACAAATCCATCATGATATCAGAACGGAAGGGGGAGGTTGACGAAGGGTCGCTTAAGTTGATTGAGAATGCCATACAAGCGTGCCGCAAATTCATATTCAAGTCTGACTTGTATGAGGAATCGGTATATGACGATTTTCAGATTATCGACTGGACTCTGTTGGAAAGCGGGATGGCATCGGCAGATGCGTTGTAATTTTTCAAAGGTTGTAAAAGCATTGCAGCTTAAAACAATAATATCAATATTCTAAGGAGGGAACCAAAAGTGAGATTAGAAATGGGACACATTTACATTAAGGATATTCAGTTCGCGGCTGAGTCTAAGATTGAAGACGGTATCCTTTATGTATCCGAGGAGGCCGTAAAAGCGGTTGCTCTTGAGGACGAGAAGATTAAGAGCGTATCTTTTGATATCGCAAAGCCAGGTGAGTCTGTGAGAATCACACCGGTTAAGGACGTCATCGAGCCAAGAGTTAAAGTGGAAGGCAGAGGTGGAATCTTCCCAGGCGTAATCGCTAAGGTTGATACTGTAGGCGAAGGCAAGACATATGCGCTTAAGGGTATGGCTGTTGTTACGGCTGGTAAGATCGTAGGTTTCCAGGAAGGTATCATCGATATGACCGGTCCGGGAGCAGACTATACACCATTTTCCAAGACCCTGAATCTGGTTATGATCTGTGAGCCGGTAGATGACATCAAACCGCATGATTATGAGAGGGCGGTACGTTTCGCAGGCTTCAGAGTTGCTGTATATCTCGGAGAGCTGGCACGTGAGCTTACTCCGGATGAGACGAAGGTATACGAGACATGCACCATCAAGGAAGGCATGGAGAAGTACCCGAATCTTCCAAGAGTTGCTTATGTACAGATGCTTCAGAGCCAGGGCCTTCTGCATGATACTTATGTATACGGCGTGGATGCTAAGAAGATCGTTCCGACGATCATGAGCCCGACAGAGGTTATGGACGGCGCTATCGTGTCCGGTAACTGTGTATCCGCATGTGATAAGAACCCAACTTATGTTCATTTGAACAACCCGGTTGTTCATGATATGTTTGAACAGCACGGCAAGACCTTTAACTTCGTATGCCACATCATCACCAATGAGAACGTATATCTGGCTGACAAGCAGCGTTCTTCTGACTGGACAGCGAAGTTATGTAAGATGTTAGACCTTGACGGCGTTATCGTATCTCAGGAAGGATTTGGTAACCCGGATACTGACCTGATCATGAACTGCAAGAAGATTGAGGCCGAAGGCGTTAAGACTGTTATCATTACAGACGAGTACGCAGGACGCGACGGAAAGTCCCAGTCATTGGCTGACTCCGATCCGGCGGCAGACGCAGTTGTAACAGGCGGTAATGCGAACCAGGTAATTATCCTGCCGAAGCTTGACAAGGTAATTGGAACTTTGGATTATGTAACGAAGATTGCAGGTGCAAGTGAGGAGACACTTCGTGAGGATGGATCTCTTGAGGTTGAGCTTCAGGTACTTACAGGTGCAACCAATGAGACTGGTTTCAATAAGCTGAGTGCAAGATAAGAAGGGAGGATAAGAAGATGGCTAAATTAAAAGTAGTTCATTACATCAATCAGTTCTTTGCACAGATTGGTGGAGAAGAGAAAGCAGATTATCCGGCAGAGATCCGCGTTGGCGAAGTTGTCGGACCAGGTATGGCGTTGACACAGCAGTTTGGTGAAGACGCTGAGATCGTTGCTACGATTATTTGTGGCGACTCTTATTTCAACGAGAACCTTGAGAAGGCGAAGGCAGATATCCTTGCAATGGTGAAGGATCAGGCTCCGGACGTATTCGTAGCGGGTCCTGCATTCAACGCCGGACGTTACGGTGTTGCCTGCGGTACCATCGCGGCGGCAGTTCAGGAAGAGCTTGGAATTCCGGCTGTTACAGGTATGTATGTAGAGAATCCGGGCGCTGATATGTTCAAAACTCAGGTTTATATTGTATCTACGAAGAACAGCGCTGCCGGTATGAGAGATGCAGTTAAGAAGCTGGCTCCGTTGACAGTTAAGATCGGAAGAGGCGAGCCGATCGGCGCTTCCTCAGAAGAAGGATATATCCCGAACGGTGTTCGTGTGAACTTCTTCGAGAAGGAGAGAGGATCTCTCCGTGCAGTCAAGATGCTGATCAAGAAGCTTGCAGACAAGCCGTTCGAGACAGAGTTCCCGATGCCTGATTTCGACAGAGTTGAACCGAATCCGGCAGTTAAGGATATCGCTCACGCGAAGATCGCTCTTGTTACCTCCGGCGGTATCGTTCCGAAGGGCAATCCGGACCACATTGAGAGCTCCAGTGCTTCACACTACGGTGAGTATGATATCGCAGGCGTTATGGATCTGACAGAGGAGACATACGAGACAGCACACGGCGGCTACGATCCGGTTTATGCAAATGAAGACTCTGACCGTGTATTACCGGTTGACGTACTTCGTGATATGGAGAAGGAAGGAAAGATTGGGGAGCTTCATCACCTGTTCTACACAACAACAGGTAATGGTACGGCTGTTGCATCATCCAAGGCTTTCGCTGCTGAGTTCTCTCAGAAGCTTAAGAACGACGGTGTTGACGCAGTAATCCTCACCTCCACATGAGGTACCTGTACTCGTTGCGGTGCAACGATGGTAAAAGAAGTAGAGAGAGCAGGAATCCCTGTTGTACACATCTGTACAGTAACTCCTATTTCTATGACAGTTGG
>CANTDX010000041.1 GCA_947652615.1 uncultured Dorea sp. | reverse complement strand
CTAATTCTCTATTGTCTGCGTTTATATTTAATTGGAACTTTTAACGTAGTGTCCCGCTACGGATGGCTTCTCCAACTTCCAGACCCCCGTCGAAACCAGTACAAGCCCTGAATCATGCTGTAACACTGGATGCAGACTGTCTTCTTTCGTTGTTACTCTATTATATGAACTGAGACTGCTTTTGTCAAGATATTTTCGATATGGAAAGATATGTAAAAGATGCGAATCTCTCCCTACACCATCGGCACATCAATATCCTCAAGCTCCCCCGCATCCCCAATCTCATAATACACCACCCTCTCCGGATACTTTCTAAGGAGCTTCCTCCCCCCTCGATCCCCTTCAAGGGCAAGAAGCTCCTCACGGTACTCTCGCGCAAACCATGCCGGATTCCCAACCACATCCCCGCACCGGACACATCCAAGCTTGGCCTGCTTCCCCTCCATCTCTATAAGGAACCCTTCCGCGCTTCTCTCCGTCAGATAGGGCTGATCCCCCACGAAGAACACATACCCTTCCGTCTCCCCGGACGCAGCCTCTACCCCTGCACGGACAGAATAAGCCGCTCCCTTCCTGCTGTCCGGCGAGAAGACCGGGCGAACCGGCAGCCCGGACGCTTTCATTCCCTCCACCGCATCATAGATCACCTCATACTGGGTCACCACCAGAATCTCCCAGGACTCATGGCGTCTGCAGATCCGGATCAGCCGTTCCAGGAGATGCCGATAGAGCGGCTTCCCGTCCAATTCATATAATAGCTTATTTCCACCGAAACGGCGGCTGTTCCCAGCCGCCAGATATATTAATTGCATACTCTTTCCACCGCCCCTACACAGCACACCCGCACGCATGCCGGCTCTCTGCCCTCACGCAGACGGTCGATACAACCGTCGCATTTCTCCATCTTCCCGTCCGCATCATAATGAATCACACCCTTCGGACAGACAGACGCGCATGCCCTGCATCCGGTACACTTCTCCCGGTCCACTAGGATCAGGCCATACTCTTCCTCCCGGTAAATAGCGCCTTCCGGGCACTGCTTCATACACAGCCCGCAATGCACGCATCCTACACAGATATTCTTCTGAAAATCTTCGCTGACCACCGTCCGAATAGCCCTGCGGCTGTTCGCATCCTCCTCTTCCGGAGAGTGATGCGCCGCAATACATGCCGTATAACATGCATAGCATCCTATGCATTTTTCCTCATCAAACCTTAATTTCATCCTTATCTACCCTCTATCTTTCACCATCCAAAGACCTCGCTGTAGCTACCAAAACTATCTGTCCGCGGCGTCGTTCTCAGCATCGTTCTCAGCAACCTTTTCTGTATCCCCTGCCTTCTCCACCCTGCAGAAATATCCTTTGAATCCCGGGAATCCGGAGATCGGATCTACATAATCCTTCCCGATCAGCTCATTTGCGTCTCCCTTGGAATTGCCATGGTAGATGTACACGACGCCGGGATTCCCCTGGACATTATAGACAGCCGTTCCCGTAATCTGACCGGAAGGCGAAGTCACCCGGACAAAGTCTCCGTCACCCACACCATAGGCGTGACCGTCCTCCGGGTGGATCTCCACCATAGGAACGGCTTCTATGTTATTAAGCCATGACATCCGATACAGCCTGGAGTGGAATAACTGGGGTTTGCGGCTCCCTGTGTTCAGGATCAGCGGAAACTGCTGCCTGTCTACCGCCTCATTCTCCCGGTAATCATGATATACCGGAAGTCCTTCATAGCCGTGGCTGTCCTGATAGCGCTCCAGCACGAGAGACTTGAACTCCACCTTGCCGGACGGCGTATGGAACTTTTCCCTCTCATAGTTCTTCACCGCCAGCGGGAACAGGTTCTTCCCCATCATCCCTTCCGGATGACTCTTTAATTCCTCAAGCGTAAGCCCGGACGGCTTTAGGATATGCTCCATATAAGCCTGATATCCGTCTCCTAATACTTCGTCGCAGATTGTCGGATCCTTGAATCTCATTCTGCGGTACACTTCCATAATGATCTCGATGTCATTGCGGCTCTCTCCTACCGGCTCGATCGCCTGATTCGAGAAGAAGAATCTGCCGCCCATTCCGGCGTGTACCTGCGCTCTCTCATAGGACGTACATGCCGGGAGGATCAGGTCTGCCGCCATAGAGGATTCTGACATGAATAGCTCTACATTTACATAGAATTCCAGCTTCTCAAGCGACTTCTTAAGATATTCCGGCTGCGGCCACATACGATGGTTCAGCCCCATGGCAAATAATGCCTTGATGGGATACGGCTTCTCCCCGGATATGTAATCCGCAAGCATGGTGCACTGCGCCTCGTCGCAGGACAGATCGAACCACACCGGGAATTCCTTCTGGCCGATGGCTTCTTCCCCGTCGTAACGCCTGATCTGTCCGAACTCATTTGCCGGGGAACATGGTCCCGGCTGCGTCCGGTTGCCGCCCTCCACATCGTAATTGCCGGTGAGTGCGATCAATGAGAAGACCGCGCGGTAATTCTGTACTCCGTTGATATGGTGCACCACGGGTGAAGCGGAGAACATAAGGCTAGCCGGGCCGTTCCCGGCATAGGTCCGCGCCGCCTTCCTGATCAGGTCTTCTGGAACACCCGTAATCTTCTCTGCCTTCTCGGGGGTAAATTGCTGTACATACTCCCGGTACTCTTCAAATCCATAGACATACTTGTCCACGAATTCCTTATCATACAGATCCTCCTCTATGATCACCTGCGCCATAGACAGCGCCAGGGCGCCGTCCGTTCCCGGGATCAATTGCAGATGGATATCCGCGTCATGGGCCGTCACCGAACGGCGCGGATCCACATCGATAACCTTGCCGCCGCGCTTCTTAAATCCCTGAAACGCCTTACTCATAGGTGTGTTGCTATGGTACAGGTTCGAACTCCAGAGCATCAGCGTCTTCGCATTCTTAAGATCCGGTCCGCAGATCCGATTCCCGTATACCGAACGCCAGGCAAGGGCGGCCGCCTGGAAACAGGTACTAGACTCCGTGCAGAAATTCGGCGATCCATAAGCATTGGCCAGCCGCAGTAGGGCAGGACGGTACCATTTGGCATAGCCTGCATAGAATACCGCTGATCTCGCCCCATACTCTCCGCGGATCCGAAGGAGCTCTCCGGCAATCATCTCATAAGCCTCCTCCCATGAGATCCGCTCAAACTTCCCTTCGCCTTTCCTGCCGGTACGTTTCATCGGATACAAGATCCGTTCTTTATTATATACATATTGTGTCGCCGCAACTCCCTTGGCACACAGTCCGCCGGACTGCATGGGCGTATTGCGCGATCCCTCTACGGAAATGAGCCTTCCGTCCTTCACATACGCATCCACTTCACAGCATGGCCCGCAAGTGGAGCATGTAGTTTTCACAATCTTCGTCTCAGACATATCCTTCTCCTTCATCCTGTTGAACCTAACCCCGCAACGTGGCGATCAGGCGTTTCTCGTTCATCAGCAGCTCCAGCCCTTCCTGCATGGATCTCACACATACATCCGACTCTGCGATCAGCCCGCCGCAGACGCCTTCCGCGTCCATCACCGCGACTGCAAGCCCGGCGATCCTGCACATAAGCACGTCATTCCTGCCATTGCCCATGCATACACATCTCTCACCGCCAAGCCTCTCCACGATCTTCTTCTTCTCAGCCGCGGCATCCGCCGAAGGAAACGTCAGGACCTCCACCGGCAGTCCTTCGCATGCCGCCCTTGCAGTCCCATGGGTATCGGCAGTAACGACATAGATCCGGAAGCGTTCTGCCAGTTCTACAAGCCTCTCCTTCATATCGTCCGCAATCGTTCCGTCTACGGCGATCGTCCCATTGTAATCCAACACCAGATAATCTAAATCCAGAACCTTAAATCCAGGAATATCAACTTTCATCCGCCCCGCTCATCCTCCGTGCGATCTCCCGGTTCACCCGGTTCCTAAGCGTGATCAGATACATATCCGACTTCGGATATCGCTTGAATGTCAACGGCTCGGCAAGCTCTCCCTCAACTAACTCCATCACATACTCCTTATCCGTAAGTGATTCCAGAAGCCTAAGCGCCCTCAGATCCGTAAGCGCCTCATAGTGTACCATCATACGGATCGACTCTTCCGGATGACCGTCCGCTCCCGGATACACCAGGAACGGGTCGCCGGACGGGAATGCATTGTCCGCGTCCGTCACCTCGTAAGGATTGATATGCTCGATGGAGAACTGGCTGTTGTAGAAATTATATCCCCAGTGCAGGATCCCCGCGATATCATATTTGAACAACTGTACCCCATAGATACGGTTCCGCGCCGACGGCATAGACATGAACCGGTTGCTCACCTCATAGAACTGCCCCGTACAATAATAGGTCCACATATCCGTGAGTCCATGGGCAAGGAACTCTTCGATCTCATTATTTCCCGGAATCGGCTTATCGATCAGTCCGTGCCGGTAGAACTCATAGCTTGAGAGCGCATCAAAGGTATGGAAGCCTTCTAACAGATCTCCCAATGATTCTTTCGCTGCCTTGAAGCTCTCCAGATGCTTTTCTCTTGGCTCGTCAGAGATATGGAAATACGTCGCCTCTGCGATCCCCCACTCACGCAGCTTCCCGGTAAGCTGCGGCAGGAAGCTATGAAGGAACTTCGTGTACTCTCCCACCGCAGGCGTGTGCCATCCGAAGATCTTCTCTTCCCTTCCGTCTACCGTCGCCACCACCTTCGGCGCATACTTTGCGCCCCACTGGGAGAACAGATGCGACATCTCATAATACTCGATCCCGCAAGAACTGCACAGGTCGACCCAGCGTTTCAGCTTGCCGAACCCAAAGCTATACGCTCCGTCCTTCACTTCCACATCGATCAGCTGCGTCGTCGTCCGTTCCAGGCCCACCGCCGTATCAAGCGGCGATGTGAAGAGCGGAGTCAGCATCATATTGCAGCCTCTCTTCACATATTCATGGAAATAATTCTCAAGAAGCTTCCAGTGTTCTTCTGAAAATACCTCCACCTGGTAATAATCCGCCAGACAGTCCGCATGCATCCATTCCGTATGCATAATCGAAAGCTTCGGCAATGTTACACCGATCACCGTAAGCTTCATCACCGCAGAGCATACCGGCGCGCCCTCCTTCACCAACTGGATCTCGATCTCATAATCCCCGGCCTTGATCTCATCCGTCACATCCACGTCGATCCAGAGGCTCCGCCACTGGTTGGAACACACGATCGCTTTCCCGTCCTTCAATTCCCGCAGAAGATCCGGATACAGCCCGGAGGTCGTCTTCAGATAATTATCATCCACGATACGGTTCGTCGCACGCCCCACCGGCACCTGCTCGACTGTCCTTACCCGGACCTGGCTTTCGATCGGCGATACTACCCGGACATCCAGACGCTCGCGCATGAAGAAGTCCCCGGTATATGCCGCCTGGAAAGACACCGTCTCCCCCCACAGGGCGCTGAGTTTCAAGCACTCCGGCTGATAGACCGGCGTCTCATCCTGGAATACCTTCGCCAGGGAACTTAAAAGCTTCATCTCATACTTAATCTCTTTTTGTTCAAACATATTGCACTACCTTTCTTATTTTTCTCTTATCTACCCTCACTTGACATAATCCATCACTTGATCCCGCTCATTGTCATTCCCTTGATGAACTGCTTCTGGAAGATCAGGAAGATCACGATCATCGGAATCATGATCATAGACGCCGCCGCCATCGTCGCAGACAGATCCGAAGTCCTCTGGCTGTCGAAGATCACAAGGCCAAGGGGCAGTGTCATCTTCTCCATATCATTCAGCATCAGCAATGGATTCAGATAGTCATTCCAGTGCATCATAGCTGTAAATATGCCAATGGAACCGATAGCCGGCTTAATATTCGGAAGGATCACATGCCAGTAGATCCGAATCGGTCCTGCTCCGTCGATCTTAGCTGCCTCACACAGACTGTCCGGAATATCACCGATAAACTGCCTCGCCAGATAGATGGAAAATGCACTGACAAGCCCAGGCACGATCAGCGCCCACCGCGTATTAAAGAGATGCATCTTCTGGATCATCAGATACCGGGGAATCATCGTGACCTGAGGCGGAACCATCATTGTTGCCAGAAGAAGCACGAACAGAAGCTTCTTCCCCCGAAATTCGTACTTGGCAAATACATAGCCGATCAATGTACTCGTCAGGATCACCGCCGCTGTCACACAGATGGTAACAAACATACTGTTCGCAAACCAGCCTGCCACCGGCGCCCTCTCGAATGCACTCCGATACCCCTCGAGCGTCCACTCGACCGGCAGGAATTTGGTCCGGTATGTACGGATCTCTGCGTTGCTCTTAAAAGATGTCAGGAACATCCATACCATGGGATACATCATGATCACCGATAAAACCGCCAGAAAGGCGATAATTATATAGTGATATTTCTTATATTTCGACCTCTTCTTCATCATTCATAACTCCAATCTGAACGCATAAGCTTATTCTGAGCCATCGCAACCATGAATACAAGCACGAACAATGCCGCCGCAACCGCAGACGCATAGCCCATATCGAAGCTGTCAAAACTCATCTTAAACACATAGTTCGTCAAAACCATCGCTGTATTATTCCTTCCCCCATTAGCCGCGAATACTCTGAACTGCGCAAACATCTGGAAATAATTCGCCATCGTCATGATCGCCACAAATGCAAAGGTCCGGCCGATCAGAGGCAGCTTGATCCACAGGAATCTCTTCACCGGCCCCGCTCCGTCAATCGCCGCCGCCTCGTCAAATTCTCTGGGAACTCCTTCAAGCCCTGCCGTAAAGAGCACCACATTGTACCCGATATCCGCCCACAAGGTAAATACGATGATCAGCAGCAGCATTTGCCATGTAGTCAGGAACCAGTTCTTCGGCGCGATCCCAAACAGCCCGGCGATCTTGTTCAATAATCCTCCGTCCGTACCTAATATACCGTATTTCCACACTGTAGAAGTCCCTACCATAGGCGCGATACAGGGAATAAAAAGGATCGTCCGAAACATAGTCTTCATCCACTTCGACGGAAGAACAGAGATGATCTCTGCCAAAAACAGCGTAATCACAATATTCGCTGTCACTGCCGCCAGACAATAGACGATGGTATTCTTAACAGCCAGCCAGAACACTTCATCATGAATCAGACGCCTGTAATTCTCCAAACCTGTAAATGGATTCTGGGAATTCGCCGGGTTATAATCATAGAGAGAGATTCCCAGTCCATACGCCACCGGAAACACTGCAAAGAGAATCAAAAACAAAAAACCAGGTATCAAAACCGCGGCTACAAATCGATTATTTTTCATACCGTTCTCCAAAAATGGCAGAGAACACATCCCGTATCCTCTGCCTTACATGATTTAATCCATCGAGTAACCAATCTGACATTCTTCTGTAATCTGGTCGGATGCTTCCTTAAGCGCCCCTTCCACATCCGGATTGTCAGCCTGACACAGATCCATATACATCTGGTTGAAGATTCCGCGCATATCTGACGTATTATACGGTCCCATCCACTGTCCGCTTGGAAGGATATCCAGTAAGAACGTCACATTCGGCATCGCTTCTTTGTATTCTTCACTGTCTAACAGAGACTTCCTTGGCGGTAGCTGATTGCACGCGATATTGTGCTGCACCAGATTCTCCGGCTCACTGAAGAACTTCACGAATTCCCATGCCGCTTCCTTGTTGGCTCCGTTCTCCGGAACGATGATTCCCCATCCGGTCTCGGAAGCAAATGCCATCTCATCCCCGTACTGCGGAACCGGCACATACTCGAAATCTTCGCCGTAAGTCAGTCCATAGGTGTCTGTGCCTTCCCCGATCCCCCAGGAACCGACAGACGCCATATATCCCTTATCCTGATATACATCATTGAAACCATATTCGCCGGAAGTCAGATTCTCAAGGTCGCACTCTCCGTTCCGGTACATATCAAGAATCTCCTCCATAGCCTTAACGCCTTCCGGAGTCGCGAAGTCAATAGAGCCGTCGTCCATAAGATACTGACCGCCCTGCTGCAGGATCATCGCAAGATAGTTACAGATCAGGGAATCGGAATCCATCATCTCGAATCCCTTCATCTCCACGATGTCGCCGTTCTTCTTGGATACTTCCTTAGAAACCTTCCTGAGCTCTTCCCAGGTTGTCGGATATGGAGTATCGCCGAACAGTTTCTTATTGACGATCATTCCGCCGTATTCCAGGTTGAATTCCATCGGCACGCCGTAGTATTTGCCTTCCTTCTGATATATGCCAAGCGTAGGCGCCAGATAGTCCTCTTCAAGCTCCTTCACCAGATCCTCCGGCACCTCTGCAAGCGCATCCGACGCAATAAAGGAAGGCGCGGTTCCGCCCCAGACTGCCACGATATCCGGCCCTGCCGTTGAGGATGTCAGTGTTGTCTGGATCTTGTCATTGTACACTTTGAAAGGATAATCCTGAACCTCCACCGTGTAATCCGGATTCGCATCCTCGAACTTCTTCGCCATCTCCTTGTAAGACTTTACCCACGGTTCATTCTCATGGCACCAGAATGTCAGCGTCGTCTTACCCTCGGAAGACTCTGCCTTCTCTCCACTATCTCCGGAATCTGATCCGGAGCCTGATCCGGAATCAGAGCCGCAGCCTGCCGCCAGCGCTGCCACCATTGAGACACATAATAATGCACCTGCCAATTTCTTCTTCATAATACCTATTTCCTTTCTTTTGTATTCTCCACTTAATTATAATCGAAAGAACTCTCATTGTTAAATCGGTATTATGTATATATGATTCTATTTATAGGATTCATCTATGAATCCTATTCCGATTCCCAGATCCCTTCCAGAGAGAACGTATTCTTTGGCCCGCTTCTGAAGAGTCGTATTCTCCGGGTACTGCCGCTTATCCTCCAGTATCTCTCCGAAGATTCTCTGTTCTGCCTGCGGGTATTGGTAGCCTACATCCGTTATTTCAAAAAGCTTCTGGAAGCGGATGATATTACTGGTCTCGGGAAGCACCTCCTTAAGATGAGGCGACAGCAGCCAGGAATCACAGACATATACCTGGTATTCCTTCCCGAAGAATTCCGCTGCACGCAGGAATGACTCCCGGCACGCTTCTATTCTAAGCGGCTCTCCCTCAGGGATGTGTACGTTCAGCGCCTTCGTCCCTGCCTGAATGGTCTGCTCCCTGCCCTTCATATCCTTCTTAACAAGGATCGGTTCAAACTGCAGCCGGCCAAGCCGGAACAACTCCATCTTCACCGACTGTCCAAGCCACCATAACTCATCCAGGCCATAGACGCCATGCTTCCGGTAACATTCCCGGCACCAGATCGTAATGTCATAGAAGGTCTCATCAAACACATGGTCTGTGTATCCCCTCTCCTGATATTCCCCGTAAGTATCCATTGCCAGCTTCAGATAGAATTCAAGCGCCCACACATATCTGCCGTCCATTTCCTTCCATTCTCCGATAAACTGCCGGATATCCTGATAAAACTTATCTTTCCATACTTCATACTCCTGCGCGCCGATCTGCTCCGTGCGGGCCAGTTCCCTTGCCTCTTTGGGCAGACGGATCCGTTCCATTAATTCTTCTATCTTCATCTTACATTTCCTCTCTTTCGCACTGCTTCCATCATCCAGTCGATCTTGACAGGATTCGTCGATTCCGGCACATCACATCCGGTAGCCAGCACGAATCCCCTCTTCGCATTCCTTCCAGTCTCAATGCAGGACTCTACGGCTCTTTCGATCTCTTCCCTGCTCCCGTTCATCACAACCTCAACCGGATCTACATTCCCCGCAATCGGGATTCGATCTCCCAATTCGCTGACTGCCCGGCCAAGATCAATGATATTGTCAAGGCTCAGTTCATTCAGCTCATACTGGCACAAATATTTCCATATACTGTAGGTCTTCCCGCACATATGCAGAGATACCCGCTCCTTCGTCTTAAGGAGCGCATAATCCGTAAGCTCTCTCGTATAAGGGTACACGAACCTTTCATACATCTTTGGTCCGATCAACGCAGGATTCGCAACCGGATCCGCCATCGCAATTCCAAACCCATATTCTGCCGCCATATCAATGCAGGATTTCTGGCTCTCTGTAATCAGACGCATCAGCCGATGTACCTCTCCGGGGCATTTCCTACAATCCCGCAGCAGCAATTCCACGCCCCTTAAGTTAGACGCGATCGTAAACGGCCCGCCTATGCTGATCTCCACCGGCACGATCCCGCCGGCTTCTGCGGCAAGAATCTCTGCCGCCCTTGCAAATGTACGGATCCGATCATTCTTCTTCGCATCCACAGGTTCCATCTCATTGAGCCTTCCATAGCCGCACGCCTTCGCCGACGCCCCGGTATCTCCCGTCGCCCCCTCCCAGAGCAGCGGCCGGTCTGCATAGGGAAGCCCTTTCTCAGGATAGACGAACCGTCCTCCAAGTGCTTCTGTAATCCCTCTGGTATTCGGCCCGATCACGATCCTGTCATAACCGTATCTGTTGAAAGCGGCGATCTCCGTGTCCGCCATCTTCTGCGGGTCATGCCAGAAATCCCATACACGGATCCCTGTCAGGGCGCATTTGAACTCCCCCATAAACGGGACGCAGGGAATCCTGTCATAAGGCCGCCCTTCCCTGACCGCCTCCCTTCGCTCCAAGGGCGACATCTGATCAGCCCTATGTCTTTGAATCTTCATATCCGATCAACTCTCCGTAATTCCTCTTGGCATCTTCCCGATCCTTGCTCCGCGCCCGTATTTCCGCGCCGCATAGATGAATGCCTCCACGTTCGCCTTCGGCGTCCCGATCGGAAGCTGACAGCCTGTATTCAGGATGAAGCCTGCCGGGCTGTCCGCACATTTCTCCAGACATTCCTTGCAGGAAGCAATGACCTCGTCAATGGTCCCCTCCTTCATGACATCCACAGGCGGCACATTTCCCGCGATCCGCATCCGGTCGCCTACCGCCTCCTTCGCCACCGCAAGGTCCTCGCAGTTATCGATACTGAAGGAAAATAGTCCCGCATCCGCCAGATCACTCCAGATCTGACTCGTCTTACCGCAGATATGCGCGCCCGGCCTGGAACCCATGATCTTCTCCGTACCGTCAATCAATTTCTTGATATATGGAAGGGAATACTTATCAAACTGCTTCTTGCTGATCACATCCATACAGGTCACAGGATCCGAGAAGTTCGTGCCTACCGGGCCGAACTCGCGGTGAAACGCCTCGAACCATCTGAGGGAACACTCTACCGTCAGATCCAGTAATTTATGCAGCATCTCCGGATTCTTGACGGTATCCTTAAGCACCATCTCAACCGGACGCACCGCGATCGCAGTGGACAGCGGCCCTGCCACACTGGTGGTCATGCTCACATCCGGGAATCTGTCTTTCAGACGCTTCGCACTCTCCAGGATCGGCGCAAGCACTGGGTTCTTGTAGGGATCTGTCACTTCCAGCCGGTCAAAATCCGCATAGTCCTTCAGCACATGCTCCTCTACATAGTCGATCCCGTGCTCCGGCGCCCGAAGCTTCGACCCTAAAGCCCCTCCGATCGTCTTAAGCCCTAACCCGACATTAAAGCTATCCAGCCCGAATTCCTCTTTCCTTCTGCGTATAACCTCGCTCTTGACCTCAAAATCTTTGGCAAACTGCGTCGTCGTGAATCCGAAGATATCCGCCATCGCCGGGTCCGGCGCCTGCAGTGTGTAGGGTATGTAGTCAACTTCTTCCCCCGCATTGTAGGCTTTCATCCGCTCCGCCGCCGTCATCTCTTCCTTCTGCTCACTCATCAACCGTTTTAACTCTTCGTATTCCATGAATTTATCTACACCTCCTGTAATCTGACGTACCGTCCATATAGAATGCGAACAGTACACCAGGAATTTCCCGCCGTGATATTATCCGGGGAATATCATACTCTCCGTAAATATCCGTTCATAATTCTCCGTCTCCGCCAACTCCATATATTCCATCTTCTCTGCCAACTCTTCAATCTCGCGCTTCACTTTCCCGGACATCAGCGCCATATAGGCTCCCGTCTTGGAGGAATTGCCTACATAGACGATCTTTCCTTTCGCCTCCCGCGGCAGGATCCCCGTCCCGATCAGCGACTCCTCCGGAAGATGCGCCCCGAACTGCCCTGCGATCATCACCTTATTAAGGTCCTCCATCCGGATCCCCGCTTTATGCAGAAGTGCGGTGAACCCGGAGAGGATCGCCCCCTTGGCAAGCTGTACCTGACGCACATCTCCCTGGGTCACCAGAAGCTTCGGATTCTCGCATAGAATGAACTCCCGTTTGGTTCCGTTAACCTGGATCATCGGATACCGATAGTCCTGTCCGTCTAAGTTCTCCTTCTTGACGAACACTCCCGTCTTCTTGACGATTCCGGTGCGAAGAAGCTCCTTCACCGCAGACAGAACCCCGCTCCCGCACAGGCCCGCCGGTTCCTGATCTCCGATCACAGTAAGCCGGATCCCCTGCTCCGTGATCCTGACATCCTCGACCGCTCCCTCTGCCGCCCGCATACCGGAACTGATATTCATCCCCTCCAGGGCAGGCCCCGCGGCGCAGGAACAGCACAGAAGCCGGCCGTCAACAGCCAGCACGATCTCTCCGTTGGTCCCGATATCGATGAACAGTACATTCCCCTGCTCTTTCTGAAGTTCACACACATAAGCCCCCGCCACGATATCCGCGCCGATATAGGCAGATACCTGCGGAAGGCAGTATAAGCGCGTATCCATGCCCGCTTCGATACCGATCTCGCCTGCCGGCAGTTCCCTGGCTTCCGTGAACCCGGGGCTGTAGGGCGATCTTCCGATGGAGCGCGCATCTACTCCAAGAAGCATATGCATCATGGTACAGTTCGCTGCCACGTCGATCTCCCGGATCTCCCGGCGGTCCACCGCCGCTTCCCGGCATGCCTCGCCGATCATGGCATTGATGGAGCTTACCATGACCTCCTGCAGTTCCCGGACGCCGCAGTCCGGATGTTCATATTCATAGGTAATCCTCGTCAGCACATCCAGGCCGTACCGTTTCTGCGCATTGATCATGGACGCACCGGCAATCTCTTCCCCCGTCTTAAGGTCGATCAGCGCCGTGACTACCGTCGTTGTCCCGATATCAATGACTATGCCGTATCCACCGTCGAATTCATCCTGCACAAAATCAGGCATGTACCCCTTCGTCAGCACCTCGTGCTTCCGCTCCTTCTGGAGCAGTTCAAGCTCTGCCGCACCGGAGACTTCCGTCATACAGGCCAGCCGGATACCTGCCCTGATCTCATCCGGTGTCAGCAGCCGTTCTTCAGATGCAGTCATCCGGGAACACTCTCCCGACACAAGCTTAACCTTGCATTTCCCGCAGATGCCCTTGCCGTTGCATGGATTATCCACGAATACTCCGGCGCCGAGAAGGGCCTCTAAGAGATTCTCTCCGTCTCTGCACTCGATGATTCTTTCCGTCTTGTCAATTCTTATCTCTGCCATTCAAACTTATGCCTCCGATATTCCTGCCTCTACTCCCGCAAGAATCGCCTGTACATTCCGAAGGGGCGACTTCATGCCAAGCCCGCACGCCGGAGAGATGATATCCGACCCGTTCTTCACACAGTTCTCTGTCAGCGTCCGCACCTTCCGGGGATCTCCGAATTCAAGCGCATAGGTGCTTACATTCCCCATCAGCACCCTATTCTTCAAATGTTCTCTCGCTTCCTTCATCGGGACAATGGAATCGAAACTGAGCGCGCTGCTTCGTACCTCGTTCACTTCTTCGTACACCGGACTCATCTGCCCGCAGATATGCACGATCGTACCCATCTTCTCTTCCTGCAGGGCGTCCAGCAGCCGATTGATGTAAGTCACCGCAAATTCTTTAAAATACTTCGGTCCCAATATCTCTCCGGTTCCGCTTGGATCCGAGACCGCGATCAGGTCAGCGCCCGCCTCTACCTGCGCCCTTCCGAACGCGATCAACTGCTCTGTGATAAACTCCATATATGCGTGGGCTTCCTGGTTCTTCTTCCTGAGTTCCTTGTAGAATATGACCGGCTCCATCAAGGAGCTTGCCGTACTGATCGGCCCTGTCAGATTACCCACGACCGGCACGTCCTCCGTCTCCTCCCTGAGAATACGGATTGCATCCAGAACCACCTTCGCCCGCCCCTGATTCACATCCACAGGGCGAAGCTTCTGGTATTCGCTGACGGAATTAATCGCATATTCCACTACGTGAGGTTCATAGACATCGGACCCCATATCGACCCTGGCCCCCATCTCCTCTGCCTCAACCGTCATACAGAACGGAACCCCGTAATTCTCGAAGCACCTCTCGTCATACACTGCCTTAGAAAGCCTGGCCATCTGCCTTGCATCCTTATGCGCCTCCGGCATATAGACCTTGACCCGGTCCATCAGCTCGGAAGTCACCATATTCATCATTCCGCCGGGACAGATACAGGCAGGCCTGTCCGCCTGCTGTCCCTCTAATATCATTTTCAAACGTTCTTTTGGTGTCATTCTCCGCTCCTTATGCAACATTCAGAAGCCTCTTGGCAAGCTTCACCGCCTCCACGGCATTCTGGGAATATCCGTCCGCACCGATCTTATCCGCATACTTCTGTGAGATCGGTCCGCCGCCGATCATCACCTTCACCTTATCACGCAGCCCCTCTTCTTCAAGAAGCCTGATAACGGTCTCCATCCCGCCCATGGTGGTCGTCATCAGCGTGGACATACATACGAAATCCGCATTCTCTTCCTTCGCCGTCTCAACAAACTTCGCAAGCGGTACATCTCTTCCCAGATCTATCATATGGAAGCCTGCCGTCTCCAGCATGATCCTCACCAGATTCTTCCCGATATCGTGGGTATCCCCCTCCACGACACCGATGACTCCTGTAATCTTATCGTCACTTGACACTTCCGGCAGATACGGGCGCAGGATATCAAGCCCCACATACATGGCATCGGAACACAGCAGTACATCCGTTACAAAATATTCTTCCTCTTCATATAACTGGCTTGCACGGTTCATACCGTCCACAAGCCCCTCCATAATCCCGTCAAATGCAGGATAACCTGCCTCCAGATACTCCTTCGCCGCCTCAGCGACATCATCCTCCTCCATGTCTACGACTCCGTCTGAGAGACGCTTCAATAATTCTTCTTTTGAGCTCATGTCTCATTCCTCCTTCTGAATCTTAGCTATTCAAGCACGACTTCCTTGAACACCGCATTCTCCAATTGATATCCTACATTCTTGATACACATCTGCCCGGCAAGCCTGACCTTCCCGATCATCTCGATACAGCCTTCCCCGTATGTCATCGGCCCGGAGAGCTTAAGATCCCGGAAATGCGCCTTTCTCGTCCCAAGCATGGCAAATGTCGTCTTGGGGCACAATAATATCATCGTGTTATCGTCCGCCAGCGCCTCGGCCTTCGCCAGGAACCCGCAGGTAAAATCCTCCACCACCTGCTCCGCCATCTTAGGTCCAAGGATATTCAAGCCTCCCGAAGAATCCGCGTAGCTGATCAGGTCTGCACCGTACTTCTTCGCCTCTTCCATGAACCTTAAGATCTCTCCCCCAAGCTTCTCAAAGACCTCCTTCATCAGTTCCGGCTTCTTGCGCATCGCCTTGAATACATATTTCGCATCGATCAGCACATTCAATATGGTAAACGGACCCGATACCTGCAGCACCACATGCTCTCCCTCTTCCTTAAGCGCCCTGCACGCCAGAAGCACCTCATGAATCCTCCCTGCCGAGAAATCAATCGCCGGAAGTGCAAGCAGTTCTTCCGGGCTTGTACAGATATACTCCTTCGCCCTTGGCCCTGCCAGTTCATTTCCATAGTTGATGATGCCTCCCATCGCCTCAGCCTCTACCGTATGGCAGAAGGGCAGTTCACAGAAGGCCGCCCCGTCATGCGATTTCAGTGCCTTAGACAACGCCGCCATGGTATCCCAGTGCAGATACGCATCCGGAAACGTAAGCCCCAGCCCTTCCGTTACCTCACTGTTGATCCCGGCAGAATTATCATATGTACATTGAAAATCTTTTATCTCCGCCAAATATCATCCCTCCAATACCAATTTTCTTAATCGTACCACAAATACGGCGCTTAGCCTAATTGATAATTTCTATGATATTATAGATATTATATATATCAAAAAGGCATCCCATAATCAGGGATACCCTTCTATCTTCAAGCTATATTCATTATCACAGGATCTTCGACAAGAACTCCTTAAGCCTTGGCTCCTTGGGATTCCCAAAGAACTCCTCCGGTTCGCCTTCCTCCTTGATCTGGCCTTCATCCATGAACACAACCCGGTTCGCCACCTCTCTGGCAAATCCCATCTCATGAGTAACGACCACCATCGTCATTCCGTCTCCGGCAAGCTGCTTCATCAGCTCCAACACCTCGCCTACCATCTCCGGGTCCAGCGCCGAAGTCGGCTCATCGAAGAGGATCACATCCGGATCCATAGCAAGGGACCGCACGATCGCGATTCTCTGCTTCTGCCCGCCGGACAGGGTAGACGGATAGACGTCCGCCTTATCCTCCAGGCCGATCCTCTTAAGAAGCTCCATCGCCTGTTCCCTTACCTCACTCTTAATCTGCTCGCTGGTCTGGGTGACCGGAAGCAGTTCTTTTGTCTTGCCGCCGCGAAACAGATTCCCAAACCGGGTCCTGCTGTTCTTCCTCTTCGCCTTCTTAAGATCCTGACACCTTAGGTATACCGGCGCCATCATGATATTCTGCAGCACCGTCTTATTGTTGAAGAGGTTAAAATGCTGGAACACCATTCCCATATGACGGCGGTGTACATTGATATTCACACTCATATCCGCGATATCGACGCCGTTGAATATGATATTCCCCCCGCTTGGATCCTCCATACAGTTCAGGCATCTGAGGAAGGTGCTCTTCCCCGATCCGGACGGACCGATCACTGCTACGATGTCGCCTTTGTTGATGGTTATGTCAATTCCTTTTAAGACCTCCGTGTCTCCGAAGCTCTTCCTGAGATTAATTACGTCTATCACTCTTCTTCAGGCTCCTTTCCATCAGTTTCACAAGCAGTGAGATCAACAGCACAAGGACGATGTAGATCAGCGCCATCACCAGATAAGGAACCATGAACTCATAGCTGTTGCTTCCGATATAGTTAAACGCCACATACAAGTCCGCCGCTCCCACGAAACTTACAACCGAAGTCTCCTTGATCAGGGAGATGAACTCGTTGCCCAGAGTCGGAAGGATGTTCTTGACAGCCTGCGGAATCACGATCTTGACCATGCTTACGCCGAAGCTAAGCCCTACCGCACGCCCGGCCTCCATCTGTCCGGAATCCACAGACTGGATTCCGCTTCGCATGATCTCAGATATGTATGCGCCGCTGTTCAGCCCGAATACTAACATGGCAACCTGAACTCCGGTAATCCTCCATCCGATGATCGGCAGCAGTACATAATAGAATACCAGCAATTGTACCACCATCGGCGTTCCCCTGAACAGCGCGACATAGAAGCTGCATATCCCATTCAGCACACGCGGCAGGACCTTGTACTTGGGGAGCACGCGCACCGTGGCGATAACGGTACCGATCAGAATACCGATGATCAGGCCCGCCACGGCGATCGTAAGCGTATTCCTTAAGCCTTCTATCACCTTGACGTAGCCGCCCTGTTCCAGGAATATCTCTATAAACTTATTTACTTTCTGCTCAAAATTACCCATAGCTTTCCTTCTACTGCATCTCGTTGATCGCTTCTGTAATAGCTGCCGCAGGCGCCGCGTCAATGATCACGTATTTGATATTGCCGTTGAGCATATCCTGTACGGCAAGAGACCCGCTCTTATAAGTCACACATTTGGCTGAAAGGCCGTCAAATCCCCAGTCTTCATCGCCCTCTACATAATACTGGCCTGTGGTTCCCGCCTGTACGCCGATAGAATCCGCATCACTTAACTCACCAAGAGCCGCCGCCACTGCATCCGCATCTGCACAATCGTCATATGACGTATCGCTGCTTGGCACGATCAACCTCTGTGACGCCTCATAGTAAGCGTCTGTAAATGTTACATATTCTTCTCTCTCTTCGTTGATGGTAAGGCCCGCCATGGCAATATCACATTTCTGCTGGCTGACGGACAGACATACCGCGTCAAAATCCATGTTCTGGATCACCAGTTCTTTGTTAAGCTCCTTGGCAAGCAGGGACGCGATCTCCATATCGATCCCGTAATAGCTCTCACCCTTCGTATACTCAAACGGCTCAAACGCTGCATTGGTAGCTACCACAAGCTGATCCTTGGAATCATCAAGCTCGGCAGACTCCACTGCCTCCGGCTCACCGTCGCCGAAATATTTGTCACAGATCGCCTCTAAGGTACCGTCTTCTTTGATCTTGCCTACGAATGCATTCACCTGGTCCAAAAGCTCCGGCTGGGTCTTGTCCACACCGAATGCATACTCTTCATCGGTCAGGTCGATGTCAATGACTTTCGCCGTCACCGCCGCTGAATCACTGCCATTCCCTTCGTCAGAAGAACTTCCTGAGCTGCTTCCTGAAT
The DNA here is from genome assembly GCA_947652615.1 of uncultured Dorea sp. Classification (GTDB taxonomy): domain Bacteria; phylum Bacillota; class Clostridia; order Lachnospirales; family Lachnospiraceae; genus Sporofaciens. The sequence continues at coordinate 15,918 of CANTDX010000041.1, read as the reverse complement.
CATCCTTGGACCCGCATGCGGCAAGTGCGAACACACAAGCCGCGGTCAGCAGTACACTTATTAACTTTTTAAATTTCATTTTCCATAACCTCCATATTGAATTTATTAATTATTTTGCATAAAAATACAAGCTAGTAGATATTCTACCATGTTTTCAGCAAAAAACAAGAGGTTTTTCTTATTCTTTATGCAAGAAGCATCTGAACTACCGCAGTAATGACTATAATTCCGCCTAAAATGATACGGTAATACCCGAATACCTTGAAGTCATTCTTCTTGATATACCCCATCAGGAAGCGGATCGCAACGATGGACAGTGCGAAGGATACCGCGCATCCAAGCAGCAGAAGCCCAAGCTCCTTGCCGGTAAAATCAAATCCGAATTTCAACAGCTTGATAAGGCTCGCCCCGCACATCGCCGGGATTGCAAGGAAGAAGGTGAATTCTGCCGCTACTTCTCTTGAGATCCCGATCAAAAGCGCGCCTACGATGGTCGCCCCCGATCTGGAGGTGCCGGGGATCAGCGCAAGCATCTGGAATACCCCGATGATCAGAAGCATCGGAACGGTCAGCTCCGAGATCCTCCTTACCGACGGCCTGCTCCCCGCATTCCGGTTCTCTACTATTATAAAGAGCACCCCGTAGACGATCAGCATCACCGCCACAGGCAGCGGCTTATAGAACAATTCATCCAGGATATCGTTGAAAGGAAGTCCAATGAGCGCCGCCGGCACCGACGCGATCACTACCTTGAACCACATCTGCCAGGTCAGCATCTTCTGTTTCTTCGTCTTCGTTGGGGAGAAGGGATTCAGCTTATGGAAATACAGCACAACCACCGCCATGATCGCCCCTAGCTGGATCACTACATTGAACATCTCCATGAATTCGTCGCTGAGCCCCGGCTTCAATATATCCCCTACGAGGATCAGGTGCCCCGTGCTGCTGACCGGCAGCCATTCTGTGATCCCCTCCACAATTCCCAGTACAATTACCTTCAATACATCTAACATCTCTTTCTCCTTCCTTCATTATAATACGCATCCTTATAATACACATTCTTCGATAAAATGCGCTACTCCATCCTCCTCGTTGGAAGCAGCGATATAGTCTGCCGCCTCCTTCACATCTTCCCGTGCATTCGCCATGGCAACCCCGATCCCGACTTCTTTCATCATCTTCAGATCGTTCGAACTGTCGCCGAATGCCATGATCTCTTCCTTCCTGATTCCCAGGTGCTTACCAAGCCATATGAGCGCCCTGCCCTTGTCAACGCCTTGGGCATTCACTTCTATGTTCTTATCCAGGGCGCCGGTAACCTCAATCCCTGCAATCGCCTTCAATTCCTCCCGCGCCGCATCCCGGTCCTCAACCGTCGTGAATAATCCCTGCACCTTATCAAGGCCCCGGCGCTCGGCCTCGAACTTCGCCCTGACATCCGGCACAGGGATACGGGTCGCCGTAATATACTCTGCCATCGGCGGCGAACTGATGTAGCGGCCGACCGACCGAAGTTCGTCTTCCTGGGCATAGCCGATCCCGTTATAATAGATCTCCCGCAGGGTATCATAGCGCTCGAACACATCAAGAACCTTCCCCGCCGTCTCAAACGGCACAAGGGACTCATAGAGCACCCTGCCCGTCTTCACCTCCACGATCCTTCCGCCATTGGCTGTAACCGCATACCGGATCCCCGGGAAATCTGCCAATTCCTTCGGCAATCCGCTGAACGGCCTGCCTGTTGCAGGCAAGACAATAATACCCGCTTCTACCGCCCGCCGAAGGACGCTCCTTGTATATGGCGTCAGCTTCTTCTGCGCCGTCAGCAATGTCCCGTCCAGATCCATTCCGATCAGCCTCACCTTAATCTTCATATTCTGTCAGTTCCTTTCTGTCTTTTGTAAATAGCATAAGCCTTGTGCTGATCCGGTCCTTCATCTGTTCAAAGGCCTGTTCCCCATGCTCTTTAAGCTTCGCAACAGCCTTCTCATTCGATGCCGGGGCAAATAAGACCGTCTCCCTGGTCGGCGCCATGATCACCAGATCGTCCTCGAGCTTATCCACACATACCTGCCAGATATGCTTGAAACAGAGCGAACTTGCCTCATGCCACCCGTCCGCCAGGATCGCAAATCCTCCGTACCAGGTATTGGCAATCACGAATTCCACGTCTCTGACCAGATTCTCGCAGGCCGTATAGTACAGCGCCTCCACATCACAATCCGGCGGGAGCATGTGATCCTTCAGCACCTCATACACATCCTCGCCCCGCTTTATAACAAATATAATCCGAAGACCGCTGATAAATGACACAACAGGAGTATCTTTTTCTGAAATATATTTTCCGTTCAATGCCCTGGTATCCTTAAGCTCCCCCTTCACCCATGGGTAGATCTGATCCTTTATCTCCTCCAAAATATACCGGTTTTCCTCATATTTTCTCATATTCGGCCGTCCCTCGCAATCTTTATTTTAAATCTATAATAACAAAGTTTGCTTTATAAAGCAATTTGTTGTATAATATATTGAGCACACGATAATGATAGAAAGGATACTTATATGATAACCCAAGAAAAGAAACGTATATTACGGTCAATTCTGGCTGTTGCCGTCTCTGCCGTAACAATTGCTTCTGTGACTATTCCGGCTTATTGCGCACCCTCAGCGAAGGAACTGGAGATCACTACTTCCGGCCTGAGGAACGACCTGAATGACCTGAATAGCCAGTTGTCATCTTTGAGTGCTGATTTAGATGCCACTTCGGCCCAGATTGAAGGATTATCCGCCGAAGTAGAGAAGGCTAAGCTCGACCTGGCGGCAGCGCAGTTGAATGAAGCGGCGCAATATGACGCCATGAAAGACAGGATCAAGTTCATGTACGAGGGAGGGAATCTCTCTCTGCTCCAGATTCTATTCTCGTCGGAGAACATGGCTGATTTCCTTAACAAAGCTGAATATGTTACAACCATAAGTACATATGACCGGGCTATGCTGGAAGAATTAAGCAACGTCCGCGTCAGCGTAGAAGAAAAACAAAAAGAGCTCGAGGACAAGCAGAACGAACTGACCGCGATGCACAGCGATCTCACTACGAAGAGGGATGCCTTGAATTCCAAGATCACTTCCACTTCCAGCCGGTTGGAGGATTATTCCGCACAGTTGGAACGCGCGCGTGCCGCGGAAGAAGCTCTGAAGAACGCTCAGAACAATGAAGTGTCAGGACCGGTAACACCGCCGAACGGACAGACTGCGAACAATCAGCCGGCGAATAACGGACAGGCTGCCCAGCCTAATAACCCGCCGGCGAACAATAACCAGACCACGGCGCCTCCCGGCACGACGAATGTAGGCTCTACTCCCGCTTCGGTAAGCGAGACGGCTCTGTTTGCCGCGATCCTGGAATGTGAAGCCGGAGGATACGACCCTATGCTTGCGGTTGCGACCGTCATCATGAACAGGGTTGCAAGCCCCAGCTATCCCAACACCATAAGCGGAGTTGTCTATCAATCCGGACAGTTCTCTCCTACATGGAACGGAAGCCTCGAGAAGGTTCTGTCAAGAGGGCCTTCCTCCACCGCTTATTCCGTTGCACAGGCTGCTTTGGGCGGAGCAAGACATTCTTCCGTCCTTAACTGCTATCAGTTCCGCTCCGCGTCCACCGGAGTATCCGGAATCAATGTGGGCGGGAATATCTTCTTCTAAGCTATAACACACAGTTCTACGAAGGGATGATGATTCAATGGGAATCATCGTCCCTTTTAGTACGGTAAAAACAAGAAAGGAATGGGTATGTCATGACCAAAGAGAACGTAACTCAGAACCAGATCACCGAGGGTGTGATCTGGCGCCAGCTATTGATCTTCTTCTTCCCGATCGTAATCGGTACTTTGTTTCAGCAGCTCTATAACACAGTAGACGCCGTCATCGTGGGCCGGTTCGTAGGGAAACAGGCTCTCGCAAGCGTCGGCGGCTCGGCAGCCGTATTGTCCAACCTTATCATCGGATTCTTTACCGGGCTTTCTGCAGGAGCCACGGTGATCATCTCACAGCATTACGGGGCAAGGAACACAAGGAGCCTTCATGAGAGCCTTCACACGGCCTATGCATTTTCCATCATCGCAAGTATAGTGATCGCAGTTCTTGGATGGTTCCTGACTCCCTGGCTTCTTACCATTATGAATACTCCGGCCGACGTACTGACGGATTCCGTCCTGTACTTAAGGATCTATTTCCTTGGCATGATATCGGTCCTTATCTTCAACATGGGTTCCGGAGTCATGCGCGCCATAGGGGACTCCAGACGTCCCTTATACTATCTGATCATCTGCTGCCTTCTGAATATCGTGCTGGATATCATAATGGTACTGGTCTTCCATCTGGGCATTGCAGGCGTTGCGGTTGCAACCGTCATCTCACAGTCCGTCAGCGGGGTCCTGGTCACACGGGCGCTGATGCGAAGCTATGATCTGCTGAAGCTGATACCTGCCTCCATCCGCATCGCGCCTTCCATGCTTCGGGCAGAGCTTCGCATCGGTTTCCCAAGCGGGCTTCAATCCTGCATGTACGGGATTACCAATATCATCATACAGGTGGCCGTGAACGGCTTTGGCACGGATCCCGCTGCAGCATGGGCGGCATACGGCAAGCTGGACGCTATATTCTGGACCGTATGCGGGGCATTCGGCATCGCGATCACAACATTTTCCGGTCAGAATTACGGCGCCAGGCGGTACGACCGAATCTTCAGAAGCGTCCGGATCTGCCTTGCTATGTCTCTCGGCGTATGCGGAACACTTCTGGTCTTCCTGATGGTCTTCTGCCGCCCTCTGTATCATATCTTCACGACGGATATCAATGTCGTTAAGATCGGAGTCTATATGCTGCGCTATATCACGCCCAGCTATATCGTCTTCGTATTTATTGAGATACTCTCCGGCGCTCTGCGCGGTATCGGGGATGTGCTGTTCCCTACCCTGATCACGCTGGGCGGCGTATGCTTCGTGCGCCTTCCCTGGATCCTTCTGGTGGTTCCAAGACACCATGAACTGTCCACGATACTTGTAAGCTATCCCATGTCATGGGTGGCCACTGCGGTCTTGCTCATAATCTATTATTTCTATCGAAAGAGTCGGCTGTAACATTTTTGTGCATTTACCGTATCTGTTCATTTACACTTCAAAAGAACCGGACTACAGTTTAATTAACTATTAATTATACTTTTGAAGGAGGTGTTTTTTTTGATGGATATTAAAGAAAACAGGGGATGGACAGTTACTACCAACGACGAAGAATTAGCGTATTGGTATCATCCCAGCGCACTGGAAGTGCAGAACGTAGGTCAGTTGACCGGCCCATGCTCATCGATGGTTTACCTGGACGAGAGCAAACCATTAGAAGAGAGACGGAAATTCCGCGATATGGTCATCGAGCAGTTCGAGAAGGCCTATGTCTCTCCGCTGGGTGAAGAGCTCATGAGCCAGTTTAAGATCGAGACGCTGGAGGTCCCGGGATGTCCCGAGGAGCCTGATACAAAAGTGAAGATCACATATTACATCCCGCCTGTTAAACCGGCGAAGGGCCGCAAGTATCCTGCTATGTTATATGTCTGCGGAGGCGGTATGTGTATGGCGAACCCGGATATGTTCAGCCTGCCGGAGCTTGCCATGAAGTTCAAGTGCGTCATCGTTGCCCCGCATTACCGCACGATCCTTGACGGCGGCAAATATCCGGACGCGTTAAATGACCTTCACGCCGGATATCAATGGCTGTACGAGCATGCCGACGAGCTGGGCGTACACAAGGACAAGATCATCATCCACGGAACCAGCTCAGGCGCACATCAGGGGATCTGCCTGTGCTTCCGTCTGAAGAGATATGGATTCTCTCCGCGCGGATGTGTTGCGGCAGAGCCGATCGTCGAGGACCGTCCGAACTACCACTCTATGGAGCTTGCCGACACGATGTGGCCTGCAGCGGCGGCACATCTGTCTAATAAGATCTATTTCGGAGAGAATTTCCTGTCTCCGTTCCTTGGCCCGGAAGCCTTTGGCAACCGCGCGACCGTGGAAGAGTGCAAGGGGCTTGCTCCTATGTTCCTGATCGGAAATGAATTAGATACACAGGCCGACCCTGTGTCTGATTTCGTGAAGAAGACGCGGGCAGCGGGCGTATTTACCGAGGTGCACCAGTACGGCGGATTCTCACACGGTTATACATCCATGCCGTATATCGGAACAAGAGGCGCCCGGATGGTTGACGAGTGTCTTGAGGAATGTCTTACCTATGATCTGCGGCGCAAGTAGATGCTTCGATGCATTTATATGATAATAAGGTCAAGGCTCTGGATTCGTAGAGCCTTGGCCTTATATAAGAACAACTAAAAAGTAAGCGGTAAATAACAAGAAAATGAATTATGGGCATAGGGCGGGGGAATCAAGGTGCTAGAGCTTTACTGCAAGTTCGCAAGCGCTCCACGTAGCATTTAAAAGATTCGACACTTTCGCGCAATCACCGATCAGGTGTACGTTGCTGCCATAGATATCTTTAATATCTTCGTATAATGCTGTATTCGCATGATACCCAATCGACGAAATAATAGTATCTGCCTCCAGACATTGTTTCTCACCCTCGACCTCAAAGGTAATTTTACCTTTTTCAAGACTTATGATTTTTGCACTGGTGTGAATCGGTATTTTATAATATTTAATAATCTGTTTAAGCATCTGGCTATTTGCGGCGCAAAGATCAGGCATATCCAGCACTTTATCCTTCATTTCAATGATATCAACCTTTTTCCCTTTTAGAGCCATGTCATAAGACATTTCGATCCCGGTCAGCCCTCCGCCGATGATGAGGACTTTGTCACCAATTTCCGATTTCCTGGATGTTAAAGCGTCAATTGCATTTATGATGTCTGCTTCCCCTGCGCCTGGAATTCCTGACAGTTCGCGGGCAGCTGCCCCTGTTGCAACAACAATTTCATCAGGCTGGATTTCTGCAAGCATTTCTTTTGTTATTCTGGTATTTAGGTGCAGTTCGACTCCGGCTTTCTTGATTTCATTTTCAAACCAGGTAATTAATTTTCGGTCCTGCTCTTTAAAACTCATAGAGCTTGCCGCAATAAATGCGCCTCCTACCTGGCCAGAGGCCTCATACAGCAAGACCCTGTGACCTCTGGCTGCCAGATCCTTTGCCGCTTCCATACCAGCAATACCCGCGCCGATGACAAGGATCTTTTTAGGGTTATCTGTGGGGAGCAGTTCCAATACTTTTTCAGAACAAGTCTGCGGATTCACGGCGCAGCCCATACGTTTCCCAAGAAATAGCCTTCCCAGGCAGCCAACCTGGCATCCGATGCAGGGACGGATATCTTCCGGTTTACCGTCGGCCGCCTTATTTGCCCAAGCGGGATCTGCAAGGAGCATCCGGGCCATTCCCACTGCGTCAATTTTTCCTTCGGCAATTGCGCTGTCACAGACAGCCGGTTCTTCCATTTTCCCGGCACAGATTACCGGAATGTTCACATGCTTTTTAATAAAAGCACAGTCGTCCAGATTACAATATGGCGGCATATATACTGGCGGATGCGGCCAAAACCAGGAGTCATAGGTGCCGTTATCTGCATCCAGGGCAGCATATCCTATTTTTTCAAGATATTTTGCTACTTCAATACTGTCATCGTAATCACGGCCAAACTCCGTATACTGTTCGCCCGGAAGCGCGCCGTCATTATAGTTTTTCATCTTACTGACGACAGAATACCTCATGAGGACCGGATAATCTTCTCCGCAGGACTCATGGATGGCATCTATGATCTCTTTGCAGAAACGGAGCCTGTTTTCCACAGAACCTCCAAATTCATCGGTACGGTGATTCATGTTCTTGATCGCAAACTGATCCAGAAGATAACCCTCGTGGACTGCATGGATTTCAATCCCGTCAAATCCTGCTTCTTTCGCAACTACCGCACCTTTACGGAATCCATCCACATAATATGTTCTGATTTCATCAATGGTGAGCGCCCGGTGTTTGATATCCGGGTTCCATACATTCGGCAGTCCGTCGCTGGGGCCAATTGGGTCGCTGTTGTCTGACAGCCAGTAGGGAGCCTGCCTTCCTGTGCCTGCTGTCAGCTGGGTAACGATTTTGCATCCGTATTTATGTACGGCTTCTGTCAGAGGCCTCATCCCTTTAATATAGCTCTCGCCAGCTGTCGAAATAGTCGTTCCCTGGTGATCTGCTTCAAATTTGTTTTGGACCTGCATAGCGCCTGTGACAATCAACCCGGTTCCGCCTTTTGCCCTTTCTACAAAATAATCGATGCCTCTTTGGGTATAACTGCCGTCGGGGTTGGTCAATTCCTCATAATGGATGCCCATAGCTGTCATTACAATACGGTTCTTAATCTCCATGGTACCGATTTTCAATGGCTGAAATAATGCGTCATAATATCCCATTTCCTGTTCTCCTTCCTACAATATGGTATTTTTAGTTTCTGTTATTATCCTATCAAGTATTGTATCCCTGTTCAATTTCTGCTATTATACACATAAAACTATAATTTAGAAATTTTAGAATGGAGTATAAATATTTTGAATACTGAACGAGAAATTGTGAGGGTGGCAATCTCTTTGTTTAAAAAGAATGGATATGACCATACCACCATTGGGATGATTTGTGATGAAGCAAAGATAAGCAAAGGAACGTTTTACTATCATTTTCAAGGAAAAGGCGATTTGATCTATGCACATGTTGATTCTTTTATATCGGATGCAATGGATATCCTGCCTGTCATTTTGGAATTAGAGAATCCAAAAGAGCAGCTTTGGCAGCTGTACAAATATGCCTTTGAAAATATCGTGTCTATGAATCCGAAGCTTCTTCTTGCTTATTACAAAGTTGATATAGATAACCAGTTAAAGCATTTGTCTCCTTCTGCAAATGGAGCATATATGTATTATACGAATTCATATTCTAAAATGATATTCAGCCTGATCAAAAAATGCCAGGGTATGGGTTTGGTACGTGCTTCATGTACGGCCGAAGATTTGATGCTCGCATATAGCGCTGCGATTATTGGAACCGGTCTAGAATGGGCATGCCAGAATGGGAAATATGATGAAATAGAACGGCTAAAACTGATATTTGATGTGATATTTTCAAAATAGAGTTTAGCTGGCAATAAAGATTTGAAAAAAGGACAGCTTGCAAGCCGTCCATGATTTCAATCTAGCAGACTCTAGGGAGGGGCTGTTGCAAGCCCCTCCCTGATAGGAATACATCTATTCTTTTCACATTCGGCAGATAGCTTTGCATCTTCAGCATATTTTTCACCATCCCTTTTGGTATTTTCTTTGAACATTGACATAATCTGCTCTGTAAAAATATTTCTAATCTCCATATTCGGTATTGCCAATTGATAACGTTTCCCATCCAGATTCCCCCTCTGTGTCAGGTATCCTGTAGTTAAAAGAACACTCCAGATATTATCAATCGAATCATAGATATGGTCATACGTCAGATCCATGTGGATATCCTTGGTTACAATTTCACCGGCAACCAACGCTTCAATCTCGCTTTTTGCTAATCCTTTGTCTACCTTTTCAATAAAGTATCTTACAATATCATTCCCTCTGGTATTTGACCAGTAGTCCTGCGGAGGCAAAGTCCTTTTTTTTCTAAGCTTATTAACGTAACTGACCACATCCCATGGACAATACACATCTGAATCTCCAAACCGGTATCCGTTATACCAGGCTTTCATGATATCGTATTTATCGCTTAGCTCATAATATTCCAACAATTCCCGCACTTCATAATCTGTGAATCCAAAATATGAATCACAATCTTCATCAATAATGGAAAATATATTCGTATTATTTAATCCTGTAAAGATACTCTCTTTTGATACCTGCAGACATCCCGTCAAAATTGCAAAATAAAGGCTATCGTTCGTTTTTAATACCTGTTCAAGCATATTCCGCATTAATATTATCATTTTTTCATAATAATTCTGCTCATTTGCTTTGGCAAGCGGTACATCATATTCATCAATCAGGACGATTACTCTCTCTCCGTAATGTTTCTGCAGCAATGCGGAAAGTATCTTCAGACTTCCCATCAGCACTGAATCCGGCATGACGAAACTTTCTGTATTATTAGTATCCACCTTTATCAGTTGTTTGTACTGCTTTTTCTCAATCTCATTTAACCGGCTGCTATTTATCAATAGATCATAGAACCTTAATGCCTCATTTCCAATCACAGAACACATCAATGATCTGGCGGTTGGATAATCAGCACCATTAATTCCCTTCAGGGTAATCGAAATTACAGGGAACCTACCCATATAGGTATTACAAAGCTCCGTTTCTTTGGCAACTTCCAATCCGTCAAACAGCGCTTTATTACAACCTATTTCAAAAAAAGACTTAAACATGCTCATATTTAGTGATTTACCGAACCGGCGCGGCCGGGTAAACAGGTTTACCTTGCCCCATGCATCAAGAAAATCCCGTATTAAGCCAGTCTTATCCACATAGTAGAAACCTTCTGAACATATTTCATCAAAAGCTTCAATGCCAATCGGCAGTTTCTTTTTGTTTATACTTTTCCCCATATAACATGCTCCTTATCAAAAGTCAGTGAGCCTCATGAAATGCGAAGTATCAGGAATAATATTTCTCCACATTGTCCTTCAGTTTCACAAATAACGGATAATATACCTGAATAATATCCTGAAACTTCTCCGTAGCAAAAGTTCCGTCATAATCATGCGCCAGATGATTTCTTACCCGAAGCATCTGCATCCACTGATTATTATCGATAATACCATTCGTAAAAGCCTGCTGCAATGTCTCACGCGGTGATCCAATTGCAAATCCAAGAATCTCCAATTTTTTTATCAATATATCCTTCATCACTTTCCAAGATATATCAAAAGTAAGGTTATAGTTTAAAACGGTTCCTTCCAATACAAAATCCGCTTTCGGATCAGCATTCAGACTTTTCTCCAGTTTTTTCAAACTTTTACAAAATGTATTGTACCGATTAACATATTTGTTTTCCATATTTATATCCTCAGGCATTACATTCATTACCCAATTTTCTCCCTCTTACATTTCACTCAGCATGCCGCCATAATAATGAACCAACTCTTCTTCCAGTTTCAAAAACTGAGGAATGTATTCTCTAAGAATTCGATTCATTAACTCTTTCGCAGCATTCCCGTCATAAATATGCGTCATATCATTCCTGTCTTTTAGCATATTTAACCAGATATCACCGTCAAAAAAGGGATAAACTGCATAAGCTTCTTTTATGATACCTCTCGGAGAACCTATGACTGCTGCTTTGCACCCTTCATAAATCAGCAACTCTTTTAATATCTTCCATCCAAATTCAAACTGAACTGAAAATTTGGCAATAATTCCTCTAGTTATAAATTCATTATCTAAATCCTGCTGTCCAGCATACTGCAGTACCTCTAAATTCGAAACATAATTATTAAATTTCTCCATACAACACAACCTACTCTTCTCCCACCTCCTCTTACAGAATCAGAACGTCAACTCACGCAGACGCTTCTTATCAAGAATCCTGATACCGCCCCGGGAGACCTCCACAATCCCTTCATTGGCGAAATATTTCAGCATCCTTGACACGACCTCACGGGCAGATCCCATATAGAGGGCGATCTGCCCGTGAGTCAGCCTGATCGTATCTGAACCTGTCCTTGAGGATTCATCAGAAAGGAAAATAGCAAGCCTCTTATCCATACTCATAAAAAGGATCTGCTGCATCACCCACATTACATCCGAAAACCGCCCCACAGCAGTCTCCAGGGCAAATATCTTCATATCCGGATTGCGCCCCGCAGCTGCAGCAAACGCAGGCCCGCTGATCACATAACACTCGCTGTCCTCTTCAACATCCAGGAACACTTCGAAGGTAATTGCCTCTAACACACAAGAAGCAGACAGCATACACATATCTTTGCTGTGCAGGCGGTAAAGCGTGATCTCCTTCCCCTCATCCGACATCATGTAGAGCCTGATGCTTCCTGACCGAACAATGATCACACCGGAACATTCACTGCCGTCATGAATATTCTTCCCCTTGGGATATGTAACCGCGTAAGAATTCTGGCAGATATATTCTCTGTCCGCCTCCGGTATTCTATCCCAGAAAGGAAATATTTTCTTATAAGCAGACTCTAATATCCCTCTTTCCATCCCGTGTCCCCTTTCATTCATTTAACTTCTGCTATTCTTAGGAATATAACGCATATCACTTACATTATAGACCGTAATGAATGCCGACGGATCCTCCTTGATCACATACTGCATCAATTTCTGATATTCATTCTTATCGACGATCGTAATGATCTCCGTCTGAGACGTACCTCCATATGCCCCCTCTGCCTGATAGATCGTCGCCCCGCTCTTCAAGGTATATAATATCCAATCGCGGATCTGCTTCTCTTTATCCTTGGAAATGATGCAGACCCTTCTCTTAATATTCTGCCCGAATATAAAATGATCCAGCACCATACCATTCAGATATGTTCCCAGAACGCTCAGCACCACCGTCTTCGAATCATACACCAGCGCCGAACTAAGCGCCACCAGCATACCGCTTACACTCATCGCCTTGCCGAGATCCATATGCAGATACCTGTTCAGGATCTTTGCCACGATATCCAGTCCCCCGGAAGAGGCATTCATGTTAAACAGAATACTAAGGCCGATACTCACCGTGAAGATATAGCACGCCACATCAAGCACAGCATCCCCGGACAGCGATCCGTTATTCGGTAACAAGATCTCAAAGATACCGATAAACACAGGCAGCAGAATGGATGTGTATACCGTTTTGAATCCGAATTCATGCCCGCAAAGTAAGAATCCGGCTATCAACAAGACCACATTCAGGATCATCGTGATCGCTGATACGGTCAATGGTATAAAATTCGACAATACGATCGCCAAACCCGACACCGAGCTGACCGCCGCGTGACTTGGGATCAGGAAGAAAAATACTGCTGCCGCAATAATCAAAGTAGCAAATGTCATTACAAATAATTCTCGGATCGTTCTCTTCATTTCTTATAATATCTCCCATTCTTCAATTGATAAAGTGAAACTACATATTTCGGATAGTTGTCCTCGATCATCTGGCATGCTTCAAATTTCCGCTCGACCACAGCCTCATCCATCAGGTAGCCGCAAGCTCCTTCCTTTACTCTAATATTTCAATTTTACATCTATGCCCCTTACTTCCCTTGTCATAGGCAATTCCTACTGCCAGGATCCGTCCTGTATATTCCGGTGCTTCTCCTAATTTCCCCCGGAACTTAAGCGCATATCCTTTGTCCTTGATCTGCTGTATTGCCGCCTCCGGCGTATCATTCACCTTCAGCTCCAGTATTATGCAATCCTCTCTCTTATCTCTCGGATAGAAAATAAAATCTACAAAACCAACTCCCGCTTTGTCTTCCCTCTCAATCCTATATGCGTCTCTCGCGGACAGATATACCAGATTCACGACCGCTGTCAGCTCAGTCTCATGGCTATAATCAAGAAGAGGTGTCTCCGTATTATGCGCATACTCCAGTATCCTGGCCATAGTCTCCGCATCTTCCGCAAGTGTTGCACGAAGCATCCTGTCCGATTCCCTCGCCAGGCGGTACACATAGCCTAAAGACTGCTCCTTTAACAACATATCTTCGAATTTGGCCATCAACTCTTTATTGGGAATAAATACTTCCCCGTTCTCACTTGTCAGGAATCCATACACCACCATTGCAGAGAAGATCTCTTCCTTCGTTGTCAGATTCATAGAGACGGCTGCATACTCTCTCACCCTTGCAGGCACAGATTCTCCGGATACCATAAGCGCCAGCGCATCCCTCACATCATCAATATTCTTCTTAATATAATAAAATATCTCATCATATGGTCCTGAACTGGTCCAGTAATTCCCCAGATTATCATTCGTCAGAGCCGCAACTACTGAACGCGGATTGTACACCCGTTTCCCCGACCTAGTATGGTAGCCGTCATACCAGATCCGCAATCCCTCCCGGGAAATTCTCGGATTCTTCACAGACCTCACATATCTTGCATACAGTTCGTCCGTCTCCGTCTCAGTAAATCCAAAATATTCACTGTACTTTTCCTCCGCTACCATGGTGTACTCCAGGAACATATTCAATTCCGAACCGCTGGAATATTTGGCGATCGGAAGGATACCCGTCATATAGGCAAGCTCTACATACGGCTGGTCTTTCAGCAGATTACTTAGAAAACTGATATACTTCCTCTTATCACCTTCCGTCACGAAATCCTTATGGAAAATAAAATCCCATTCGTCCAATACGAAGACAAATCTTACGTCCTCTTCCTGAAACTCTAAAATGTGATTCAAAGCATCCCATACTGCCATTGTGCAATCAATCTCTGCATCCGGGAATTCTTTTGCCAGATCATTCAGAAGGGTTTTCTTGATTCGGGAAATATACTGTTCATAGCTGTCGCATTGATCCGGAAGTTCGTTAAACGAAATATATATTACGTTATGCTTATTCAGATGCTTCTCATACCATCCCCGCGCACTGATAGTTAAACTGTCAAAGATATCACGGCTGTCCGAACCCTTTCCCAGATAAGATGCGATCATATTGGCCATGACCGTCTTCCCAAATCTTCGCGGTCTGGTAATACAAATATACGGATTCCCTTCCTTTCCCTCCCAAAAACCAATAAGTTCGTCAAACATCTTCGATTTATCCACAAAATACGCTGCTTTTGTTTCTTTTCGGTACAAAAGGGACGCTCTCTTACCGTTCAGATAGATTCCCATTTCCTTCCATCCCCCTCTCTAGATTCTTCCATTCTTCCCATATCTCACATATTTATAATTATAGGTAGCCTATAATTATTTGTCAATCTTATCCCATGCAGAGATCATTACCCCTTAAACAGGGTATTAAATAATCCATCGGGCACAGCTCTATCTCTCCAGCAAAAAATCAATTAGATTTTTATGAATGATCCCGTCCCTGCCAAGCGTCACCTTATCCATGGAGACTACATATTTCGGATAGTTGTCCTCGATCCCCCGGTATGCTCCAAATTCCCGCTCAACCACAGCCTCATCCGTCAGGTAATAGGCTGCCTGGACATAGATCTTCTCCTGTCCCCGCTGGGCAATGAAATCCACCTCGCCGCGGTATGTCTTGCCCACATAGACTTTATATCCCCTTGTGATCAACTCATTGTAGCAAATGGTCTCGACGATATAGTTATATTCATCCTTTACACGGTTCTTTTTTAAATAGAAAAAACCCAGATCGCATACATATACCTTCTCTTCAAATGCCAGCCGCTTTTTCCCGCGGATATCGTACCTTGGGACTTTATCGCAGATGCATGCCTCCTCGACATATTTGATGTAATCATACACAGTCGGCGCCGACACTTTTTGGTATTTATCAGAAATCACTTCGGAAATTTTATTGCCGGATATGGTCACGGACGAATTTCCCACCAGATAATCCAGCACCCTCTCCAATGCCTGCGGGGACGCGACCTTATTCCGCATCACAATATCCTTCAGCACAACCGAATCGTAAATGTTGGACAGCAGGATCTCCTTGCTGCGTTCCTCATTCTCCTTACAGACAAGCGGAAAACCTCCCCACTTCATGTACTCCGCCAGGAGCTGGTCATAATCCGTTCTCTCTCCATGAAACTGACAAAACTCCTTAAAATTAAAGGGCAGGATCCGAAAGGAGACTGTCCGTCCGCTTAAATGCGTCGCCAGTTCCCCAGAAAGCAGGCGGGAATTAGAGCCTGTGATAAAGATGCTGACATCATGGGTCGCTCGGAATGAGTTGACCACCAGCTCAAATTCATT
>CANTDX010000040.1 GCA_947652615.1 uncultured Dorea sp. | reverse complement strand
GGCTGAATGACCGTGCCATTTCTATGGGAATCAACTTTTCCCAGGCATTACAAGAAGCACTTCTCTCCAAAATACAGGCTTAACACCTAAATTTTCAAATAGGCCGGGCTCTAAAGCCCGGTACTTCCTACAGTAAAGGAGGATATATCCTCTTCCATCTGACCATCAGCGCTCTGGCTTGCATACTTTTCAATTATAAAATCAAAGAAACAAGCCAATGAAAAATGCACCACAAGGAGAAAATATGGAATGGAATTAAATTTAATCAGACAACTTTGTTCTTCAAATAAATTACGTTGGACAAAGCATATATTTATAAGGCTTGCTCAAAGAGATATCAGTATGGAAGATGTACAGACAGCTATTCTCAACGGTGAAATTATAGAACTCTATCCCAGTGACTACCCATTCCCAAGTTGTCTAATTATGGGATACCGCGCATCTAATGATATTATCCATGTAGTATGTGCCCCAAATGACAGCGGAACTGAACTCTGGTTAATAACCGCATACATACCGACCAAAGAAAAATGGCTGGATGATTTTAAAACGAGAAAGGTGGAATAATATATGAGCGAATGCATTATGTGTAAAGGAAATTTAGTAGATAAAGAAACAAACTTCATTGCAGATTTGGACAACTGTATTATCATTGTAAAAGGTGTACCCTCACAAGTATGTTCTCAATGCGGTGAAGTATCTTATAGTCATGAAGTTGCGATACAATTAGAAAAAATTGTAAACCAGATGAAAAATGCCATGACCGAGGTTGCTATTGTACACTACAACAATGTCGCTGCATAATTCGTTTTAATGGCATAATAATAAAATGCATATATAATATACTTGTCGATAAGATGTTCAAGTCTAAAGATGCATAACTGCCCGGCATCAGATCTGTTTCGAATATTACAGGGGGCGAAGGCAAGGAATCTGTTAACCAATAAACTATAGAAAGGATGTTTTATTTATGTCAACTTTAGAAAAAACTATCGATCTTCTCCAAAAAATGCCAGAGCAGTCTCTGGAATCCTTATATGATTTCATTTGCTCAATATGGATTCATCAAGATGTCAAAACGGAACTTCCAGTAAACTCTACTGATACATCCGAAAGTATGGAAGGATTCCGGGTGTTGCAGTCTTTTGCTGGCACACTGCCCGCTGATTTTGATTATAAAAAAGAATTGGAAGAAATGAGGGAAGAAAAGTATGCACGTTTTAATTGATACAAATGTCATTTTAGATGTACTGGAAAAACGTGAGCCGTTCTATAGGGCATCCAATGATGTGTTGTCCCTCTGTGCATCTAAAAAAATACATGGATTTATTGCTTTCCATTCTGTTTCAAATATTTTTTATATCCTCCGGAAAAGATATTCCGCCGAAGAACGCAGACATTTACTCCTTGGAATTCTAAAATTTCTCCAAGTAGCCAATGTCAATCACGAAAACGTACAACATGCCCTGGAAAGAGATGATTTCTCTGATTTTGAGGATTGTCTGCAAGATGAGTGTGCAGCACAAAATCATGCCGAATACATCATTACGAGAAACACCAACGATTTTTCCACCTCAAATATACCTGCAATTACTCCATCTGATATGTTAAGTCGTATTTGATGATGTGCCGGTGAATCTGATCGGGATACCTGACATACCGGAATATAGCAGAGTCAAATATGCAATAGGGGTGCATAACTGTCAGGAATTAGATTGCTGAATGGAAATTGTATGATGATAAAATGCATATATAATATACTTGTCGAAAGGAGATGATTATATATGCATTTTTTCAAAGAAAATGACCTGTCAAGAGAAGAAGACAAGTATATCCGTTTTATCGCCTATGATACTCTGATAGACTTTGATGAAAAGAGTCTTCCTGTTTTATCAGAATTTGACCATTTCATCAACTCTTCCATCTTGATACTGCCAATGCAGTTTGTTGCCCGTAAGGGAGGACACGAAGAAGACTACTATTCAAGCGGCGGTAAAGGAATCGTTATGTATGTCAGTGCGACGGAACACTATATTATCTTATATGATGAGCAGATGCCTGACGCTGAAATACGATGGACGCTGTCTAAACTGCTTTATCTGGTGAAATCCGGGATTGCATATGAGAAACCCGATGTTTTCCATTATGCCGACCGTCCCAACAATGAAGTTCACTGTGAGGCATTTGCATACCAGTTTACCTGTCCAGATGCCATTTTAGCCGAATGTAAGATCAATAGCGCATCAAATATTATTGAACATTGCAAGATTCCTTTTTCCTATGCAAATATAAAAAGCAAACTGCTAGAAACATCTACCCGCATAAAATCCTTGCAGCTAGCAGAAAAAACTTTAATAAATAATTTTCAACATTACATAAAAAATTTCAAACTGGAGCACCAAATCAAATTGAATAAAATTTAGCTATTTCAGCGTTTATATATACTTCTCAAATGTAAGGTCGGACAAATGAGACAGTGATGAAACGCACAAAATCACTCATAAGGAGGTTATCACTATGGCATTAGCACAAGCAAAAATATATACCGAAGAAGATTACTACAATATCCCCGAGGATGTCCGGGCCGAATTGATTGATGGACAAATCTATTATCAGGCAGCTCCAAGCCGGGTTCATCAGGAAATTTCATCGGCATTGCATATCTGTATTGGGAATTATATCAATTCGAAGAAAGGTTCTTGCAAAGTTTATTATGCGCCTTTTGCAGTCAAACTTTTTAAAGACAGAAAGAATATTGTTGAGCCAGATATCAGTGTTATCTGTGATCCTGATAAGCTGACTGAGCAGGGATGCACCGGCGCTCCTGACTGGATCATTGAGATCATATCCCCCGGCAATCCCGAGCATGACTATATCCGAAAACTGAACCTTTATAAAGATGCCGGGGTGCGTGAATATTGGATCGTAGATCCCAGAAACGAAAAAGTTTTCGTGTACTTCTTTGATCAAGCTGAATTTAGTGTGGATTCATACACATTCCAGGACAGAATAAAAGTCAATATTTATGATGATCTTTGGATTGATTTTCAAGAATTGAATCTGCAATAGAAACCGCCTATGCAGTCTTTGATAACAGGCAGCAAGAGACTGCCTGTTATTTTTATACCCTTTTTCACATACATTCTATATTAGGAGATGATACCATGCCGCAACGTTACGCATATGGCTATGTCCGTGTCAGCACCCACGACCAGGAGGAGATTTCTCCAGACTCTCAGGAGAAGCTGCTGCGGGAATATGCTAAGAAAAATAATATCATAATCTTAAAAATCTTCTGCGAGTTGGGCGTATCTGGCCGCAAAGCCGACAAACGGCCAGAGTTTCAAGAGATGATTGCTTCCGCCAAATCAAAAGAACACCCTGTAGACACAATCCTCGTGTGGAAATACAGCCGTTTCGCCCGGAATCAGGAGGAAAGCATTGTCTACAAGTCCTTGCTGAAAAAACAGAATAACGTAGATGTGATCAGCGTGTCAGAACCTTTGGTTGACGGTCCCTTTGGCTCCCTGATCGAGCGTATTATAGAATGGATGGATGAGTATTACTCTATCCGTTTATCCGGCGAAGTATTCCGCGGCATGAAAGAGAACGCCATGCGGGGATCCTACCAGGCACGGCCGCCGCTCGGCTATCGGATCCAGGAACATGGCAAACCGCCTGTTATCGTACCTGAAGAAGCCCGGATCATTAAGATCATATTTGAAAAATATGTGAATGAGAATTCTAATTTTTTCGATATTGCCAGGTATCTGAATTCCCTGGGATTCAAGACGTCCCACAACAAACCGTTTGAGCGCAGGTCCATAGAATACATTCTCCAGAATCCTACCTACTGCGGTATGATCCGGTGGAACCGGACTAAAAATGATACCAACGAGATCAAAGACCGGTCAGAATGGATCATAGCAGATGGAGAACATGAAGCTATCATTACCAAAGAACTCTTTGACAAGGCCCAGGAGCGGTATAAGCATAATTACACACCCAAGGGCGCCCGTCCTGCTGCCACCTACAAACACTGGCTTTCAGGCTTATTGAAATGCCCTGACTGCGGACGCACCCTCACGGCCTGCACGAAATACCGCCGAAACGGAGACAGTTATTCTTATTTCTCCTGTTTCGGCTACAGTAAAGGAAAATGTCCCAAGCCAAACGGAATCAGCTCCATGGTCCTTGAAAAGGATGTTCTGAGCAATCTGCAGAATGTGATAGATACAGGGAATATTGATTTTGAACTCCGGCATTTCGAACCGGTTGAAATCGTTAATGTACGAGCCATATTGAAAGAACGGTTAAAAGGAATTGCAGTCAAAGAGGAGCGGATCAAGGCGTCATACCGGGAAGGAATTGATACACTTGATGAATACAAGGATAATAAGAAATTGCTCCTGAAGGAAAGAGACGATATAGAGCGCCAATTATCTGAGCTGGCTGACGGTAATTCTGACAACACTCAGGATGCGACTGCTGCTATCCTCCAAAAAGTAAGTAACGTATACGCGATCGTATCATCCGATCAGTATACCAACACGCGGAAGAACGCTGCACTCCGTCAGATCATTGATAAGATCGTCTATAACCGTCAGACCAATACTTTGAAGGTCTTCTATATCCTGTACCGAAGCTGATCATACGCGCTAAGCCTTGATCTACAAGGCTTAGCACTGTTTTATACGTTGTTACCACATGGATGACACAGTGGGGAAGCAAGTCCCTGGGCGATCAGGGCTACTCTCCCATCGAGATCCTCCGTTACTACTATGGCGACAACATGTATATCAATACCGCCGAAGCCATCTCCGGCATCCCGGCATCCTGGCCCGGATATAATCTGGAGATCGGCTCAAGAGGGGATAAGGTACGCCAGCTCCAGGAACAGATCAACGTGATCGCCGGCTCCTACCCTGCCATCCCAAAGGTCACGGTCGATGGGATCTACGGTCCCGCCACATCCGCTGCCATCCGCAAGATCCAGTCGGTGTTCGGCCTCCCCCAGACCGGTATCACAGACTACAGCACATGGTATAAAGTCTCCGAAATATACGTGGGCGTGTCAAGAATCGCAGAGTTAACTTAAAAAAGAACTGCCGGGCGGCATCATTCCCCCGGCAGTTCCTTCTCTACGCTTTTAACATTCCCGCAAAATCAGCCAATGTCTCTGAAATCCTGATCTGCTGCGGGCACACTGCTTCACAGCTTCTGCAGCCGACACAGGCAGAAGGCTGCTTATCCTCCGGTACTGCCATAAGCGCCATCGGAGCGATAAATCCGCCGCCCGAAAACTTATGCTCATTATACAGCTTCAGCATGGAAGGAATATCAATTCCCTGCGGACAATGGCTTGTACAATAATGACAGGCCGTACACGGAACTCCGTTCATCATCCTGTCAGCAATACCAAGAAGTGTATCCATCTCTTCTGCACTCAGAGGCTTCTCCTCCTCATATGTCCGGATATTCTTCTCAAGCTGTTCGAAGTTGGACATCCCTGAGAGCGTCACCACGATATTCGGGATAGATTGCAGGAATCTGAACGCCCACGCTGCCGGCTCTTCATCCGGACGAAACGTCTCAAGCTTCTTCGCGTATTCATCAGACAACGACGCCAGCATACCGCCGCGCACCGGCTCCATCACCCAGATCGGAATATGATATTCATTCAGAAGTTCTACCTTCTCCTTCGCCTCCTGGAACTTCCAGTCCACATAATTAAGCTGGATCTGGCAGAACTCCATATGATCGCCGTAAGCTTCCAGGAAACGCTTCATGATATCATAATCCCCATGAGCGGAGAATCCCAGATGCCGGATCCTTCCGTTCTCCTTCTGCTTCATCAGATACTCGAAGATACCGTACTTCTCATCCAGATATTCGTTTATATTCATCTCACAGACATTGTGGAACAGGTAGAAATCAAAATAAGAAACCTGACACTTCTCAAGCTGTTTCTCAAAGATTTCCTCCACCTTAGGCATGTTGGCAAGATCATATCCCGGGAACTTCGACGCGAGATAGAACTTTTCACGCGGATATGTACTCAATATCTTTCCCATGACAAGCTCCGAATTCCCGCCATGATATCCCCACGCCGTATCATAATAGTTGATCCCGTGATTCATGGCATACTCCACCATTCTGGCCGTCGCCGCTTCATCAATGTTCTCGTCCTTCCCGTCGGTGAGCGGCAGCCTCATTGTCCCCATGCCAAGTGCAGACAGTTGCAAATCCTGAAACTCTTTACAAATCATATCTATCTCCTCCTACTTGTTTATAATTAGTCCCAGACCAGCCGGCCGGTCTTCATCGCCCTGTCATAACAGGAAATCTTATAATCAAGCCGTTCCATGGTCTCCTGAACCACCCGAAGCTGTACTTGAAGCCGTTCCTTCTGTTCAAGAAGAAGCTGCCTTCTGTCAGAGATCGTAGCATCCCCTTCCCGGCTCAGCCTGACATACTCTGTCAATGCCTCAAGCGGCAGGCCGGCGCTCCTCATACAGGCAGCAAGCTCCACCCAGCCGCAGTCATCCTCCGTGTAATCCCGCAGGCCGCTTCTGTTGCGGTTCACCGGAGGGATGACTCCGATCCGCTCATAATATCTGAGCGTATCCTGTGAGATTCCATATTTCTTACTTACCTCTGAGATCGTCATGCTTCCACCTCTTCGCTTTCGTGTGTCATTATAATAAATATAACATCTGGAGTTCGCTCTAAGTCAAGACAAAAAATTCCCGATCTACATTTTAGAAAAATATTCTCCGTATATCATTGAACATCACAAATACCATCAATATCATCAGGCATGCAATCCCTACCAGATGAACATACCCTTCCTTCTCCGGCGGGACGCGCTTGCGTCTTACGGCCTCCGCGAACAGGAATACAAGCCTTCCTCCGTCCAGCGCCGGCAGCGGCAGAAGATTCATCACACCCAGATTTGCAGATATCAGGATCGCAATATACAGCAATTGCGCCAGCACAGCCATAAACCCATATGACCTGCTCTCCTTATACGAATCATCCACAACATCCACGATTCCCACCGGACCCGAGAGCTGATCTATGCCGACCTTCCCGGTAACAAGCATCTTAAGACTCTCCAGAGTCGTATTGATCCAGAATCTTTCCACATAGACGCCATACTGCATAGCCGTCAGAAAGTTCGCCTTCACATACCCTGACGAAGAAATCCCAAGCCTCTCATACCCCAGCTCCTTACCCTCCTTAGGGGTCAATGTCACCGTCTTCTCTTCCCCGTTACGGCGGTAAGTGACCGCCACCTCTTCTCCTTGATGGAACTGGTTGTATACGCTGACCTCACGGAAGAGATGAATCCTCTTCCCTCCCATCCTGACAATGGTATCGCCCGCCTGAATCCCTGCCTCGGCAGCTGGATAACCTTCTTCCACCCCGCTTACCACCGGCTTATCGTATCCGACCAAGGCAGTCAGAATCACGGAAAATATAAATGCCAGGATGAAATTGAAGATCGGTCCTGCCGCAATCACCGAGATCCGCGCCCATACAGACTTATTATTGAAATTATTCGGAGATTCCGTCACTTCGTCATCCTCCCCCATTGCGCAGAAGCCGCCGATGGGGAAGATCCTGACCGCATACTTCGTCCCCTTATATTCACGAGAATAGATCGCCGGACCCATCCCAATGGCGAATTCATTTACCTCCACGCCATTCATCTTGGCAAGCAAAAAATGTCCCAGTTCGTGAAAGAACACAATAAAACTAAAGATTAAAATTGCTAATATAATTCCCAAATTATGAGTTACCTCCTACTGTTGATCCTGTCATAAGTTGCCGCTTCCGTATCCAATATCTGCTCAACCGACGGATTGGCAATATTCTGATGCGCACGCATACAGTCCTCGATAATCTCCACGATCTCGAGATACTTGATCTCACGGTTCAAAAATTGCCGGACTGCCAGCTCATTTGCCGCATTAAATACAGTCGGAAGCGAACCGCCCTTCTCTCCCGCCTCATATGCCAACTTCAGTCCATAAAACGTATCCATATCCGGCTTCTCAAATTCCAGCTTTCCAAGGCTCCAGAAATCGACCCTCTCTCCTGGCAGATACCTTCTCTCCGGATAGTAAAGCGCATACTGGATCGGCAGCTTCATATCCGGCGTCCCTAGCTCTGCCATGATCGCACCGTCTACATATTCTACCATTGAGTGGATGATGCTCTGAGGCTGCACCACGACCTGTACCTGGTCCACATCGACTCCGAACAGCCATTTCGCCTCTATAACTTCCAGACCTTTATTGACCATGGTGGAAGAATCTATGGTGATCTTCCGGCCCATCGCCCAGTTCGGATGCTTCAATGCATCCTCAACCCTGATCTCAAGCAGCTCCTCCTCCTTCTTTCCCCGAAACGGACCGCCGGAAGCCGTCAGAAGAATCTTATGAACCTTCTTCTTCTCATTGCCCTGCAAGGATTGGAAGATCGCGCTGTGCTCACTGTCCACAGGAAGAATGGATACATGATGTTCTCTGGCAAGCGGCATGATAAGATGCCCCGCCGTAACAAGCGTCTCCTTGTTGGCCAGGGCAATGTCTTTACCGGCTTTGATCGCTTCGATCGTGGGGCGAAGTCCGATCATCCCGACGACCGCTGTAACTAGTATCTCCGTATCCTCCATAATTGATACTTCCAGAAGCCCATCCATTCCTGATACCACACGGGTATCCGTATCAGCGATCCTGGTTCTGAGCTCTCCCGCTTTCTCTGCGGACCAGACTGCGGCCAGCCGCGGGTGAAATTCCCGTATCTGCTCTTCCAGAAGACCGATATTACTGCCCGCCGCAATACCGAGCACCTGGATGTCGCCATTCTCCCTGACAACCTCTAACGTCTGGGTTCCGATCGAACCCGTAGATCCTAATATGGCTATCTTCTTCATATATTACCTCACTTGTATATCAATATTTATATGAACCATCCATTCGCAAAATTCGTGCTGCCGCACACTTGCAGCTTCCAATTACAGATTACCCGCCAATAAGGCTGCCAGATAATAGATCACCGGCGCCGTGAAGATCACACTGTCAAACCGGTCCAGGATCCCGCCGTGGCCCGGGATCAGCTTCCCGTAATCCTTGATCTCATGGTTACGCTTGATCGCGGAAGCCGCCAGATCGCCCACCTGGGAAATGGCGCCGCCCGCGGCACAGATCATTGCATAATGAAGCGGATTGGCATCCGTCCCGCCCCACTGATTCATGGCAGCCGCGAATATTACGCCGAGAAGGGCCGCGCCGAGAATCCCGCCGACTCCGCCTTCCACGGACTTCTTCGGACTTAACTTCGGAGCCATCTTACGCTTTCCGATCAGCATTCCCACACAGTAAGCGCAGGTATCGCACCCCCAAGAGCTTAAGAAGATCAGCCATACCACAACACTTCCGTCCGCAAGCTCTCTGGTCTGGAATACATAGGAGAGCATGACCGCCACATAGAAGAACCCGAAGAACACTGTCATGACCTGTTCCGCCCGAAACGCCGGAAATGTAAATACATATACTGCCATAATAAGGACAAGGAACAGAATTGACAGCATGGTCACATACTCCATATGTTCCGTATAAAGCAGCCCATAATAAAGAACCGCCGCCAGATATCCTGCAAACCCCAGCGCCTTTCCCTGCACACCGACTACCTTATATAATTCTGTCATCCCGATCACACTGATCACGGCAAGAAACGCAAACAGCAGATTGCCTCCATATCCTACCGTCGCGATCAGCACGATCACCAACACGATCCCGCTCAACAACCTGGTCTTAAACATCTTCTGCCTCCTTTACCCCTCCGTAACGCCGGTCTCTGGCATTATACTGCTCAATAGCCTTCATCAGCTCCTCCTTCGTGAAATCCGGCCAGTGCACATCCGTAAAATAAAACTCCGTATACGCAAGCTGCCACAGCAGATAATTCGATAGCCGCAATTCCCCGCTTGTACGGATCAACAGATCCGGATCCGGGATATCATGAGTATCCAGATAACCCTCAAATATCCTCTCGTCAATCTGATCTGGTTTAAGCTTCTGTTCTTTACAATCCCTGGCAAGCCTCCTTACGGCGCGGAGAATCTCATCCCTGCTCCCATAATTGATCGCAATCTGGAAATTCAGCCCCCCGTTGTTCTTCGTGGACTCCTCAAGCTCTGCGATCCTGCCGCGTATATCCTCATCCAGTCTCGTCACATCACCGATCACCCGGATCTTCATATCATTCTTCGCCGCCGTCTTCAGACAGGTCTTCATATAATTGCGCAGAAGCTTCATCAGCGCATCCACCTCATCCTGCGGCCTGTTCCAGTTCTCCGTGGAAAATGCATACACAGTCAGATACTTGATTCCCATACGGTAAGCATCCTCACAGATCTTCTCCACATTCTTACTCCCCTGGGCATGTCCGTAATTGCGCGGCATTCCTTTTGATTTCGCCCAGCGTCCGTTCCCATCCAATATGATCGCTACATGCTGCGGTATAACCATATCCATCTGCTCCTTCTTAAAATTAATATCGGGGACCAGCTGTCCTCCGAATGAATCCCCGTACACGGCATAAACGGGGACAGACCCCACCACAGGTTACTGGTCTGCCCCCACTCTCATTAAAAAATCACTAAACCGTCATAACTTCCTTCGACTTGGTGTCTACAGCCTTGTCCACATCCTTCACATACTTATCCGTAAGCTTCTGAAGCTCTGTCTCCATATCCTTGATCTCATCTTCTGACACCTCGGAACCCTTAAGCTTCTTAAGCGCATCATTACCGTCACGTCGGATATTACGGATCGCAACCTTCGCTGCTTCTCCCTTCTTCTTAACATCCTTCACCAGTTCTTTCCTGCGCTCCTCCGTAAGCTCCGGGAACACCAATCGGATCATCGAGCCGTCGTTGGTCGGGTGAATACCAAGATCCGATACCTGGATCGCCTTCTCGATCACCTTCAACATATTCTTCTCCCACGGCTGAATCTGGATCATACGAGGCTCCGGCACGGACACATTCGCAACCTGCTGGATCGGAGAAGGGGTTCCGTAATAGTCAACCTTGATCCGGTTCAGTACATTCGGGTTCGCACGTCCTGCCCTGATAGTTCCTAGCTCGCCGTCTAGGTTCGTCATAGTCTTTGTCATCTTTTCTTCATACACTTTTAATCTTTCATTCATGATCTTGATCCTCCCTGAATTTATATCATAATTTATATCATACTCTCGGATATTCCTTGCTTCTCAGTCTATATTCCGAGGTAATTTATACCGTAACCCTCGTCCCTGTAAATGTTCCTGTCATCGTCTCTACGATACTGTTCTCCTCATTCAGCCCGAACACCAGCATCGGCATCTTATTCTCCAGGCACATGATAGAAGCTGTCAGATCCACTGCCGCAAGCTTCTTGTCTATGATCTCCTGAATCGAGATCTCATCATACTTCTTCGCTTCCGGATTCACCTTCGGGTCACTGTCATAGATACCGTCAATCGCCTTCGCAAGCAGCATCGCATCCGCCCCGATCTCTATCGCACGGAGCACGGCTCCCGTATCGGTTGAAAAGTACGGATGACCCGTTCCTCCGGCGAAAAAGATAACCTTCCCCATGTCGAGCGCCTCAACTGCCGCATCCTTCGAGAATAACGATGTAAATGCACCGCACACGAACGGTGTAAATACCTCCGTCTTCATCCCCGCATAACGGAAGATATCGGATACATAGATACAGTTCATCACCGTCGCAAGCATCCCGATCTGGTCCGCCTTCACCCTGTCGATCGTCTCACTGGTTCTTCCTCTCCAGAAATTACCGCCGCCTGTCACGATCGCAACCTGAATCCCGTCATCCACTAATCTCTTGACCTGCCTTGCAACCCCTATGCAGGTTGCCTCGTCAAATCCAGTCTTCTTATCACCCGCGAGAGCTTCCCCACTAAGTTTCAACAATACTCTCTTCATAAGTCCATACTCCTTATTCTGCGTTATCTTCATGTTCTTCATAAACCATATTTACAGTAAATTATATCATATGAATACAAAAAAGGGAATATGCGGATGCAACATTCCCTTGATTAAATACAGTATACAAATAACGTCTACAAATTCTCGTAATAAACCAACTCGTCCAACGGAATACGCTGTGTTACATGACGCTTCGGATCTGCAGGACTTCCATTTGCATATCCTATCGCCAAAATATTGACAGGCTCAAGCGTATCAGGAAGCTGAAATTCCTGCCTGATCACATCCGGCTTAAAATAACAGATCCACACAGAGCCTAATCCCAGTTCAGCCGCCTCCATCATCATATGATCCGTCAGGATCGTAGCGTCTATATCGGTAGTCTTCTTCTGATCGAAAGGACGCGTCCATGCTTTGGTATGGTCGGAACAAACGATAATAGCCAGCGGTGCTCCATAGATATTCGCGGCCTTTCCGATCTTTTTCAGTCCCTCCTCTTCCTGTACAACGACCAGACGGGCAGGCTGCTTATTTGCCGCAGTGGGTGCAACATGAGCGGCCTCAAGTATTTTTTTTAGTTTTTCCTGCTCTACCTTTTTGTCTGTGTAATCACGAACTGAATATCTCGCTTCTGCCATTTCTAAAAAACTCATATATATTCCTCCTAAACTTGATTTTCAGGTTTCCCTGTACTATAATTATATCCCAAACAAATTATAAAGCAATAATGCACTTTTTAGGTATATACTATCCAAAAAGTTAGTTAGGAGAGATTCTATGAGTGTAAATTGTAAGAATAGCTTTACCTGTCCGGTTGAAGCAACGATTTCTTTGATCGGCGGAAAATACAAATCCGTGATCCTCTGGCATCTTATGGGAAAAACCCTGAGATACAGTGAACTTCACAGACTAATACCCAAAGCAACCGACAAGATGTTGGCACAGCAATTGCGGGAGCTTGAAAACGATGGATTGATCAGCCGAAAAGTCTATCCCGTCGTTCCTCCCAAAACAGAGTATTCTTTGACAGATTTCGGCAATACCCTTGCGCCTATCCTTGACGAAATGTGTAATTGGGGAACTATCTACTTAGGCAAGATAAAGTAGCTACTTCTTCCCTCGTACACTGCTCCCCTCCATACCGCGCTTTTTCATACAATTCGTGAATCTTCGGCATCTTCTCATCTCCATCCTCATACAATCCCGCCCTGATCTCCAGTTCAAGCGGTGTTTCATAGCCAGGCGGCCTTTCTTTTAAGGTACGCCTGATCAGCCGCTTATAGAATCTCCGTATTTTCCTGTTGGGAGATAGTCTTCCTTCTCTGACTATTACTCTCGGCAGCCTTCTGATTCCTTCCCTGCCGTCCTCCTTTCTGAGAAAGACAACCTCATCGCCATCATCTGAGAATGCGTCCGCCGCTCTTCGAAGCGCTGCATAGACCAGTCTCAATGCCAGATAAGCAATCCCGATCAGCGCAAGAACGGACAGAACCTCCGAGGCTTGCCTAAGCCACTTGGGAGTCTCCTTCGCCTGTGCCCGAAGCTTCATCAGTTCTTCCAGCATCGGATCATTTCCCCCATCCTCTTCGTAGTAAATGATCTCCCCTCCACCCATCTCCAACGGCTCAAACCGGAGTTGCGCCAGAGGTTCTTCATGATAGATTACAGCGGGAAGCATGAACAAAACAAACCCGGTCATTCCGGACAACAGAATGGCAGTCCCGATTCTTTTCATAGAATGGACCGGAAGATTCGCAACGCGGATATTGACCTGTATAAACTGATCAAGGCTCTCCAGATAGACATATGCCAGGCAGACACAAAACTCCGCCCCAAGAATTCCTAACATCAAATACAAAAGTGTATCCCGGTGAAATGAAAGCACACCCAGGTACAGAAACACAAAGATCAGACAATGTATCATCCTGGGCGAATCCAGCAGCGTCGGTACTTCCCACGCTTGCTGGCTCTCCTGCACGCCTGCCTCGCCGGGCAATTCCCGCATCCGCCTTCGAATCTCCCCCTGTTTCAGCTTCACATAGCAGCGAAACAAAAACACTAGAGCCGTAAGGCTTCCTATAAATATACTTCTGCTGACTACCCACATTCCCCAGGTAACCGCCAGAGAAAATACAAGAAAAAGCCATAAATTCTTGCATTTACAGATGATAAAGTAGGAAAGGATCACCGAAACAAGCATAGTAAGCCCCCTCAGAAGAAACACGCTAAGCTCATGCCCTCTTATATTTTGCACGGCGGCAGCAAATACATGAACTCCTTCCAGAAGTAGAATATCGTGGATCCAGGAAAGCAGGATCAGTATGCGGCTCTTTGCTTTCATTATATCTGCACCTCCCATTTCAACACATTGACATTCCTGATATTACATGGCGCAATTCCGGCAGAAGCACGTACCGGCACTACCCACAGGATCTCCGCGCCGCCTTCTGCCATGGCCGTAACTGCTCTGACAGTATCTATGTCCTGATTCGCGGAAATGATTACATAGATCATGCCTGTTCCGGCCTTCTCTCTTTCTGCTCTCAGATTCTCACAAATCCTCGTAACTGGCTTGTCCGTATCGATCCGAGCAAGCTCCTGATACAATACCTGTATCTGTCCCGCACCCTCCTTCAGATGAATGGGCTTCATCCCATTTCCAGTCACAGTAAGCTCCATCTTCGCCTTCACGATGCAAGAAGCCAGAGACGCCGCAATCCGTATCCCCTCCTCCGTCAGTTCCTCCTGCCGGATCACCCTGGAATCCTCCGTATCCAGAATGATCTTCATCCGGATATTAGTCGTAGAGTCGAATTGATTGACCAGGAGTCCCTGCCCCTTCGCAGATGCTTTCCAGTTAATATGATGCATCGGATCGGCAGGCTGATAATCCCTGATACCCGAGAAACAAAAAGGATCCGGAAACAACCTGTTCTGTGTCACGATCATACCGGATACGGCTCTGTTAAGCAGCGTGATCCGGTGGGTATCAACAAGCTTCGGATATACATACAGGGACGTCTTCAACCTTCTGTCGTCATGGAAGCTTCTTCGGAAGAAAAAATCATATCCAATCACATCAGCTTTGGTAAGTTCATAATACCCGCGCCTTTCACACACAAATGAAAGTCTTCGGATTACCTTCTGACGGATAAAGAGGGAGAATATATCTCTTCTGTAACTCTGATCCGTCACATTCGCATTCTCCTTCGCTTCTCCCTCAAATCTAAGCGCACGATTCAGGGCAAGGTTCACTTCCAACGCCGGAAGGGGGAGCAGCTTATCATTTACGATCTCTTCTCTAAGATAAGCAATGTCTCCTTCATAGGCAAAGCGCGCCTCGAAATCCACTGCCACATCAAGTCCCGCATTCCAGTATCTCCTGTAAATGACATGCTGAAACAGATAGAACAACACACACCCGGCAAGCAGTAAGAACAACATGATTATCTCTCCTTTACCCTATTCCCCATTCCTCAACCGGAACCTTAACCAGGTCTGCGATCTCCCGAACCACCTCTTCCTCATATCTCGCCTTCTCGGCCGGAACCGACAGCACGAGCCGATGCGCGAGGACCGGAGCGGCAACGCTCCTGACATCCTCCGGCACTACATATTCCCTGCCCTCTGTCATGGCAAAGCCCTGAGCCGCCCGCACAAACGCCAGTGTTCCTCTGGGGCTGACTCCCTGCATTACCTTCGGATGCTTCCGTGTCGCATGGACAATCTCTATCATATATTTGATCAGATCTTCATGTACATACACCCTGCGGCATTGCTCCTGAAGTTCCAGGATCTCTTCCTTCCCGCAGATTCCCTCAAGCGACAAGAGCGGTTCATCGGTAAGGAATCGCTCTACCATGGCAAACTCCTGCCTCGGCGTCATATCTTCCATACTGATCCGCATCAAGAAACGATCTGTCTGCGCCTCCGGAAGCGGAAATGTACCCAGTGTCTCTATCGGATTCTGTGTCGCGATCACAAAGAAAGGCTCTTCCAACGTCCTCGTCTTCCCGTCCACCGTCACCTGCCCCTCCGCCATACACTCCAGAAGGCTGCTCTGGGTCTTGGGAGTTGCACGGTTGATCTCATCTGCCAGGAGGATATTACAGAATACCGGACCTTCCCGGAATACGAATTCTCCTCTCCTGGCATCGAAATAATTAAGCCCTGTCACATCTGACGGAAGCAGATCCGGAGTGAACTGGATACGCCCAAATTGTGCGCGGACAGACCTGGCAAGAGACTTTGCAAGCACAGTCTTCCCTGTTCCCGGCACATCCTCCAAGAGTACGTGCCCCTTCGCAAGGACCGCCGTAAGGAGAAGCTTCATCGTTCTCTCATTCCCAATCATTACCCTCGATATATTGTTCTGCAGATCTTCAAGTAATCTAAGATTCATCTCTTATGTATCCTCCCGTAATTTCCTTATATTATACCGCATATGCGCAACTATTGGAAGAGAAAAAGGAATATACAATGCTTGACAATGCTTGAAAAATCCAACTCTATCAGCTATAATATTCCAAGAAGTCTTGGTTATAATTGAATGAAGGAGGATTTAGATAATATGATCAAAGATTTTATTATTAATGATTATCGCGGTCTTAAGAATCTGACTCTGAATGATCTAAATAAAATTAATGTATTCGTCGGTCCCAATAATTGCGGAAAAACTTCTATTTTGGAAGCCATTATCTTATCCGGATTAACAATATAAATATTCCCATTCAAATAAGTTTACTGTCTGAAATTATAGACAAATTAGAGGTATGCGACACCTTTGGCGGTTTCCTCATTTTCTGCGATACAGATCTAAAAAGTAAAGAAGCTATCAAAGAAGATTTCTCAAAGAAATTTCAAGCAGAAGGAATACTATTTAAAAATAATCAGTTAGAAATTTACGGAAATCCTGTTCCGTGCAAATTATATTTTTTCCCCACATCAGGTGTTGGTGCTATCGAAAAACTATTACTTGAGTGTTCATACATTTCTTACAACAAACTATGCCAGGATGCCAAAGAATACCGTGATAAAATAATGGCAGACGACTATCAAGAACTCCGAAAAGATTGCTGGGCAAAAAAGGATAGCATACAAGAATTTTATTCTGACAAAGTACAATTCGGTGCTATTTCTACAGTTCTTAAACCTGACAAACCTGTTCGTTTTGCTATTAAAGATAAACTCATCAAAAAGAAATATTTTGACAAATATATGGTATTACCAGAATTTAAAGAATTACATAATTTTCTACAAAATAATCTTGTATAATTATGAGGTGTAAAATCTATGAACATCATAACCATGTTAGACGAACTGCAGCACAAAGCGCTGCACAATCCAGATATCCGAAACAAATTGTTAGATACCGCACAGGAAAAAGATCCACTCACAGCATTCTGCAGAGTATGCCGTGAGCTTGGATACGAGATCTACGAGATGGACCTGATCTGTGCCGGGGAGGAATTCCATGCCGCTATGAAGCGCAGCACCAACGGCGGAGGTGAGAATTCCCCGATGCTGGCAGGCGAAGACGATTTCTATGAATTATTCATGAGCAGCATCCGATATCCCGCGGTGTGAAATCCCCGCCTATCGCCTCATCGCCACCCGTACTCCTTCATCCGTATTCTCTATCATAAGCTCCACCCCATGAAGTCCGCAGATCTTCTTCGCCAGGAATAGACCAAGTCCCATATGCCGTTCTCTCTTTCCCCGGCTCTTATCTCCGGTATAGAACAGGTCGAATGCATGCATGATCTGTTCCTCGCTTAGATGCGCCCCCGTATTCTCAATACTGCACTCTCCTTCTTTCACATCTACATCGATCCGCCCATCCGGCACATTATACTCCACCGCGTTAGACAGCAGATTCCACACCGCTTTCGCCAGATATTCTCTGTCACCGTCTATCTGCATCTCCGCCCCCACCCTGTACTGCACCTGCAGATTCTTCTCCTCGATCAATGGGGCAAACCGCTCCATCTGCTCCCGGATCAATTCCGCGAAGGATACCTTCTCTTTCTTAAGCGCCAGTTCTTCGGAGTCAAGCTTCGCGATCTCGATCATCTCCGCCACCAGATGATCCATCTCTTCTGTCTGCCCGATGATCTGGGAGAGATAATAATCCCGCTTCTCTTCCATATTATGTTCGATCAGATTCTCCGTAAAATTCCGGATGATACCAAGAGGCGTCTTGAGTTCATGGGCCATGGCATTGGTAAGATCCCGCCTGGTCGCCTCAAGCGTCATCTGCCGATCATAGACCCTTTCGAATGCCCGGATGATCCATGCCATACATCCAACAGCCAGCACAAATCCTGCAAGAAATACATATTTCATATAATCAAGAGCGGCAATCCAGGGACGTTCCTCCATCCGGACTTCTATATACGCACAAGGATCATCGCCGCCCCAAACCTTCCCCTGGAATCTGCACCTGTAATAGAATCCGTCCGAATCAATTCTTAATCCGCGGTAGAGATTCCCTTCTTCCAGATAAAATTCTCCCTTCTCAGGGTACCCATGGAGATATTCACTGGAACTCCATCTGCGCCATTCCTCAAAGGTCTCCATATGTGAAAAATTCATACCCGCATTCTGAAGCTTTCCTTTCGCCTTCTGCCCTTCCTGCACATCCGGGTTCGTCCATTCCCACACCACGTGGCTGTCTGTTACATAGAATACCTGCCTCTCACCAGTCTCTATGCCGGTCTCGTAATCGATATAGGCATCGGTCTCATAACTGGCAATGCTTCCGGTAAGCGGATCTACATACCGCTTCTTCGCTGCTTCCCGTCCCTCTTCCCACGTTAACTCCTGGACAAAGATATCATACAGCTCCTTACCATCCGAAGAGGTTCGAATCAAAAACCGATATTTCTCCGGCATTGTATCATGACCTTCTGCCGTCATCCTGTCTTTCCAGCAATATTCTGCCATTTCCTCCTTCTGCCTGGATGACAGATAATCATCCAGCACAAACGGCCCGTTCTTCTGACCGTTCGTGCTGACAGCCGACGCCAGATCACCGATCGCATCACAGCTTTTGGCAAGAAGTTTTCCCTCCGTATCATAGACGGCAGCCGAACCTTTCATCTCCTGCTTCCCTGTACTCCGGAAGCATTCATCAACCAATTTCTGGTAGAACTCCGTCCTCTCTTCTTCTCCCCATTCTTCTGATATTATTTTGTTGGTATCTTCCCCGGAAGCGGTCTCCTCAGAGAACTTTTCTTCCCCAGATATTTCTCTCGCATCTTCTTCCTGTATCTTGTCTGCCGTTTCCTCGCCCACATTCTCTGTATCTGCCTTTCCCGCTTCCCGCCTTGCTTCCTCAAGTTTTTTATTGGCTTCTTCGGCTTCTCTTTTTACAATCTCATCCCTTCTCTTTATTCTTGCTTCTTCATCTGACGGACGCATCTCATTCTCTTTCTCGGATGCCGTATTGATCAGGAAAAGGGTGATTTCCTCAAATGCCTGTGCATACTCATCTACGTACTTTTCCTTCACCAGATAAGTAGCCAGGCCCATTGTCAGCAGATACAGCGCCATAAAGCCTGCCGCCACAGGCTTCCAGAATCTTCTCTTCCTTCTTCTTGCTGCTTCCTTCACATGCAACACCTCCATTTTTCTGACAGAATGGTCCCGCCTGCTCATCTTACCGAACAGACCGGTTTTACTTTTCATTCACCGTCAGCCGATACCCGAATTTGCGCACCGTCTCAATGGTGCATCCGCAGGAACCGACAGCTTTCCGCAGCTTCTTGATATGATTGTCCACCACCCGTTCATTCCCGTCAAAATCATACCCCCAGAAACGGATCAAGAGCTGTTCCCGGCTGAAGATCCTCCCCGGATTCTGCATGAAGAACAGAAGCATCTCATATTCCTTCGGCGGCAGCGGCAGCAATTCGCCATTCTTAAATACCTTGTGGCTTTGTACATCTATCTTAAGACCGGCCAGCTCTGCAAAACTGTTGATCCCCTGCACTCTTCCCGTCAGCGCCATCGCCTTGGCATATAAGACCGGCAGGGAGAAGGGCTTCGTCACATAGTCGTCCGCTCCCAAGGCATACCCGTTCAGCTTATCCTCCTCCAATACGCGGGCGGTTATAAAGATCACAGGGATATCGCTGTACTTGCGGATCTTACGGCACACGGCGAACCCATCCATCCCAGGCAGCATCACATCCAGAAGGATCAGATGATAGCTTTTTCTTCTCAGCAATTCCAGCGCTTTTACCCCATCCTCTGCCGTCTCGACCCTCCAGCCCTTACCGGTGAAGTAATCGGCGGCAGCCTCCGTAAGCAGGCAGTCGTCTTCTACGATCAATAATCTCCGTTCCATATATGTTCTCCATTTCCTGTATGGTGATATTTTATCAGTTAAATATATCCTTTTTGTATCCTTTTGTAAATATGTTGAAGTCCAAAACCCCCATTGCTTGATGAACTGATTCCAATGCTTGGGATAGATTGATCTGACACTGATGTTCACCGGTGAAAAAACGGAACTGTAGGTAATATTCCCCTACAGTTCCGTATGCATGCAGAATTATTATACTAAGCACCTATGATCTCCGAATGCTGATCGCCGTTCCCACCGCCCCCGGACCGGTATGGCTCCCGATACTGAAAGACAGCGGATTATAGTATACGGTTGCGTCCGGGAATGCAGCCTTAAGCGTCTCCGTCCATTCTCTCTCTTCTTCCTCGCCAAGCCCGGAGCCTGCCGCCCCGATGACGATCCGGCTCATCTCGATCCCCTGAAAGCGTGTGGCAAGATCCTGCTTCAATGCCTCTAACATCTTATGCTTCCCCTTCTTCATCCCCCGGACCTTGGCAAATGCATCCAGCCGTTCTCCCTGTATCGTCAGCACCGGTTTGATATTCAGCACCGCGCCAAGGGCAGCCGCAGCCGGTGTGATCCTTCCGCCCTTTTTCAGGAATTCCAGCGTATCCACCGTGATATAGATACAGGACTCATAGGCCCGGATCTCCAGCTCTTCCCGGATCTCCTTCGCCGACAATCCCTGATCTGCAAGCTCTTTTGCCTCAAGCACCGATTCCCGCAGCGTCACGGAGATCCGATGATTATCCGCCACCTGCACCCTGCCGTCATAATCCGCCGCAAGCCCTGCCGCCGACTCATAGGAATTACTTAAGCCGCTGGACATAGGGATATGGACGATCTCGTCATATCCTTCCGCAAAGATCGCGTCCCACATCCCGATCACTTCTCCCGGAGAGGGCTGAGAAGTCGTCACGTCCTTCCCGCCTGTAAGGCTTGAATAGAATCTCTCCTGAGTAAGATCGATCCCTTCATAACAGATCTCGCCATCAATGATCACCGGCATCGGAAGGGAAAATATCCCCAACTCTTTCGCTTCACTCTTCGTAATTCCGCTGTTACTGTCTGTCATGACCGCTGTCCTCATATCATAATTCCCCCTTCTGCCTACAATTTGCATCTTGAAATGCCGCCCTTATTTCTATTATAATAAGTGTGACAAATTGTATCACTTTAAAAATCAAATTTCAATACGTTGTCACACAACTGTTACAAACAGGGGGATTTTGTTCATGGATACAGAAAGAAAAAACCAGGCTAACAAATTAGCCCGGGAATGCATGGTAACCGCATTGATGCTGCTGTTAAAGGAAAAACCGCTGTCCGCCATCTCCATATCCGAATTGACGGAGAAAGCCGGTGTATCAAGGATGACTTATTATCGGAATTATCAGTCCAAAGAAGATATCTTCTCCTCTTATCTGGAGGAAGCGCTGGCCGATTATCAGCGCGAGGCCCGCGAACTATCGCTGGATCAGCACGCCTACGCTCCCGCCAACCTCTATCACTGCTTTTCTTATTTTGAAAAACACAAAGAATTCCTCGACAGCTTATTCAAAAGCGGCCTGGGACATCTCCTGCTGACCGCTATCAGCCGATATATGCTTGAGACCTGGCACAAGCCGGAAGACGGGATCGAACATTATTACGGCCTGCAGGCCTTCGCAGGCGCACTGTATAACCTGTATATTTCCTGGTCTTCAAACGGCGCAAAAGAAACGCCTGCGGAGCTGGTGAAGATCCTCAGGCGCATCGCCCCGCCCGCATAGATATTTCGTCTATGCCAGCTTACTTACAGACCTTGCCTACGCTGTCCCTGACGTACAGCTTCGTAGGAACCGTCACCTTCACACTGATCTCCCTGCCGCTTAAGATCCGCTCTTCCAGCATGCGGACTGCATATTCTCCCATGAATTCCATGTAGAGCCGCACTGTCGTCAGCGGAGGGATCATGTATTTGGCTGTCGGTATATCATTGAATCCGATAATACTGATATCCTTTGGGATGGATATCCCCAACTCATATGCAGCCTTATAGCACCCCACAGCCATGGAATCGTTGGCAACGAATAACGCCGTTGGAAGATTCCCCTCCTCCTTCAGCTCTTTGAGAAGGGTATAACCGTAATGCGCATGATATCTGCCTGTCTTCACATATTCCGGATGATACAATCCCTTCTGTTCCAGATAATCCCTGAAACCGGATATTCTGGGATCTAACACACCGTTCTCATCCTCATCCGCCTCGATACCTCCGATCAGCCCGATCTTCGTATGTCCGTTCTCGATAAAATAATCCAGGATCTCCATCACCGACTTCCGGTAATCGATCACAACCGCATCAAATCGGTTAAGGTCCGGGCAGGCATCGATAAATACCACCGGCTTCCCCCAGGAACCGATCCGCTCAACCGCGGCATGTCCAAAGGTTCCGGTGCAGATGATCCCGTCAACCCCTTCCAGGGAATCCCGGGTATCCTCAAGAGTCACGGGCTGCTTCTTGTAGCCCTCCTCCTCAAGCATCTTCTCAATGGCGAGACGGATACACAGATAATAGGGATCCTCCAGTTCCTCTGTCGGAGAATAGGAACAGAACATCCCGATCTTAAGCTTCTTCTTCCGTCTCTTCTGGACGCGCGGCTCATACTCAAGCTCCTCCGCGATCTCAAATATCCTCTTCTTAGTCTCGTCCTGTGCATTCAGCGTCTCATCGTGATTCAATACACGGGACACGGTCGCGATCGACACTCCCGCCTTTGCCGCAATCTCTTTTATTGTTGCCATATGATGCCCACCTTTAATATATGATTTAGTTACTTTTACTTTCCTTCTTAAATGAGACCTCCGATACCAGCACTGCCGCCAGTATCAGCGCCGAACCCGCAAGCATACGCACCGTCACATTCTCATGGAGCAGCAGCACGGAGAAAAATGTCCCGAATACTGCCTCCATGGACAGGATGATCGCAGACTTGGTCTCATCCACGTATTTCTGCGATACGGTCTGCAGAAGATAAGTAATGGTCGTACTCACCACGCCCAGATACAGCACCGCCAGAAGACTTCTCGTAGACGGGGCGAATGTGAAATCCCCCGAGAGCAGAAGACCCGCCGCCGACAGCACACACGCTGTCGTCATCTGCAGGAAATTAAGCACCGCCGGACGTATCCTTCCTACATATTCTCCTGTCAGAAATATCTGAAGCGCGAAGCATACTGCGCACAGCAGCGTCAGCCCATCGCCAAGCCCAATGGAAAAATCATTCTTAAGCGAAAGCACGCCCGCTCCGGCAAGCGCCATCACGGCTCCGATCAAGCTTCGGACTTCGATCTTCTTCCTGTATATCACCAGTGCGATAAATGGTACAAATACTACATTCGTCGCCGTCAGAAATGCATTCTTAGAAGGCGTCGTATATTGCAGTGCAATGATCTGCAGTGCAAATCCTCCGAAAAGAGCCGCCCCAAGCCAGAAGCCGCAGCGAATCTCTTCTCTGGAAATCGTCTTGATCTGCTTAATGCCAAGCAATGTCATCAGCACTGCCGCAATCAGAAAACGGATCACCATGATCTGAAACGGCGAGAGGGTCTCAAGCGCCATATCGCTTGCCACGAAACCTCCGCCCCAGATGACCGTTACCGTCAAAAGTCCCAGAATCCCTAAATACTTCTTCATCTGTCCTCCATCTTGCTATATTAGTATAACACAATTCATTTTAAAAAGGGGCATTTTATGCCCCTTTCCTGTTTTTTTCTTTACTTGAATTTGGCTTCTAACTCTTTCTGAAGATCCTTCATTACAGGCTCTACCTCTTCCCCGTTCAAGAGGATCTTAGATACTGCCGCGCCGATGGAATCTCCTGCTTCCTGTCCGTTTGGAGAGATCGGGATCTCTGCAACCTTCTTACCGTTTTCGATAAAGATATTATAGATATTCTCCTCGCCGAAGAACGGATCGCCCTTCTGGAAGAGTTCATTCTCATATGCCGGGATATAAGACGGATACAGGCCGTATTTCTCGAATCCGCTCGCCTGGAGCGCTTCATCTGTCATTGCAAATTTCACGAAATCCTTCACCTCGTCCGGATAATCTGTCTTCGCATTGATCGCCACGTCAGAACCGCCGTTGCTGCAGCTATATTCTCCGCCTTCTACCATCGGAAGATCCATAACGCCCCATTTCCCTTCTGTCTGAGGTCCCTTGTCCTTGATGGTTCCGATCATCCATACTGCCTCCGGGATACATGCAACCGACTCATTTACAACCGTCTGCTCATACTCATCCCAGCCGTTGTAGTTAAGGGCAACACCGGAATCATAGATTTCTTTCGCTTTCTCCATCGCCTGAATCGAACGCTCGTCGTCCACGATCGGATTGCCGTCCTCGTCAAATACACCGATTCCAAGCTGGCTGCGGATCAGAGAATAGATGGTGCTCTTCTTTGGATCCACCGGAATCATCTTCACCGGGTCTCCTGACGGAGTCTTGCAGACTGCTTCAATCTTCTTACCCGCCTCGATCAGATCATCCCAGGTCTTAATGTCTTCCGGAGATACCTCTGCCTGCTCGAAATAATCTGTCCGGTAGAACAGTCCTTCCGGGCCTGCATCCCATGGGAACGCGTGGATCTTATCCTTATAGGATACCTCGGATATCTTGGACGGAAGGAATTGATCTGTCTCTACCACATCGCTCACATCCAGAAACCCTTCCGGGAACTTATCGGCATAGCCTACGAGAACCTCTCCCTCGACAGAGATAATGTCTGCGATACCGTTTCCGGTTGCAAGGGAAGTGGATAACTTCTTATAGATCTGGTCGGTTCCCATCTCTTCAAACTCGAACTTTACATCCGGGTGATCCTTCTGGTACTCCTCTGCCGCCTCCTGAAGCTGCATCAGCGCAACGTCCCATGACCACACCGTGATCACCTTCTCGCCGCTGTCTGATTTCTTCTTGTCCTTCCCGCCGCATCCTGTGAGTGCAAGCGACGCCGTCATAACGCCTACAAGCGCTGCTGCCATCATTCGTTTCATGTTTCTTCTCATCATCTTCTTTTCCTCCTTCATATATGTACCGCCCCTTATCTTCGTTCGGCGGCAATTTATTCTTTCACTGCTCCGCCCATAACGCCTGCTACGAATTGCTTCTGGAATACCAGGAATATAATCAGAATCGGCAGGGTCGCTACGGCTGTCGCAAGTAAGATCACAGCATAGTTCTTGTTCGTCGGATTTCCGTCCAGCATTGCCAGGGAAATCGGAAGCGTATATTTCTCCTCACTTCCCAGGATGATCAACGGCCACATAAAATTATTCCACATACTGGTGAACATATAGATGACCAGTGCGCCAAGTGCCGGCTTGATATTCGGCAGCACAATCCTGAAGAACAGGCTGATCTCGCCGACTCCGTCGATTCTTCCCGCCTCTAAAAGCGCCGTAGGGAAGTTCAGCATATTCTGGCGCATCAGGAAGATTCCAAAAGCATTGGCAAGCA
Source organism: uncultured Dorea sp. (assembly GCA_947652615.1). GTDB lineage: Bacteria > Bacillota > Clostridia > Lachnospirales > Lachnospiraceae > Sporofaciens. The sequence goes on along the minus strand of CANTDX010000040.1, from coordinate 9,661 downwards.
TCGGCAGGATCACCGCCCAATGGCTGTCCGTCATATCGATCTCGATCATCATCTCGAACAACGGCACATACATTACCAGCGACGGGATCATCATGGAACCCATGACAAATGTAAAGATAATGCCCTTGCCCTTGAAATCGAATTTGGCCAGTGCATAGCCTGCCGCCGAGAATATCAAAAGCGCCAGAACCGTATACACAACGGATATAAATAACGTGTTCCAGATACTTGTAAGCAGGTCGACCTTATCCACAAGGATCTCAAAATTCGCTGCCAGTTCGCTGCCGATCGTAAGCTTCGGCGGCACCGACAAGATCTGGTTATTGGTATTCGTTCCCGATACAAACATGAAATAGAACGGGAACAGCGACAGGAAGGCTGCTATGATAAGTACGATATATCCAAATATTTTTCCAAATGCTTTCATGACTAATCCTCCTTCGTCGCTTTAAACTGAACGATTGACAACAGGCCGATGATCACGGTCATCACATAGCCGATCGCTGACGCGTAGCCGAACTTCAGATAACGGAAACCATTGTTATATAGATACTGGCCCATCGTAATGGTCGCATTGTTTGGTCCGCCCTCCGTCAGGATGAACGGCTCGTCGAATAACTGCAGCGTGCCGATCGTTGAGGTGATGGTGCAGAACATAATGATCGGTTTCACCATAGGGATCGTAATATAGAATAATTTATCCCAGAAGGTTGCCCCGTCAATATCGGCCGCCTCCATCAGTTCTCCCGGTATGGACTGGATGCCCGCCAGAAGAATGATCATATTGTAGCCGAGCCACCTCCAGGTAATGGAGATGATAACCGCGAATCTCGCCGGCCACTCCTCGTAAAACCAGTTGATCCCTTTGCCCCCGAACAGCTCGATCACATAGTTGATCAGCCCATGGTCGCCATTTAACAGAACCTTGAATACCAGTGCGTACGCAACCAGTGCGGTTACGGACGGCAGGAAGATCGTAGTCCTGAAAAACGCCTTTCCTCTCATGAATTTCTGTTCCACCGCAACCGCGATCAGAAGAGCGCCGCCGATCATGACAGGAACCTGCACGATCAGATAGATACACGTGTTAAGCAGACTCTTCCAGAACGTCTCGTCCTTGAATAGATTCTGATAATTCTTGATCCCTACGAATTCATAAGAGCCCGACACCAGTTCAAAAAAGCTCAGATACAGGGATCGTAAGATTGGGTACACCATAAATATAAGAAATATCACCACAACCGGAGCTATCATGATATAAGGTATTGTTTTACGGTTTACAAAAGATTTCTTAGTCATTTTCTTTCACCTTAACTTTCCTGCTTTCCTCAATAACAGCCTCATTCCTTACGCATCTAAATACAAGTCTCATGGAATAATCATTGAGTTTCGTTTTATTTGCATATGTCTGTTCCTCACCGCAGGAGTTGGTTCCAAGGCCGGAGTGCTTCGCATCTATGTGGAGCACCGTCTCGCCGCAGCGCCGGATCTCACCCACATGCCGTGCACGCTCCAGGTCATCTATGGTATAGTCGTGCACATCGATCCCGACTCCTCCAGCCGAGCAGATCAGAAGGCTCTCCTTATCATCGCCTGCCGCAAGCCACCGCACCTCTTCCCGGTGCCCGTTCTCCTGCGGCTTCGCATACTCGACATGCATCTCCTCCACGGTTTTTCTGTAAATCCCCATCCGGGCCGCAGACTTCATATCACAGTAATTCTCTTCCGGACCAAGGCCGTACCACGCGATATTCTTCATCTCTTCCGGCAGCCTCATCTCGATCCCTATGCGCGGTATGAATTCCGGTATGAATTTGCTGTACTTGAATCCCTTCATATCAAGGGAAAGTGACAGCTCCCCGCTTGGTTTTACACGCCAGAGGTAACATCCCTTGAATCCAAACGCCATGCTAAGCGGCGAGAAATGTGTCCGAATCTTTACCAGGATATCTCCTTCCTCCGGCCACTCCCTATCCTCGCGGCAGATCGCGAATTCTTCCACCTGCTCCTGCTGCCGGTGCAGGAAATACTTCTCCTTCCAGTCCACAACCTTGTACATATCATTGTCGATCGGTGCGCGCCAGAGGTTCAGCGACGGCCCGTCAATGATCCTGTTCTTCCCGTTCACCTCATAGCTCTCAAGCTTCCCGGTGACCTTGTTGAAGACGGCGCTGAAGTTCTCCCCCGCGATCTTGGCACGGGCAGCCGTCTCGCTGACAACGAGCGGCTTCTTAAGTTTCTGTCCGCTCACCTCACGGTCTGCGGCATCTGCTGCCAAATCTGCAGCAGCCGCCGCTTCTGCCTCCGGTAATCCGGCATTTTGCTCTTTTCCCGCATTGCCGACCGGAAGAAGGAACTGCGCCGTTCCGATCTCATGGCCTGTCAAAGCATAGTCCGAAGCCTCCTTATTCACGAACGACAGATTCAGGTAATAGTCACTTCCCGGTTCCGGCTCTTCTATCTGATACGGAATCCTTACCAGCGTCTCTTCTCCTGCTCTGGCATCCAATTCCCCGATCTGTCCGGAAGCATCCACCGTCTCATCATGTACGATCTGATAGTTCAGCGCAACACCACTCAGATCTTTGAAATCATAAAGATTCCTGATCTTAAGCATTCCCTTAGACAGATCGGCCGCTTCTGCCCTTACAGGCGCGATCACCTGCTTATAATGGATCAGTCCCGAAGATACCACCCCGTCCGGCCGCAGCAATCCATCCATGCAGAAATTAGAATTATTCGGTTCATCCCCAAAATCACCGCCGTACCACCAAGTCCTGCTGCCATCGGCATCCGTCTTCTCGATCCCGTGATCATACCATTCCCATATGAAACCGCCCTGCAGCCTCTCATAGTTCCGGAACAAACTCTGATATTCCTCAAGATTCCCGGGGCCGTTTCCCATGGCATGCCCGTACTCGCACAGAATATGCGGTTTTCCGTGGCAGTCATTGCTCTCTCCGATACGCCGCATGCCATCCAGTCTCGTATACATGGTCGAATACACATCCGTGATATCTGCCTCGTAATCACTCTCATAATGGATCAGTCTGGAATCATCAAGCCTGCGGATCGCTTCCGCGGAAGCGTTAAAATTCTTCCCCACAGAGGATTCATTTCCCAGAGACCACATCAGGATACACGGATGGTTCCTGTGCTCCCTTACCATGCGCACGGCACGGTCTATGTACGTCTCCCGCCAGCTCTCCTCGTCGTTCAGCCACTCGTACTTCTCAATCCATTCGAATCCATGAGTTTCCAGATCCGCCTCGTCAATCACATAGAATCCGTACTTGTCACAGAGCCGGTAAAAATACGGCATCTTCGGATAATGGGCACACCTTACCGCATTGATGTTATAACGCTTCATCATGCGCAGATGCTCTTCCACGGTTTCCCGGCTTACTGCCGCGCCTCCGTCCGGACTGAAATCATGCATATTGACCCCATTGATCAGGATCGGCACACCATTTACAAGGAAATTCGAACCTCTGACCTCCACTCTTCGAAAGCCTGTGACAACCTCTGCTTCATCCATCACATCCGCAGAGCCTTCCCTGCCATAGAGCTTAAGCCTTATCTTGTAAAGCGACGGCATCTCCGCACTCCACGGGCAGACATCTCCCACATTCGTCCGAATCCTGGCACATCCTTCCTCAAGCTTCTCCGTTCCCTTGGCAATCTCTGTACCGTCAGCATCCGTAAGCATCCACTCTGCCCGGTCCGCCTCCTTCGACGCGGTGATCCACTGGGTCAGGATTCCCTGCCTGTAACCGTCCGCAAGCCCTGCCTCCACGGCATAATCCTCGATCCCGGTCTTCGGTCTTGCAATCAATGTCACATCTCTGTAAATACCGCTGTACCACCACATATCCTGACATTCCAGATAGGTTCCGTCGGACCATCTGTACACCCTGACCGTAATCTGATTCTCGCCGGGACGGACAAACTCTGTGATGTCGAACTCTGACGAAAGACGGCTACCCTTACTGTAGCCTGCATGCTGTCCGTTCACCCACACATCAAATGCGCTGCCTGCACCGTCAAACCTTAGGATCTTCCGTTTCTCCCCCCACTCTTCCGGCAGGATCACCGTTCTGCGGTAGATCCCCGTCGGATTCTCGGAGGGTACAAACGGAGGATTGATCGGAAACAGATACCAGACATCCGTATAGTGCATCTTGCCGTAACCTTTCATCTCCCAGCAGGACGGTACCGTAAGCGTATCCCATCCGCTGTCCGAAAAGTCCACGTCAAAGAAGCCTTCCGGTGAATATTCCGGCGCGTGGATATAGAGGAACTGCCAGCTTCCGTTCAGGGAAATCCGATCTTCCTTCTCAGGTGTTCTCTCATAATCCGTGTGGGGCGCACATCTTCTGATATGCAGAAGTTGTTCATCTTCCCAACGTTTCTTCACTCTTGACACACACTTTTTCCTCCCATTTCTATAAGTATTAATATGTTTACGGTCTCATAATATCATTTTACTAGTAATACGTCAATGTTTTACTAGTAAATTCCTCATTATTATATCAAAATCGTCAATATATACAAATTCAATACCATATATTTTGTGCATTATATATAGACTGTTTTATTTGATTCTCTATATGAAATTTGGTAAAATAGAATTCAGAAAGATAAAACTCAGTAAAATTTTACTAGATAAATCATATAATATATGGAGGTTTTTCTTATGAATCATGAACCGAAAATCATAGATATGTTTTCAAGAATATTTGAACTGCTGCTTCTGAATCTTCTCTTTGTACTTACCTCGCTGCCCCTCATCACCATTGGGGCATCATTGACGGCGCTTTTCTCAGTCAATCTGAAGCTGGTAAGAAATGAAGAATCCTACATTATAAGAGAATATTTCCGCGCATTCCGGCGGGACCTGAAACCGGCATCCGTCACCTTCCTGCTCTTTGCGGTCACAGGTACACTATTCTCCTTCAATATCATCCTGGCTCTTCAAAGCACAGGACTCCTGTACCTGATCACAGGAGTTCTCTCGCTGATATTCCTGATCCTGCTTGGCGTATACGCGCTGTATTACTTCCCGCTCCTTGCGCGGTTCCATTACACACACGCAGAGGCCGCACGGTATATTCCCCGGGCCATCGCCGGAAAACCGGGTCTGTTCCTTATGCTCATCGCAATGAATCTACCGGTATTGTTCCTCTGCCTCTTCTCTATCCAGACACTATTGTTCGTACTGATCTTCACACTCCTTGTCGGAGCGGCAGGATTCACTTATGTGGAGTCCATCGTCCTGAGAGCCGTGACAGACAGTCTTCCTGATGGGCATTAATGCTGCGTTATACCAGATCAATGTGATTACTCTAACTCTCCAAGCTCTCGATAATTTCAAGGATTTCTTCCGCCGACATTTCTTTCGCTCTTAAAACATGGATCAAGTTAACGATCTCTTTTCCTGTCATATTTTCACCACCTTCTATAAGAAATGTCAAATGTAGTGTAAAGACTTTATTTCCGCGGACATGTTGTTATAATTCACGGTATCGGCACAGGAACTCCGCAATCAGTTCTATACATCCTTCCACATCCTTCTGATCCGCCACCTCTGCCGGCGTATGCATGTAACGGAGCGGAATGGATACCAATACTAGCGGCACACCCTCTCCGCTGAAATGGATCTTGTCCCCATCCGTACAGGTATAACCGCCCGCCGCCTCTCTCTGAACAGGGATCCCCATATCTGCCGCACAGGCTTCCATCTGATCATTCAGTCTCTTCGCTACGGTAGGGCTGTTGCACAGCACCGGACCGCCTCCAAGCAGTACCTCCCCTGCCTCCGCCGTCTCCCCGGCTCCGTAATCGGTGCAATAGGTCACATCTACGATCACCGCCAGATCCGGCTTAATCCGTGAGCTGCACCAGTACGCCCCGTTCTTCGTCGTCTCTTCTCCTACGGTGGACGCGGCATACACTCCTGCCTTACAGCCCTTCTCCTTCGCCCTCTTAAGCGCTTCCATGATAATGAACACGCCAAGCCTGTCATCCAATGCCCGTGCCGTCATTCTCCCATTCATCATCTTCCTTATATGGGTATCCAATACCACCGCGTCTCCAAGAGAGATCTGCGAAAGAGCCTCTTCCCTTGACCCGGCGCCGATATCCACCAGAAAATCCTTCGATTTCAGCTCCTTGTTGCCGAAGATTTCCCGTCTCGCTTCTACCACTCCGTAGACGATCCCCTCCTTCCCGCATATCTTGATCTGCTGCCCCGGATAGGTAAAGGGAATGATCCCGCCGCGGTTCACAACCTGGATACGGCCGTCCTCCTTCACATGGGAGATGACCGCGCCGATCTCATCTGCATGGGCGGACAGCATGATCCGCCTCTCGCTCTTAGGATTCAATACACAGACTACGTCTCCGATCTCGTCTTCGCGTATCTCGTCCGCATGGTCCTTCATATACGCCTTCACGACCTCCTGCACCGGCTCCTCATGGCCGGATACAGATACCTCGCTTAAGATATTTTCCAAAAAAGTCTCGTTCATAATTCATGTACCTCCGTCATCTATATATAATCAGCGTAAGCTTCCGTTTGCTGCAAGGAAACCGTCTTTGTTACATAATCTGGTTTAATTCACTTCAATATACTTTGCATAGGTATAAGAAATAATCTCACTTTTGCGGGTTTCCATATATCCCTTCTCTTTATTTGTGCCTTCTGCGGTACTCATTATACGTCAGGACTAATGTGGCATTATCCAGTTCCTCGCAAAAAACTCTTCCATCCAACACATACTAACACCTGTGCATCAACTTCGACCTCCTCCCCGCACACATCATATGTTTCCTTCTTAATTACTATTTTTGTTTCGACTTCTTTCCCACACTCTTCACAATACTTCCTCATCAATATTGCCTCCAATTCTTAAGCAAAATCATCCTCATGAAAGGCGCAATATCCGATGCACTTGCTTGATTATTTGCACAACTATTTTATTTCCCAATATCCGCTCTTCGGAGAACCATGCCGAATCAGGATACCGCATTTTTTAAGCTTTTTAATATTAGCTTCAACATTCCTACTGGAAATACCTATTGTTTCTGCCATTTTCTTTGCCGAAAGCTGTGCATTCCGTGACAGCAATTCAAGTATCTGAGTCTGTGTACTGTTCAAATTATTTTCTAAATTATTTCGGCGCTTCCCCGATGTTTCTCTGATATTCACCCGATACTCCGATGCTTCTCCGATGCTTCTCCAATGTTTCTCCGATGTTTCTCCGATGTTTCTCCGATGCTTCTCCGATGTTTCTCCGATGCTTCTCCGATGTTTCTCCGATGCTTCTCCAATGCATTCTTGCTCTTCCATCGGGAAAACATTTCGAAAAAGATTCACTCGAAACATATCATCAAACACCTGGAAACTCGGCGCAGAAAGTCCATAACTTTTGGCTGCGCTAAGAATTCTTTTTACACCGGTTCCCCAAGATTCCACAATTCCCATCTTGCTAAATACATTAGCAATCGTCTTATTACGAATCTTGGAGTGCCCATTCATAAGTTCTTCATAAGTAAGTCCATTGTAAAGTCCTCCCGGCGAGGACACTTCCAATCTGTCATCATAAATCGCTACCTGCACGCAGGAATCGTCTATCAGATTACGATGACAATGGGCATTTATAATCATTTCGCGGATAGCCTCTAATGGAAGTTCATAAGACTCCTTCCTAACCAATCCATCAATCGTCGCACCAAGACGAATATTTCGCAGTACAAAATCTGTTGCCTGTACAATCTGCTCGTAAATCGGACCTGAATATTCCCGCTTATCAAGAAATACTGTTCGTTCCGTTCCCCTAAATACGGCACACTGTGTTTTGGAAAATGGAAAATAATCTGATGTCAATAGCACAAAAGCATTGGATGCCATCAAAGAATCATTTTCTCTTTTTAAAAGTTTCCAATTAATAAGCTGGGTAATGGTTACATCCTGCTTAGGCAGCCCCACCTCTTTTCTGAACTTTACGATATCACTGCACAGCTTCTCCACAGCCTCTTCTGTAACTTCATATCCGACACAAGTCAACTCATCCCAATAAATCCTTGCACCCTCCATCTCCAATTCTTTGATCTTCTCCGAATGAGCAGGCCTGGATGTTCCGGCAACCCGGATAAATGTGCCTGCGTCTTTCCCTTTTGATCCCAGATAATACGGTCTATTCGCCCCCGGAGTGACAGTCACTACAATTATCGTTTTTCCATCTACCGTCTGGGGTTCAATATTCGGAACAATCTGTGGTACGCAGGAATCCGATACAGCATTAGAAATACTATCCATCATTCTAAAAAGCTCATCTTCATCTATTCCCACGACTTTTCTCGTCTCATCATCTACACCGAAAATCAGCTTGCCGCCTTGCGTATTGGCAAATGCAACGATGGTCTTTGTATATTTTTCCGAATCTTTTGGAAGCGTTACCTTGAATTCTACATTTTTAGACTCTCCATGGACAACTTCTTCAATCGTCATGTTACTGACCTCCCACTTACTCACTTTTTCAAATACAAAAAACCATTTTCTACGTTTCTTTCCACCACTTCACTTGTTTTAAAATCTTACGCTTAATAGCCGCCGACAAATATGTTTTATTTAAATTTTTCTTATTGTATTCTAAATAACTACCCCGCGACTTTTTAATCAATAAATCTGTAAAAAACCGTTCCCACGAAAAATATTGACTGCTTTCAATATAAGTTTCCCACTGTTCACTCATCGTTCTTACTTCTTTATCGTTCAGCACGTCGGACACTAAAATCAACCACTCGAATGATTCGGGTAAATACAATACCACATGTTTACTCTGTCCAATCACTTTCAGAGCCTTTTCTATCTCGGAACCAAATGCCGCGCTATCCGCAATCACAACAACGTCCTCATCTTTACACTTTAATAGTTCTGAACACACATTGGACTTTCCGACCGCTGAAACACATTTTATTCCTGTTTCATTGCAAACGCTCGCAAAAAACTGATATCCCGCATTCGAGTCTTCCGTAATAACTTTCTTTGGTCTCAGTTCACTTGTATCCACCTTATTGGCATACATCCGGTACATCTCATGATATAGAGGCTTTAATCCGCCATATTTCCCCGATGAACGAATCCCATAAATTTCTTCCACGCTGTAAGGCAACATTGATAGCCCCTCCCGGGTTACCAATACATAATAATTATCCGTCCCCTGAATGAAACGCGCAAACTCCACGGATGACACAAAACGATTCCCTTCATCCACAAACACAATGCTCTGCTTTACGTCAGACAACTGCTTCTCCCACCCATTTCCCTCAACCACAATACACTCTTTCTCACAAAACAATTCAACCCCGCTTTCCTCTCCAAGGTTTTTATGCTCTCTTATCATGTCTACCAGCGTCGTTTTCCCAGTTGCACTGTCTCCCCTGATAATCGTAAGATTCCTATGAAGGACAAATTCATACTTTATCCTTTCATTTTGTACAATAATATGAACGCTACCTGTCATTTTCCCACCTACACATACTGAATCGCCGCCGCAACCAGTTCCTCCATACAGTGAACAACCCTGTCATTATTTATGACCCTGATATCAAAATTTCCCTTTCCAAAATCCATCATATATCTAAGATTAATCGTCAC
>CANTDX010000039.1 GCA_947652615.1 uncultured Dorea sp. | reverse complement strand
CTCGATAAATCCTATGTTCTTCCGTTTATTTCTTTTTCTTCATGAAACAACCCTATATCTTATCCCATAAAACAAATCAGCAAGGCTTCCATCCCACCAGAAACCTTGCTGACAGTTTTAAATATTATATATTCCCAAAATTATACTCCCACTTTCTTCAAATATCTTAGCTTCTTCCAACGCTCCTATACGGATCAGCATCTTTATCGTGTCTTTCACTCCGGCTACATAAGAAATATCTGCATATCTGCTCCGCGCTGTCTCCATACAGGCCACGTAATCATTCACCAACAGTCTTTGGCGTCTTGTCAGATCCAATTCGCTGTATCTTTGCTCCAGTTCTCTTTCGTCTTCATTGTCTCCCTGATAAATTGTGTCTGACATGCAAAGTTCTTGCCGGCTCTTATCCATGAATTGTCCCATACCCATGTCCATCATTTTTTTCAAAATTTGCTCCATGTGTTTTCCTCCTTTGATATTATGATGTGTAAGAAATCTAATCAGACTTTCAGAACTTCCATTTCTATATTAAAATCCCACCAAACAGCTGTCAATTAAAATTGTTCATCAAATATCGTCATCTTTCGACAAAGCCAAAGTCCCCGCGGGAATATAAAATCCCGGAGATATTCATAAGAAATATTTCCGGGATAATCCATAAGATCCAGTCTTTACTATATACTGATATTCCTGCGCTTCTTGGCGCGCAATGCCTTCCTCCTGCGTTCCGCCCTCACATGCATGTAATACAGATACATCACTACCAGAATACCTGCCGCGCACACGGAACACACCAGCCCCGCCGTCCACTCAATGGACAGCACGCTGTTCTTCTCTATTGGAATCTCTTCGCCTTCCTGAGGCATAGAGACAGCCTTCTCTGGTTCTTCAAAGGTGATCTCAATATTCTGATCCTCTCTGATGTTCTGAAGGAGATATCCCCCTTCAAAATCCTGTCCGCCGCCGGACTCCATCAGATCCTTCCCATTCACCGTAAGATGGGTAAGCTCATAACCCTCCCACGGCGTACAGTCGATCTGCACGTCCTCTCCTCTTGAAACCCTCTGCCTTGTCATCTTCTTATCATTATAAGTGACATTGACATACAGATTGTACGGCACCTCTATCTGATAGAAACGAACCCGCTTCACTCCGTCGGCCCCCTCGACATTGACTGCCGCCAGGAACACTCCCGGCTCTGTCTCACATAAGGATTCCGGCTCGTCCATCACCACATTCTCCAATCGGAAATCAATCTTCGGAGCCGCCACAAGCGCCCTCCTGGATATGGAATATACATGAAGATAATCTCCGATCCCGATATTCAAGGTCAGCGGAAAATTCAGGATATAATCCCCCGACACTTCCAAATCCTGGAAATTATAACCCTTACCGGACTCTCCATACTCCCCCAGCTCTTCCACAAGCTGAAAATTCTCATCCAGTATCTTGAAACTGTATCCGCCCTCCGCATTCGTCTGGATCATATACTGGTTCGTATCTTCCATATAACCGATCCCCAGAAGATTATAATCGTCACTGACCTTAATGGTTCTCTTATAAGCCAGTGTATCCGGGTCCATCACATAGACACAGCCTCTATTCTCCGGTATCGTATTCGTATATAACGCAACATAGATCTCGTGGGTATTCGGGTTATAGGTCATCCCGTTCCCGTGTTCCCAGCATGTATCCGCAACCCGCTTCGCAAGTGAATAACGTTCTACCGGATTCCCGTTCTCATCCACATCGTTCTTATAATATGCGGAAACTATATCACTGTCGGCCGGGCTGTCCGATACATTATCGATCGTGATAATGTAATCCTCTGTCGCACATATGGACTGGACATCCCCCGCGGCCTGATCCTCATACAGAAGCTCCCAGTTCAGATCATCAAACGCTCCGTCTCCTGCAACTTCTGCATGGCTCACACTCCCCGCAAGCAAGAAGAGACAGAAGACCCCTAACAATCTTACAATTATCTTCTCCCCCATGATTGTTCTATCTTCCCCCTTATAATTATGATCATCTACAATTGCTCCACCTTCTTGTCTATTATAATATAAGTTTGGGAAAATGTACACGATAATAATCGGTCAAATCCAAACTTTTCTTCTTCTCGCTAAATCACCAATATTATTGTGCAAAAAAATAGTCTTATTGTGCAAATCGCTAAAAACCGCGATTTTACGCGCTTTTCGAGCCGTCATTTTGTATAATTATCTTTTTTAACATTCTTTTCGATATGTTCATATTGACGAAGTAAATACCACATGCTATACTTCAACTTAACAACACTACTCTGTAAGACGGAGTTCAATAAAAGGAGGTTTTTTAAGTGATGAAAAAGTTTGCAGCATTATTTCTGACCGTTTCCATGGTTTGCGGATTAGCCGCATGCAGCAGCAACAGTGGTGGCGGCGGCTCCTCAGACGGCGGGTCTGAGTCCAAGGATGAAGGGGGATCTGATGGAAAAGTTGCGATCAACGTTATCGCTGCCCAGTATGGTCAGAACACCAAGACATGGTGGGAGGATTTTGTTAAGGAATTTACGACAGAATATCCCGACATTGATCTGACAGTTGAGGTTGAATCCTGGAATGATATTTACACAGTAGTAAATACACGTATTTCCAACAACGATGCTCCTGATATTCTGAACATCGACGTATTTGCCAACTATCAGGCAGACGATCTTCTGCTTCCTGCCGAAGATTTCGTATCTAAGGAGACCTACGATAAGATGTATCCGGCATTCTTAGAGCAGTCTAATGTAGACGGAACGATCTGGGCGATCCCGGACCTGGCTTCCGCCCGTGCAATGTACTACAATGCCGACATTTTAAAAGATGCTAACGTAGAAGTTCCTACCACATGGGATGAGCTGACTGCAGCCTGCGAGGCTATCAAGAAGCATGATTCCAAGATCTATCCATGGGGCATTGATATGACTACCGACGAAGGCCAGGCAGCATTTGCTTACTACACCTGGAACAACGGCGGCGGTTTCGTGGATGACGACGGCAACTGGACCCTCAATTCCGACGAGAATGTAGAAGCTATTGAGTATGCGATCGGTCTTGTAAACGACGGCTATACCAACAGCGATCCGGCCAATGACACCCGTTATGACCTTCAGGATATGTTCGGAGCAGGACAGGTTGCTATGATGATCGGACCTAACAGCATTCCTACATACATTGCTGACGGCGGATATTCCATCAATTATGAGGTGGCTCCGATTCCTACGAACGGCGGCAATGATTCTGTTTCCGCAGGCGTTATGGATCGTTTCATGTGCTTCGACAATGAATACTCTGATGCTGAGCTTGACGCGATTAAGACATTCTTCGATTTCTTCTATGAGGATGCCCGTTACTCCGAGTGGGTACTGATGGAAGGCTTCCTGCCTGCTACATCTACAGGCGGAGAGATCCTTGCTAAGGAAGACGAGAGTATGGCAAGCTGGGTTGATATCGTAGGAAGCTGTAACTTCTATCCTACAGCCAAGACTGAATGGGACGATGTAAAACAAGGCGTTATCAATGCAGAACAGCAGGCATTGCTTGGGGGTAATGTAAAAGAACTGTTAGATGAGCTTCAGGCTGAAATCGCAGAATAAGATCTTATAATGGGCCAGACTGTCATGGTCTGTCCCATTTTTTAATCTTAATACCCCGCAGCAAGCTGCGGGGTATTAAACTTTAACAAATTATCTGATAAATTTAAGGAGGTGTCTCCGTGAAAAACAAAACCTTTCGCAAGGCAGAACCTTATATCTGGATTCTGCCCAGTATCATCCTGATGGCGATCTTTATCCTGGTTCCGATCGTATTTGTCTTCAGGATGTCTCTAAGCGAAGTCAGCAAAGCAGGTATTATCCGAGGATTTTCCGGTTTTGCCAACTTCACCAAAGTAATGAACAGTTCCGCTTTCAAGCTGGTCTTACGCAACACCATCGTATGGACGGTTGCCGTTGTAGTATTATCCACCATACTGGGCTTCATACTTGCCCTGATGCTGAATAATGAATTCCGCGGACGCAAGATTGCCAGGGCTATTATGGTCTTCCCATGGGCAACGACATTGGTTATCCAGGCCAGCGCATGGAAATTCATCATCGACACTGATTATGGTACGCTGAATACCCTGCTGCTTCGTCTGGGGATCATAGACAAGGCCATAAACTGGACCCCGACCGCGGGTGCATATTTCACATGGGAGATCGCCTGCGGTATCTTCGTAACGATTCCATTCGTTACATTCTGCGTTCTCTCCGGTCTGCAGAGTATTGACACAAGTTATTACGAAGCAGCTACGGTAGACGGGGCAAGCTATTGGCAGCAGCTCTTCCAGATCACCATGCCTCTGGTAAGCTCTTCCCTGACGGTCAGCACGGTGTTGAACATTATCTATGTCTTCAACTCCTTCCCCATCATCTGGACGATCACCAAGGGCGACCCTGCCAACCATACAGATACCCTGGTTACCTACCTCTACAAGCTGGCCTTCTACAATGGAAAACAAGGGCAGGCTGCGGCAGTTTCCGTTATCGGTTTCATGATCCTGCTGATATGCGCCAGTGTATACATGGTCTATACCCTGCGGAAAGGAGATGACTGATATGACTAAAAAACCTGGCTCTCTTAAGAAATTAATCTTACGGATCCTGCTCTATGTAGTGATATTCGTAGTATGTATTATTACTCTGTATCCGTACTTTGCCATGTTCTGTACTGCATTAAAGAGCCGAGCAGAGATTTTCTCCATGGAAGGGACTATACTTCCGATCACGTCGCTATGGTCCAACTTCCTTGATATCTGGCATCGGGCGCCTATGGCCAATTACCTGTTCAATTCTCTTCTTATCGCCGGCGGCTCTACTATCATCGCCATGCTCTGCGGTATTCCTGCCGCTTATGCACTGGCCCGTATGAAGTTCAAGGGGCAGACCATCTTCCTGGGATTCGTTATTGTATCCCAGATGTTCGCTCCGGTCGTCCTTCTGATCGGTATTTATAAGGTAATGTCTATTCTGAGCCTGACAGACAGTATCATCGGCCTTATCTTCATCAATGCGGCATTCAACCAGGCGTTTACGATCTGGCTGCTGCGCGGAACATTTATAGGAATCTCCGTAGAGATGGAACAGGCTGCGACCATCGACGGCTGCAACCGTATTCAGGGTATGACCAAGGTGCTGCTCCCGGTAGCTGCTCCTGGTATTGTTACTACTCTGATCTTCATCTTTATTAATGCATGGAATGAGTACACGGTTGCATTATGTCTGATCTCTACCAGCGAGCGTGAACCTCTGACGGTAGGTATCAACATCTTCAACGGCTATAATATGATCGAGTGGCAATATCTGTTCGCCGCGTCACTCTTCGCTATCGTACCTGTAGTAATCCTGTTCATGGGTATTGAGAAGAATCTGGTAAGCGGTCTCGCTTCCGGCGGCGTAAAGGGCTAAATTGTACGATTAAGAACAACACGATAGAGAGGAGGGCTTTCCTGGTGAAGTCCTCCTCTTATATTTATCCGATTCTGCTATTATTCGACATTAGAATCTTTCTTGCATAACGCCTGAGGCGGTGCTATAATGAATGACGTTTTAGGAAATCTGTTTTACAAAGGAGTGATTCGAATATGGAAACCTATGTAATCTTCAAAGACCTTGCCATCATTCTGATCTCCGCCAAACTGTGCGGACTTGCCGCGGCTAAGCTTAAGGCACCTCAGGTTGTCGGGGAGATCGTCGCCGGGCTTCTGATCGGCCCAAGTATCCTTGGACTTGTGCAGCAGACAGAACTAATCAGCGGCATGGCTGAGATCGGAGTCGTTCTTCTGATGTTCTTCGCAGGATTGCAGACCAGCCTGAAAGACCTGATGCGTACCGGTTGGAAAGCTCTTCTTATCGCCTGCGCAGGCGTGTTCGTCCCCTTAGCAGGCGGATATCTTCTCTACTGCTGCTATTACGGATTCGCACCGTCAGGCACCAGCCAGTTCTATTCCGCACTCTTTACCGGCGTAATCATGACCGCAACATCTGTGAGCATTACCGTTGCATCTCTTCAAGAACTGGGATATCTGAAATCCGAGACCGGAACAACGATTATGAGCGCCGCCATCATCGACGATGTCATCGGCATCATTGTACTGACCTTTGTTGTCGGCATGAAGGATCCTGATTCCAGGCCTTCCACTGTGATCATAAGTACGGTTCTGTTCTTCATTATGGCTGTCGTCTTTGGGGTTATTATCTATAAGATCTTCCAGATACTAGATAAGAAATATCCCCACACCAGGCGTATCCCTATCCTGGGCTTCGTGCTCGCCTTCGCCATGGCGTACGCAGCAGAACGATTCTTCGGAATCGCAGATATCACCGGAGCGTATGTGGCGGGGATCGTACTGTGCAGCATTGATGATTCAGAATACATAGCACGGAAGGTCGATATCAATTCTTACATGCTCTTTGCTCCTGTATTCTTCGCAAGCATCGGCCTTAAGACCTCTATTGATGATATGACACCCGCTTTGCTTGGTTTCTGCGTGCTGTTCGTGATCGTGGCGCTTATCACCAAGATCATCGGATGCGGTATCATGTCCAGGCTCTTAGGTTTTCATACGGTGGATTCCCTGAAGATTGGGGTCGGGATGATGACCCGGGGAGAAGTAGCGCTGATCGTCGCTCAGAAGGGATTGCAGGTACAGATGATCGAAGCCAAATATTTCTCTGCGGTGATCCTCTTGATCCTGGTGTCTTCCGTCATCACACCGATCATGCTGAAGGTTCTGTACCAGAAGAAAAGCTGATTATATGGGGCTGCCGTCCTGATACGGCAACCCCTCTATTATTATACTCACGGCCGATGAAATCTGGTGCACAGTATAACTCTTACCAGAGTCTCTTGCCCGCTGCTTCCTTGGACGCGAATGGGCCCGGCACTGCTGCCGCGCTTCTGTGTTCACCCAGATAATCCTCTGTAAATATGATCTCCGTTCCGTCCGGATCCTCGAATCTCTGCTCAGGCTCGAATGCATATCCAAGGATATCACTGTTGATGATACCCGTCTTGAACTCATCCATCAGATCGTATACATTGGTCTTAAGGAAATATCCTCCGTCCTGCTCAACCAATTCTACACTCACCTGGTCTTTATCATTTACCAGATTGGATGCTTCTTTCTTATATGCCTTCGCACCGTTAAAGTAAGCATTTCCATTGATCCATACCGGGAGATGTCCGAAATGATACTTCATCAGCTTGTGCATGTCTGCCGGCTTATCCATCTCAAAATTAGCGATCCACTCATCATAAGTCGGATACTCATCGAATATTTCTGTTCCGGCTACCTGATTATCATAACCAAAATCCTTCGCTTCCTTCTCATCTGCCATCGGCTGATAATTCTGGATGAAGATATTGTTATAGATACGGTCATCCCCGTGGAGGATCGTGTTAAATCCTGCCACCTCTGTGCGGTGGCGGATGTGATATGGTGTGTAACGAGGCTGCCTTCCTACTTCGTCGTCAGCATGATCGGTTCCCGCGCCGACTGCGGTAAATGAACCCAGCATCAGGTTATGTACGCATGCCACACCCTCCGTTGCAATACGGACTGCCGCCCTTGAAAGCATGATATTGTTATCGATCAATGTCGGGCCGTGGCTTACCTCCACGAAGATATCCTGGCTGCACATTGCGCCCTCTGCCATCGGTGTTCCTTCCGGTGAATGATTATCGTGGAGAAGGTTCTGGGAAATGCGCGTGCCCTGAGCCTCCCAATCTGTCCAGATACCCATGGTCGAGTGATGGATATGGTTGCGCCGCATCACTACGTCAATGGCTGCGTGAAGCTTGATTCCTGAGATCTCCGCCCCGCCTAACTGCTGCATATTGTTGATGTGATGGATGTGGTTATCCTCGATCAGACTGAATACACATCCCATACGTCCGACGATACCTGTCTGTTCACAGTGGTGGATATGACAGCGTCTTACAATATGGCTTCCCACCGTCTCCTTCGTCCAGCCGTGGTACTGGCCGCGGCATACCGCGTCGCGCTCCATCTGTGTCGGGCTCTTTACCTTCTTGATTGTAAAATAGTGATCGTTCTCCTCGTCATAATATTTGCCAAGAGAGATTCCGCTGCACTTACTGTTGCTGATATCGCAGTCCTCGATGATCCATCCCTTTGACCAGTGAGGTCCGATCATCCCGTCCTGATAAGCGGCCGGCGGCGCCCATGTGGTGGCCGCTTTATTCACCGTAAATCCGCTGAACGTAATATAGCCGATTCCTGTCTTCGACGGCATGAAGCAATTCCTTCTGACATTGATCTCTACCTTCTCCTCGTTGGGGTTCTTGCCCTGGAAATTCGCGTAGATCACTGTCTCATTGCCATCCTGCTCGGTATACCACTTATACACGGACCACTCCGGCTCCCATGACGGCGCATACACTTCGCCCTTGATACATTCCTCCAAACTCTCTGTCTCATAGAGCTGACGGTCGTTCAGATATACCGCTCCCGTATGCCTTACCACCGGCGCGAAATACCAGTCGCCGCCTACAAATGTCGTATATGGGTTATAGCTGCCAAATACCCCGTTATCAACACGGTAAACCCACACATTGTCCTGATAACGCTCCCATCCGACAGCCGGCTCCGCACCCGTGATCTCTGCACCCAGCGGTTCTTCGCTGCGATAGGTAATGCGGGCATCCTCCGTACCTGCGTATACCGGATCTACAGACTCCCGATAGATTCCCGGTGCAACGATAACTTCATCCCCGGGTCTTGCCGTCTTCGCCGCGTCATTGATGTGTTTGAAAGGTGTCTCCTTACTGCCGTTCCCCTGCTTAGGAGCGGCGCAATTAACATAAATCTTCATTCCATGTACCTCCGATTTCAAATATGATCTGAAATGTATTCTAGCGCATTTTGCAGTCTCGTGTTTGCACTAAACTGGCTATATTTGCACTAATCTGGCACATAAAATTCTATAGTTTCCCGCTCTCCGCTCTCTTCATAATCCTCAGTTTGCGCAAAAATCCCTGAAAACCAAGGGGATTATAACTTCGTTCAAGCCATAATCCCCCTGATAAAAATGTCCTGTATTTCCAATAATACCCTGCTTTGTCCGTTACTTTATCATCATTCCCATAATATAAAGATCGTAGTATTTCCCGTCCAATAATGTCTGGTTCTTACAGCAGCCTTCCACGACGAACCCAAACTTCAGATACAGTGAAACAGCCATTGTATTGTCTGTTCTTGTATCCAGGCGGATCCTTGTAGTCACACCGTTCCCTTTACACCAGTCTATCAACATCTGGATCAGCTTACTCCCGATTCCCTGTCCCTGGTATTCCTTCGCAACAACAATCCCCAGCTCTCCTTCATGCCGGGATTTGATCTTATGGCTGGAACTGATCGTTGCAATCCCCACGATCTTCTCACCGTCAAGAGCCAGAAGCATCGTATTGTTGACATCACCCTGAAGCTCTCTAATCTTAGCTTCCTGCGCCTTCACATCAAGCGGATACTCATCCTTCTCGAAGCTCAGGAAGCTCGTCTCTCCCCCTACATAATTATAAAAATCCACAATATTCTCCGCGTCTTCCGCTGCCGGGTTACGGTATGTAATCTCACTCATAGGAATCTCCTTTCTCTCTCATCACTCTCTTCCAGCACATCCTCCAGATCGCTCTTCTTCTCCTTGTACACCGTCAGCATAAAATCAATCAGATATGCCCCCATGATCACGCTCCCTAAGATCTTCCCCGCCCGCACCGGAACACAGTCTACCATGCTCACGATGATCTTATGTAAGAACAGAAACAGCGCAACCGTATAGAATCCCCAGGCAATCGAACTCTCCAGACAGATAATCCCCTGATAATTAAAGGGCTTCTCCTGATAATCCCACCAGATCTCTCCGAAGAATCTCTGCATGATACGCGCCGTCACGAATTCCAACGTCGTTGCAAGGAACATCCCCATCACAAACAGCCGAAACGGATTCTCGCTGTACGGGCGCAGAATGAAGAACACCGTCAGCGCGCCAAACCCATAGATCGGACACATGGGCCCCCTTGCAAATCCTCTGTTCGTAATCTTCCTGTTACAGATGGACATATAGACCGACTCCACAAGCCATCCCAATATACTGTATAAGACAAACCAAAGCAACACCTGGTATGCATTTCCACCAATAATCCTGTCATTCCACCACATCATGTATCTTCTCCTAGAAATAATGTCCATATTATACCCTTGTTAATATGATTTGTCAATTTTTAGCGAAATATTAGCAAGATATTTTCCCAGAAAGCATTACCGTTCACGGCCTGACCTGCTGCCCTGCTGCCAGAAAACATCCTTCGTCATGGGAATAGATCACACCGACCGCCTGCAGATAGGCATAGATGATCGTTGTTCCGACAAATTTCATGCCCCGCTTCTTCAAATCCTTCGACACCATGTCGGAAAGCTCAGACCGGGTCTGCCCCGTCTCATAGATTACCTTACCCTCTGTAAAGCGCCACAGATAATCGGAAAAGCTCTGGTATTCCTGCCGGATCTGACGAAATATCCGCGCATTCGTCACTGCCGCCCGGATCTTCAGCTGATTGCGGATGATGTCTGGGTTATGAAGAAGCTCCTCTATCTTCTCTTCCCCATATCCGCAGACCTTCTCCAGATCAAAATCATCAAATGCCTTCCTGAAGCTCTCCCGCTTATTCAGCACACACTCCCAAGTCAGGCCAGCCTGAAACGCCTCAAGCACCAGCATCTCAAACAGCTTATGATCGTCATGCACCGGAACTCCCCACTCTTCATCGTGATACCGGATATATCTCTCATTCTTAGGATTCGCCCACTGGCACCGCGTCTTTCCATCCGTCCATTCCATACTTCCATTCCTTCCTGCTTCTATCTCTTCAACACCTTCATCTATTATACGGAATCTCAGGCCGGAAGTCAAATACTCCGCCGCATACAGGGAACCGCTTAATCTCTGTTGATGGTGTCCACTACCGTCATCCCCTTGATCTGCCTTGCCGGTCCCATTACCGCCAGGCACACAGAACCAAGCATAACACCCACGATCACCGCAAGCTCTAAGCCTGGAATACTCCACACCTCTCCCCACCTGGAGGTCACAATAGAATGAAACAGATACCAGTTGAGCAGCAGTCCCGCCAGACATCCCATGGCAACTCCAAAGACGGTATACGTCACCGTCTCGCCCAGAACCATCCGGATCAATTGCCGGACACTCATCCCAATGGCACGCATCGCGCCGTATTCCCGCATCCGCGCCGCCACGCTCATGGCAATGCAGTTAATAATATTGAAAAATGCAATCAAGGCTATCACTGCCAGGAACCCATATAAGAAGACTGCAAGGGAATAATACGCCCCTTTTACCTCCTGATTTCTGATCCGCTTATCAGAGAATACAACATTGCCGCCGCATGCCTGCTCGATCCTGTGCCTGATCCCCTGCACCTGTGCGTCCGAGACATCCTCCCGAAGCTGTATATCGAGCACTGTAAATCCATCTGTGCCCGTCAGTCTCCGGAATAATTCTTCCGAACAGATCAGCGTATCCGTAGTATTGTCCGGCATATCCGGAACACTCGAAAGCAGCCCTGTCACCGGAATCTCAAGTACATCTTCCCCCGCGGATACCGGCACGCTGCCGCCATATTCCATCCCATTCTCCTCTGTAAATACAGACAGTACACCCTCTCCTTCCATCGCCTCCTCAAGGCTCCCTTCAAGCAACAGATCCCCGGAAATCCGAAACTGCTGCTCACTATAGGAGATCACCGCCACAGTCCGCCCGTCTGCCGGTATAGTAAGATATGCATAACTCCTTCCCAATATCCGCTTCACTCCCGGGACATCTGCCAATTCCTCTTCAAGCTTATACGAGATCTGGTTGGGATCACCGTCTTCCTTAGTGACAGAGATATCCGGAGCCGACGGCCGAAGCGGCGTGACCGCATGATGCATGAAATCTATCGCCGTACTAAACGCAAGGAACAGAATAATACTGAACGCGAAAGAACCCGTCACCAGGAAGAAATTCTTCTTACTGCCGGAAGCATGATGAACACCCAGCGCCGTATCCACCTTGAACAGCCGCGTGCGCGCCGCATGCCTTGCCGAGTGTACCATTCCTGCATTTCCGGAAACAGCCGCAAGCGGAGATACCTTCGCCGCTCGTCTCGCCGGGGACTTTGCCGCCAGAAGGACCGTGACAAAGCCTACGATGATCCCGGCTGCCGCTCCCGGAACACTGATCCCGAATACAGGCAGGCCTTCGAAGAGTCCCGGACTTAAGAACCTCAGCATTCCGCATAATATCCATATCACAACGATCCCCAACGCTGCTCCCGCCGGAATCGCCGACCTGCACCAGTGAAGCGATTCTCTGCGGACAAAGCGGACAACCTGCTTCCTGGTAGCTCCAAGGCAGCGCATCATCCCGAAGAATTCCGTCCGCCGCGCGATATTACTGTTCATACTCGCAGTGATCATAAATATCCCCGCGATCACCACCAGAACTGACAGAATCCCCGCAACCAGGTAGAACTCCATCATATAAGAATCCCCGCTCTGGAACATCAGCATAAGGACCTTCGCATTCTGACGGACCTGGTTTGGCGCAAGTCCAAACTGACTGCTGATCTCGGCAATCGTTTTCTGTATATCGCAGAACCACCTGAACTTAACAAAATAAAGTATCTCCTGCACCGCCCCGGTTTCCTCCGGATGGAGCGCCAGAAAGCCGTCTACATTGACGAAGACACAGAAAGCGTCCATTTCCGCCATCAAGCTCGTGTTCCCCGCAATTCCGGTGATACGGTATTGCCTGCTCTCTCCCTGGGGCATGGTCATGCTGATCTGATCTCCGATCTTCACTCCCAGCCGGTCCCTTATATTCTCATTGATCACGATCTCGTCTTCCGCCTCCGAAAATCTCCCCTCAGAGATCTCTGCATCCGGAATCATTTCCTGGAATTCCCCGTCGAATCCGCAGATCCCGGTCTCCACTCCTTCGATCTGATACCCGTCCTGCAGATGATAATTCAGCGTCCCATACCGGGAGATCATCTCCACCTCCGGGCGCGCCGCAAGCAGTGCCCCCTGCTCATCATCCACCGTAAACGCCGCATGCCAGCTTCCGTCCGTCTTGACAGCCTGGATCATCTGTGAACGCATCTCCATATCCGCCATCCCGAAGATCACCGTGACCAGAAATACCGCCAGAATAATGCACAGCCTGGTCATCCGGTTCTGTTCCTTATGCTGCTTTGCCGAGATTCTGACCAGATCAAGATAATGTCTCATCTATGCCGCACCCCCTAACTCACACAGTTTCCCGTCTGTAACCCGGAATACGCGGTCCGCCGAAGCCGTCAGGTTCATGTTATGAGTGATCATGAGAACCGTCTGCTGGTAATGCCTGGATGCCCTGCACAGCAGATCCATCACGTCCTGGCTGCTCTTAGAATCCAGATTCCCGGTAGGCTCATCCGCAAGAACCAGCGCCGGGTGTGTAATCAGCGCACGCCCGATCGCCACCCTCTGCTGCTGTCCGCCGGAGAGCTGTCCCGGCAGGTGCTTTCTCCTGTCAGCAAGCCCCAGTACCTCCAGAAGCTCATCCACCCGCTCCTGATCCGGCTTTTTATAATCCAGCAGAAGCGGAAACGTAATATTCTGCTCCACATCAAGCTCCGGGATCAGATGGAAGGACTGGAAGATGAATCCGATATTCTGCCTGCGGAAGATCGTCCGTTCCTCCTCCCCCATTGCAAATATATCCTTGCCGCCCAGGAACACCTTACCGGCATTCGCTTCGTCAAGCCCGCCGATACAGTTAAGAAGCGTGCTCTTCCCGGACCCTGACACTCCCACGACAGCGCCGAATTCGCCCCTCTCCATAGAGAAGGATACCTGCTTTAATGCCTGCACCCGGGCTTCCCCTGTTCCATAGACCTTGCATAGATTTTCTACCTTTAATATCTCCATTGATTACACCCTTTCTTAGATTGATAAAGAAATCATACCATCTATACCTTACATTCCGGTGAATCCTACCTTACAGATCCGTAAGTTCATCATCTTATAAAGGTCATCCAAAATGTACTCCCCTTAAGCGGAACACTCTCCACAGACAGACTGCCTCCCTGTCCCTCCGCGATCGATTTTGCAAGGGACAGCCCCAGGCCCGCTCCCTGCCTGTCACTGGAGGTTCTGCTCCGGTAGAACTGTTTGAATATATGATGGATATCCTCTTCATCAATACCGCACCCGTTATCTGCCACTGTCACGCGGGATACGGCCGGCGTCTCTTCCCAGCAGATTCGGACGATCCCTCCCGCCTTGGTGTGGTCCAGCGCATTCTTCACAAGATTCCCCACCGCCTCCTTCGTCCACTCCGGATCACAGACAAGTGTCTCCTCCGGCGCACCCTCCATAACGATCACCTTATCCTCAGACCTTGCACGCTCCAACAGATCGGCAGCCGCCTGCTCCACAATCTCTGATATCAGACATTGCCGCTTCTCAAAAGCAATATTCCCCGTATTAAGCCGCGCCATCTTGAGCAATGACTGGATCAACTGTTCCATACGCTCCAATGACTGCATGGATTTGCGCGAGAAATCTTCCACCGCCGCTTCATTTCCCGGCTCCTCTGAAATGATCTCCATATACATACTCAATGCCGCAAGAGGGGTTTTCAACTGATGGGAAATGTTAGATATCATATCTCTTAGAAATATCTTGGCCTTATGCTCCATCTCGCTTCTTGCCTGCAAGGACTGCGCAAGCTGTTCAACACTTGCGAACAACTGATAGACCGTCCCTGTCCCGCCCGATGGCAGATGCATCTCAAACCGGTTGTCCGCATAGCGCGTGATGATCTTCTCGGCCTCCTCATAAACCTGCTCCCTTCGCCGCAGATAATGCGCCGTTCCCGCCAGCACCGCAGCGGCAAACGCTGTCCCGATCACAGTCAGTATCACGATCAGCGGAACCGAAGATTGTTCCGCAAGCAGTAACAGATAGCCCGGGGTCTGTTCCGTATGACCGGTCATCCGCAGAAGATCTGCCCCCTCCTCCGTCACTTCCGTATGATTCCAGGCAGCGGCAATCAGCGAAGGCGGAACCTCCTCTTCAAGCAGATAAGAAGCCGCCGCAAGTTCCCGCCTTACAAGGATCCGGCGGATCTCCTGTGCCTGAAGGATTCCGCAAAGCCCCAGAAAACAGATCTGTAATATGCACACTATCACCAGATACAGATAGAACCTGCGTGTCTGTCTTTCATATAGAAACCGCAACTCATTCACTCCTTCCACTGATAACCAGATCCCCGGACCGTGATCAGATGCTCCGGCTTAGACGGGTTCTTCTCAAGCTTCTCCCGAAGACGGCGCACGTATACCGACAGAGTATTGTCATCCACATAATTCCCGGCGCCGTCCCACAGCCTGTCCAGGAGCACGCCGCGGGTAAGGACTCTTCCGCTGTTTTGAAGCAGCAGACACAGAAGCCTGTACTCTGCTCCCGTAAATTCCGCCGGTTCGCCGCCGACATATGCTCTGCCTTCTGCAAGATTGACCGTCAGTTCCCCCGACCGCAAGACATTATCCCCTGTACTTCCAAGGCTGCTGCGGCGCAGCAACGCCCGGATACGGGAGCACAGCTCTCCTAATTTGAACGGTTTCGTGATATAATCATCTCCCCCGCAGTCAAGTCCCCGGATCACACTGGTCTCCTCGTCCGATGCCGTCAGGAAGATGATTGGAACCTGGTTCCCGGATTCCCGAAGCTTCTCACACAATGTGAAGCCATTCCCATCCGGCAATGTCACATCAAAAAGAAGGAGGTCAAAATCAGACTGCTCCCCGAGCAGTCCGAAAGCCTCCTTTATGGTTCTTGCAACTTCTATCTCATATCCGTTTTTCTTCAGAGAATAGGTCAGTCCGTCAACCAGGCTGATATCATCCTCAAGAAGTAATATTTTCTGCAAACCAATCGCCTCTCTTCATCGTAATATCTTTCTTTCAGATATATTATACACGATTCCGAGAAAATATCTGCTTACAAAAATGTAAGGAACGGTTCCTAATGGTCTACCGGACGCGAAGTCTCTGCCCTACATAGATCAGATTGGGATTACGGATTCCGTTAAGCTGAACCAACCTCTGGTAAGTCGTACCAAACCGGCTGGCAATCCCGCTTAAGGTATCCCCCGGCCTCACTACATAATACGCTGCCTGCCCTCCGGCTGCCCTCACCGGTACCCGGATCACCTGGCCTGCATAGATCCGGTTCGGGTTCTGAATCCCATTCAACTGAGCCAGGACTGCCGTGCTGGTGCCATACCTTCTGGCGATCCCGCTTAAGGTATCTCCATACCGTATCCGGTAGGTGATCATCTGCTCCGGCTGCGGGACGGGCTCTGGTTTGGGTTCTGGCTCCGGTTTGGGCGGTTCCGGTCTGCTGTTCGCTCCCGCATACCGATCCCAGTCAGCCGCATTTCCATAGAATACATCCAGGTCCAGATTACCGTTATATCCGTCAAGCCGCCCTTCCGAAGTATACTGGTACAGCGTAGGCGCCTCCCACGCTCCCATCCTCTTGGGCAGCGGTGCATCCGGATTATAGCCCATTCGTACCCCAAACGCATAGTAATAAGCGTTCCACAGACGATACCCGGCGTCCGCCACCGGACTCCAGTCATGGCCGTTGACCACGGAATTGCTCATATAGACGAAGGGCTTCACCCCCGTCAACTGATGAACGCGGTCCAGCCACCGTTTCACCCAGCCCACGCTGCTCGTTGCCGCCGTTATCTCCCAGTCCAGCACCAGGATCGCTTCCTTCACATATCCTTTGACATTCTCAACAAAATGCTCTGCTTCATCATCCGCATTATGGCCGCCGGCAAAATGATACACGCCCAGCTTCTTCCCCAGGCTCTTCGCCTGTCTGTAAGCCGGATCGCAATGAGGGTTCACGTAAGAGGTTCCTTCGGTTGCCTTGATGACGACAAATTCACACGGCACCGCCGCCAGGTCGATTCCCTTCTGCCAACTGCTGATATCAATTCCATTCATACTCATAAATATCGCTCCCTTCCATATATAAATATGAAAAAGAGCGATATCCGGTACTAAAAATAAGTGATTTCGATGCGTAAATCCAACCGACAGAAGCTATTGAAATTCCTGGCAAATAATGATAAGATACAGGAAATATCTGCGGAATATACCATGGTAATGAACTGTAAAAATCGCTGAGAGGAGCCAACCGATTTGGATACGACAAAAAAATTACCCGTAGGAATCGAAAATTTCAAAGAAATCCGTACAGAGGGTTTCTACTATGTAGACAAAACAGGGTTGATCCAGGAGTTATTACAACACTGGGGGAAGGTGAATCTATTCACACGGCCCAGGAGATTCGGTAAAACCCTGACTATAAACATGCTCAAAACGTTTTTTGAATACGAATGTGACAGCAGTCTTTTCAACGGTCTCAAAATAGCGGATGAAAAAGAGCTTTGTGAAAAATATATGGGACAATTTCCTGTAATATCCATTTCACTGAAAGATATTGATGCCTCAAACTATAACGATGCAAAAGCTGCCCTCTGCACTTCTATTGGAAATGAAGCAATGCGCTTTCAGTTCTTATCAGCCAGCAGTCAAATTACAGACCATGAGAAGATGCAATATTTCCAACTGATAAAAGTCGATCCCCAAAATCGTCAAAAGTTCAACATTTCAGACAAAGCGTTAAAAGACAGCCTTCTAACCTTATCATTCCTTCTTTGCAAACATTATGGACAAAAGGTAATCCTGCTGATCGATGAATATGATGTGCCTCTGGATAAAGCGCACCATTTCGGATATTACGGGGAAATGGTTCATTTGATACGGAATCTGCTAAGCCGGGTTCTCAAAGGAAATGACAGTCTCCAGTTCGCCGTTTTGACCAGCTGTCTGAGAATCGCAAAGGAAAGTATATTTACTGGTTTGAATAACTTCAAAATATATTCTATCACTAACGTCCGTTTTGACGAATACTTTGGTTTTTCAGACAGAGAAGTAAAGGATATCCTGAATTTTTATGGATTCCTGCCGGCTTATACTTCTGTGAAAAAATGGTATGACGGTTACCGTATCGGGAATACCGATGTATACTGTCCCTGGGATGTAATCAACTATGTTGACTTGCTGCTCGTTGAGCCGCATGCGAAACCGCAGGCCTTCTGGATCAATACAAGCGGCAACGATATTATACGGACATTTTTACAGATGTCAAAACAAAGCACAAGACGAGAAATCGAGCAGCTGATCGATGGAGATAGTATTCCGAAGCAGATCAAACAGGAACTCACTTATCGCGATCTGTATGAAAACATTGATAATCTTTGGAGCGTGCTTTTTACTACAGGTTACCTGACTATACGCGACAGAACAGATGATGGGATCTGCCGTCTTGCCATACCCAACCTGGAGATACGCAAAATATTCATCGAACAAATTCGGGACTGGTTCCAGGCAGAGACACGGAAAAATCCATCCCAGTTGAATCTGTTTTGTGAAGCATTTGCCAAAGCAGATACGCTTACTGTAGAGGCACAGTTTAACGCTTATCTAAAGAAAACGATCAGTATCCGGGATACGGCTGTAAGAAAAGAAAGAAAAGAAAATTATTATCACGGAATCCTTCTCGGACTACTTGGTTACCGTGAAGACTGGGACATCAGTTCTAACGCAGAATCCGGGGAGGGATTCAGTGATATTCTCGTAGAGATAGAAAGTGAAGGAATTGGAATCGTAATAGAGCTGAAGTATGCAGATAATGGGAATCTGGAAGCCGGGTGTAAGAAGGCGATAAAACAAATCTCGGATAAGGCATATGAATCCAGACTAATAGAGGATGGGATGACAACTATCATAAGATACGGAATCGCATGCTGGAAGAAAAAGTGTAAGGTAGAATGTGTGACCTCACCGCTGAAGTAAAACTATCAAAAAAGTGACGTAGTATTATGAATTTTACTACGTCACTTTTTTAGCCTGGCAGACCCAAGCCTGCGATATCCTTATGTGTTCCGTTTCTGCCTGCTTAGAAGGCCTGCTGCAGCCGAAGCCTTCATTCATGCAACAACCTCCCCGTTAATATCTGAATGATTCGATTATCCGTGAAAAAGTTGTTTTTCCTAATCTGTGTGTTCGTCAGGGAATTATCTTCACTCTTCCCTTTATCTCCCATCACATTGATCCAATTAAACGGAATCCTTACCACAATAGAATTCTCCCTGAATTCATAAGCTTCTCTTCCATATCTCTGTGTGATTTTAGGGACGCCTCTTCCTGTTTTCTCACTGATATGCAATTGTAATAAAATCTCAGACAATTTCTTATTAACCGGAACCGATTCTTCGGCAAAAAATCCTTCCATAGTCTGTTCTGGCGCTAATGAACCCCTGGATAATATTTCAATTCTATCAGAAAAAACCGTAATCATGGGTTCATTCCCACTTACCCATTTATTATGAACAAATGCATTAATTACAGCTTCCCGAAATGCATCATTCTGAAATAGCGGCACTTCTCTCCGCTCAACAACTCTTTCTCGCTCATCAGCCTGAATAATATTAAGAACATCCCCATACCGAAGTACTTCATCCAATGAATATAAGAGACACTGGTTACCGAATTCACGAACGGAATACATATTGTCTGCTTTAGATGTCCCGGAAAATATTGCTACACGAATTGGCATGTGTGAATTATCTGAGAGTAACTGCGCTAAGATATTGTATTTCCCATCTTCCGTAAAAAATGACAAATTCTTTTTGAATGTATCCGGATTCAGCTTTAATCCCTTTGCACCGTAATAGATAAGCAGCTTCTCAAACGTCAATTCCTGATAAACAGAGGGTGTATTTTCCATTGTTGGGAAACCATGACGCAATATATCAAACAAAAACGATTCCTTTTCCGGGTACTTTCTTAAATTCTCTTTACTTGAACCTACTCTGATATAGCGTTCTCTTGCATAGGAAATCGGAACCGTCTTAGCTGCCGGTATAACAGCATATCTTTTCCCTGCTATTGCCGCACTATTGGATAATGCTGATATATATTCACCCAACCCATCAGCCTGAAACCAATTCTCCTTGAATTCAAACCATTCCCGTTCAGAATCGTATGCACGAAGTTCGTCTATGATTTCATTTACTCTGTACATATTGCCCCTCCTGATCATATGATTTATATTTATTATCTCTTTCATTATAGCATAGACGAGTAATAAAATGGGGAATAAATATGCAACGCTGTACTAGCTCTCTCTCCTGCAATACGCCCTCACCGTCAGCCCCAGAAACAGCGGAATCTCAACTGCCGCCGCCCCGATTATGAAATACGGGCTCCAGATCACCGCAGGTCCGATACGCACAAACTCTGTTCCTAACACATCATACAGGAAGGAATTCATAAGCCCGATCCCGCCGGCAGGCAGCACACACCGGATCAGATTCGCCCAATCCGCAGACGATATCATATATAGGATCATCGGCAGGATACTCAGAAGCAGTGCGATCTTCAGCGTATCCTGAACATTCTTGCATCTTGCCGATAAGAACAATGTACAGCTTACCATAGCAAGGATCGACAGGAAACCTCCCGCGGTCACGGCCATCTGCATCTGCCCTACATTAAGAGCCGGTATCACGAATGCCGTCCATAGCATCTGCACCGACGTCTTAAGCCCGTCCGTGCCGAACATCAGATTCGTGACCGCTAAAAATACTCCTGTTCCAACCAGGAAGGTCACGCCAAATATCAGCACCGCGGTCACGATCTTCGCGGCTGCCAGATGTACCCTTCCGTACTTGGTACAGCGAAGGATACTGTCCGCCCCGGTCTGATATTCCGCAGAAAATATCGGCGCAAAGATCACCACGAACACCAGAAGCATCAGCAATAGATACAGCGCCAGGTACTCAAGGGACGCCATAGCGAATCCTGGTTCATAGGTAAACGGCGTCTTCACAGCCTGAATAAGCTCCCGGATCTTCTCCTGTTCCGCCTCGCTCTTGCCCTTGGATGCCATCCGCGCCCGATACTCTTCATAGAGCCTTGGGGCATCCTCCGGTGCGATATCCGCATCCGTCATATTGTATATCGCAATATCCTCTGGAGCCAGCATATCTGCTGCGATATCCAGGATTGGATAGACCGGCAGGATCTTATCGGCATACACTTCTGTCGGTACATCTGGCGGAAATATCGCGCCGTACTCCCGGTAACATTCCTGGAATGCCAGGATTGCCTTCCGAATCTTCTCCTCCGTAACCTCTCCGCTTATCTCCTTCTCCAGCTCCTTCTGGTAACTGATCGCTTCTTTTCCGGTTAATTCACGGGCATTTCCCTGCTCGTCTACCTGGTAAGTATTCTCAAATGATATGGGGAAATACGCCATCACCGCCGATACCAGGATCAAAAATACCAATAATATCCAGGTAGACCTGGCTGAAACTACTCTTTTTAACTCCAAATTCAATAATCTTCTCATCTATAATTCCTTTCTTCACATATCTGACCGCGCACTCTCCGGGAACATCCACAGATACAGGTCTTCCATCCGCGGCTCCTCTTTCCTGGATCCGGGAATGACCGGCTTATCCGACAGGTAACGTACCTTCACATCTCCGTTTCCTTCATTATATACATTTACCATAAGGAGCTGATGCTCGTAGACTGCAAGCTCTCTCCCGTCAATATCCGCCGACCAGACCTTGCCTTCCACCATCCGGACCAACTCTTCCGTCTTCCCGGTGGCAATGATCTTCCCCTTCTTCATCACGGCATTGCAGGTAGCGATATACTCGATATCCGAAACGATATGGGTAGAGATCAGCACGATCCTGTCATGGGCGAATTCAGACAAGAGATTTCGGAACTTCACCCGCTCCCCCGGATCCAGCCCGCTTGTAGGCTCATCCAGCACCAGAACCTCCGGGTCATTGAGCAATGCCTGTGCGATCCCCACCCGCCGCTTCATGCCTCCGGAGAGCTTCGAGATCTTCTTATGCCTCACTTCACTTAACGATACTCGCTTTAAGAGCGCACTGATCCTCTTCTTCGTCTCCGCCCTCGTAAGTCCCTTCAGCGCCGCAATATATTCCAGATAATCCTGGACGCAGAAACCCGGATAGAATCCGAATTCCTGAGGCAGATACCCGAATATATCCCGATACTCCTCCTTCAATCGGTCGATCTCGATCCCGTCGTATTTGACGCACCCCGCCGTAGGGCGCATGATTCCGGCTATGATACGCATCAGGGTCGTCTTGCCTGCCCCATTTGCCCCCAGAAGTCCCCAGACACCGGGGGTAAGCTTCAAAGAGACATCATCTACCGCACATTTATCCTTATACTGCTTGGTGATTCCACATACTTCTAATTCCATGATATCCTCCATACATCTATGATTCTTATTTCCGCAAGCAACGAGCCAAGCAGGCATGCTTGCATGCACATTTGACTCACTTAGGCGTCGACCATACCTGTCCTCTCCCCCACCTCTGTACTGTCCTTAAGCCATGTGCCAACGGACAGGACAAATAGCGGAAAGACAATGACTGTGCAGATCACCCACACACCGGTCTCGCCATAAACTACCGGCTTCGTCCGGTATAATATCAATAATACCATCGCCAGAAGCCCGCAATATCCCTCACAAAGACCGATCCTCTGAGATACCTCTTCCCATCCGCCGGTCCGCCTTATGAGCTGTGCACATCCCGTACCTGCCAGAAAGAGAGGCAGAAGGAAATACATGGCCGCCTTCACCGCCGATAATCCCGCTATCCCTGTCGCGATCCCTGCACTGAATCCAAAGACAACCAGATCTTCTGTCATCAACAGGATCAATTCTGCTGTCAGAAGTTTCCAAAGGGACTGTCTTGATGCCAGCTCAATCTCGTGCATCTGATACCGGTACGGTCTTAACAGCAACGGAATTGACGTCATGACCAGCATGATTGCCAGGATTCCCAGCATCAGCGGAATATGACGAATACTAAGATACGCAAGGTCACCGCACAGAGACAGGTACAATACGCCAAACACCACAAGAGCCGCAGATCCCTGTGACATCCACAGATCTCTTCCCATAAACGGAATCTGCCGGAACATAAATTCAAAGAACCCTATTCTCCTCTTTGGCATCTGTACTGCCGGAAGATCCCGGACAGATTGCAATACCCTTTCTCTTTGAGCCCGCATTCTTCTAGCGACAACGCCCGTATCTTCCATTTCCCTGCATACCTTCACATCAATCTTCAATGCATTTCTAAGCTCTTCATACTGCTTTCGATCCATCCCTACACCTCTCCTTCCATCTCACATCTTATCAGCTTCAATGCCCTTCGAAGCCTGGACTGCACGGTCCTTACCGGAAGCCCCACGGCCATGGCGATCTCCCGGAATGTCAATTCCTGTGCAAACTTCAGATACACGATCTCCCTCAACTCTTCCGGGAGATTTCGCACCATATACTGGAAATTCACCTGCGCTTCCGAGCTTGCATATCCCATTTCCATAAACTCCATATCCTCCGGTAACTGCACCTCCCGCTTCCGCCTCCACTGGTCCGTACAGGTATTGGCCGCCACCTTATACAAGAATCCGCGGAATTTACCCCGGTCCTGATACTTTGGGAAATGCCGGATCACTTTCAGAAATGTCTCCTGCACCGCATCCTCTGCCGTCTCCAAATCCGGCGAATGATAGATGCAGTACCGCAAGATATCCTCGTAATAGAGCGACACAAGTTCTTCCCAGCAGGAAGTGTCGCCTTTCTTTATCTGGTGCAATAGTTCATTTTCACGTGTCAAAACAGATCCTCCTAACGTGTATGTTCATACACTTGGATTAGATTAGGGCGTCCCCTATAATAGATAACGTGCCAAAGAGCAAGAATGATCACGCAATATTAACAAAAGCAGTTACTATACGGATCTTCCCGCAAAGCAACTGCTTTCTTTATCTTAAAACTTGAATTTGGAAATTCCATAGACAGGAATCGTATAGACCTTGTCTGCCGCACCGCCGTGCGTATTGCCCTTTGCCAGCAGCAAATAATCCGCCTTTCCCTTTTCCAGCACTTCCATCGCCGTTTTTGCACGGTTCTTTCCCGCTTCCACCTCGATCACGTACGTTTTTCCTGAATCCAAAGATTTTGTATAGAAGTCTAATTCTCCCCTTCCCCAAGTAGCAAAAGCAGGCATCTCAAGAGCAAGCTCTCCCGCAAAGCCGCTTCTACGTTTTAAGTCCAGATAAACGAAATTCTCATTAACAATCCCATCTATGTCCGAGTCCCTGCATCCGATCTGTTTCAGGAAAAAGGCGGTAAGACCGATATCCATGAAATAACACCTGGTCTATTTCATTGGTAAACAGCCGAATAATCTCCTGCAGTTCTTCCTGACATTCCTTCATAGAAGCTCCTGATAAATACCGAAGAACCACCGATGGATATCCGCCAATCTGTCGATATGTCTGATACAAAGCAGAAATCTCCTGATAATCTTCTTCCCTTCCGGAACGCTCATCTGCGAATTTATTTACAAGATAAGTCTTCCCTACTTGTCTTGCACCGGATACTTCTAATGTTTTACGCCCGGAACGCCCTTTCCAGGCAAGCATCTTCTGATATGCCGCCCGCTTCAAATCCACCATCTGATCACCTGATTCCTTCTTTCGGCCTGTTACAATAAGTTAATACTCATGATAACAGAAAAAATCTGACTTATCAATTCTTATAATGATAAGATACCAGAACAGCCCTTCGAAGCTGCAGAACCCGAGAAATTTTACCAAGGTTTTGTTCCTGGCCTGATTTTGCTCAGAAAAAAGAAAATCAGGATTCTCCAAATCGGAGAGTCATTCTCCCGTCTGGGGGTTGAACCGTCACCCCAAATCCCCTATAGTTTTCGTAACAAATCGATGAAAGGAAAGGCTACAGCGATGGAAAAACTATTAGAAATCCAAAATCTTACCAAAACATATCATGAAGGGACGGCAAAATACAAAGTTGTTGACAATGTAAATCTCATTGTCGACAGGGGTGAATTTGTCGTGATCATGGGAGCATCCGGTTCCGGGAAGACAAGTCTTCTGCACCTGATCGCAGGCATTGACGAGTCTGACGCAGGCACAATAACATACACCCTGCCTTCCCCGCCTACGGCGCGCATCACAGGACACACTGGAAACCATACCTCGGATTTCAGCCGCATGAACGAGAAAGCAAAGACGATGTTCCGGCGAACCAATATAGGAATCGTTTTCCAACAGCAATGTCTGATCCCGGATCTTACGGTCTATGAGAATATCCTGCTGCCAATGATGCTTGCACGCTATCCAGAGGGCAAAGCCCGGAACCTTCCAAGCTGCAGGAAGGAGATCATCTTCCATCTATGCAGCCAGTTCGGTCTGAAAGAACATACCGGCAAGTATCCTTCGCAGCTCTCGGGCGGGCAGCAGCAACGGGCGGCTATCCTGCGCTCTGTCGTCAATAAGCCGCCGCTTCTGCTGTGCGATGAACCGACCGGAAGCCTGAATTCCGCGCAGACAGAACTCGTCCTGGAACTGCTGAATGAACTGAACCAGAGCGGACAGACCATCGTCCTGGTCACTCATGACAGGAAGGTCGCAGTCAGAGGGCAGAGAGTGGTCTATATCGAAGACGGACACATCGCGGGAGAGCTGAGATTCCCAGAGGCAATATCTGGCGATGCCGGCCGTGAGCTATATGACGAGAGAGAATCCGAACTCACACATTTTCTGCAGAAGAGGGGGTGGTGATATGAAAGCAATTCTGATGTGCGGCCTTGCAAAGGTCAAAAGAAGAAAAGTCCCGAATCTGCTGCTAGGCGTCTGTATTATGTTCATGGCTGCTTTAATGGTCAACGCAGCCATCATCCTGACCGAATTAGATACTATATTCGACAGGGCCTACGAAGAGATGAACGGGCCGCAGCTTTGCTGCCTGTGGAGTAAGACGGCGGTGTCACCCGATATTGTAAGGCAATATCTTGAGGATTCTCCTGAAAAGTTCGATTACCAGATTACAGAGAACACCAGAACGATCGACTATATTGAGAAGGATGGCACGAAGCTCAGTAACGGTATCTTATTAGAGCTTCCAAATACCGAAGATCAGACCGGACAGATGCTCTCTCCCGTAATCCTGGACGGTTCCAAGTCAAATACCTCTCTGGAATCACAGATGCCGGCAAAAGACGAAGTCTGGGTCACCGCTAAGACAGCAAATATTCTGCGTCTGAAGGTGGGCGATACGCTCTCTCTCCGGTTCGCTGATACATCTGTGAAGGTAAAAGTCGTAAAAATAGTCACCGATCCCGTCTTTGGCGGAAGCAGTACGAACGTGTACCGGATGTGGTGCGGACCAGGGAGGCTCGCAGATTACCCGGCTGCCATGAACCAGGCGGCAAGTTATCTGGAAATCAGGTTCGATCAATACAGCAGACAGACCGAGAGAAGATTCATCCGCGAAACGGAAGAATATTTTCAAATGCCGCTTGGCAATACGCTCTATACATACGAACAGATCAAAAGCGGATATACCTCTGTCTACCAGATGGCAGGCGGATTATTGTGCCTTGTAAGTGTCATTCTGGCTGTCACCGTCACCTGGCTGGCTCTGTTCCTGATAAAAAATGATATGGATGAAGATATCAGAAACATTGGAATCTACAAATCTCTGGGTATGACCGGGGGACAGATCGTAGGCGCATATCTGATCACCTACGGAATGATCGGATCCGCAGGAGCAGTTCTTGGCAGTATTCTTGGCGGATGGATGAATCGGCAGATCTTAACGAAGATACTGAAAGATATGGGAATCTATCAGGTTTCCTTTGCAGGGATCAGACACTACTCTCTTCTGGTATGTCTCCTTGCAGCAGCAATAATCCTGATATTATGCTTCTGTTCTGTATTCAAAGTACAGCGGTTGAATGCCTCCCACGCTATTAAAAGCTGCGCATGGAAAGCATCAGAAAAAATCCAGCGAGTACGACAATGCTCCTGTTATGAGGGCCAAAGCTCCTTCGAACGATATTATGCCCTCAGAGGAATACGAAATAACAAGCTGCGCTGCCTGTATATCGCCGGTGTATCGCTGATCTTCGGCTGTCTGGCCACCGTCTGCTTCGGATGTCTGAATGCCGTTGAAAATATTGACAAAGAACCGGAAACCTGGGGCTTCATCCAAACAGATATCTATGTCACCGCATTAGAAGATACGCCTGTAAGCTCGATCATCGATGAACTGGAGCAAGACCCCAGAATCGATTACACCTACGGAGTCAATAAAATACATCCCAAGTATCAATCCCGCGAAGGCGGAAACTGGCAGAACATGACGGCAGAGATCTACCAACTGCCCTGGAATCAAAATATCAAGGATAAATCCTTATATGGTGCACGTCCCCAGAAAGAAGATGAGATCAGCATCGGACTTGCCCTAGCAGAGAAATATGATCTGGAAATCGGCAATACAATGGACTTGTTCACAGGGGAAGACCGAAAGATCTATACAATCACCGGTATCTTCCAGACACTATCCAATCACGGGGAGATCATACGGATGGTCACAGATGATCTGGACCGGGTAAAAGCAATGGACAATGGTTTTGGAGACTATATGCTTGTGCTCTCCGACAGCTCGGACAAATGGGATTATGCCGAAGAACTAAATGATAAGTATAACGGAAAGTTTTCGTTTATTGCCTCTAAATCAAACGGAGAGAATATCACCGGAATCCTGGCGCCCGCTGTTTTGACCGTCTTAGCGGTCCTGCTGATCATCCTGGTTCTTGTCACAACGAATCTTACATTCCTGCTGGTCAGGCAGGATCATAAGATCATCGGGTTGTTGAAAGCTGTAGGGATGACATCCCGGCAGATCTTGAAGATCTATCTGTGGAGGAACTGCCTGTCTGCAGCCGCAGGAAACATACTGGGACTTGCGGTTGGAACATTCCTCATGCCAGATCTCTTAAGCCCTTATGCCAAGCAGTTCGGGCTTACGCAATTCCCCTTCGCAAGTTCTCCGGCAGAAGCGGCCGCTGCGGGTATTCTGCTTCCGTCCTGCATATTCCTGGGAACGTATGTGGTCGTCAGGACGATCAACCGGATATCTGTGAAGGAATTGGTGAGCGATTAAGATATGATCTACGCCTTTCCTTCCCATTTCCCGGAATAATACCGCACCGCTCCCACACCGGCCGCACAGACCCACGTGATCGGCGATACCCACCACAGCCCGCGGTATCCAAACCACGCGGAGAGCAGGAATGCGAAGCTGATCCTTGTGATCACTTCACTGACTCCCATCAGGATCGTCACCGCAACATCGCCGGACGGGCGGAGAACATTGTGATATATCACCAGAAGTCCGCCCGTCACGAAGAAGACCGCCATGATATGCAGATACTCCATCCCATACCCCACGGAAGCCGTATTCTTCGTAAATGCCCGCATGATCGGTTCTGCGAAGAAGTAGATGCACGGGCAGAAGACTCCATAACAGATACCGTTGATCAGATAGGCACAACGGACGCCCTTCTTCACCCTGTCATACTTCTTCGCACCTACATTCTGACCCACGAAAGTCCCAAGAGACGTGCCGATCGCATCCGCAATCTGGAATCCCAGCCCTTCTACCTTGAGGCAGACGCCATAGGCCACGATCAGCGCCGTCTCATAGGTATTGATCACCGCCTGCAGTGTCAGGTCCGATATGGAAATGATACTCATCTGAAGCCCGGTCGGAACTCCGTAGATCAATATCTCTTTGACCAGATCTTTCCTGCAGTGAAATTGTTCTCGCTTGATCCGAAGGAACGGCAGGATCTTAAGCGCATATATCACACATAATATCCCTGAGAGCACCTGGGCGGCCACTGTAGCAAGAGCCGCCCCTTTCACTCCCATCGGGATCCAGACAACAAATACAACATCCAGGATCACATTGAGAACACTGGATACGATCAGGAAGATCAAAGGCACCACCGAATTACCAAGAGAACGCAGTACAGATGAGATCCAGTTGTACAGCATCGTACCCCCGCAGCCCACAAAGATCCAGATCAGATATTCTACTGCCTCCGGCATCAGCTCCTCTGAGGTCTGCAAAATTTCCAGCAGCGGCCTGGTGCCTGCCACTCCTGATGCCGTGATCACGACCACCGCCGCAACCGACACATAGATGGATGTCACATAGGAATCCACTACATTTTCCAACTCATTCGCCCCGTAATATCTGGAGATCACAACACTGACACCTGTAGAAAGCCCCATCATCACAGAATATAAGAGATACATAGCCGTACCGGCGATGCTCACTGCAGCCAGCGCATTGTCTCCAAGATATCTTCCTACTATATAGACGTCTGCAAAATTATAAATCCTCTGGAACAACATCCCTAATAGTACCGGAAGCCCGAATCTCACTAGCTGTGGAAGGATCTTTCCTTCCGTCATATTCACTGCCTTCTCCCTCATACGTTGATCCTCTCTTATCCCTTTAGTTATAGAATGCTTCTATCGCATCCCCCATGTATGAAGCGGTTCCGGCTCCATACACACTGTCAAATCCTTCCCGGAGTTCCTTGTTACTCCTGTATCCTTCCGCCAATTCAAGCATCAGCTTTCTCACATCCTCCATCTGATAGAGCTGTTTCGCGACAAAATCATATTCCCCGATCAGTTCCCGCACTTCCAGAGAATGAACATCTGTTCCTGCTTTCCCTGCTATTTTCTGCTGGATCGCTCCCATGCGTTTCTGATAAGAAGTCATAATCTCAGGAACACCCGGATGCCCCTGTGCGGCCGATAATACGGCTTCCTTGCTCCCATACCACTCTACTAATTTAGCAAAATTCTTCTGAACCTGCTCGGACGCGGCGCCCTCCAGATAATGCTCCCTGAAGGCCTCCATACTTCCATAATGCTCAATGAATATTGCTTTTTGCTCATCATTCATGTTCTGAACCATGCTGTCGTGCATGGCACGGATCTCCTCTTCACTGAATACTGTAAAATCCATCCTATTATCTCCTTTCAGAATGTCATCGATACTGGCGATCAAACGCTCCATGCGCTCCTTCTTGGCCACAAGCATTTTCCGCTGCATCTTAAGAATCTGGTTCTTATCAAGGTCAGGATGATCCATGACGGCTTTGATCTCCTTAAGCGGAATGTCAAACTCCCGGAAAAACAATATCTGCTGTAATGTTTCAAGGGCTTTATCGTCATAAAGCCTGTATCCCGCCTCAGACTTTGATGTCGGTACGAACAGACCGATCTCATCATAATAATGAAGCGTGCGCGCGCTGATACCCGTAAGTTTTGCTACTTCCTTAACCGTCCTCATCATATGCTTATCCTCCTTGATAAGACTACTTTACCCTATGACGTTCCGTGAAGGTCAATACTTTTTAATCATTTGTACACAAATTATCCACCAATGCTCTTATTATTTTTGATGGACACGTATATTTTCTTCCGCATGTGCGATCTGTTTGACCAGACGACCAGATATGCCGCCCGGGAATTGGGATATACTTATGATACAAAAGAAGGGAATGCGGCCTTCGCATTTTTCAAGGCCGTGAGAGATCTGCCGAAGTACGCAGAAGAGATACCTGCCTTGTAGGTATCTTAAAGAATTTCTTGTGAAACTCAGGTCCATCTGGGGCGGGGAAGCTCCCCGCCATTTTTCATAAAATCTACCGTTCAAAAGCAATGGCTCCTATGAGAACGGCAGATCCTCCTCATCTTCGTCCCACTCCATCAATTCCTGTTCAACCACCTCGTCATATTCCTCCAGGATCTTCTCTATCCGTCTTTCCGCTTCCTGATTCCCCGAAGCCTTATACAGTTCACCCGCCGCAATAAAGAGAACATCATTCTCATCTGTACACTCTGTATCTTCATGGATGTATTTCTCGATCAATGCTTCTGCCTCTTCATAATGACCGCCATTCATATACGCATACACACCTGACGATACTGCCAGCATATTGTCCTCTTCCTTCTCCATCCATTCCCTGCTCAGCCTGACCGCCTCTTCATTCCTTCCCAGATTCCCCAATGCAGAGATTCTCAAGAAATCAAAATCTGATGACGATATCTCCTTCCATGCGAACATCTCAAGCATATCCTCACACACCTCAAGCAGTTCCTCCCACATGCCGCGCATATCAAGCTCACCGATGTAGTCCTCAAGCCATCCCTCTATATCATATACAAAGTCCGTCACATCATCCAACTGATATAATTCCGGCGCATATCCGGCATCCCTGCTCCGTTCCCCCCTGATGATGTCTTTGAGGAGCTCAAACGCGGCTCCCCAGCAGGAGCTATCCTGATCGATCCCCATCATATTGTTATAGCATTTTCCAGTCAAACTGTTAAACCTTCTCCATTTTGTGTTCATTTTCTTTTTCCTTTCTAGGATTTGACGTAATTCTATTATAATTCTTTTTCCCCTCAAACACAAGCAATACCGGACTGCATGACTTGATTGTTGCATTTCACATCCATACCGGCATTTGGGGTATCATTTTCCATCATATTCCATTTAAATAATATTTCTATTTTCCTATTGCAATTATTCACAATCTATATTAAACTACTTCAAAGTGTACCCATAGAATATGCATGCCAAGAGAGGAGTTATACATATGGAGACGAGAGAACTCACAGAACAGGTCGGTAAAATGCTTACAGATAATCCAGGAAAGATCATCCAAGTCCGTGATGCCTTCGATGAGATGTTCGGCGGCCGCAACATAGGCAGCGCCCAGGCAATCACAGACCGGGAATACGAAAGACTGCGCTATCAATTCCGGGATTTTGACGTTCCGCTTAGCTGGTGTACCGATAAGGATACGATCTACCAGCTATATAAGGCCGTCAACCAGCGGCGCAACCGGGACAAGAGTGTATATAGCTCGACTAAGAAGTCTTCTAAGTCCAAGAAGAAGGGTTTGTTTGGCTTTTTCAGCTAAGAGAACAGGTGACTAGATACAGTGCATAACGTATATGGGGGATGCAGTAACCTTATAATCTTTACTGCATCCCCCATTATATATTTGACACTCTTCTAACAGAATAAGATGATCAACTGTGAAGCCAATACCACCGCGATCAGCGCGATCGGATAGGTCGCCGCGTACGCAGACGCGATATCTTCTGTCCCAGCCATATTGATCAGTGTTCCAAGCGCCGGTGTACTGGTCATGCCTCCGGTCAGTGAACCAAGATTATTGAGAAGCGGCAGCTTCAGCACATTCTTCGCAATGACGAACCCAATGATCATCGGAAGGATCGTCATGATCGCTCCATAGAGGAAATATATCGGCTCAAAGTATTGTACGAACTTCGCTCCGCCGGATACTCCCGCTCCGATCAGGAACAGCATCAACCCCAGCTCTCTTAACATCTTAAGCGTAGAACTCTTTGGTACGATGGAGATCTTACCGATATGTCCGTAATGCCCGAACACAAGCGCCGTCAAAAGACACCCTCCGGTAGTCGTCAGCGAGAAATTCTTATAGCTGATGCTTCCCACCAGGATTCCTACCACCGCAGCCAGTGAGAATGCCATAAAGCCGAATTCATCTACCTCGGTCAGAATTAGGTTCTTCTTCTTGCTGCCTGCACCCTCTTTCGCAGCGATCTTCGCCACTTCTTCATTCATATCCGCCTTCATGATCTTAGGAACGATCTGTACGAACAGGACGACTCCTATCACACCGAACAGATAAGCGATCCCGTATCCCACAGATACCAGCGCCTCTAAGTCCGCGCCCACAGCCGCCTTTGATGCGGAGAACGCCGGCGTACTGGTCAGGGCGCCTGAGAGGATACCCACCAGGATCGCCTTGAACTGATCATGTTCAAGATCAGTAAAGTTACCGCCGATGAAGATACATAATACACATGTAAATGCCGCCGCAAGGATGATGATCGCTCCCAACAGTACATAGGACTTAAAATTCCGCTTAAGATTCCCGAAGAAATTCGGCCCCGCGATGAAACCAACGGAAGTCACGAAGAACACCAGACCCATATTCTCGACAATCTTAAGCGCGTCTGTCGCAAACGTCACCTCTCCCGCCATCAGATTGTCTGACAGCTTCGTATATAACAGGCACCCATAGACCAGAGCAACGATAAATACTCCGGCAGTTCCAAGGTCGATTCCCTTCACTTCGATCCTGCCGATGGAATATCCAACGGCAGCAATCGCGAAGATTGAGAATGTCAGAAATACTACAGCCTTAACTGCCAATATTCCTCCAAATAACTCCATGTCATTTGACTCCCTTCTATCGCATTAAGCCTCATGCTCTTTTAAGTATGCGGCTCTTCCGCTCTCGTACAGATTATTGCCCTCGCTGTCAATGATGACAACCAGCGGCATATCCTCTACATACAGCTTCCGAAGCGCCTCTGCTCCCAGATCCTCATAAGCGATCAGCTCTGCCTTCTTGATACATTTCGCAAGAAGCGCGCCTGCCCCGCCGATGGCTCCGAAGTATACTCCGGAATACTTCTTCATGGCGTCCACTACTTCCGGAAGACGTGCGCCCTTACCGATCATACCGCGCGCGCCTACAGACATCATGGTCGGCGCATACGCATCCATACGCCCGCTGGTGGTCGGTCCCGCGGAACCGATGACCTGTCCCGGTTTCGCCGGAGTCGGCCCTACATAATAGATGGTGGCGTCTGTCGGGTCAAATGGGATCTTCTCTCCCCTGGCAAGCGCCTCGCACATCCTCTTGTGGCCTGCGTCACGGGATGTATAGATGGTTCCGGTCACAAGTACGCTGTCGCCTGCGTGCAGTGTCTTCGCAAGCTCCTCTGTCAATGGTAATGTAATCTTCTTTGCTGCCATCTTAGATCACCTCCGATTTGTGGCGTGTCACATGGCAGTTGATGTTGACTGCACATGGCATGCCTGCGATATGGGTCGGCAGAGTTTCAATATTTAATCCGATCGCCGTGGTCTTTCCGCCGAATCCCTGCGGTCCGATACCAAGCTTATTGATCTTCTCTAACATCTCCTTCTCCAGGTCTGCATAGAATGCATCCGGATTGGACGAATCGATCGGCCTCATCAGCGCCTTCTTCGCAAGGAGCGCCGCCTTGTCGAAGGTACCGCCGATTCCGACGCCTACAACCATCGGCGGACACGGATTCGGTCCTGCCGTCTCTACCACCTCAAGGATGAAGTCCTTGATTCCCTGCAGACCGTGAGATGGCTTGAACATACGGATCTGGCTCATATTCTCGCTTCCGAATCCCTTCGGTCCAACGGTTATCTTGATCTGCTCGCCCGGAACGATCTCCGTGTAGAGCATCGCCGGAGTGTTGTCTCCTGTATTCCCGCGGCGTACCGGATCCTTCACAACGGATTTGCGAAGATATCCCTTATCATAACCGCGGCGCACGCCCTCGTCCACGGCATCCGCAAGATTGCCGCCGGTCAGGTGTACATCCTGTCCGATCTCAAGGAATACACATGCCATACCCGTATCCTGACAGATCGGCACGCACTCTTTGTCCGCA
This sequence comes from uncultured Dorea sp., assembly GCA_947652615.1. Taxonomy (GTDB): domain Bacteria; phylum Bacillota; class Clostridia; order Lachnospirales; family Lachnospiraceae; genus Sporofaciens. The sequence continues at coordinate 1,198 of CANTDX010000039.1, read as the reverse complement.
ATCTCGAAGTTCTCAATGATATTATCAAGGACGCCCTTGGCGATCTCCCCGTCCTCGCACGCACGGCAATCCTTGATCGCGCACTTTACGTCCTCGGGAAGATGCTCATTCGCTTCGATACAAAGCTTCTCTACGACATCCGTAATCCTGCTCACTTCTATCTCACGCATAGTCTAATCTCCTTCCTATCTCTCATGACGGGCATACTTCGGCAGAAGCTTCGGTGATACTTCTTCCGTAGCGACAGAAGCTCCCTTTAACTCCTCGTCATAACTTGCCACATGGTCCAGATTCATGGTTCCAAGCTCCACTTCCTTCGCCTTCGCCGCCGCTTTCTTACCTGCATTCCGTCCAAATACGATCACGTCAAGGAGTGAATTACCCATCAGCCTGTTTCTTCCGTGGATTCCGCCTGCGGCCTCTCCTGCCGCCAGAAGATTCGGAATGTTCTTCGTGAATCCTTCTCCGTCGATCTCAAGACCGCCATTCTGATAGTGCAGCGTAGGATAGATCAGGATCGGCACCTTTCTCATATCGATTCCGTACTTCATATACATACGGAACATAGCCGGGATCCTCTTCTCGATGGTTCCTTCTCCGCCAAGGATCTCGATCATCGGTGTATCAAGCCATACACCTTTCTGCCCGCTTGGCGCCTCTACGCCGCGGCCTTCCCTGCACTCGCGGATCACACCTGACGCGTTGACGTCGCGCGTCTCCAACGGATGAATATAGGCTTCACCCTCGGCATTGACAAGCTGCGCGCCCACAGAACGAACCTTCTCCGTAACCAGCGCGCCCTGGATCTGTACCGGATGAGCCACACCGGTCGGATGATACTGGATGGAATCCTGGTAGAGAAGCGGTACGCCTGCACGGTAACCTAAGATCAGTCCGTCCGCGGTTGCTCCGTAGTGGTTGGATGTAGGGAATCCCTGATAATGCATTCTTCCCGCGCCGCCTGTTGCGATTACCACCGTCTTGGCCCTTGCAACCGAGTAATCTCCGGTCTCCATGTTGAGAAGAACCGCGCCTGCCGCCTGTCCCTTCTCATCCTTGATGATCTCTACCGCGGAGGTGAATTCAATCACCGGAATCTGACGGTTCAGAACTTCGTCCCGGAGTGTACGCATGATCTCTGCGCCGGAGTAGTCCTTACATGCATGCATTCTCTTTCTGGAGGTACCGCCGCCGTGGG
>CANTDX010000038.1 GCA_947652615.1 uncultured Dorea sp. | reverse complement strand
ATGCGGAAGTTTATCAGTCCATTGACAATATCTGGAGCCTTCTTTTTACCACCGGGTATCTGACCCAGCGCGGGAAGGCTGAGGGGAGACGGATGAAACTGGCGATTCCTAATCTGGCGATCCGGGATATTTTTGAGACGCAGATCATGGAATTCTTTAAGGAGAATGTCCGGGAAGACGGGGACATGCTGAACCGCTTCTGTGACGCTTTGCGGAATAAAGACGCGGAAAATGTAGAAAAGATATTTACGGAATATTTAAGGAAGACCATCAGTATCCGGGATACGGCCGCAAGAACAGAGATGAAAGAGAACTTCTATCATGGTGTTCTGCTTGGAATCTTAGGAGTGAAAACCCGGTGGGGGATTTCTTCCAACCGGGAGATGGGAGAGGGATATGCGGATATCCTTGCAGAACCGGATACCGGGGATATGGGGATCATCATAGAAGTAAAATATGCTCATGACGGAGATCTGGATGAGGTATGCAAGGCGGCATTAAGACAGATCGAATATACAAAGTATGAAGATGACCTTGAAGATGATGGGGTAGAGAATATCCTGAAATATGGAATTGCATGTTATAAAAAGCGCTGTAAGGTCATGCTGGCAGAAAAATAAAAGATGATAAAGGTGCGTTTCATAATGTAAATGGGGGAAATATTATATTCTTGCGGAATGAAAGTGCGGATTTAGAATTTTTCACAGTCAAAAATGAGTTTTTAAGGACAATAGGATGAAAAAAATTAATTTATGGTATTTTTATAAGTGTAAGGTGGATGGAATCGACGGGTTCTGATGGATAATTAGTTTGTACAGGGGGAATCTGTAATGGGTATTAAGGCTAGATTGGATAATTCTATATGTAAGTATTGTCGGGAATGGTATAAATTTAGGGGAAATCGTAGTCTGATATTTTTTCGCAGATTGCATTTATTGTATAAGGGAAGGCCAATATCTGTGAAAAAGGATAAAATGAGACATGGATACGGATTAAAAAATGTGGAACGAATTTTGAATAAATATGATGGTACGATTGCATATTTAAGTAGAGACAAAGCTTTTCAAATTGAGCTTCTGTTCTTATAGAACAAATAAAATATTAAGGAGGAACACCGCATAAAGATGTTGCAACGATAAAGTCGGGTGTTTCTTTTAATAACAGTTCGATGCCATGGAGGTGGCAGTACCACATCTTCTTAAGGTGTGAAATGGGAAGGAGAACTTAAAGAGAATTATGAACACCTTAAGAAAGTGTCGGAATTGCCAATACTCCAGATAATCTAAAGACAGAGCTTTCATATGTATACAAATCAGGATTGGGGTTATCGGAAGATCAAATAAAGGTTTTGAGAGATGCAGTGGAAAAGAAGATAGATAAGAAGTTGGAGAATACAAGGCTGGCGCTGGAGGATGCAGCAGCAGACAGATTCCAGGAGTTAATGCGGCCGTGGGAGACGACTTTCGCGAGTTATGTGGCAAAGCAGGCGCCAGGTTACGCGAGTTCTTATGTACAGGGGAAAGAGTATAATTCCAGGGCAGCTTATCAGGCTATTTGGAATGGGACATATTAGGAAAAGATGTTGTAATGGTGTTTCTTTCCATTTAGGGAGGTCGTGTAATGCAAATTAATAACAGTTCTGGAAACATTGATAAATTATCTGTCCTTTGGGGAAAGGTATTGCGTTGGTGGCATGGTGATATCTGGGAATTCAATGAGAAGGAGGGGAGTATCCGGGGATAAGTAGTGAGTGGTCAGAGCTTTTCTGTGTTGAAAGGTGTAGAAATTTATAAAGAGTTCATGTAAATATACGTTAAAAATAGATAAAAATTTATTGATATTTACGGGAATATCCGCTATACTAAAACCAATATCTTTAAGGGGGACAGGTTTATGTATAGAAAAGTTATGAGTTTTCTGGAAGAATGGAAGGACAGCAGACACCGGAAACCTCTGATTCTGCAGGGGGCAAGACAGGTCGGTAAGACATATTCCATCTTAGAATTCGGACGCATCCATTATGAAAATGTAGCGTATTTTAACTTTGAAACAAATCCCAGATTAAATGAAACCTTCGAGGAAAATATCAGCCCTGATTATCTGATCCCGATTTTGTCCCATATTGCGGGTCAGACTATTGTCAGAGACAAGACACTGATTGTATTTGACGAGGTGCAGCTCTGTGAGAGAGCTCTGACTTCTCTGAAATACTTCTGTGAGGATGCTCCGGGTTATCATATTATTGTGGCGGGCAGTCTGCTGGGGGTGGCAGTAAACAGGGCGAAGTTCTCCTTTCCAGTGGGCAAGGTGGATATGAAAACTCTGTATCCCATGGATATGGAGGAGTTTATGCTTGCCATGGGAGAGCGGGAGCTTGTGGAGCAGATCAAAAAAAGCTTTGCTGCAGATACACCGCTGCCCGGGGCTCTCCATGACGCGGCTATGCGGCTCTACCGTCAGTATTTGATAGTAGGCGGTATGCCGGAGTGTGTGAAGCTGTTTGCAGAGACAAAAGATTATATCCTGATCCGCCATGCCCAGGATACAATTCTTGCGAGTTATCTCAATGACATGAGCAAATACAATAACCTGAATGAAATTAAAAAGACGCGTCTTGCCTATGACAATATTACCGTCCAGCTATCCAAAAAGAATACCCGTTTCCAGTATAAGCTGATAAAAAAAGGGGGGCGCGCTTCAGAATTTGAAAATGCTATTGAATGGCTCTGTCTGTCCGGGATTGCATCCCGGGTCTATAAGGTGGAACAAATTAAAAAACCGCTTGAAAATTACCGAGATATCGATACATTCAAGATCTATGTGTCGGACATGGGACTGCTTCTTGCCAAGAAGGATCTGGCAGCAAATGACATTCTCTATATGGTGGAGGATATCAATGATTTTAAGGGCGGAATGACAGAGAATTATGTGAATGTGCAGCTTGTAATAAACGGGTACAGTACCTATTACTGGATGTCTGAACGAGGGGCTGAGATAGACTTTGTGATTCAGCGAGGCGGAAAACTGATACCCATTGAGGTTAAGTCAGCAGATAACACCAGAGCCAAGAGCCTGAAGGTTTATATGGATACCTACAGGCCTGACTATGCCATCAAGCTTTCCGGGAAAAATTTTGGTTTTGAAGACGGAAAAAAGACAGTTCCTCTTTACGCTGCATTTTGTATTTAACTTACAGATTTGAATCAATTCCTCGTTTGATCCGGAACAGCAGGATCACATAGATGGTCTCTATGACGGCTGTATAGAATAAAGATAATGTAATCTGCGCAAGGCCGGGTCCGATCGAAGTAAGGTCGTTTAGATAGTTTAGCAGAGAGAATAATCCGATCAATGCGAAGAAGGCCCCAAGGGTCAGTGATAACGCACCGGCGTATTTGACGGCTTGCAGAGACGCGAGTATTTCCTTTGCTGATAATTTCGTTCCTGGCAGACATAATTTCCATGCATTGATATAATCATGGAATCGATTGGAGAACGATATGATCAGAAATTTTGAACCGAACAGATAGAACATGGTAGGCATATCGAAGATATCAATGATCCTGCCCACGGGAAGGCTGGAGACAATGAGTCCGGCAAAAGCCAGAGCAATGCACAGAATGCCGATGACCGTGCCGATCTGTCTGCCCTTGTTCTTCTTATTATTCTCGTCGAGTTCACCGATCAGATTCACAATATTGCTCTCTGATCTTGCCATGTATTCTTCTGAAGGGATTTCTTCCGACAGGAACTTCTCACCTGCAAGAAGTTCATTCACATTGATCTGCAATTCAGAACTAAGCTTCAGAAGGATCGATGCATCGGGCATCCGGTTTCCGGTCTCCCATTTGGATATGGTCTTGTCTGTGACGTCGATCCTCTCTGCGAGTTGTTTCTGTGACATTCCCTGCTTCTTTCTCATACTTGCAATAAATTTGCCGATCTTGATCTGGTCCATTGATTCTTCCTCCTCTTATGCAGCAGATGTTATAAGAAGTATAGGGCATTTGAGGCGGCGATGCAATCCCCAGGCAGGAGAATGAGTCTCCGAATTGGAGATTCTGGATCTTAATTTTTAAAAACCTTTGTATTCGGATATGTTACTGCCCCGAAGAGATTTTCGGGGCAGCTAGAAATGACGGCTTAACAGCAGACACTATTTATCATGCAACATTTCGAGATATTCCAACATCATCGATGGAGAATATATTATTGGCCTTTCTAAATCAGATTCTAGAAAATCTTTATCCCCAGATAAAATAATATCCATTTTATGATACAATGCATCACTCAGCACAGGGATATCTTTTCTGTCCCGCAACTTACCCAGCCTTTCTTCTGTACTTTTACAAAATCGAATATCTAACTGCCTGTAAAGATAATATACCTTTTCAGCTTTAGCAGGCCATTTTTCTTTGAGCTTCTCTTTAAACTCCTGATCTATATATTCGGAAACATATAGTTCATGATCTGATTCAAACAGCATATCGAACAATCTTCCGGTCCTTTCGCCAAATACCAAAGCTGATATAAGCACGTTTGTATCAAGCATTATCTTCATAAATTCATCCGTTCCCTTCTAAATGCCGCCATATCCTCAATCATGCTTTCTTCCGAATCCCATCCTTTATCTTCTATAAACATTTTTTGAATTTCAGCAAGAGTATTTTTACTTTCCTCAGTCCTCTTTTTCTTACGTGAAGATACCAGATATTCTATAAAGCTGATTGCAGTTCTATAATCTTCCTCTTCTAAATTATTCAACATATCACGAACCGCTGCGCTTGTAGGTGCCATAATGATCCCTCCTTCAAACAGTTTTAAAACGTTTGCTACAACCATTAATAATAGTATATCTGCTTTTTTTAATAAAATCAATGGAGAAAAGTACAGGCGAAGAAATAAAGAGCATAATGCAAAGAGATAAAGTTTGAAGCTTGTCAGTAATTGGCGACGGATCCATTCTGTTGCCGCTTTATAAATATCCTTGTTGCAAAAATATAAGTATGATAGAATAGAAAAAACAAAAGGATTGATGATTATGCTGAATATTATTTTTAACAGGGGAACTAAAGATATAGAGAACGAGAATTATGTATTTAGCCCGGATACTTATTTTAAATATAATTATGAAGACGAATGGTTTGAGGATGAGTTGGTGAAAGAGATGGTCTTGGATGTAGACAGTTCAGTGGTAGAATCAGCCCATGCCATTAACAGTCCCGTACTTGGTATCATTGCTCAAGGAAATAGAGATAAAATAAGAATATTGGTGGATGAAGCGAGGAATTTATAGTTAATGTGACAGCTATATGTCATATTGGATATGTTATAGTCTATAGCAAGAGGTGAAGAGATGCAGATAGAGCGCTTGGTCCAGATGGTTTTCTATATAATCAATCATGGACATGTTACCGCCAGGGAACTGTCTGATTATTTTAATGTATCGACGAGAACGATCTATCGGGATATCAACATCCTGACGATTGCAGGGATTCCGGTATTATCAGCAAAGGGAACCGGAGGAGGGATATCCCTGATAGACGGGTATACGATTGACAGGTCTCTATTGTCCAAAGAAGAGCAACAGAGTGTTTTTCAGGGCTTGCAGATATTACAGGCTGCGAAATATCCGAATGCGGAGATGGCATTGAGTAAGATCAGCACTGTTTTCAGAAATGCACGGGATTCCCGATGGCTTGATATTGATTTTTCATATTGGGGAAGTGATGAAAAAGAAAAAATAAAAATATCCGACTTGCAATACGCGATACTCGATAAGCATGTTATCAGGTTTCAATATTTTAACACGGAATTGAAGAGATCGGAGAGAGTCATAGAACCTCTGCGGCTGCTCTTCAAATCGCACGCCTGGTATATTGTTGGGTATTGCAGATCTAAAGAAGAGATCAGAACGTTCCGCCTCTCCAGAATAAAAAAGCTTCAGATTATGCCGGAGATATTTGAGCGTGAATTGCCTTTGGATTATTCCGTGGTATCTGAAGGCAGAGAAAGATGCAAGCTTCCTGTGCTGAAGCTTAAATTTTCTCCTGAGATTGCACATAGGGTATTCGATGAATTTCAAGAAGATCAGGTTAACATAGGTGAGGATGGGAATTATTATGTTGCCGCTCAATATGAATTGAATAACTGGACTGTTCATTATCTTCTGTCTTTTGGGAAGTATGTCGAGGTCGTAGAGCCGGAATCAGCGCGGATCATGCTCAGAGAAAGAATATACACTTGCGGCGCTGCAGGTGGCAGATAAGGAGAATAATTATTTGCTATAATTGACTGTATCTTGCGTACTTGATTTTCAGGTGATAAAACGACTATAATAGGATTATAGAAACAAGGCGGAACAGGTTTCACAGGATGAGAAAGGAGTTTGTTATTATGTCAAAAAGAATCATCGCCATAAACCGAATGTACGGAAGTAACGGAAGAAGGATTGGGAAGGCTCTGTCGGAAGAACTGGGAATTCACTGCTATGACAAGGACCTGATCAGGATCGCCAGCGAGAAGGAAGGACTGCCTTATGAGGAGCTTGTCAAGGTTGATGAGAAGCGTGCCAGCGGGTGGCGCTATCCGTTGGATGAACCGGCACAGATGGCGCCGCAGTACAGGCTCTATCCGATGAACGATGTACTCTTTCAAGCAGAGAGTGAGATCATCCGGACGATCGCAGATCAGGAGGACTGCATCATCATCGGGCGCTGTGCCGGTCATATTCTGGGAGAGCGGTGTCTGAAGGTATTTATCCATGCGCCGTTTGAATACCGGGTCAAGGTGGCGGCCGAACGCATTGAGATTCCGGAGAGTGATGCTCGTGCGTTTGTGAAGAAGACGGATAAGGAACGCCGCAGCTATTATGAGTATTTTACAGACGAGAAATGGCTGGATATGGGTGCTTATGATCTCTGTATCGATAGCAGCCGTTTTACAGAGGCGCAGATTGTCCGGATGCTGAGAGAAGCCTATGAAGGTATGGAGTAACAGTGAAGGTATCTGAACTGTTACGGTATGGAGGTATAGGGAAGATTGCTTTTTTCTAAGGATCATTGGAAGAAGGAATGGACGGCGGTTGAGAGGAAGGAACAGCGTTTCTTAGACAGGATGAGTAAGGAGAAGTCTTCTGCATGGAAGGAGAAGATCGCGGATAAGATACCGGAGAAGCTGGAAGGCACATTGAAGATAGCCTTTCGCAAGGCATTTGAGCTTGTCTTTAAGAAGGGCACGGGATTGATCGAGAAGACTTATGACAAAGAGAAGCAGGTGCAGACGTTTCAGATCAATGAGTATGCAGCATGTGTCCGTAAGGATCGAAAGAGTGTCAGGGCATTTTCCAGACAGGCGGGGAGCGGGCGCGCCAGGAATCTGCTTCTGTCGGGGATCGAAGGGGCTGGACTTGGTATCCTGGGCATCGGGATGCCGGATATCCCGCTTTTTACTGCTATGTTATTGAAGAGTATCTATGAGATAGCGATTAGTTATGGTTGTTCGTATGAGACGGAAGAGGAGCAGTGCTTTATTCTGAGAGTGATCGAGACGGCGTTGCTTAGAGGGGAAGAACTGGTACAGGCTAACCGGGAGCTGAATGAATGGATTGATTCAGAGATTGCATGCGGGCCGGATAAGCAAGAACAGATAACCAGGACTTCGGATGCATTGGCAGAAGCGCTGTTATATATGAAGTTTGTACAGGGGATTCCGATCGTGGGTCTGGCGGGAGGAATGGCGGACGCTGTATATTTGAAACGAATCACGGATTATGCGGATCTGAAGTACAGAAGAAGATGCAGCCGGAGATATCAGGACGGAAGATCAGGAAGGTAAAATAGCTGCCGGGGTACAATAGGTACTTCCCGGCAGTTTTTATCTGGAATGATCTATCATCAGACATACCAAGGCTGATAGATTCTTAAGATCAGTGTTTCGCGTAGGCTACATCCCGCTTGAGACCAGGTGCGGCGGAGGTCTGGCCGTCATTCGGAACATCTTCCCGTTCGCGGTTGCTTAGAGTTCCTACTTCCATTGCGTCTGCGAAATTGATCGGGTGGTTGCGCATATGCACCTTCAATATCTCGAAGAGTCTGAGTGTCGGCCGTTTAGCTTCCAGTACGCCGGAGACGTCTACATACTTGCAGCCGGTCTGGGAAGCCAGGCTTTTAAGCCGCTGGTTGATCTTGAAGGCGGCGGGGCTGCCGGAGACGATGGGGACGATATAGATCGAGGCCTGTGTCTTCGTGTGGATCATGTAGAGAAGCCACTCGTATTTGGAAATGAAGTTGTCTATGTTGACATTCTCGTCGAGAACGTCGATATCTCCCATGTTCACGAAGATCTTGCGTGGATTCAGATCGTACAGGCATATCTTAAGATAGCTTTCAATCTGGTCGATGCGCACGTCACGGATGCTCCGGTTATAGATTGGTTCTGTGATCCGGAAGGCCTGTGTCAGTTCTCCGATCGGAAGAGAGGCGAACGTGTTGGAGCCAAATAAGACAACACCGCCTGCTTCTGTAATGCTGTTCAGCTCGCGATAAGTTTCCATTTCATCTTCTCCTTGTTTCTGAATTGATGGTTTGAAGGATGCATTAAATGATGTGTTTTCGGAAGGATTCTCTGTATTTCCGGCCGAAAATTCCTTCGCATGTCCGGATATCTGTCTGCTAAGTTCGGCGTTTGCCGTCTGCATCTGTCTGTCATAGCGCCGGTTGATGAAGTAGACCACCACGTTGGCGGATACGACGACCAGATTCAGGAGATATACTACCAGTACATAATTGAATCTGTGGTTATAGATTTTAGCCGAGATTCCAGCCACATATCCGGTGATGATAAGAAGTATGAACTGGAGACTCATGTTGCGCGCTGATCTTGCCTTGATGTTCTTGGCAAGATTCATAGGCCAGGATAATCCAAAGCAGATCAGCATAGTAGATTCAAGAAGTTCAGCCATTGTTGTTTTCCTCGCTTTCATTTTGAACTGTAACTTTATCTTACATATTTAGTTTATCATTGACGTATGATTATGTCTAATATATAATATTTATCAAAATCATAATGTTGACATTATAGATAGGAGAAATGATAAATGGAACTTATGCAGATCCGTTATTTCCTGGAGACGGCGAAGACGAAGCATATGACCAACAGTGCGAAGAATCTGCACATCACACAGCCGGCGCTGACCCAGGCGATCCGGCGGCTTGAGAAGGATCTGGGGGTGCCGCTTTTCGTGGCGAAGGGGCGCAATATCGTACTGACAGAGTACGGGAGATATCTCCAGAAGAGATTAGAGCCTCTGATGGAGCAGATGGATGCGATTCCGGAGCAGCTTAAGATGATGGTCGCCCTGGAGGGGGAGACGATACATATGAATGTGCTGGCGGCATCGGGGCTTGTGATGGAGGCGATCATTGAGTATAAGAAGGAGCATGAGGATATTAATTTCCAGTTACAGCAGAATTCGGAGAGTGAACTCTATGACATAGCAGTGACGACGAAATTATTCTACCTGGGGGAGGATGAGAAGAACCGCTTCGCGTGCGCGGAGGAGATCTATCTGGCGGTGCCCAGGAACCTAAGATACCGGGACAGGACGTCGATCCGTCTTGCCGAGGTGGAGGAGGAGGGATTCATAAGCCTCCTTGGTTCCAGGGAGTTCCGCTATATCTGCGACCGGTTCTGCCAGCATGCCGGCTTCACGCCCAAGATCATCTTCGAGAGTGACAATCCTTCTGCCGTTAAGAATATGATCGCGGCCAATATGGGGATTGGCTTCTGGCCGGAATTCACCTGGGGCAGTATCGAGAATGAGCATGTCAAGATGCTGAAGATCGAGGAACCGATCTGCCAGAGGGATATCATCATTCATTATAATAGGAATAAGACAGACAGCCGTAATGTAGTAGACTTCTATTCGTTTCTGACGGAATTTTTTGAGAACAGGAAGAGGAATATACGGCACAGCGATAAGGGATAAGGAGGAGCATATGAGATTCAGACCATGTATAGACATTCACAACGGAGCGGTGAAGCAGATCGTCGGCGGCAGCCTCAAGGATAAGAACGACCAGGCGGTTGAGAATTATAAGGCAGAGCAGGGAGCGGATTACTTTGCACATTTATATAGAAGAGACGGGTTGAAGGGCGGGCACATCATCCTTCTTAATCCGCCGTCTTCCGAATATTATGAGAAGACTAGGGAGCAGGCGATGAAGGCGCTTGCGGCGTACCCCGGCGGACTGCAGATCGGCGGCGGGATCACGGATGAGAATGCAGAAGTCTACCTGGAAGCCGGGGCAAGCCATGTGATCGTTACTTCTTATGTATTCCGGGACGGGGAGATCCGTTGGGAGAACATGGATAAGCTATGCCGGGCCGTAGGCAGGGAGCATGTGGTGATCGACCTAAGCTGCCGCAGGAAGGACGGCGGCTATTATATCGTGACGAACCGCTGGCAGACATTTACCCAGGTGAGGCTGACCCGCAAGATCTTAGAGGAGATCGCAGGATACTGTGATGAATTCCTGGTGCACGGTGTTGACGTAGAGGGGAAGGCGTCAGGGATTGAGGAAGAACTGGTGAAGCTTCTCGGCAGCTATGCTAAGATACCGACGACCTATGCGGGGGGGATCGGAAGCCTTGATGATCTGAAGCATTTCCGCAAGATTTCAGGCGGGAAGCTTGACTATACGATCGGGAGTGCGTTAGATCTTTTTGGGGGAAATATTCCCTATCAGGCGGTCAAACATCCTATTACGGAAAATTAAACAGTTTGTTAACAGTTCATAAATTAGTTGAATTGGCCTATGGATAGTGCTAGAATGGAGGATAAAGTGGTCATTCTAGGGCGTTTTGGAGCGTGTCCTGGTATCAAATTAATGATAAGGAGTAATTATCATATGGGTTTAATGCAGAAAATATTCGGAACACATAGTGAGAATGAATTGAAGAGGATCTATCCGATCGTGGATGAGGTTGAGTCGCTTGAGCCGGTGATGCAGAAGTTGTCGGACAGTGAATTGAAGGATAAGACGAGAGAATTTAAGGCAAGGCTCGCCGACGGCGAGACGTTGGACGACGTGCTGCCGGAGGCATTTGCGGTAGTGCGGGAGGCATCGGTGAGGGTGCTTGGGCTTCGGCATTTCCGGGTCCAGATCATCGGCGGTATCATTCTCCATCAGGGGCGTATCTCTGAGATGCGTACCGGTGAAGGCAAGACGCTGGTCTCTACGCTGCCGGCTTATCTGAATGCCCTGACCGGCGAAGGCGTACATGTTGTAACGGTCAATGATTACCTGGCAAAGCGTGATGCCGAGTGGATGGGGCAGGTACATGAATTCTTAGGACTTACGGTCGGCGTCGTGCTCAATAGTATGGATAACGACGAGAGACGTGCGGCATATAACTGTGATATTACTTATGTGACGAACAACGAGCTTGGCTTCGATTACCTGAGGGATAACATGGTGATCTACAAGGAACAGCTGGTGCAGAGGGGGCTTAAGTATGCCATCATCGATGAGGTGGACTCTGTATTGATCGACGAGGCGAGGACGCCGCTGATCATATCCGGCCAGAGCGGGAAGTCTACGAAGCTCTATGAAGCGTGCGATATCCTGGCGCGCCAGTTGGAACGAGGGGAAGCCAGCGGGGAATTCAGCAAGATGAATGCCATTATGGGCGAGGATATTGAGGAGACCGGAGATTTTATTGTCAATGAGAAGGAGAAGAATATCAATCTGACCGAGGACGGTGTCAAGAAGGTCGAGCAGTTCTTCCATATTGAGAACCTGGCGGATCCGGAGAATCTGGAGATCCAGCATAACATTATCCTGGCGCTGCGCGCCCATAACCTGATGTTCAGGGATAAGGATTATGTGGTGAAGGAGGACGAGGTCCTGATCGTCGACGAGTTTACGGGACGTATCATGCCGGGACGCCGTTACTCAGACGGACTGCATCAGGCGATCGAGGCGAAGGAGCATGTGAAGGTGAAGAGAGAGAGCAAGACGCTTGCGACGATCACCTTCCAGAATTTGTTTAATAAATTTGCGAAGAAAGCAGGTATGACCGGTACGGCGCTGACGGAAGAGAAGGAGTTCAGGGAGATCTACGGGATGGACGTTATCGAGATCCCGACCAATAAGCCGGTTGCCCGTAAGGATCTGGACGATGCGGTGTATAAGACCCAGAAGGAGAAGTTCCGGGCAGTCTGCGACGCTATTGAGGAAGCCCACGCAAGACATCAGCCGGTGCTGGTGGGTACTATTACCATTGAGAATTCCGAGCTTTTGAGCGGGATGCTTAAGAGGCGCGGGATCAAGCATAATGTATTGAATGCCAAGTTTCATGAGATGGAGGCTGAGATCGTTGCTCAGGCGGGCGTACATGACGCGGTGACCATTGCCACTAATATGGCGGGCCGCGGTACGGATATCAAGCTGGACGATGAGGCGAAGGAAGCCGGAGGACTTAAGATCATCGGTACGGAGCGGCATGAGTCCAGACGTATCGACAATCAGCTCCGCGGCCGTTCCGGGCGTCAGGGAGACCCGGGAGAGTCCAGATTCTACATTTCCCTGGAGGATGACCTGATGCGTCTGTTCGGTTCCGAGCGTCTGATGAGCGTGTTTACGGCTCTGGGCGTGGAAGACGGAGAACAGATCGAACACAAGATGCTCTCGAGCGCAATTGAGAAGGCACAGCAGAAGATCGAGGCCAATAACTTTGGTATCCGTAAGAACCTGCTGGATTACGATCAGGTCATGAATGAGCAGAGAGAGATCATCTACGAGGAGAGACGCCGGGTATTGGACGGCGAGAATATGCGTGATTCCATTTTCCACATGATGAATGAATATGTGGAAAATGTGGTGGATATGGTGACCGGCAAGGATCAGGATTACGACGAGTGGAACCTGTCGGAGCTGAACCTTACCATCCATAATACGATCCCGATCGCGGCAGTCACTGAGGAAGACGTGCGCGGGATGGGACAGAAGGAACTGAAGCATCTGTTAAAGGAACGGGCTGCCAAGGCGTATGAGGCGAAGGAGACGGAGTTCCCGGAGGCAGAGCATGTCCGTGAAGTGGAGCGGGTGATCCTTCTGAAGGTGATCGATGCAAAATGGATGGCCCATATTGACGATATGGACCAGCTTCGCCAGGGAATCGGCCTGCAGGCTTACGGCAACAGGGATCCGAAGGTGGAATACAAGATGCTCGGCTATGATATGTTCGATGAGATGACCAGGAGTATCGCGGAGGACACGATTCGTGCGCTGTTCCATGTGAGGATCGAGCAGAAGGTCGAGAGAGAACAGGTGGCGAAGGTGACCGGAACGAACCGGGACGACACTGCTGTGCGCGGACCTAAGAAACGCGTGGAGAAGAAGGTATATCCGAATGATCCGTGTCCGTGTGGAAGCGGTAAGAAGTATAAGCAGTGCTGCGGCCGGAAGTGATAGATACAAGCGTCCGAAAGGCCGGGCCATTATAATATAGACAGAAAGAGGTGATGAGATGGTTGAATTAGATCAGTTTAAGACTTTGATGAATGCATACGAAGAACCTCTTGCCGGAATGAGGGATTCACTTTGACCTTGCAGGCAAGGAGAGACGTATTGAGGAGCTGCAGAAGAAGATAGAGGAGCCGGGATTCTGGGATAACCCGGAGGAATCGCAGAGTCTGATGAAGGAGCTTAAGAGTCTCCAGGAGCTTACGGATACTATTAAGAAGCTGTATACTTCATATGACGATATCAATCTCCTGATTGAGATGGGCTATGAGGAGAACGATGCTTCCATGGTGAAAGAACTGGAGTCGGAGATCAGGGAGTTTGAAGAGGAGTTTGAGGCTCTCAGGATACGGACGCTTCTGTCCGGAGAGTATGATTCCTGCAATGCGATCGTGACGATCCATGCGGGAGCGGGAGGAACCGAATCCTGCGACTGGGCCAGCATGCTCTATCGGATGTACAGCCGGTGGGCGGAGCGGAAGGGATTCTCCATTCAGGTGCTTGATTATCTGGACGGGGATATTGCAGGAACGAAGGCGGTCACCTTCGAGGTGAACGGAGAGAATGCCTACGGTTATCTGAAGTCCGAGAAAGGCGTCCACCGTCTGGTCAGGATATCGCCGTTCAATGCGGCGGGGAAGAGGCAGACGTCATTTGCGTCCTGCGATGTGGTTCCTGATATCGAGGATGAGATCGACATCGAGCTTGCGGACGATGAACTGAAGATCGACACGTACCGGGCAAGCGGGGCGGGAGGCCAGCATGTCAATAAGACATCCTCGGCGATCCGTATCACCCACCTTCCTACGGGAATCGTAGTGCAGTGCCAGAATGAGCGCTCCCAGCATTTCAACAAGGAGAAGGCTATGCAGATGTTGAAGGTGAAGCTTAAGCTTCTAAAGGAACAGGAGCAGGCGGAGAAGGTATCGGATATCCGCGGAGAAGTCAAAGAGATCGGTTTTGGTAATCAGATCCGTTCGTATGTGATGCAGCCTTATACGATGGTGAAGGATCACAGGACGAACGAGGAGAACAGTAATGTGACGGCGGTGCTGGACGGCGGTATTGATGCATTTATGAATGCGTACCTTGTAAGACAGTGTGATGCATAGGCGCTGCCTGGCTCATTGCTTCGCGGGAATAAAAAGGAGGAACAACAGATGGTAAATATAGCAGTTATGGGATATGGAACGGTAGGCTCCGGGGTTGTGGAGGTCGTAAATACCAACGGCGCCCGCATCAACCAGAGGATCGGTGATGAACTGAATATTAAGTACGTGCTGGACTTAAGGGACTTCCCGGGTGATCCGATCCAGGAGAAGATCGTCCATGATTTCGAGAAGATCGTGTCGGATGACGAGATCAAGGTCGTGGTGGAGGTGATGGGCGGGATCGAACCGGCATATACCTTCGTCAAGAGATGCCTTCAGGCGGGGAAGAGCGTGGCTACGTCGAATAAGGCGCTGGTGGCGAAGCACGGTGCGGAGCTTCTGTCTATTGCCAAAGAGCAGAATATTAATTTCCTGTTCGAGGCGAGCGTGGGCGGCGGGATTCCGATCATCCGTCCGCTGAACTCTTCGCTTACGGCGGATGAGATCGAGGAGATCACCGGTATCCTGAACGGAACTACGAACTATATGCTGACGAAGATGTTCTATGAGGGGGCAGACTACGATGCAGTTCTTAAGGAGGCGCAGGCCAACGGGTATGCAGAGCGCAATCCGGAGGCGGACGTGGAAGGATATGACGCCTGCAGGAAGATCGCGATCCTGTCGTCCCTGATCTCGGGGCAGCAGGTTGATTTTGAAGATATTTACTGTGAAGGAATCACGGAGATCTCGGTGGAAGATATGAAGTATGCGAAGGCTATGGGGACGACGATCAAGCTTCTGGCGTCCAGTAAGCGCCATGCGGGGAACCGTCTTCATGCCATTGTAGCGCCGTGTATGCTGTATCCGGAGCACCCTCTTTACAATGTCAATGGTGTGTTTAATTCTATTTTCGTACACGGCAATGTCCTGGGCGACGCAATGTTCTACGGGAGCGGGGCAGGAAAGCTTCCCACAGCGAGTGCGGTTGTGGCGGATGTGGTGGATGCGGCGAAGCATCTGAACAGGAATATCATGACCATGTGGAAGCAGGAGAAGCTGCAGCTGGAGGACAAGGCGGACGCGAAGCGCCGGTTCTTTGTCAGGATCAGAGGGAATGAAGAAGAACTGCTTCCCAGGCTTCGCGACTCCTTCGGAGAGGTTGAAGTCGTGAGGGCAGAAGGACTGGAAGGAGAATTTGGTTTCGTGACTCCTGTGATGATGGAAGGCGATTATGTGACAAGGGCGAATATCTATAGGGATCAGATCCTTCACATGATCCGTGTAGAGGGTTAGGAGTGAAGAATCAATGAAATATGTAATCATTTTAAGTGACGGCATGGCAGGCAGGCCGCTTGAAGAGCTGGGAGGGCGGACGACACTTCAGGCTGCAAGGACGCCTGTGATGGACAGTCTTGCGCCGGTGTCGGAGCTTGGCATGGCGTCCATGGTTCCGGAGGGTATGGCGCCGGGAAGTGATACGGCCAATCTCTCGGTCATGGGCTATGACCCGAAGATCTATTATACAGGCAGATCTCCGTTGGAGGCGCTTAGTATCGGGGTACAGATGGAGGATACAGACGTATCGTTCCGGTGCAACCTTGTCTCTGTGACGGAGGAGGAAGGGGAGTATGAAGACCAGGTCATCCTCGACCACAGCTCCGACGAGATTGATACGGAGGATGCGGCGGTTCTTATTGAAGCTCTGAAGGATGGGCTTGGAAGAGAAGGTTATGAATTCTACGCGGGCACCAGTTACCGCCACCTGTTGATCTGGAAAGAAGGGAAGGTGATAGAATTGACGCCTCCTCACGATATCCTGACACGCCGGATCGGGGAATATCTTCCCAAGGATGAGGTGCTGCGGGATATGATGAAGAAGAGTTATGACATCCTGAGAAACCACCCTCTGAATGTAAAACGTAAGGAGCAGGGATTAAAACCGGCGAACTCGGCATGGTTCTGGGGAGCGGGGAAGAAGCCGGCCCTTACATCCTTCGGGGAACGTACCGGGAAGAAGGGCGTGATGATCTCTGCGGTAGATCTGCTCAAGGGGATTGCAGTCGGTGCAGATATGGACCGGATCCTGGTAGAAGGAGCCAACGGCGGACTCCATACGAATTATGAGGGCAAGGCCGGCGCGGCTGTGGAGGCTCTCACCAAAGGCGGGTATGATTTTGCTTATATCCATGTAGAGGCTCCGGACGAGATGGGGCATCAAGGAAGGATAGAAGACAAGATCACTGCGATAGAATATGTGGATGAGAAGATATTGGGAGGCGTACTGAATGGACTTCGGAAGGCAGGAGAGGATTTCCGCATCTTACTGCTTCCGGATCATCCGACACCGATAGAGGCGCGCACCCATACAGGCGAGCCGGTTCCATATCTTCTGTATGACAGTACCAGAGATTCCCAGGGAGCGGCAGTCTATTCAGAGGCGACGGCAGCGCTGACGGGGAGAAAATGGCAGGACGGATACCTCCTGATCGGACATTTGTTAGAAGAGGTGAATCCGGAGGAGGAACTATGCTGATAGTTAAGAAATTTGGCGGCAGCTCCGTGGCGAATAAGGAGAGGATCTTTAATGTTGCCAGGAGATGTATAGAAGATTATAAAGCGGGAAATGATGTGGTCGTTGTGCTGTCCGCGATGGGGGATACGACAGACGAGCTGCTGGCGCTTGCGGATACGATCAATCCCAGGGCCAAGAAGCGGGAGATCGATATGCTCCTTACCACGGGCGAGCAGGTATCCGTATCCCTGATGGCTATGGCCATGCAGTCCCTTGATGTGCCGGCGGTGTCCCTGAACGCGTTCCAGGTGCGGATGCATTCTACTTCCAGGTACGGCAATGCACGGTTTAAGCGTGTGGAGACAGAGCGGATCCTTCATGAACTGGATTCCCGGAAGATCGTGATCGTGACCGGATTCCAGGGTGTGAACAAATACGAGGATATCACGACTCTTGGCCGCGGAGGGTCGGATACTACGGCGGTGGCCCTGGCTGCGGCCCTGCATGCGGACAGATGTGAGATCTATACGGACGTGGACGGCGTATATACGGCAGATCCAAGGGTGGTTAAGAATGCCCGGAAGATCGACATGATTACCTATGATGAGATGCTGGAGCTTGCAAGCCTGGGAGCAAGAGTTCTCCACAACCGTTCAGTGGAGATGGCGAAGAAATACAATGTCGAACTGGTTGTTCGGTCCAGCCTGAACCGTTCAGAAGGAACCGTAGTCAAGGAGGCAAAGGGGATGGAGAAATTATTAGTGACCGGTGTGGCTGCCGACAAGAATACAGCCAGGATCTCTGTGATCGGAGTGGAGGATAAGCCGGGAATCGCGTTCCGTATCTTCGATACGTTGGCGAAGAATAACATCAATGTAGATATTATCCTGCAGTCTGTGGGAAGAGAGGGGACGAAGGATATCTCCTTTACGGTGGCATCCGATGATCTGGAGGCTGCGATCAGGAACTTAAGGGAGAACCAGGAGAGACTTACGATACAGGATATCACCTGGAATGAAGACGTGGCGAAACTATCCGTCGTGGGAGCGGGGATGATGAGCAATCCCGGCGTGGCGGCGAAGATGTTCGAAGCCTTGTATAATTCCAGGATCAATATCAATATGATCTCGACCTCTGAGATCCGTATCACGGTGCTGGTACCGGAGAAGGATATCGACAAGGCGATGAACGCCGTCCACGACGGCTTCGCATTGGCGGACTGACGCCGGTAAGGGATCACGGACAGGATGCCATACCGGCGAGACGGCTGTTGTGGTATTCCCCGGAGAAGGTTACATCTTCCCCAAACCAGGAAGGCGGGACGAAGGACAGGGCGTCTTCTTCGCTTTGGAATTCAACCTCCACAAGCAGAAGAGGGGCAAGCTGCTCCTCGAAGACGTCAAGTTCCGCGGTCAGACCGCACTTAAGGGGGATCATGTAACGTTTCTTGCGGATCAGGTATCCGTCGATCTTGGAGAGAAGATGTTCGTAGGCTTCCTGGGTCAGAGGAAGGTTATATTCCTGTCTTGCCATAAGGCCCTTGGACTTATAGGTGAGTTCGTACTTATCATTGTCCCGGCGGATCCGTATCACAGGGGAAGTGTTCAGATACCCTTGCGTGATCGTCCGGCAGGGATAATCCGTAAGATGTTCGGGCAGCCGATGTACGAGATATTTGCGTTCGATTTCCAATATTTTGTACCTCCTGTCTGGAATCATTATAATACAGTTTAGGATGAAAGTAAATTATAGAATAAATTAAGAGGAGGGATTGCCATGAAAAAGGTAAGTGTGCTTCTGGCAGACGGATTTGAAGAGGTTGAGGCTCTGACGGTGGTGGACCTGCTGCGCAGGGCGACGATATATGTAGATACGGTTTCGATCACGGAAGAGTATACGGTGCATGGCTCTCACGGGATCAATGTACAGACGGAGGATCTGTTTGAGGAAGTGAACTTTGTGGAGTCAGACATGATCGTACTTCCGGGAGGGATGCCGGGAACGAAGCATCTGGACGAGCATGCGGGAGTCCGCAGGGTTGTGAAGGACTTCTTCGAGGACGGGAAGAAGATCGGGGCGATCTGTGCGGCGCCGACGGTTCTAAGTAATCTGGGAATTCTGAAGGGGAAGCGTGTCACCTGTTATCCGGCCATGGAGAAGGAGATCCAGGGAGCCGCGCTCACCGGAGCGCCGGTGACGGTGGACGGGAATATCATTACCAGCCAGGGAGTCGGAACGGCGATTGATTTCGCGTTGAAGCTGATCGAGGTCCTATCAGGAAAAGAGAAGGCAGAGGAAATTGCAGAGTCAATTGTATATGAGAAGAAGAAAAAATAACAGAATAAAAAGGATCAGAAGATTGCTTGGGAGCTGTATCCTGTGCGCGGTCCTTCTGGCCAATGTGACCGGATGCGGCAGAGATTTTGACGCGGCGGGCTATTCACAGGCATTGCTTGACCTTACCTTTCAGGCAGATATCACGAAAGCGGCAGCCTTCATGGAGGATGCTTCCGCGGAGGCTCTGATGCAGGCGTACAGGGATTCCATTGACCGGTTTGTAGAAGCCAATGTTACCAGCGGTCTTGAGATCGGTGAGCTTAAGACCACCCGGTTCGCGGAGCTGGTATCCAGGATATTTATGGTCATGCGTTATCAGGTGGGAGAGGCCAAGAAGACCGGGAAGAAGGAATATGAGGTGCCGGTTGAGATCTGGCCGGCGGATGTATTCGTGACCTTCCAGGAGATGCTGGTCGAGGATTCGCTTAAGATGGCGGAGAAGATCGAGAAAGGGGAATATGAGGGCTTTGCGGAGGAAGAGGCGGACCAGCAGATCCTGCTCGATATCATCAATCATGCCTATGAGTTGTTGGATACGGCTTATATGGATATTGAATACGGCGAAGAGGAGACGGTGATCTTTCATGTGAGGGCAGAGACGGGATCCGAGTATTCTGTGGACGAGGATGATATGGACAGCCTGATCCGAAAAATACTTCGTTTAGATGAAATTCAATCAATGTAGGACTGGATATTTAAAGAGGTTTGTGTTATACTTCTTTGGTGAATGTAAAGTAGAATAGTATGCCCATCTCTTTGACTACCGAAGGGTGGGATAGAAACAGGAGGAAATAGCAAATGAGCTTACAGGTAGAGAAGTTAGAGAAAAACATGGCGAAGCTTACTATTGAGGTTTCTGCCGATGATTTAGAGAAAGCACTTCAGAATGCATATAAGAAGCAGAAGAACAGAATCGCGATCCCCGGTTTCCGCAAGGGGAAGGTTCCGCGCCAGATGATTGAGAAGATGTACGGGGCGGAGATCTTCTATGATGATGCGGCGAACGAACTGATCCCCAAGGCATATTCAGAAGCCTATGACGAGAGTGAGATTGAGATCGTATCCAGACCGGAGATTGATGTGGTCCAGATCGAGAAGGGGAAGCCGTTCATCTTTACAGCGACGGTAGCTACGAAGCCGGAGGTAACGCTTGGGCAATATAAGGGACTGGAAGTCGAGAAGATATCCACAGACGTGACGCCGGAAGAGGTTGAGGAGAAGATACAGGAAGAGGCTGAGAAGAATGCCAGGACCATCACGGTAGAGGACCGTCCGGTACAGGATGGAGATGAGATCATCCTCGATTATGAAGGCTTCGTGGACGGAGTTCCATTCGAGGGCGGCAAGGCTGAGAATTATCCGCTGATCATCGGTTCAGGATCATTTATTCCCGGATTCGAGGAGCAGCTGATCGGTGTGGAAGCCGGAACAGATGTAGAGGTTAACGTTACATTTCCGGAGGAGTACCATGCAGAAGATCTTAAGGGCAAGGCAGCGGTATTCCAGTGTAAAGTACATGAGATTAAGGCGAAGGAGCTTCCTGAGATCGACGACGAATTCGCTGCAGAAGTATCAGAATTTGATACATTAGAGGAATACAAAGAGGATGTTAAGGCAAAACTTGAGGAGCAGAAGGCTTCTGAAGGCAAGGAGAAGCAGGAGGATTCTGCTGTTGAACAGGCTGTTCAGAATGCACAGTACGAGCTTCCGGATGCTATGATCGAGACTCAGGTAATGCAGATGGCTGATGATTTCGCTCAGAGAATGCGGGGGCAAGGCCTGACTATGGAGCAGTATTTCCAGTTTACAGGCATGACCTCAGAGAAGCTGTTAGCGGATATCAGGCCGCAGGCCGTTAAGAGCATCGAGACTCGTCTTGTATTAGAGGCGATCGTTGAGGCAGAGAATATCGAGGTCAGCGAAGAGAAGTTCGACGAGGAGATCGCGAAGATGGCGGACATGTACAAGATGGAAGCTGATAAGTTCAAAGAGTACATGGGCGACAAGGAAAAAGAACGTATGAAGAAAGACATAGCAGTCCAGGAGGCGATCACATTCCTGGTAGAGAATGCTGTCGAAAAATAAGGGTTGAATCACAAGGAGGCATATGCATGAGTTTGGTACCTTATGTCATTGAACAGACAAGCCGCGGGGAACGTTCCTACGATATCTATTCGAGGCTTTTGAAGGACAGGATCATATTTCTCGGCGAAGAAGTATCGGATGTGTCGGCGAGTGTTGTCGTTGCGCAGCTCTTGTTTCTTGAGGCAGAGGATCCGGAGAAGGATATCCATCTGTATATCAACAGTCCGGGCGGCTCTGTTACGGCAGGTCTGGCGATCTATGATACCATGCAGTATATCAAGTGTGATATAGAGACGATCTGCATCGGTATGGCGGCAAGCATGGGATCATTCCTTCTGGCGGGAGGCACGAAGGGCAAGAGACTCGCGCTCCCGAATGCCGAGATCATGATCCATCAGCCGTCAGGCGGAGCACGGGGCCAGGCAACGGAGATCCAGATTGCCGCGGAACATATATTGAAGACCCGTCAGAGATTGAATCAAATATTATCAGAAAACACAGGACAGCCGATAGAGGTGATCAGCGCTGATACGGATCGGGATAATTTCATGTCGGCAGAGGAAGCGAAGGAATACGGCTTGATCGACGAGGTCATCAAGAACCGTTAAGGAACCGAAGCTTTTGAAGAGGTCCTTGGACGAGGTGAGAGAATGGTAGGAAGGAACGACAATCAGGTGAGGTGTTCGTTCTGTAACAAGACGCAGAATCAGGTGAGGAAGCTGATCGCAGGCCCGAACGGGGCATATATCTGTGATGAGTGTATCGATGTGTGCACCGAGATTCTGGAGGAAGAATTCGAGTACGGCGACGACAGGCAGTGGAATCCGTTCGCGGATATCAATCTGCTTAAGCCGCAGGAGATCAAAGAATTCCTGGATGAGTATGTGATCGGGCAGGATGAAGCGAAGAAGGTCCTGTCGGTTGCGGTGTATAATCATTATAAGCGTATCATGGCGGGAAGAGACCTGGGAGTGGAGCTTGGCAAGAGCAATATCCTGATGCTCGGCCCTACCGGATGCGGCAAGACGCTGCTTGCACAGACGCTTGCACGGATCCTAGGCGTTCCGTTTGCGATCGCTGATGCGACGGCGCTCACGGAGGCAGGATATGTGGGTGAGGATGTGGAGAATATTCTTCTTAAGATCATCCAGGCTGCCGACGGCGATATTGAGCGCGCGGAGTACGGTATCATCTATATTGACGAGATCGACAAGATCACAAGGAAGTCGGAGAACCCGTCGATCACGAGGGATGTGTCCGGAGAGGGCGTGCAGCAGGCGCTTCTTAAGATCATAGAAGGAACGGTTGCCAATGTGCCGCCTCAGGGCGGAAGGAAGCATCCGCATCAGGAATTGATCCAGATTGATACGACGAATATCTTATTTATATGCGGCGGTGCGTTTGAGGGGATCGATAAGATCATAGAGAAGAGGATCGACCGCAAGTCCATCGGATTCAACGTGGAGATCGGAGAGAAGCATGTGGATGACGTTGACAGGCTTCTGAAACAGGTGCTCCCGCAGGATCTTGTGAAGTTCGGGCTGATCCCTGAACTGGTAGGCCGTGTACCGGTTACCGTACCGTTGGAGATGCTGGATAAGGATGCTCTGATCCAGATATTGACGGAACCGAAGAATGCTATTGTGAAGCAGTATCAGAAGATGCTGGAGCTTGACGGTGTGCAGTTGGAGTTCGACGGGGATGCGCTGGAAGCGATCGCAGAGACTTCTCTGAAGAGGAAGACCGGAGCCAGAGGCCTGCGTGCGATCATGGAGAGTATCATGATGGATATCATGTACAGGGCTCCGTCAGACGATTCGCTGAAGGCCTGCAGGATCACGGAGAATACCGTGAAGGGAATCGGAGAGCCGCTATGCGAACGCATCTCTGTCAGATCAGAGAGCGCATAGTATGCGGAATGTGTGATTGCAATTAGAAAGAATAACAGGCAGACGGGTACGGTGGGAAGTTTATCGTACCCGCTGCAAAGCGGAGAATCTCGAAAGCGAGATTCTTTTTCGTAAGGAGAATTGCTTATGAGTAGAGAGATAATGAGCCTGCCTATGGTGACTCTAAGAGGGATCACCATATTACCGGAGATGGTCCGCCACTTTGATATCAGCAGACCCAAGTCTGTCAAGGCAATAGAAGAGGTTGTGGAAGGGAACCAGAAGATATTCCTGATCGCCCAGAAGGATCTTGAGGTGGAGGAGCCGGGAATGGCAGATGTATACCGGACAGGCTGTATTGCGACTGTCCGGCAGATCATTAAGCTTCCAAGGAAGGTGAGCCGGGTTCTGATTACAGGAGAAGAGAGAGCCTGTATCAATGCCATAGAATTTGAGGAACCCTATCTTCGCGCCAATGTAACGGTCATACCGGATACAGATACATCCAGGGAAGATACCGGTGCGGATGAGCATCCGCTGAATCTGGAGGGGATGCTTCGCGGGATGAAAGACATCTTCAAGGAATATATGGGGAAGAACCCGAAGCTTTCGAAGGAGCTGGCAGCACAGATCGAGAGTATCAATGAGTTAAAGAAGCTGGTCGACGTAGTCGCGGCGAACGCGCCGTTCTCTTACACGGACGCGCAGCAGCTTCTTGAGGAAGCAGATCTGATGCGCCGCTATGAGCTGCTGGCGTTCAAGCTGATGAATGAGATCCAGATCATGAATGTCAAGGATGAGATCCATGCGAAGGTCAAGGAGAGAGTGGACAAGAACCAGCGGGAATACATCTTACGGGAAGAGGCGAAGCTGATCCGTGAGGAGCTGGGATACGACAGTACACTGACGGATGCGGAAGAATTCGAGCAGAAGACAGAGGCGCTTCTGGCTTCGGACGAAGTAAAGGAGAAATTAAAAAAAGAGATCCGAAGATTCCAGAATTCCATGGGAAGCCAGGCAGAGAACGGGGTGATCCGCACCTATATCGAGACGATGCTTGAGATGCCGTGGGATAAGATGTGCACGGAGCACGAAGATATCGAATATGCGAAGCAGGTTCTTGAAGAAGACCACTACGGTCTTGAGAAGGTCAAAGAGAGGGTGCTCGAGTTCCTTGCGGTAAGAGCGCTTACGAAGAAGGGCAATGCGCCGATCCTCTGTCTGGTGGGACCTCCGGGAACCGGTAAGACTTCGATTGCCAGGTCTCTGGCCAGAGCGCTCAAGAAGCCATATGTGCGCATTTCGCTTGGCGGCGTGCGTGACGAAGCGGAGATCCGGGGACACAGGAAGACTTATGTGGGGGCGATGCCGGGAAGGATCGCCAACGGTCTGAAGCAGGCAGAGGTGAAGAACCCGCTGATGCTTCTGGACGAGATCGATAAGGTCAGCAATGATTATAAGGGAGATACCTTCTCAGCGCTCCTCGAAGTATTGGACAGTGAGCAGAACCGCAAGTTCCGCGACCATTATCTGGAGGTTCCGGTGGACTTGTCCGAGGTATTGTTCGTCACGACGGCGAATACGCTGCAGACGATCCCCAGGCCGCTCCTGGACCGTATGGAGGTGATCGAGGTCAGCAGCTATACGGAGAATGAGAAACTTCATATTGCGATGGAGCATCTGATCCCCAAGCAGCTTAAGAAGCACGGGCTTAAGGAGGATCAGCTTACTATCAGCAAGAAGGCGCTGTGGAAGATGGCGCGCAATTATACCAAGGAAGCGGGGGTCCGCCAGTTAGAGCGCAAGATCGGAGATATCTGCCGCAAGACGGCACGGGAGATCCTGGAGACGAAGAAGGAGTCTGTACGTGTGACGGAGCGCAATATCGCCCATTATCTCGGCAAGGAGCTGTATATTTACCAGATGGCAAATGAGGCGGACGAGGTCGGGATCGTGCGGGGGCTGGCGTGGACTAGCGTCGGCGGGGATACGCTGCAGATTGAGGTCAACATCATGCCGGGCGAGGGCGAGGTACTTCTAACCGGGCAGATGGGCGATGTGATGAAGGAATCGGCGAGGACGGGAATCAGCTATATCCGTTCCGTGAGCAGGGAGCACAAGGTTGATGAACATTTCTTCAAGGAGCATGATGTGCACATCCATATTCCGGAAGGGGCGGTTCCAAAGGACGGCCCGTCGGCGGGAATCACCATGGCGACGGCCATGATGTCGGCGATCACCGGAAGGAAGGCAAGGGCGGATCTGGCTATGACCGGAGAGATTACCCTGCGGGGGAGGGTGCTTCCCATCGGAGGACTTAAGGAGAAGCTTCTGGCGGCTAAGAACGCGGGGATCAAGACGGTACTCGTGCCTAAGGAGAATGAGTCTGATGTGGAGGAGCTGTCCCATGAGATCACCAGGGGACTTAAGATCGTTCCGGTATCCCATATGGACGAGGTGCTGAAGCTTGCGCTTGCGCCGAAGAAGAAAGTAAAATAGTAACAGAAAAGGATGAAGAATGGTTATTAAGAATGTCAATTTGGAGACGGTATGCGGGATCACAAGCAAGCTGCCGGAGAATACGCTGCCGGAGATCGCATTTGCCGGCAAATCAAACGTAGGAAAGTCATCGCTCATCAATGCGTTGATGAACCGCAAATCCTACGCGCGCATCTCTGCGACGCCCGGGAAGACGCAGACGATCAATTTCTATAATATCAATCAGGAATTCTATCTGGTAGACCTTCCGGGGTATGGATATGCGAAGGTGTCAGAGCAGGAGAAGCAGAAGTGGGGACAGATGGTGGAGCGTTACCTGCACGGCTCGAAACAGCTTCGCGCCGTGTTCCTGCTGATCGATATCCGGCACGATCCTTCTGCCAATGATAAGCTGATGTATGACTGGATCGTGTCGCAGGGGTATCATCCCATTATTATCGCGACGAAGCTTGATAAGATCAAGAGAAGCCAGAAGGATAAGCAGGTCAAGGCAATAAGGCAGGGGCTTGGGCTTCTGCCGGGAACGATCGTGATCCCGTTCTCTTCTGTTACCAAGCAGGGGAGAGACGAGATCTGGGAGCTTGCAGAGTGTGAGTATCTGGTGTAGGCAAGAAGGTGAAAGAAACGCATGGAGATGAATTTTAAAGAAAAGCTGCGGGATGAGCGGCCTTACTGGAAGGTGGCGGTGAGCCTGGGATTCAGCCTGGTTGGGACCTGCCTGTTCCTGTATTTTGGATATAAGCTGCTTGGATTTTTCATGCCATTTGTGATCGGATGGTGTATCGCGTCTATTGCAAGCCCTGTGGTGAACTGGCTTGAGAAGCGGCTTAAGATCATCAAGAAATGGGGGTCTGCGCTGATCATCATCGGCGTACTGGGCGTGGTGGGCTTGTTGATTTACCTGCTGGTCAGCACGCTGTCACGGGAGATTGCAGGACTGATTCAGGATATGCCGGGGATGTATGAGGACCTGGATGCGGGGATGGCTACAGTGGGAGACAGCCTGAATGGTGTCTTCAGGCTGCTGCCTGCCGGAGTGCAGGAAGGATGGCATACGATGATGGAGAGTTTGGAGCAGACGGCGGGAGATATCATAGGGAAGCTCAGTGAGCCGACGGTGTCGGCGGCGGGAAGATTCGCCAAACGGATTCCCTCGGCGCTGGTGGCGGTTATCGTGACGTTTATCTCGGCGTATTTCTTTATCGCGGAGCGGGAGGATGTGATCCGATGGTCGAAACGGATCGCTCCGGATGCTCTTGTGAGCCGGATGACCATGGTGGTAGATAATTTCAAGTACGCGGTCGGGGGATACTTCAAAGCCCAGTTTAAGATCATGGGAGTGGTCTATGTGCTGTTATTCGCAGGCTTCCTGATCCTGAGGATTCATTTTGCCGTGCTGCTTGCGCTGCTGATCGCATTCCTGGATTTCCTGCCCTTCTTTGGTACGGGTACGGCGCTGCTTCCCTGGGCGGCTTATAAATTCATGGTAGGGAATTACCGGATGGTAGTGGGTCTTCTCATATTATATGGGGTCACACAGCTTGTGCGTCAGTTGATTCAGCCCAAATTAGTCGGGGACAGCATGGGATTGAGGCCGTTGGTCACACTGGTACTGCTGTATATCGGCTACAAAACGGGAGGTGTGTTCGGCATGATCTTCGCGGTTCCGGTCGGGATGATTGCGATCAACCTGTATAAGGCGGGCGCTTTCGATTATATCCTGGATGATGTGAAGATTCTGGCGGAAGGGGTTATGAGCCTGCGCAATTGAAGCCTTTACGGTCAAAGACCCCGCTGCAGTCGCCAAATGTGCATGCAAGAGTGCCCGCTTGGCTCGTTGCCTGCGGGAATAAGAATAGCTGCTATATATAGCGATAGAAATGATAATAGGAGTGAAGCGATATGGAACAGATGTTGAAGGAGTTCAAGGAAGATCTCACAGAATTTCGTGAGGTAACCGACAGGTTTTATGCAAAAGAAGTCAGTATGAAAGAGTACAAGGGATTCTCCGGCGGATTCGGAAGCTATGCCCAGAAGGGCGGGAATGCGAGCATGCTGAGGCTTCGGATACCGGGAGGAAGACTGACGAAGGAGAAGTTAAGATTTGTTGCCGGCGCGGTTAAAGAGTATGGGGTAGAGAAGGCACATTTCACAACATGTCAGACCATACAGTTCCATAACCTGAATGCAGAGGCGGTCTGCGGTATTATGGAGAAGGCTCTGGATGCTGGAATCATTACCAGGGGCGGCGGCGGAGATTTCCCAAGGAATGTGATGGTGTCCCCGCTGTCCGGTGTGGAAGCGGGCGAGTATTTTGACGTGCTGCCATATGCAGAAGCCGTATCGGACTACCTGCTTGGATTCATTAAGACGGTGAAGATGCCAAGGAAGCTCAAAGTAGGCTTCTCGAACTCGCCTGCCAATGAGACCCATGCTACGTTCCGTGATCTGGGATTTGTTGCCCGGAAGGATGGAAGCTTCGACGTGTACAGTGCGGGCGGCCTGGGGAATCATCCGCGCATGGGCGTGAAGGTGGCAGAGCAGGTGCCGGGAACAGAGCTGCTGTATTATGTGAAGGCCATGGTGGAGACCTTCGTCGCCTACGGTAATTATGAGAACCGGGGGAAGGCAAGGACACGCTATATGCAGGAGACGTTGGGCGCGGACGGATATAAGAAGGCGTATCTTGAGAAGCTCGAAGCCGTGAAAGCGGGCGGAGACCTTAAGCTTGCGGTTACTGAACAGCCGGTCAATAAGAAGGGGGACGGCACGGAAGCGTCTGGCAGCCGTGTGATTCCTCAGAAGCAGGACGGGCTGTACGCCGTGGCGTATCATCCGATCGGCGGGATTCCGGCGGTTACCTGGTTTGCCGGGATCTATGAGACTGTGAAGGATATGGAAGGAGCGGAACTTCGGATCGGGCCGGATGAGACGATCTATATCATCAACCTGAACGGTGGGGAAGCAGAGAAGGTACTTGAGGCTACGGCTGACGGTGCGAAGAATCTGTTCGAGACTTCGGTCGCCTGTATCGGGGCAACGATCTGCCAGGTAGGTCTGCGTGACTCGCAAGGGATACTGGCACAGATCATAGAAGAAGTCAGGAAATATGATTTCGCGGACGGCGTACTGCCAAGGATCCATATCTCAGGATGTACTTCTTCCTGCGGGACGCATCAGATCGGGACGCTTGGTTTCCACGGCGGCGTAAAGAGGGTGAATGATGCGGTGGAACCGGCGTTTACCTTCCATGTGAACGGTTGTGACCAGGCGGGCGCGGAGCGGTTTGGAGAGCAGTGGGGCATGATACTCCAGAAAGATATGCCCGCGTTCTTCGTGGAACTGGGACAGGCTGTGTCTGCGGAGAATACGACTTATGATGCATGGTATGCCGGGGATCCAGGGAAGCTTAAGGCGCTTGCGGAGAAATATCTGTATTAATCCCGCGGGCAGCAGTTCGAAATTCAGATATAGGAGAAGAAAGACTTGCAAGGGGAGATTCCCGGGCAGGTCTTTTTTGTTCAACCGGGCAGGGTGGGGATGCCTGCATGCACGTTTGGCTTGTGTCGAATTATGATAAAAATACACTTGACTTTATTATGGTAAATTGATAATATAGTAGCGTACTGCTATAATTATGAATTTTGAGGTGAAAGATGATGAAGAAATTAGTTGTTTTTATGCTGACGATGGTGATGGTATTCTCGCTGACTGCATGCGGCGGTTCAGGTGACCAATCTGATTCCGGTTCAGACGGCGGATCAGGTTCCGGTACGGAATCCGACGCAGATTCCGGATCTGATGCTTCTGACGGAAGCGATCTGGAGTATGTGAAGGGCAAGGGGACCCTGGTAGTCGGTATCACAGATTTTGAGCCGATGGATTACAAGGGCGACGGCGACGAATGGATTGGCTTTGATGCGGATATGGCGAAAGCATTTGCCGAGAGTCTTGGTGTTGAGGCGGAATTTGTAGAGATTGACTGGGATAACAAGATCATGGAGCTAGATGGCAAGACCATCGACTGTGTATGGAACGGTATGACCCTCACGGACGAGGTGACCAGCGCTATGGAGTGTTCCAATGCTTATTGCAACAATGCGCAGGTAGTGATCGTTCCGGCCAGTGAAGCGGACAAGTATCAGGATACGGACAGCCTGTCAGACCTGTCCTTCGCAGTGGAGGCAGGAAGCGCGGGAGAAGCCGCGGTGGCTGATCTGGACCTTGAGTATACGCCGGTGAAGGCACAGTCGGATGCGCTGATGGAAGTAGCGGCAGGAACGTCGAGCGCGGCAGTAATCGACTCGCTGATGGCGGCGGCTATGGTAGGAGAAGGAACAGGGTATGCAGATCTGACATATACCTGCGGACTGAACGACGAGGAATATGGCGTGGGATTCCGCAAGGGTTCTGATCTTGCGAATGCGCTGAATGATTTCTTTGCATCTGCTTATGCGGACGGAAGTATGATGGAATGTGCAGAAACTTATGGGGTGCAGGCTGCGATCATCGAGCAATAGATGTATCAGAATCAGTAAGTGAAAGCGGGATATAGGTATGGGACAGATTATGGAACAGATGCCGATTGTTGTGGATGCATTGAATATCGGCTTTTTACAGACGTTAAAACTTTTCTTTGTAACATTGATCGGTGCATTTCCGCTGGGACTGGTGATCGCTTTTGGTTCCATGTCCCGGTTTGGGCCGCTTAAGTATTTCTCGAAATGCGTTGTATGGATCATAAGGGGAACGCCCCTGATGATCCAACTTCTGATTATCTATTATTTTCCGGGGCTGGTCTTACATAAGCCGATCTGGGGCGGAGGTGAAGCAGGGCGTTTTCTGGCGGCATCTTTTTCCTTCGTACTGAATTATGCCTGTTACTTCTCCGAGATATACCGCGGCGGTATCCAGGGCGTGCCGGTAGGGCAGGAGGAAGCAGGTCTGGTGCTTGGTATGACAAAGAGCCAGATCTTCTTCAAGATTACCCTGCTTCAGATGATCAAGCGGATCGTTCCGCCTATGTCCAACGAGATCATTACTCTGGTCAAGGACACATCCCTTGCGCGTATTATCGCGCTGCAGGAGATCATCTGGGCGGGTCAGGCGTTCATGAAGGGATCCCATGGTATATCGGGCGCTATCTGGCCGTTGTTTTTCACGGCGGTTTATTATCTTGTCTTCAACGGTATCCTGACACTTCTGCTTGGACGGTTGGAGCGCAAACTGGATTATTTCAGATAGAGGAGGGCGGATGCGATGTCAATCTTAGAAGTAGAACATATATGCAAATCTTTTAACCGGACGGAGGTGTTAAAGGATATCAGTTTCTCTCTGGAGAAGGGCCAGGCGCTCTCCGTCATAGGTTCCTCCGGGAGCGGGAAGACGACGCTGCTTCGGTGCCTGAATTTCCTGGAGACGCCGGATCAGGGAGTTATCCGGGTTAATGAGGAGGTTCTGTTCGACGCGGATGATCCGTCTACCAGACAAGAGGCGGCGATCCGCAAGAAACGGCTGCACTTCGGGTTAGTGTTCCAGTCATTTAATCTGTTCCCCCAGTATACGGCGCTTCAGAATGTGATGCTGGCAAGGGAGCTTCTGGCTTCAGAACAGCCGGATTATAAGGCAAGGAAGAAGGAGATCTTAGAAGAGATCCATGTACAGGCAGAGACCTTGCTTCGGCAGATGGGGCTTGAGAACCGCAGGGATAATTATCCGCATCAGCTCTCCGGCGGACAGTGTCAGCGTGTCGCCATCGCAAGAGCGTTGGCGCTGCAGCCGGATATCTTATGCTTTGATGAGCCGACTTCCGCGTTGGATCCGGAACTGACCGGAGAGGTGCTCCGGGTGATCAAGGAACTGGCGGATGAGAATACGACGATGGTGATCGTTACACACGAGATGGCATTCGCCAGGGATGTGGCGGACCATGTGATCTTCATGGACGACGGGAATATCGTGGAGCAGGGAGATCCGATGCAGGTGTTCGAACAGCCCAAAGAAGAGAGGACCAGACAGTTTTTACAGAGATATACGCAAGGGTAATAGATTGCCGCATTAAGAATGATTGATGAAAATTGTTCTTAATGCGGCAGTTTTAAGAGTTATAGTTGATTTTGCAAGTTTTTAGAGTATGCCATGGCCTGTTGGCTGAGTTGACGAATGCTGAGACCTTCGTCCAAAGATTGTTCACGCCATTTCGTATAATCGAAGGGTTCTTTCGTTATTAATACAATAAATCTTTCTGCATCGACATAACCTAATTTGGAAATCAGAGCATTTATGCCTTCTTGTTTAACAATAGTATCTGTTTTCATATTCAGCCCTCCATTTCATCTACAAAAGTAATAGGATTGACAATTTTGATTCCTGGAACAGGAGTGTTTATCAATTTCTTATCAGTAGTTATATAATATTCACAATGAGCAGATACAGCACAGGAAATGTGTAGAGCGTCATATGTTTTTATTCCTTTTGAAGCAAGTGATTCTGCGAATATGAGAATTTCTTCTGTTTCCTCTGTCACATGTGAAGCAGCCAGTATTTTCCAGGGGGTAATTGCCAAGCGTTTTTCTTCGTATGGATTTTTCCCATTTTCATAATCTAAAATGTATGACCAGACTAATTTATATGCTCCATCTTTGATTTTCGCTTGAATATACAATTTGGCTTGTGTTTCAAGATGAATTTTTATTTGGCTCTGATCATCAAAAGGTCTGTTATAACAGCAGTTATCCAGATAAATTTTCAATATTATTTCACCACCTTTATTTTAAATAGCCCAGCACTTCATTCGCGCGTTTCCCCTGCATCTGCCCTGAATCGCTTACTTGACCGCCGACTGCCCAGGAGAATCGGGTTCCGTTCAGATACTTGGATGCATCTACGCTCTGTCTACCTTCACCACCGAAGCTTGCCCACCACTGGGGATAGTTCTGCTGCATGAAGGAGCTTGCAAGCCTTGAGGCTTCCGATGATCTGCCGCCGATTACGGTGCCGCTCACCTGTACGCCTCCGTTCGGGGTGCTGTGAAGAATGAGGACGCTTCCGTCGCTGCACTGTCCAAGGCTTAAGTAACAATGCCCGGATATGCTGATGATATCGCCCGGCTTGAATACACTGTTCGGTGTACATGCCGATACAGTTCCATAACCGTATCCTGCTAGGGAAGAAGCGAAACGTGATGCATCCACCACATAACCGGCCTCATTCCTTCCGCTTTGGACGGAATTATAGACTACCCATCCCAGATATCCGGAACAGTCCAGCCCGTAGAAGCGCCATTGTCTTTCGCCTCGTTCCCAGGCTCTCTTCCCGGGCAGGTAAGAATAACCCTGCCGGTTGCTGCCAAAGTACCGCTCCCATTCCGGATACACGCCGATGGTTCTGGCGGTCTCGCCTGCGGCAGTATCGGCTTCGTTCCAACCGCCGCCCCAGACGTATAAGGTCTTTCCTGCCGGTTTTCCTGCATTCCGGATTATATCTGCGATCTCAATACCGTTCTTCTTCAACTGATAAGACATAGATCCTGCAAAAGCTCCGTCTGTGTATATATGTGTGATATAGGTTCCTGAATGTCTGTGGTTGGAGCTGTTCACGATCACGCTCCATTCTCCGTTCCCTTTGCTGCGTCCTTCATACCATACGATATCATCCTGTCCATTCTCCTTACTCCAGGTCGGGAACTGGACCCTCCTTGCAGATACGCCGATGATTCCGATCTCCTGCTGTGTCCCGCTTAAGGAACGGCTGTACACATAGTTGCGGGGGGAGATATTGGCAGACGCGGCTCCCGCGAAGGTCTGGACTCCGTTTCCCGCCGTAATATATACGTGGATCTTATAGGTTCCGAAATGGTTGCCATGACGGGCTACCCGGATATTCGTGGTGTAGATTCCTTCGGAGGATCTGACTGCATCGTACCATACGATATCACTCTGGTCATCAGCGCACCAGACCGGAATCTGGACCTTCGCGATCCCGGAGACGGATGCCGCACCCTTAACCGTAACCTTGAATGTTCCTGCAGTCTGATTGATGTCCGAAACCTGAACCTGAGCTGCAAGGGGTCTCTTGCTTACCTCGAATCCGGCGGCGCCGATAAATTGAAGTGTATTCCCGCGTGTATTACAGTATGCGTGTACCGCATATTTCCCCGATTCCCTATGGTCGGCTGTCCTTATGTCGCAGATATATTTCCCGCCTGCCTGTCTGGCAGCGGTGTACCATCGGATATCGTTCTGTCCGTTCGCTGTGCCCCATACGGCAAACTGCACGCTGCGTTCTCCTGCGGGAACTTCCAGGCCGTCTAATGTAATCCGGTATGCAGATTCCGTGCCGCTGATATCTTCTGCCCGGAGAGACTTGTGCCGGAGATTCATCTCACAGGCAGCGGCTCCTGCGAACTGTTGGGAACCCGAGATATCCGTCAGATAGGCATGTATGTGATAAGTGCCGCAGTTGAAGCCGTGATTGGAAATATCGGCATTGACAATATAATCGCCCGTACTGTCCCGCGATGCGGTATACCAGATGATATCGCTCTGATCGCCTCTGGACCATATGGGAACCTGGAGCTGACGGATAAGTCCTCCGTTCTTCACACCGGTAACCCGGACTTGGATACGGCCTCTTGTCCGGTCTGCGGCGGAAACCGTGACGCGCCCGACAGAAGGAACCTGCGTTGTGAATCTGGATGCCCCGAGAAACAGATTAGAATTGTCCGGCATCTGAGCATATGCATGTACAATGAATGGTCCAAGCCCCCTGTGATTGGCGACAGAGATCTGACAGCGGTATACCTGGCTGCGCACCTGCGCTGCCGTATACCATACGATATCATCCTGGCCGTTCACCTCGGACCACAGCGGAAACCGGAGCTGACGGATTCCTCCGGGAACGTGGACGCCGGAAAGTTCGATGGTATAATCCTTTTCCGTATTCTTCGTTATGGTGAGTGTCCCCGGCTGCAGTTCGATCTCCTGCTCTGCAGAGCATGCGAAAAACTGTCTGCCGGTCATATCTGTGATATAGACATGGATATAGTAAGTCCCCATAGAGTAACCATGATTCCGGATATCCACATCTATGTAATAGTCTCCGTTCGTGTTCTTGCGGGCAGAATACCAGATAATGTCATCCTGACCGTTCACCCGGCTCCATACGGGAATGAGGACTTCCTGCACCCGGTCATTGGCAGTGATGCCGGATACTGCGGCGCGGAAAGTACCTTGGTTGGCATCATACCCGGTTGCCGTCACGTTGTATCCGGACGCGCGCAAGGCCATGATCTCTCCGCCGTCTTGTGCAGGCATTGGTTCTTCGGCAGATGCCGGTTCTTCTATGGCTCCATCGGCTTCGGATGCCGGATCTATGGCAGGTCCGCCGGACAGGCTGTCGGCGGAGAGGGCAGTGCTGCCGGATGGTTCTGCTGTGTTGTCTGTCTCGGTATCTGCGTGTCCGCCCTCTGCGCTGACACTGACGCAGAACATCGTGGACAATAGTATGGACAGAAGACATTTCTTGCCAAATTCATATAACTTTTTCGGCATATTTCTCAGATCACTCCTTCCGTTGTCTATTAATCTCCATTATACCATCTTCGTCTATTGTTTCAAGGAAAAGCGTTCGACAAACTTATGATATGCGTTTCATGGCCAAAGTAATGCGGCGTCTCATATTCTCTGTTATAATATTCCATATAGAAAATGTCGTTTATGTACAGGAGGATGGAATGGAAAGATACAACAGTGTGGAAGTGGAAGTGATCAAATTAAGCCTTCGCAACATAGAGGGGATCGGGCTATCGAGCGCAGAGGTATTGAGACAGAGCGTCGACTGGCTGAGAGAGAAATACGAGACGACAAAAGATGCAAGATATCTGGACAAAGCGGTGTGGCATATCTATGCCTATCTGGGAATGGGGTATCCCTATGAGAACGGGAAAGAGGAATTCCAGTCTATATTAGATATACTCGGGGAAAAGGCAGAAGATGTGTTCCCCAAGAGATATTGGACAAATGAAAAGAAGGTACCGTTAAAAAAGATGCGGATCTACCAGTTGTTGGGAAGATGGAATCCTGGCCTGCAGTCGATGAAGGTTGCTGATGCGGTGGATGACATCATAGCAAAGTCACAGAACAGAGAGGTCGGGGAATATCTGTATCACTGCGGGAAGGTGATACAGCAGGACGGGGATAAGATATTGTGGGAACATACCTTCCGGCTCTATATCCGGGAGGATGAAGCCGTATTCTATGATGTAAATAATGGGAAATATTATGTACTTGGAGATTAGTATATAGTTTGGTAAATTTTTATGGCCAAAATCAGCGCTTTAAGGCCAAAGGGGTGAAAAAAATATTATTTGTGGTATGCTTATAGTTGTAGGATGAACATAAAGGAGAAGACAGATGATGAACATTGTACTTGTAGATGATGAACCTGCAATAGTAGAAATGGTCAGAAGATGTGTCGGGGGTGAAGTCACGCCGGATGATGAAGCGAGCATATTTACTTATACGCATGCGGAGGATGTCCTTCGTATGATGGATCAGGGGAGTGAGATTGATATCCTGATCTCGGACATAGATATGCCTGATATGGGCGGGCTGGAGTTGGGAAAGCGGATACAGGAGAGGGCAGGCAGGACATATCTGGTGTTCTTAACGGCGTATCTGGAGTATGCGGCGGAGAGCTATGTGATAGAAGCATATCAGTATATCCTGAAGGAAGATATGGAGAAGAGGCTGCCGCCGATCTTAAGGCAATTGATCGACCGTGTGAAGCGCGAGAAGGCACAGTTTAGGATGATCGGTACGCCGACAAGCAAGGTACAGGTGTATTATAGAGATATTATCTATATAGAGAAAGAAAAAGGAACGAAATATATCCGTTATACAACGGCATGCGGAACGTTCAAAGAACGGATAGCATTAAAACAATTAATCAAGAGCCTTGAAAGCGATGAGTTTCTCATGGTAGAACGCGGATATATTATCAATATTACCCATATTGCCAATATGAAGGGTAATATGATCGAGATGGACAACGGGGCAAAGATTATTGTCAATCGGGCCAATTACAAAAAAGCAAGAGAACAGATCTGCCTGTACAGGGGGAAGCTGTAATGAGTGTGAAAGCTCTTCTGACAGGGATCTCTCTTCTTGAAGCAGGGATGTTATATTGGCTGTTATGCGGAACGGTATTAGAGAAGCAGTATTTTCGCAGGAAGGAATGGGGAATACTGTGTGTGAATATTGCTGTGGTAGGTGTGAGTGAAGGAATCAATCGCAGCATGCTCTTTTTCTCACAGGATGCGTTTATCATAAGTGTTGTTGTTACGTGTATCCTAATCTCCCGAAAAAATTATACACAGATTGACTGTATGATAGTATGAATC
>CANTDX010000037.1 GCA_947652615.1 uncultured Dorea sp. | reverse complement strand
ACACTAGCCTTCCAAGCTAGATACGTGGGTTCGATTCCCATCACCCGCTTTTTTTGTATCCAAAACAGACATATCACCATTCATATTTTAAGGAGGGAATTGAATGAAGATCGTATTTCTAGACGTGAAGACCATCGGAGAAGATATCGACCTGTCCGGCTATGACCGATTAGGAGAAGTTATAAGATATCCCTTCTCCACCCCCGCCGAAGTCCCGGAACGTATAAAAGATGCGGATGTGATCGTACTGAACAAGGTTACAGTCAATGAAGACACCATCGGAAGTGCATCCCGGCTCAAGCTGGTCTGCGTGACAGCTACCGGAACGAATAACCTGGACAAAGAATACTTGGACAGCCGCGGCATCGCCTGGAGAAATGTGGCAGGCTACTCTACGGAATCTGTAGCACAGCACACATTCGCCATGTTGTTCTATCTGTCAGAGAAGCTGCGGTATTATGACGACTATGTAAAAGAAGAACGCTACACATGCGATACTCTGTTTACACACTTTGAAGAACATTTCTATGAACTGAATGGTAAGACCTGGGGAATCATAGGCCTTGGCAATATCGGGAGGCGGGTTGCCTCTATCGCCGAAGCCTTCGGCGCACATGTGATCTATACTTCCCCGTCAGGCGCCGCCCCGCAGAAAGGGTACCGCCATGTCCCCATGGATACGCTGCTTGCCGAATCGGACATTATCTCCGTCCATGCGCCGCTGAACCAATATACCGAGAACCTGATCGGAACTTCGGCGTTCAGGCAGATGAAGGACTCCTGCATCTTCCTGAACCTTGGCCGGGGACCGATCGTCATAGAGCAGGACTTATATGACGCACTGATACAAGGAGAGATCGCCGCGGCCGGGCTGGATGTACTGTGTACAGAGCCGATGAGCCCGGACAATCCGCTCCTTCAGATCAAAGACAGCCGGAAGCTGCTTATCACACCGCACATTGCCTGGGCAAGCGTGGAAGCCCGGACACGGCTGATGAATATCATACTGGAACAGATTAAGGAGTTCTTCTGCCTGGTATGAGAATGAAATCTCTCAGCATCAGAATAAGCCCGCCGCATGCTATGAAGCAATCCCCCAGATTTGCAGTGATCCGATCGAGATGCCTCTGCCCGGTTCGTATCCCGATATAATCAATCACCTTGCCTCTTACCAGTCTGTCGAAGATGTTGCTTGCCGCCCCGGCGCTTAAGAGGGTCATGCCGAATTGCCTGAGGTATGACCCTCTTCTGATACAGAGGCGGATACCGCCTGCCTTCCCGTCAGCACGCACAGTCCGTGTAATCCGAACCGGAAGAAATGCCAGGATATCCCAGATCAGGATCCCGATCCCCGAAACGATCGTCGCACACTTGACCACCTTAGGCTTCCCATCCAGGATATTCATCAGGAATCCCCTATTGTAGACCTTGCGTATGACGATCCTTCCGCCTGCAAGCTCCTTTTCTTCTCCTGGTTCTATGTTCTCTTCCACCTGCTGCTTTATCAGCACGTCAATTCCCAGAAGCGACGCAAACAGTACAATCATCGATGAGAGCATCTTATATCTCCTCTTTGATCTTCACGATCTGTTCTTCCTGCTTCTCGACCTCTTCCTCACGCTTCTCGATCTCTTCACACAGGGAAATGTATTCTGTATCGCCTACCTCGCCCTTCTGGAACTTCTCATATACCATACGCCCGATATCCTTATAATCCCTCTCGTTGGCACGCTTGAGAGAGCGGATCTCTCCCTTGATCTTCTGAATCTCCAATGTATCCTCCGCTTTCTTGCTCAGATCACTCGCTGTATCTGTGATCTTCTTCCCTAACTCACCAAAAAAATCTGCCATCGTAATTCCTCCTATTCTTTGCTGTCTCCAATAACGAACCTGTAAACAGACTGTCAATCCCTGCCTTTGGGACAGGTGTCTGGTACATCCGGCTTAATCTATAGCTGCCTCAGGATATCCAGAGAACGGTACAGGTTCATGGCTCCGAACCCCCATTCCCGGTTCGGATTCTCCATCCCCGGCCTCTGCTCCGCTCCAAGCAGGATAATATTCCTGACCTGGCTTGAATTCACACCGTATGGATTCGGCTGTGCAAGAACCCACTCCATCAGAAGCGCCGATGCTCCTGCCGCGATCCCCGCCGCAACACTGGACCCGCTTCTGACAACAAATTCTCCGTTCAGTCCCGCACCGGTCACCATCGTGCCTGGTACCGCATAATCCGGCTTGATCCGTCCATCTCTAGTATACCCCCTCCCCGAGTTAATATCAACCGTATTATCAATTCCATTGTAATAAGCCACCGTCATCGCAACCTGGCTCGTTCCCGGTTCTGCAAGGGTGGTATCCGGATCCGCCTGCAGGAAATTCACCTCCCCGGATAAGAATTCCCGTACAGGAAGCCACATATGGAATCTTCCGTCCGACATCCGCACCGGCTTCACGTTGATTCTCCAGATTCCCTGAGCCGGATTCTTGAACCGCATAAATATCAGCTGAGAATCATTATTCTCCAACAGCAGACGGTATTCCACCTGTATATTCGTCTTATCGAACAGGAAATCTTCCTGGTATTCATATCCCTGCTTGATAGATATGTAACCCGTCCGCTCCCCGGAAGGCGACGTGAACGCAACCGTCATGACATTGGGAACCGCCGTCCACAATTCCGCGACAAACCCGTCTACACCCTCTTCCACACGAATCTCGGCCTCTGCCGAATCATTCATATCCTTGAATTCATAGGAAAAATGATGCCGGTGTACCGCTCCATTCCCCGCACTTACCACCACACTGCGGTTCAGGACAGAAGAATAGGCGTCAAGCATCATTGACAGAAGAGAGGAGCCGTTATGCCCTCCCAGGTTCGTTCCAAGGGCAACACAGACAGCAAGCGGCATATCCCGCTTCTTCGCGAGATCATTCAGGTATTTCAAGGCAAGCATGATGTCATTTTCCTGAAAGCAGGTGGCATCCTGGCGTATCGCATAGAATTCTTTGAGATAAGTCTTCGCCTGCTTGAGCTTCACTACCGCGATCGCCGCCTCCGGAGCCGCTCCGATAAACCGCTTCTCCAGATTCGCACCTCCCGCTGCGACACTGGCAAGAAATGTACCGTGCCCCTCTGTGTCCATACTCGGAACAATCTCAAGCGGATTCTCTGAGCGAAGCGCTTCATTGATCATCTCTTCTGTATATTCACTGCCGTAATCCAGCCCTTCCGGAAGTGTCCCATCCTGGATGGTCTGGTCCCAGATCCCGGCAATCCTGGTGGTGCCGTCAATGTTCTTGAAGAGATCGTTGCGATAGTCAATCCCCGTATCCAGGAATCCCACCATGATCCCATTGCCCTGTAGATTCAGCGTCGGATAAGTCTGGACAACACTGATCCCGGCGGCATCCATCGCCTCCATATCCATCAGCTCGAAACAGTTCGGTATGGAATTATACCGGTAAGACTGCAACGATAAGGGCGCCATACCCTCACGATTCGCATAGACTGCCCGGAATCCGAAATCCATCTCCTGGACACAGACGTCCGCCCCGCCGATCTCCGACGGTTCAACCGCTCTATAGATCGGAGAGATAAAATCGTAGTAATCCTCTGACAATATCTTCTCCCTGCAAGAATTTCCGTTCATAATATAAAATACCCCATATACTTTTTATAGAGTATATGAGATATTCTGTTCATTCTATTCTTCGTCTCATTCAATCCTGGCCGGTTCCTGCCCTCTCAGCATGATCAGCGGCCCGCCGGTTCCTTCTATGTACTCCCTTGTGATCGTCACCTGCCCGATACTGTCGTCCTTGGGGATCTCATACATGATATCCAGCATGAACTCCTCGATGATCGCCCGAAGCGCTCTCGCCCCTGTATCCTTCTTCATGGCCTTCTTCGCGATCGCAGACAGGGCGCCGTCATCAAACTCAAGCTTCACCTCATCGAGGGCCAGCAGCTTCTGATACTGCTTCAAGATCGCGTTCTTAGGTTCCTTCAGGATCTTGATCAGCATCTCCTCGCTTAAGCCCCGCAGGGTAAATACGATCGGCAGACGGCCAAGGAACTCCGGTATCATACCGAAGCTTCGGAGATCTTCCGTCGCAACCTTCTCAAGGATCGTCTTATCATGGTCATATCTGTCTTTCAGTTCCGCGCCAAAGCCGATCGAGGACTGCTTCGTCAGCCGTTCCTTGATGATCATATCCAGATCCGGGAACGCGCCGCCGCAGATGAAGAGGATATTCTTCGTATTCACCGTAGTGAGCGGCACCATGGCATTCTTACTGTTGGCTCCCACCGGAACCTCCACTTCACTTCCTTCAAGGAGCTTGAGCATCCCCTGCTGAACGGATTCCCCGCTCACATCCCTCTGGTTCGTATTCTTCTTCTTCGCGATCTTGTCGATCTCGTCGATGAAGATGATCCCCTGCTCCGCTTTCTCCACATCATTGCCTGCCGCAGCCAGGAGCTTGGATACCACGCTCTCGATATCATCGCCGATATAGCCCGCCTCTGTAAGCGAAGTGGCATCCGTGATGGCAAGCGGCACGTCAAGAAGCCTCGCCAGAGTCTTGACCAGATACGTCTTCCCGGAACCGGTCGGCCCGATCATCAGCATGTTCGACTTCTCGATCTCGATCTCGTCCATGGTCCCAGTCGCCACACGCTTGTAATGGTTATAGACCGCCACAGACATGGCCTTCTTCGCATACTCCTGCCCCACCACATACTCGTCAAGCTTCCCCTTGATCTTGTGGGGAGCCGGAATATTCCGGATGTCGATCAGAGGCTTCTTCTCCTCCCCTTCCTTCTTCTTCTTGACCTTCTGCTTCTTGGGGATGTTCTTCTCCATATCCGTCATATTCAAGATCTGAACGCCCGGTATATTCATATTCATCAACTGGCTGTAGTCGATCTGCCCGCTCATCATGGCGTCGAAGCTCTTCTGCATACAATCGCTGCAGATCGAGATCCCGTTGGGAAGATCGATCATCTTCCCCGTAACCGTCTCCGGACGCCTGCACACGAAACAGATCTTCTCATATTCATCATCGTGGTTCTTCGTCTCTTCTACCTGACCATTCTCCGCTTTCTCTATGTCGTTCTCATGATTATCCTGACTGGACATCTTTTTTCCTCACTTTCTCTTCCTATGCTTCTGATGCGTTCTGCTGCACCATATCAAGAAATGTCTCTTCCGATATGATCGGGATTCCCAGGTCATTCGCCTTTTTATTCTTAGATGATGTGGAGGTCACATCATTGTTGATGAGATAATTCGTCTTGGAGGTAACGGATCCCGTCACCTTGCCGCCCAGACTCTCGATCAGCTCCTTCACCTCGCCCCGGTTGGCGAAATGCTCCACGCTTCCGGTGATCACGAAGTTGACCCCTGCAAATATCTGCTTCGTCTCATCGATCTTCTCTTCCGGGATCACCAGTTCCTCCAAAAGTTCCCGGAACCTTCGTACATGCTGCTCATTGGAGAAATAATCCACGAATGCCTTCGCGATCACCCCGCCGACTCCCGGGATCTCATTCAACTCCTCTTCCCGCGCCTTAAGCATGGCTTCCGCATCATACCGGAATTCCTTGCAGATCATCTTCGCATTGGCAAGCCCGATATTCGCGATTCCAAGAGCATAGATCACGCGCGGCAGGGTCGTCGTCCTCGCACGCTCCACACTGTCGGTAAGATTCCGGTAAGACTTCTCCCCAAACCCTTCCATAGACTGGATCTCCTCCTGATACCTGTCCAGGTGGAAGATATCCGCATACTCCCGGATATATCCAAGAGAGATGAATTTCTCCAGAGTCGCCTCGGACAATCCTTCGATGTTCAGCGCATCTCTGCTCACGAACAGTGCAAAGGACTTCACATGCTTCGCCTGGCAATCCGGATTGGTACAATACAAAGCCTTCGCATTGGCGACCTGCCGGATCT
Source organism: uncultured Dorea sp. (assembly GCA_947652615.1). GTDB lineage: Bacteria > Bacillota > Clostridia > Lachnospirales > Lachnospiraceae > Sporofaciens. Next base: position 31,439 of record CANTDX010000037.1, on the reverse strand, counting down.
CTGTCGCCCCCTGACACACTGGGCAGCGCTTCGGGATATCCTTCACACCGCTTCGGGTCAGGTTCTCTGCGATCTGCGGAATGATCATATTCGCCTTATATACCTCGATCCGGTCACCGATCCCAAGCTCTAATTCCTCCATGATGCTGATATTGTGGACGCTTGCACGGCTGACCGTCGTGCCCTCAAGCTCCACCGGCTCAAAGATCGCGACCGGATTGATAAGCCCTGTCCTTGACGGACTCCATTCAATCTCGGTAAGCTTCGTCTCACGGATCTCGTCTGCCCATTTGAACGCATAGGAATCCCGCGGGAACTTCGATGTCCGCCCAAGAGAACGCCCATACGCTATATCATCATATATTAGCACAAGTCCATCCGACGGGAAATCATTCTGCGCGATTTTTTCTGAAAATTTTATAACTTCCTGCTCCACCGTATCCGCCGTCACCATATGGTACTCAACGACTTCGAAGCCCTGGCCTTCAAGCCACTCCATCTGATATGCCCTGGAATTATGGAAATCCACATCCTCCGCCTGCACCAGGGAGAATGCGAAAAACCGGACATTCCTCCTGGCCGTGATCTCATTGTTCAGCTGTCTCACGGAACCGCTGCACAGATTCCTGGGATTCTTATATCTGGCATCCACATCCTCGATCTCTTCGTTGATCCGCTCAAAATCCCGGTATCCGATCACCGCCTCGCCTCTTAAGATCAATTCTCCCTGATAAGCGATCTGAAGCGGGATATTCTTGAATACCCTGGCATTGTTGGTAATTACCTCGCCGACCTCGCCGTTTCCCCGGGTAACCGCCTTATAGAGTTTCCCCTCCCGATAGGTCAGGACGATGGTCAGGCCGTCAAGCTTCCAGGACATCAGCGCCTTCTGCTCTCCCACAAACTTCCTTAATTCTTCCACTTCCTTGGTCTTATCCAGTGAGAGCATGGGACTCTCGTGCCGTTCCTTGGGAAGCTCGCTTAATACCTCGTACCCTACATTCACCGTGGGGCTGCCCGCCAAAGTGATCCCAAGCTCCCGCTCAAGCTCCAGAAGCTCATCATACAGCCGGTCATACTCATAATTACTCATAATCTCCCTGGATTCCTGATAATAGGCGCGCCCGGCATCACCTAAGATCTGCACCAGCTCCGTCATTCTGTCTCTCTTCGATCCGCTCATATAATTCCTTTAACTCCTGTTCCGTTAATTTTCTGCTCTCTCCCGTCTTAAGTCCCGCAAGCTCGATATTCATGATCCTTACTCTGATAAGCCTTACCACCCGGTATCCCAGCGCCCCGCACATCCTGCGGATCTGCCGGTTAAGCCCCTGGGTCAGTACGATGGTGAATGTATATCTGCCAGCCTTCTCCACCTTGCACGGCCTGGTCACCGCATCAAGCTTCTTCTCCCGGTCTGTGATCCTGACACCTTCTGCCATCTGCCTTAAGAATCCGTCTGTCACCGGCTTATCAACCGTCACCCGGTATTCCTTCTCATGCCCGTATCTTGCCCGCATCATCCCGTTGATCAGGCTGCCGTCATTGGTCATGATCAGAAGCCCTTCGGAGTCCTTATCCAGCCGCCCCGCATAGGTGATCCTGCGGGGGTAATTCAGATACCGGATGATATTCTTTCGTTCCCTCTGATCCTCCGTACACACGATGCCCGCAGGCTTATTCACCGCCAGGACGATCCGCCCGCCGCTGCCTCCGATCACTTTCTTCCCGACTCTTACCTCCTGATGGTCTTCTACCTTCATCCCCGGAACTGCCCGGATTCCGTCTACCGTCACCCTGCCGTCTGCGATCAGCCGGTCCGCCTCCCGCCTGGAGCATACTCCGGCATCACTTAAGTATTTGTTCAGCCTTACCATCACTCAAGCACCCCGCTCATACTCTCATCCTCTGCAAAAGTATTTCCATTATATAAGAATAATACGCTTGTAATCTTATTTTCTTCCATGATCTCAGACAGGCTCCCCCTGTAATACTCCGGGTCTATCACGATCACCTCTCTGTAATAAGGCGTCAGAAACGGAATCAGGCAGTTGGCGTAGGAATCCTTCACAAGCAACAGACGGTCTGTCGTATCTGCCGTGGTACGGATATTCACTCTGGCATGGTCGCCGCCCAAGAACAATCCATACGCGTCCTTCTCCTTAAGCTTCGAACGTTCATACAGGGTGGACGTCTTCTTCCCCTCATCTGCGTATTCGACTACGATCTGGGGTTCTTCTCCCTTCTTCTCGGAAGCATAGATATAGATGGACTCCTCGACTCCTCCGCCGTATCCGCTCTTAGCCGACAGATCGCCGTTAAATATATTCGTAACCACATATTCCTGCCATTTGGGCGTCTTCTCCTGGTCAAGCCCCATAGTTTCCGATAACTTCTGAAAGGCATAGTAAGCCCCTCTGGTCGTCCAATGGCTGTCCGTGCGGTAGTAGATCTCCTCCTTACGGTGTTCCTTAAGCGTCTTGCCGATATCCACCCAGGTGATCTGATCCCCCAGCTCCTGCCGGATCGAATCGAAGGTCTGGTCCTGATCCTCCGTGACCGCGAACCGCGGCAGCTTCTCATTAAGCACATTCGCCGCATTGGGGGCAAGCATCAGATACATGGGGATCTTCCCGTTACCTGCCTTGAATTCCTTCATGGCGTCAAGCTTCTCCTGAAGCTGCTCCTCATCCGGCTTCTTGATCTCCTCCAGAAGATACTGGTCCTCTCCCTTGAATACACCGCCGGAATCACGCCTGCCCGCCAACAGGTCCACACCGTTTCGGATTGACAGCCAGAGGCTCCGGCCTGCAAACTGATCCTCCCGGTATGTCTCGTACTCCTCCATAAAGCTTCCGTCTGCAACCGACTTAAGAGAGAAGCCCGGCCTTCCCTTAAGCTCCCTGTCCTCCCTGGCAGAGTAGGACTTCTGCAGCGGGATCAGCTCTATCAGAGACATCACTCCCAGCATCCCTGCAAGCACTGCCGCCGCCGTCTTTCTGATATATAGTTTTCCGGTTTTATTTGGTTTCTGTCTCATAGCTCTCCTAAAAACTTAGATACAAGAACGGGGCGTGTTCTCCCGTGATCAGATAGACTATACACAATATCAATAGCAGCCCATAGAGCACGGCGTTCACCACGGCCCGTCCCTTACCGCCCTCATCCATGATATTCACATAGGTCTTATGGAAAAATGGTACCGTCCCCAAAGCCGCAAGGATCAGCCAGGCCAGATTCGTGACCAGCAGATACATCCCCTGATCGTCTGCAAGGCCCCGTGCGCCCGCTCCGAACATCGTCCCAAGATAGGCGAACGCTTCCCCGACCCTGGGACAAAAGAAGAACACCCAGCCGATCATCACCAGCACGATGCTGTATATATGCCCCAGGAAACCGGGCATCCGATCCACCGCTCTCCACAGGAACAGCTTCTCCGCAACCATCAGAAGCCCGCAGTATAAGCCCCACACCACATAATTCCATGTAAGTCCGTGGTACAGGCCGACCAGAAGCCAGATCAGCAGGATATTCCTCACCTGCCTGCCCTCGTCTGCGTCGCCGCCGCCGAGAGGATGGTATACATATTCGCGGAACCATGCTCCGACAGACGTATGCCACCGATACCAGAATTCCGTAGTGCTTCCTGCGATAAAGGGATAATCAAAATTCTTCGGGAAGTCGAAGCCTGCCATCTTCCCAAGCCCCGCCGCCATATCTGAATATCCGCTGAAATCATAATAGATCATCAGTGCGAATGCCGCACAGCCAAGCCATGCGCCAAGCACCGACGTCTGTCCTGCCCCAAGTGATACAACCTTCGCGTACACCATCCCCACATTGTCCGCAAGGATTACTTTCTTCGCAAGGCCCCGGACCAGACACATCATCCCTTCTCCAAGCTTCCCAACCGTCACCTGCCTTGTGCCAAGCTGTTTCTCAATACTTATGTATCTGACGACCGGCCCCGCCAGGAGCTTGGGAAACATGGCAACATAGAGTGCAAAATCTATAAAATTCTTTTGCGCCTTTACATTTCCCCAATAAACATCTATAATATAAGACAATATCTGGAAAGTATAAAAAGTCATGCCGATCGGCAGCACTTCTCCCTGATACGGTATATCGACCGGAAGCACCGCGCCTAAGCCTGTAAGCACAGTTCTCCCGTATTTAAAGAACCCTAAGGCTCCAAGATTCACTGCCAGGCAGACCATCAGGATGAACCTTGCCCTGCGGCGGTCTTTTATCCTGCCTGCGATACTCAGACCGCAGATATAATTGAATATGACAGATACCATAAGGATCAAGATACCTGCCGGCTCCCCCCACGCATAGAATACCAGACTCGCCAGGAGAAGCACCGCATTCTTAAGCATTCCCGGCAGCAGATAATACAAGAGCAATACCGCCGGCAAAAATGAAAACAAAAAAACTACACTGTCAAATAGCATGTATGTAAGCTTCCTTTTCTGAACTGTTGCCTGTCCGTTACAATTCTGCAATCTCCGCCATATGGTTCACCCATTCTGTATAATACTCATTGGTCAGATGAATCCCATCCTCAGAATAGTATTCATCCTTGGCAAGACTGCTGTTGTCGATAAATGTTACGCCCTCTTCGGCGCATAATTCCTTAAGCTTCTCGTTATATTCGGGTATACTGCCGTACCATTCGTTCTCATCGGTCACAAACTGCTGAACCGGCAGCACGCAGTTGACATAGATCCTTGTCTCCGGAAGACCATCCTTAAGCGTATCCAGCACATTCTTATATGCCATCGCAAATATATCCGCATTCCCCGATGCCGCTTCTATATCCTTCAGGCCATAGCTTAAGAACAATACCTGCGGACTCACTTCGATCGCCCTGGATACATGATTCTCGATCATGCTGATCTCTGACTTACAGACCCCGGTATCCTGTTCCGCCGTGACAAGGCTACCGTCTAACACCGCATTCTCGTACAATCCCTGGGCAATGGAATCCCCCAGCACATATGCATTGGCAAACTTCTCGTTCACAGGGCGGTTGGCCCAGGCCTCGTCCGCCGCCCGCTCTGCCTCTTCGAGCGCCTGGATCTGGCCGTCGATCTCGTCCGTATCCGCCGCCTCCATCTGCTCAAGCCTGGCAAGCCCTGCCCTTGGATCCTCTCTTGGATTCATCACGCCGATGGCGAACACGATCCCCCCGAAGATCATCCAGACGATCATAGCCGTAACAGCTACACGCAGGACAACGTCTCTTTCTTCACTTTTTGTCTTCTTCTTCGTTTTCTTCTCCTGCTTCTTCACGATCTGCGTGCACTCCCTCTGTCAGACAACTTATAATCTGTACACATTGTACTGTTTTTCCCCCTAAAAGTCAAATATATGCTATACTTAATGAGTCCTCCCCCCGTCGGGGGGTACCGAAAGGAGACCACTATATGAATATGTTAACATTGTCAGCCAAATCCTGTATGTCCCATCTGCTTCTTGCGGATACCTTCGACCGCTTCGTATTGATCGAAGGGGAGATTACCACATTCTGCAGATTTACCATAGACGGCTTCCTCCACAAGGATTTCTTCGATGAGAAACCGGAACAGGATCACGCCCGCTGGAAGGATCTGCGGGACCATTGCTTCGGCATCATCCGCGGCAAACGCACCCCGCTGAATTTCAAGATCATCCTGTCGCTTGCACCCGAAGACTACCCGGCCTTCTTAAGCGAACATAAGATTACATCCTTCCGACCGGAAGAGATTACCGGATTATACCTGAATTTCCATTATGACGGGGCAAGCCTTCAATGCATCACCGGCATCTCCATGAATACCTTCACCTTGGACAAATCCCTGGAGAAGGAGTGGGATGCTTATGCGGCACAGTTCTTCTCGTCAAAGGGAATCGAACGGGAGTAGTACAGCGCTGTATTAGGAGATTATTTCTGGTTCGCCGGCTCTACCGCGACGGATTTCCCTTTGATCTTCGTATGGTTTACGGAATTGATGATCTCTCTCGCATACTCTGTCGGAACCTCTACGAAGGTGTATTTGTCGTACATATCGATCGTTCCGACGACTCTGCCCGGGATTCCGCTCTCTCCTGCCAGCGCTCCCAGGATATCTCCCGGCCTTGCCTTGTCCTTCTTCCCCACATTGATGAACAGGCGGACCATCCCCGGCTCTTCGGCTCCGGTATCGGCAAATGCTTCCTGCGGCTCTTCTTTGCCTCCCGCGCACAGCTTAAGAAGCGCCGCCGCGATATCCATGCTGGTATAATCCGAATCATTGACCTCCGACTGGACCAACTGCAGATATGTGGTCAGATCTTCTTCTTCGATCATCCGGTTCACCGTGTCCATCAGCTTCTCGATCTTCGTATTCGCCACATCATTTAACGAAGGAACCTTCTGCGCATAGATCTTCGTCTTACAGTAACGCTGTATTTCCTTAAGCTTATATACTTCGCGCCCGGAGACAAAGGAGAATGACCGCCCTACGCGCCCGGCCCTCCCGGTCCTTCCGATCCGGTGTACATAATATTCGTCATCCTGCGGAAGATCATAGTTGAAGACGGCCTCCACCTCCTCCACGTCGATCCCTCTCGCCGCAACATCCGTCGCCACCAGGATATCCGTCTTACCCTTGCGGAATCCCTCCATGACACGGTCCCTCTGGGCCTGCTTCATATCCCCGTGAAGCCCCGCCGCGAAATATCCCCTGCCTAAGAGTCCATTAACCAGAAGATCCACCTGCTTCTTCGTGTTGCAGAAGACCACGGACAGCCTGGGATTGTAGATATCCAGGATCCTTGAGAGTACCTCTTCCTTGTTCTTCGGCTTCACTTCATAATAATACTGCTCAATACTCGGAACCGTCAGTTCCTTCTTGGTCACCTTGATAAGCTCGGCATTCGTCTGGTACTTCTTCGTGATCTCCAGGATCGGCCTGGGCATGGTGGCTGAGAACAGCACCGTCTGGCGGTCCTGCGGCACTTCTTCTAATATCGTCTCGATATCTTCCCTGAATCCCATATTCAGCATCTCGTCCGCCTCATCCAGCACAACCGTGTGAAGATGCTCCATCTTCACCGTCCTTCGCCGCATGTGATCCATCACACGTCCGGGCGTCCCAATGATCAACTGCACGCCTCCCTTCAAGGAGCGGATCTGCTTCACGATCTCCTGGCCGCCGTAGATCGGCAGCACCTTGATCCCGTGCATGTAATAGGCCAGATTGCGGATCTCTTCTGCCACCTGGATGGCAAGCTCCCTGGTCGGGCACAGCACGATCGCCTGCAGCTTCTTATTCTTAGGGTCTATCTTCGACAACAGCGGGATCCCAAATGCAGCCGTCTTGCCCGTTCCGGTCTGCGCCTGTCCGATCAGGTCCCGTCCGGACATCATCGCCGGGATGGCTTTCGCCTGGATAGGGGATGCTTCCTCGAATCCCATCTTCTTCACTGCTCTCATGATCTCCGGGCGCAGCCCCAGTTCTTCAAATCTAACTTCTTCCATATATAGTCTATTCCTTCCTGAATCCATTTGAATAAAAAATACTCCCTGCCTGATACCAAGCAAAGAGCATTTACAAAGTGTCGGTGATTATCATACCACATCTGCATTCCTGTTGTCTACTTTTTTATCATATTCTCTGGACTCTTTTCTTGTATTTGTTTATAATTATTTCTCCATACTTTGTAACAAAACATATTCTGGGGAGTCTAATATATGAAGGAGGTGATACACAATGGAATTCGAGGAAATGTACCGGTTATATTTTAAAGACGTCTACCTGTTCATCCTCGCTACGAGCCGAAATCCTGATACCGCCGAGGAGATCACCCAGGAGACCTTCTTCAAGGCTCTGAAGAATATCGGCAAGTACCGCGGCGAGTGTTCTGTCAAAACCTGGCTCTTTCAGATCGCCAAGAACACCTACCTGTCGCATCTCAAGAAGCAGAAGCCTGTGGATGAGAATGCCGATACTTCTGAAGCCGGATGCGCTGCCGCCTCACCCTACGATCTGGAATCCGCGTGTATCAGGAAAGATGATGCGCTGTCGATCTATAAGATCCTGCATTATCTGGAAGAACCTTACAAAGAGGTCTTCACACTCCGAACGCTTGGTGAACTGTCTTTCCGGGAGATCGGTGAGATATTCGGGCGCAAGGAAGGATGGGCCAGAGTCACCTACCACCGGGCGAAAGAGAAGATCCGAGAACTAATATAGACAGATAACCGAATCATAGACGAAATATGCTGACGTTGCAAAAAGGAGGGAAAAAGAATGAATAATACGAATAATATGAATACTATGAACAACAGACAGAATCCGGATCATACGGACATTCCCTGCGGCGTAGTCCGGGATCTGCTGATCCTGTATGAAGACGATGTATGCAGCAAGGAAAGCAGCGAAGTTATCATGGAACACATAAAAGGCTGCGAAGGATGCCGCAAGGCTTACGAACAGACCGCCAAACCGCTCCCACCGGTAACGGCCGGACAGGACGTTGGAAATAATGAAGACGCACGGTTCATAAAGACACTACGGAAATACCGCAAGAAGGCCACTCTCCTGAATACGCTGATCGTGAGTTTCTTCCTGCTGGTCGCCGCGGCGCTGATCAAAATCGGCTGGACAGAGTTCCAGAATTCAAGCATCTTCGCCGTACCGGCAGAGGATATTAAGGTCACGGAGCTCTACCAACTGGCGGGCGGGGATATCTATTGTACATTAGAATTCCCGAAACTGATCGCCCCGCCGACCCTGAACTCCATGGAAATCATTGACAAAACCTCGGACAAACACGAAGGCTTTTACGAACTACATTGTCAGTATCCGCTGTCTGTAGATGAAGAGAAGTATTTTTACTATGACACCATGAGCATCATATTCCCCGCGGAAGTTTCCGGAGATTTCTATTCAAACCTTGACCCTGATTCTACTTATACTTGTATTTCTATCAATTACCAAGGGAAAGGCAAGAAAGACAGGCTTGTGATCTGGGAAGAAGGGCAGACGCTTGAGAAGGCCCCCAAGTATATAGAAGAAAAGGCGATCCAGACATACCAGATTGACGGCAATGCTCAGAAAGCGCTTGATGAGATGGAATTGATCGGCGAGACAACGTCTCAAGACGAACTCTTTGAACGCTTCATAGATTATTACCGCGATATAAAGAATCCGGCAGACCGCTTTCCTATACAGGTTCATGATGAATTAGATTAGACGTATCACTTCCGTGAAGATCCCTATACACAAGAAGGGGCCGAATGCAATCTGAGCCTTACGATCAAGCTGCTTTCTCAGCAGCTTCCAGATACACCAGGCTCCCGCTATGAGAACTGCCAGCGCAAATGCCCTGAGATTCATCTCCCATCCCAAGAAAATTCCGCTGGCAGCCGTCAGCTTAATGTCTCCGCCGCCAAAGCTTCCCGGTATGAGTAACGTAATGATCAGAAGGGGCAGGCTTACACAGAATATCCCGATCCCTCTGTCTGCAAGGCTGATTGCGGGGAAAAACGGAATAGAAAGTATGCCTGCCGCCGCTATTCCAAGGACGAACACGTTGGGGATCCGCCTTGTGCGGATATCCTTCCATGCGGCTGCGGCTAATAAGAGAAGAAATACATAGGATACCAATGATTTCCCGCTGATTCCCCATTCCCAGATACATTTGTACACTAATTTAATAATCAGCTGCTTCAATCCGTTCCACACAATATCTTTCAATCATCTGTATAAATTCATCAGCCACCATGACCTGTCGTTCAGATTCATCACGGCTGGCAATGTAAAAATCATCATAATCACTTGCATGACGTATTTCTTCTGCTTCACCTACTTTTCTTCCAATCTCTCTTGGGAAAATATCCGTTTTCACATAGTTTTTATTAAAATATCCAATTACATCCTTGTGCCGTTTAAAAGTATTTTCATCTAACGCATGTACTGCATTTATCGCATGAAAAATAGCATAATAAGCTCGATTATTCGCTCCTTTGTACTCTTCTGATGCCAGTAATATTCTTGCTGATTTCAAATTCTCTTTGGCAGTCTGGATTCGATATAAACATAAGTCTTTCTGCGTTCCTATATTTTCTTCAGGCCGCTCCATATAAGATCACTCCTTCTTCATGAATGCTCGCATAAAACGGATAATTTGTAATCCACTTTTTAAAATGAGCCTCGCTCTTAGCAATTGGTTTTATATCAAGATCATTATCTAAATTAAAATCATAGGTCATATAAGAGAGTTTCTGACTATATACCTTCAAATCCAAATCAGACATATCAAGCAATATCATAATGTCAACATCTGAATCCATTCTAAAATCCCCTCTGGCATAAGAACCATACAATATCACTTTTCGCAGATGCGAACCATATATTTTCTTTATCTCAGAAACATACTGATCTATCAAACACTGTAATGGCTGCGGCACATGTCAAACCTCCCTTCTACTACAATTAATCCTCTAAACTATTATATATAGTATATCTCCTTCTCCAAATAAAAGTCAACAAACATCTTCACAGCAATCTAAGACAGCAGCAATAGCTCCTCCTCCCGGAACTGCAGATAATCCGGCATCCCTTTTTCTTCCAATATCCCCCACTTATCCTTCTGCAGAAACCAGCATATATGCCCCTTATCCCAACCTGCGCTCTCTTCTTCCGGCTTCAGATAATAATTCTTCTCAAAAGGAAGTTCCGCCTGTCCCGCAAGCCGCACCCTGATACAGTTCTCCCGCCGTTCTCCCCAGACGGGAAGGAATTCATGCGCACGGAATCCGGCATAAGCAGTATCCTCCGGTATCTCTCTTTGCAGCGTCAGCTCCACGCCCCAATCAAGCGCCTTCATCCTATGAGCATCAAGCCTCTGAATCCTCGATATATTCTTACATCCGGTAAGGCGCGCCGCCTCCCTCTTACCGGGATTGGCAAAGATCTCCTTCGTCTTCCCGGATGTGACCACCGCGCCTCTGTCCATGATGATCAGTTCTTCGCTGAACCGGTAGATCTCATCTCTGTTGTGGGATACCAGGATCACGATTCCCCGATAATCCGAGAGCATCTCGATCAATTCCTGCTGCAGCCGGTCCTTAAGGAACATATCCATCGCGGAAAATGGCTCGTCTAACAGGATCACATCCGGTTCATAGGCCATGATCCGTGCAAGCGCCGCTCTCTGCTGCTGCCCTCCGGACAGTTCTCCCGGCAAATGATCCTTCAAACCGTCCAGTTGAAATGTACGGATCATCTCATCCACCCGCTTCTGCTTCTCCTGCCTGGTGCCTTTCAGTCCGGCTTCAATATTCTTCGCCACCGTCATCGTGGGGAATAATGCATAATTCTGAAAGAGATATCCCACCTTACGCTTCTGCGGCTTCACATTGATCTTTTCATCCGAATGATAGAAGGTCTGCCCGTTCACCGTGATCACTCCCAGATCCGGCGTCTCGATCCCCGCTATGCTCTTTAACGTCATGCTCTTCCCGCAGCCGGAAGCCCCAAGGATACCGATACGTGAGGACTCGCTTTGAATATCAATGTCCAGACAGAAATCACCTAATTTTCGCTTGATACATACCGTCAATCCCATCCTGCTTCCCTTTCTACCATCGTTTTACCGTCTTCATCCGTTTCCCTGAGATCAGATTCATCAGGATGATCGCAGCAAGTGCGATCAGGATCACGGCCGCGACCCAGATTCCCGCCGTCACGTAATCTCCGTCCTGGATCACCATGGCTATCCTCTGGGAGATAGTTCCCGTCTTCCCCGGAATATTGCCCGCCAGCATGGACGTCGCCCCGTACTCTCCAAGAGCTCTTGCAAATGTCAGGATCGTGCCCGACGCGATTCCAGGCCCCGCACTTGGTACTACCACTTCCCAGAAGATCCGCATCTCCGACATTCCAAGCGTCCTCCCCGCATACACAAGGTTCACATCGATCTGCTCGAACGCCGCCCTGGCATTCCGATACATCAGCGGAAATGCGATCACCGTCGCCGCGATCACGCACCCAAGCCAGGTCTGCACCACCTTGATATCCAGATTCTCATACAAGAAGATTCCAAGGGGCCTCCTCCTGCTGAAAAGAAGCAGCAGGAAGAAACCCGCAACCGTTGGCGGGAGCACCATAGGAAGGGTCAGGAGCCCGTCTATGACCGCCTTCTTCCCGGGCGCCATTTTGACCACCTTCCTTGCGGCATAGATCCCAAGGAAGAAAGAGATAAAGGTTGCCACCGCTCCCGTTTTTAATGAAATCCACAGCGGACTCCAGTCCAGATCGTTCAAAATATCCCATATCGTTCCCATATGGCCGCTACCTCCCGTCCAATCAAAGCCCCGCCACAAACAGCAGGGCATCGAACATAATGACTACTCTACATCTGTATCAAAATAATGCATATCAAACACAGCCTTCACCTCATCCGACAAGATGAACTTCATGAAATCATCCGCCGCTGCCTTCTGGGCATCGTCCGCCTCATCATTGACCACCCGGGCAATGGGATAGATCACATTCCCTGTAAGATCATAACTCACGGTTTCCAATATGCCCAGCTTATCTTCATATCCATAGGTATCAGAATAATAAGTGGTTCCCACCTCGCAGGATGCTTCCGCCACTGCTGACAGCACCTTGCTCACATTATCCTGCTCGCTGATCTCTAAACCCCCCAGCGCATCCGACACCTGCTCTGTCGTTATCGTTGAGACGTCCTCCGTCTCCCCTAGCTTTCCAAGATTCACCAACGCCTGTCTGGTATACTTCCCCACAGGAACACTCCCTCCTGCCAATGCGAAGCTTGCAGCCTCCTCAATATTCTCAAGTCCGGTCACCTTCGTGCCGCTGCCCTTGAAAGTCACGACCACTACCTGATTATTGACCACATCCGCCCTGGTTCCTTCTTCCACAAGCCCGTCCGCTTCCAGCTGGTCCATCTGCTTCTGTGCCGCCGAGAAGAAGATATCACACTCATATCCTTCCTCTATCTGGGTCAGCAGCGTACCGGAGCTGTCCGCATTATAGGTGATCTTCACCTCCGGGTGTTCTTCATTGTATTTCTCCGCCAGTTCCGTCATAACCGTATTCAGGCTGGCCGCGATAAATACCTGGATCTCTGTCTTCTGCTCTTCTGGCGGATTCCCTCCGCATCCTGTTAATAATGCTCCCGCCATAACCGCAGCCAACAGACTGCTTACTACTCTTTTTAACATCCTTACTCTCCTGCTGTAATGTAATTCTCTCGATTATTTTTCCAAAAGCAATCGGTATCTATTTAAAAAGCTTGCCTCCGGCAAACTTTCTAAACCATAATTCATAAGCGTACCTTCTACTTCCCGCCGCAATCCGACGTATCCCCCATTAGAATCTGTACCCCGTGCTCAAGATGCGGCAATATGTATTCCAGACTCTCCTGCACTGCCTTCCTGCTCCCCGGCAGATTCACGATCACGGTCTTGTTCCGGATCACGGACACGCCCCTTCCAAGCATGGCCCGCCCGGTAATCGACAGCGAATGCATACGGACCGCGTCTGCAATCCCCGGTGCATTCCTTGTCGCCACCGCCATGGTAGCCTCCGGTGTCCGGTCACGCTCGGAGAACCCGGTTCCCCCCGTCGTAAGGATCAGATTCACCTGCCTGCCGTCGGACAAACGGGTCAGTTCCCTCTCAATCCTCACCTGTTCGTCCGGGATAAGAAGCTTCTCCGCCACCCGGTATCCTGCTTTTTCAAGCATCTCACAGATCAGCGGACCGCTTAAGTCCTCCCGCTCCCCTTTCGCTCCCTTATCACTCATGGTCACCACCGCCGCCGTATACCTGGAATCCTTCTCTTCGAGCATCCGCATCTCGTCCCCTACGGAAATGGTGCCGCCATGGATCACCTGGGCGAATACTCCCTGGGTCGGCATGATACATTCCCCCATCTTCTGATAGATCTGACAGTGTGTATGGCACTCCTTCCCGATCTGAGTCATCTCCAAAACTACATCATTACACTGGAATCTCGTTCCTACTGGGAGATTTCTGAAATCATACCCTTCCACCACCAGATTCTCCCCAAAGGCTCCGGGTTCCACTCCCGCTCCCTTCTGGTTAAATGCATCTATCTTCTCCGCCGACAAAAGGCTCACCTGCCTGTGCCAGTACCCTCCATGGGCGTCTCCCTCAATACCATATCCCACCTGGAAATCGGCCGATCCTACATTCTTCTTCTGAATCCCCCGTCTCTCACTGGTGCAGACTGCTCTTACAACTCCCATCTTTATCCTCCTATCCCCGCCATCCGGCGTTTTTCCTGTATATCCTTCTTCGTCTCATCTCCAAATGCATGGCATCTGGGCTTATGATAGATCACCTGCTTAAGCAAATGCTCTAACTCTTCATCCGTCATCCCGCTTCGCATCTCTTCTTTGAGATTCACCCGACTCTCGAAATTCAGGCAAGGCTTCAAGATCCCGTCCGCAGTCAGACGAATACGGTTGCAGCTTCCGCAGAACTCATGGCTGACCGCGCTGATGAATCCGATCCGCCCCTTAAAACCCTCTATCTTATAATAACCTGCCGGGCCATTTCCCAGGACCTCGTCTGCCAATTCCATCGTTCCAAAGCGTTCTTCCAGGAGCTCCCTGATCTCGTCCTGCAGAATCCTTGCATACCCGGTTCCCATTCCGATCGGCATCATCTCGATAAAACGAACCGTGACCGGATATGCTTTCGCAAGCTCTGCTATCTCCACAAGCTCCTCTTCATTGCAGCCCTTCATGGGAATGCAATTGACCTTGACCGGAATCTTCGTCTGCGCCGCCGCACGAAGCCCGCTCCACACCCGTTCAAAATCATCACATCTTGTGATCTGGCGGAATTTCTCAGGATTCAGAGTATCCAGGCTGACATTGATACCTGTGATCCCTGCCGCTTCCAGTTCAGGAAGATGCTCTTCCAGTAATGCTCCATTCGTCGTTAACGTGACAGACTCGATTCCCGGCACGTCTCCAACCTCCCGGATGAATCCGCAGACGCCCTTTCTCACAAGCGGTTCCCCGCCCGTAACCTTCACCTTCCTGATCCCGACACCCGCGGCAATCCTTAAGAAACGCAGGATCTCTTCATAGGTCATGATCTCGCTGTGCTCCACGAACTCGACGCCCTTGGCCGGCATACAATACCGGCATCGGAAGTTACAGCGGTCCGTCACCGATATCCTCAGATAATCTATTTCTCTTTGATATTGATCTCTCATAATATTCCCACCTACACAGACTCCAGGAACACGTCGATCACGCCGCCGCAGACCATTCCTTCTTCTTCGGCGTCCTTCCCTGTCATATTAACCTGGCATAATTTCGTCTTTGGTTCCTGACTCCTAAGCATCCACAGCGCCTTCCTTAAGACCTCCGCCTCCGCACAGCCGCCGCCGATGGTTCCCACACATCTCCCGTCCGGCAGCACCAGCATCTTCGTTCCGACCGCCCGGGGCGCCGAGCCTCTCCGCGCTACGATCGTAGTCAATATCTTCCCCCTGTCTATATCTTCCCTGGCCATAAGCTCCTTAAGCGCCTTACTCTCCTCATCCGCCTTGCAGTTCCTTGCATCCGTGCCCGTCTTCACCTCGCTGCACGGCACATCCAGGATTGCCTTGAGCATCTCCCTGGAATATCCGCCGCTCTGTCTCCTCTTATTCTTAACCTCGATGATCTCGGCCATAATACAGACGGCAATCTCCTCCGGCGTCTCCGCTCCGATGTTAAGCCCGATCGGTGAATGAACGCTGTTCACCACGTCCGGATCGCCCCCGGCTTCGATCACCAGCTCCTTCACCAGCGCCGCACGCCTTCGGCTTCCGATCATACCGATATATGCGTGCTGCATTTTCACAATCCTCTCAAGACACACCTGATCATACCGGTGCCCTCTCGTTACGATCACAAAGAATGTATCCTTGTCGCCCTCTATCTGCTTAAGCCCTTCCGCAAACGGCTCGCAGATCACCTTTGCCGCACCCGCACGTCTTGCATTGTCCGCAAACATCGGCCGGTCTTCCAGTACCGTGACCTGGAACCCGATCATCATTCCCATCCGGATAATCGGAATCGACACATGGCCGCCTCCGCAGATCACCATCTTCTTCTCGCCGCCCAGAAGCTCACAGAATACGCTCTGCCCGCCTATAGACACCAGGCCGCATTCCCGGATCTGCTCGATCTCCTCCCTGTGCTCCGTAAAATATCCCTGATCCGCAGATTCCCAGATCAACTTATGATCTACAACCAATGCCTTCTCTCCGGCTGCCTCTCCTTCCACAACGGTCAATGTAAGATTCTGACGGTTCGGATCCGCGTTCTCAATTTTATTGTAAAATTCTAACATCGCTCTACCTTCTCTCCCAACTGATTTATCGTAACAGTTCAGATACCTTCACTGTTACAGACGTTTTATCTTCTATTTACCAAAACCGCAATTCGGGAATGTACAGACCGGACAGGACAGGCATAAGCCGCCTTCGCCGAGGATATCCAGATCCTTCTTCTCTAAGATCTCTCCCGCCATCACTCTTGGCAGCACCAGATCGAAGATCGTCCGCTTTGCATACATCACGCAGCCCGGCAGGCCCATGACCGGAATCTTTCCCTCATAATACGCCAGAAGGAACATCGCCCCCGGCAGCACCGGCGCCCCGTACGATACGACCTCTGCCCCGGTATTGCGGATCGCAAGCGGCGTCTTGTCGTCCGGATCCACACTCATCCCCCCGGTACAGATCACCATATCCGCACCCTGGCCGATCAACTTCTGAATACATGCCGTGATACGCTCGTGATTATCGTCGCTGACCTCATGACCGACCACCTCCGCATCATATTCCGACAGCTTTTCCAGTATCACCGGGGTAAATGTATCCTGTATCCGCCCGTGGAATACTTCATTTCCCGTGGTGACGATCCCCACCTTCTTCTTCTGAAACGGCAGGATCGTGAAGATCGGGGCATCACCGCCGGCTTTCCTCGCCCGCTCCATCTTCTCCTTCTCGATCACCAATGGAATGATCCTCGTCCCGGCGATCTTATCTCCCGCCTTCACCGGGAAATCCCCGTGGCGGCTTGCGATCATCATCTCCCCCAGCGAATTGACCCGGGTAAGCTTCTCCCGGTCGATCTTGAGGACGCCGCCGCACTCCGCGATCAGCTCAATCTTCCCTTCCTTCACTTCCGTTGGTTTCATATGGTCATTCTTACAGATATCGTAAAGAATCTGCGCCGCCTCATTCTCATGCAGCATGTTCTCGTTGTTCTCCCAGATATAGATATGATCCTTGCCCACGCTTAAGAGAACCGGAATGTCCTCTTCGCGGATCACGTGTCCCTTACGGAACACCGCATCCTTGGTGACCCCCTTGATAATCTGTGTGATATCATGGCATAGGATCTGTCCTACCGCCTCTTCTGTTTTCATTAATTTCATCTGCGTCTTCTCCCGATTGTTTTTTCAAAATAAATCGCTGTCCAAAAAAATATCTTCAAATAATTGAAGCGCTGCCTTCTCTACCTGCTCTTCATACCGCTCAAACTTCTGCAGCAGCTTCTTCCCCCGCTCCGTCACATAGGCTGCGCCGCCGTTCTTCCCGCCGTGCTGGCGCTCCACGATCTTGTAACCAAGCTCTTCCTCCGCCGTGCGGATGATCGTCCACCCCTTACTGTAGGAGATCCCCATCTTCCCGCAGGCCTCTCTCACCGATTCCAGTCTGTCGATCTGACGAAGCAGCGTCACTGCTCCGGGTCCGAAGAAAGGTCTGTGATTCGCAAGCCTTACCTTCACCTGCGGCCGCATCAGCTTCGCGTCATGGCTCTTGAGAATGTGCTGATAGTTGCCGGGAATGTCTGCATCCACCACGACTCCCTCATCGTCAACCGACACCTCCTGCGCCGCAGCTCCCAGGGAATCCAAGGCACCCTTAAGTCCCCGCTCCCCCTGATACTTCAGTATCGAAGGAATGAGCCTGGCATCAAAACGTACCGGATGTCCTCTCCTGCCGTTATACTTGGGAATCACAATCTCTCCCGGCTGCTCCAACAGGCTCTTAAGCGTCTGCTCCGTAAAGAAGGGGATATCCACCGGACAGAAGAAGACCTGGTCACAGCGGTTCTCCAGATACTTAAGCCCGATCCTGGCAGAATCAAACAGCTCCGAATTCTCATAATTCTCATTCTTCAAAAATGTGACTCCAAACCTGTGCAGGGACTTCTCCACCTGCTCTGCCAAAGCGCCGGTCACCACCGCAATATCCTTAATGCCGGCTCTCTGGAAATTAATCACGATCCTCTCGGCTAACGTAAGGTTCCCGATCTTCATGATCTGCCCCTCATCGTCTGTCCCCAGGGGCCTGTCCGCCGCCGCGATCACTGCGCCTACATTCATAGCTGCCTCTTTCTGTACGTAATATCCGCCGTTACTGAATTCACAATCTGCACATGTCTGTGCGTTTCTTTTGCTATGTTTTTATTATCATAATAACAAATTATCATACTTCATAAAATATGTCAATATTATATATGAAAAAAATAAATAATTCGGCATAATTGCACATAATCAATACGCCTTATCTTATTTCAACAACCGCAATATTTCCTCTGGGATTCCTAACATTTTGCTTCAAATTAATACAACCCTGCACTGCTTCTTATGACACGCAATCCCGTATTTCAAGACAGGTTCACAGCCTCTTTCCCAAAGCCAGGCAGCATAGTTTCTCTCTTCCACCTGCCTTTGCGCTTCCTTGATTGCCGTATCCATATTTTCTGTCTCTGAATATTTCATCTCTATCACAATTCCAGACCGCGTACCCCCTGCTTTATCCTCTGTCTCAATCAGTATATCTGCAAACCCATCACCAGATTCTCTGTTCGAAGACACGCTCCAGGACTCTTTAAACCCAAGAAGGCCTAATAACATACCATGATAAAAATTTTCTTTATCTTTTTTCTGGACAGCAGTATCTCGAATACTGATGATCCGATTCAAATAATAGGTAAACTGTATCTCCGCGCCTTCGGAATCTCCATTTTTCAGAGCATTACACAAAATATCTATACTTTTTCCATCCTGCTTCTCATTTTCAAAGAAATATTCTAGTATCTGTTCAGAAAATATATTCTTAATCTCTATATTGGGGATTACAAGCGGACGCTTTCTGCCCTGAGCTTTTCCATGCTGCGTCAAATATCCAGTCATAAACAGCACACTCCACATATTTTCGATAGAATCATACATTTCCTTATAGGTCAGCTTATCCTGAATGGTCTGAATGATGGTCTCTCCATCCATCAGTCTCTCTATCTGCCTCTTCACCGTGGCCGATTTTGCCCTGGAAAGAAATGTATGGATAATATCATTGCTGCTTGTATTCATCCAGTACTCCTGCGGACACGCTTCCGGATCCTGGCACAGATCATCTACATAACAGATTACATCCCAAGGACAATATACCTCTGAATGACCAAAATGATATCCATCGTACCACTCCTTTACCGTGTGATACTGCTCCGAAAATCCATAATAGTCAAGCAACCGCAAAACCTCATCATCTGTAAACCCAAAATACTCATCACACCTTACATCTGCAATCGAAAATATCTTTGGATTGTTCAACCCGGTAAAAATACTCTCCTTCGACACACGCAGGCAGCCTGTAAGCACAGCAAAATAAAGACTGTCGTTGGTTTTCAACGCCTGTTCAAATATGCCCCGGATCAGCGCAGTCATTTCTTCATAATATCCATTCTGCTGCGCCTTCGCTAACGGTACATCATACTCGTCTATCAAAATCATGACTTTCTTCCCAAAATGCTTATATAAAAGCCTGGCCAATAACGCCAACGATACCTGCATAATTTCCTGTGTTTCCAAGTTTAACAATTCATAATAATTCTGCTTTTCTATCTCTGTTAATCTGTCACTGTCAATCAAAAACTGATATCTCTCAATCTCTCTTTTCAGTTCATAGCGCAGCATTCCCCTGGCAGTCTGAAAGTCAGTACCTTCAATCCCCTTGAAAGTGATAGAAATTACAGGAAATTGTCCCATATATTCCTCACACAATGCACGTTCTTTGAAAATCGCAAGCCCCTCAAACAATTCCTTCTTTGCTCCGATTTCGAAAAAACTTTTCAGCATACTCATATTCAGAGATTTTCCAAACCGTCTTGGACGTGTAAAAAGATTGACTTTTCCCCACCCCTCAAGCAGTTCCCTGATCAGACCTGTCTTATCAATATAATAGAAACCTTCCGTGCGGATTTCTTCAAAACTCTCTATTCCAACAGGCAGTTTCATTCTTGATCCTATGGTCATATGCCCCGTCTCCTTTTTCTGTATTATAACCATTATAACCACTTCCAATAAAAAGCACAACGCACTTTGGCATATACACAGAAATACTGCCTATACATTCTCCTTAAACCCTTCTCCCACAACCTCATTCGACTCCATGATGATCGTGAATGCTTTGGGGTCAATCTGCCTCACCAGCTTCTTGATAGTATACATCTGCTTATTATTGCACGCGCACATCACCACATCCTTGTGCTGCTTAGAATAGCTTCCCATCCCTTTCAATATGGTAGAACCTCTTCCCGAATATTCGTCTATACATTCCGCGACCTCGGCGCCATGCTCCGTCACAATCAGCGTCATCTTGCCTTCATCAATTCCGTACAAGATCCGGTCCATCACGATCGCCATAAGATAAGTCACGATCACACCGTAGATAAATCCGTCAATATCCTTGAACACAATCACGCTTCCCAGCACAATCGTCGTCATATCCAGGACGAATGTAATGATTCCCAGTGTAATATGCGGCTTCACCTTCTTGATAGACATACTGATAAAATCCTGCCCTCCCGTGGACGACCCGCGCATAAATACAACGGCATATCCCGCGCCGCTTAAAACCCCCATACAGAGCGCGGCAAGCAGCCGGTTCCCGTCATACACCGGAAACATAGGCGCAATATAATCCATGAAAGCCGAAGATATGATCATGGTCTTGACGGATTTCAGGAAAAATGTCCTGCCAAGGAATTTGTAACAGAAGATGGAGACCGGAACATTCAAAAGCAGCGTCCCTGCGCCGACCGGAAGCCCGAACAGGTGGTACAGGATGATCGCAATCCCCGAGAATCCCGCCACCGGGAAATTCGCATTCAATGCGAAATTATAGATTCCGACAGCGATCAGCATGCTCGCCGCGATGTCAACCAGAATATCGATCCCCAATTCTTTCCATTTTACACTCTTCATCATAATTACCTCCCGCTTCGTAACTAAACTGTATATCCGATTACAGGCTATGAACAGCCTCTTCCGAAATTAGTCAAAGACCCCGCTGCAGTCGCCAAATGTGCATGCAAGCATGCCCGCTTGGCTCGTTGCTCGCGGAAATAACAAAAAAAGCAACTGCAAACTATAAAAATATAATTCGCAGCTGCTCTTCTGATTATTAGTATATCCATAGAATATCTCTTTGTCAATATAGAAACTTAAGATTGTTTAAGATACCCCTTTCCTGACAATCCCATCCCCGTACTTCTTCCGCACCTTCTCAAGCGCCTGATTGATCTTCTCCTTCTTCTCCCGCTTCGGGTCCGGCTGAAACAGCGGATCAAACAAGCTCATCTGCACCGGCTCGCTCTCCTCAGTAAGCTTCGAACTGCGGATCCCCAGCAGACGAATCGGCGTGCCTTCCCATAATTCCCGAAACAGCACCATAGCTTCCTCAAAAATCTCCTGATCCTGACTCGTTGCCTTACTAAGCTGTCTCTGATGAGACACACTCTCGAACGTATGGTACTTGATCTCCACGCTCAGCATCTTCGCCTTCTGCCCTGCCCTTCGAAGCCTTCTGCCCACACTGGCTGCAAGAACTTTTAATACTTCCCCTGCCTCTTCTTCCGTGACCGCATCCTGAGACAAAGTGGTAGAATTCCCGATCCCCTTCGCCTCCGGCGGCTCGGCCTCCACCACCTCACTGCCGATTCCATTGGCGAATTCCCACAGCTTCCTGCCATGGCTCTTCAGATGCAGTTCTAAGAGTTTCGGATCCATGCACGCAAGATCTCCGATCGTATGGATCTCAAGCTTCTGCAAGATCTCCACACTGGAGCGGCCTGCCATATAGAGCTCAGACACCGGCAGCGGCCACATCTTCACCTGGATCTCTTCCGGAAATAATGTATGTACTTTATTCGGCTTCTCGAAATCCGACGCCATCTTCGCCAGAAGCTTATTGCCTGAGATCCCCACATTTACCGTGAATCCAAACCGCCGGTACACCTCGTTCTTGATCTCCATTGCACCGTCAACCGGTGAACTGTATCTCTTCACGAATTCCGTGACATCCACATAACATTCATCCACGCTTACCTGCTCAATGGTTGCCGTAGCTTCTCCCTGACCCCCGGCGCCGCATACCCTGGTATATTCCTTCAGGAAATCCATAAGCCTGTCACTGTACTGTCTGTACAGCTTATGGTCCGGTGATTCCATCACAAGCCCCGGACACTTGCGGAAGGCATTCGCAACCGGTTCCCCTGTACGAATGCCGTACTTCTTCGCCGGGATCGACTTCGCCAGCACAACGCCGTGCCGTGACTTCTGATCCCCTCCGATGATAGCAGGGATCAGCCTTAAGTCTCTCTTCGCACCGTTTTTCAATTGCTCCACCGCTGTCCAGCTAAGGTAAGCGGAGTTCACATCTATATGAAATATGACTGACATTTAAATTACTTTCCAATACCCTTTCTTTGCAGATCCAACTCTGACAATCAATCCTTTTTCTTTTAATATTTTAATCTTTTTAGAAACAGTCTTTCGACTGACATTCAGAGCCTCCGCTATCTCTATATACGTCGACGATGGTTTCTCACATAAAATATTCAATATTTTTTCATATTCCTCATTCAAAGTATCCAATATTTTTTCAGTCACCTTTTCAGTCACCTTTTCAGTCACCTTTTCAGTCACCTTAGCACTTGGAAGTGCTTTGAATTTGACCATGATATCCTCACCGTGAATGATATATTCTGGTTCTTCAGCTCCCAGATTTTTACAAGCATCACATATTTTTTGAATACCACGTCCCCAACTTTCAATATAACCTGCACGATAAAACACTTTGGCAATATCCGGATTATAGGGTTTAGATGTATGTGAACCTAAAAGTGTCTCAGCAGTCCACCCAAATGGAAGCATACTGCAATTACTGATAAACATAACATCTTCTTCTATTCGAATCTGAATTGGAACATTATCTGCCCAATTACAATGGATAAGAGCGTTAAACACCGCTTCCCGTACTGCTTCCCGCGCAAATGGATAAGTCTCCACCCTTGTATCTTTATAATAAGAAATAGCTGCTCTTAAGTATTTTAAATATATCAAATCAATTACTCTGTCAGCTATAATAAGCAACGAACCATGTACCTCATCCTGATACATTAATTCACTGCCTTCAAACTTTCCAATCTTCACATAGCATCCGCCAATCACCTTTTCTGGTATTCTGTAAAAACATAATGCACCGGCACGCTTTAACTTCCCATTCACCAACAAATCTAATTTATCTAAAAGTTCCTCATTAGAAATGTTCAAATCCTCTTTTGTCATACGTCCGCTTCGCAGAGCTTCTCTCCGAAAGATGTCAAAACTTTCCTTATCCAAATCTGTAATCAAAATGTTAGATACTGTTGCGGAATCCCACTTCATTCCTGTCTTCATCATCAAAAAATTAGTTAGTGCATTACCTCTTAACTGTTGTTTGGTACTTCCGCTTCTATAATGATATTCTCCATTATAATTCACAGGGAATGCCCATGGATTCACAACGATTTCAATATATTCCAATTCATTCTTTGATAACAAATTTACATCCGCTACAATACCCAACGTATTTTGAATCTTATTCGGAATATCTTCTAATAATTTCTTACTATTTTTTACTCCAATAATAGTACCGTCATCTTTCGTTCCAATATATATCTTCCCGCCTTGAGCATTTGCAAAGCCACATATCCATTTCAAATATTCATCACGCCAAGATTCTTTCCACTCTACATTCTGATTTTCAGCCATATAAAATCTCCCTGCATTTTAGACACTTATTCCAAGTACATTAATAAATGAATCTGCTTTATCAAGATTTTATCAGACAATTCTATTAAAAACAACCCTCAAAACTTCTTTCGTTTTACACATCATTAGCTTATTGATATAAAACGAATAAACGCATATAATTATCCTTATCACTCATCATTTTCCATTCAACCAACGGTTGAATTCACAAAAATCCACCGTCAATTCCTTCTCTGCCGGTGTTTTGTCAAGTATGATAGCTACAAGGAGGTCAAGAAATGAATCAAGAAGCAATCGGGAAATTCATCGCCGCATGCCGTAAAGAGAAGAATCTTACACAAATGCAGCTGGCGGAACAACTTAACATCACCAACCGGGCAGTCTCCAAATGGGAGACGGGAAAGAGCTGTCCCGATGTATCTATCATGCTGGAACTATGCGGCATCTTAGGAATCACCGTCAATGAACTGCTCTCCGGAGAAAGGATCGCTATGGAAAATTATCAGGAAAAAGCAGAAGAGAATCTTATGGAACTGCAGTCTAAGAAGGAAAAAGCACAGAAAAGCTTTAAACGAATCGAAACCATATGGCTGGCAATCGCTTTGCTGTTGTCGCCCGTTCATTTCGTTATAAACTACTACTTTCCTGAAAACAACGGCACCGGAATCGGCCTTGCCATCCTGTTTATCGGGCTCGTAATGTTTGTGATTTATTTTGTAAAATATTATGAGATCAGGCTCAAATAGACTGACGGCGCAGTTCGTTCTGCGCCGCCGATCTTCTACACAACTGCCTCTATCAGCAGCTTGTCACCCAATATGATCTGCCGCATCCCGGTCTGCTTGCGCTTATTAAAATTAAAACTAAGCATATACCCCTTTTTCAAATGATAATATTCCAGATATTCTGCCAATTGATCTTCCCCGCGCCGATTATATTCTTGTCCATGCCAAATTTTGAGTTCGACAACACTTTGAATACCTTTATAGTCTATGATAATATCTGTCCGCTTCATATTCCGTGTTCTGGATTCGATATAATAATTCCCGCTTCCATTGATAATCGGTTTTAAAAACATCAGAAATATTCTTCTTCCATTATCTTCGATAAATTTGTCGTCCGCATCGGCATAGATCTCGCCGAAATATTCGCAGAACTTCTGCATGACCAACTCCATATGGAGAAACCCGTCTCTAATAAACTGATTCTTTTCCATATCGGCAGCCGTAAAAATCCTGCTGTCCGTCTCATTCTCCGAAATCAGAAGATTATACAGCTTCATTTCAAAAATCCTGTTGGAAATACTGACCATTCCCTGTTTTTCTGTCAGAAACCCGAACATCTTACCTATGCTGATCCTGTGATTTTCGGCCTCGTAGGCATATTTCTTTCCCTGGAACAGAATACTCTGGATCATCTCCTTTAATTCCGGATATTCAGCCAGTTTCTTACTCATATCATCAAATAATGTATTAGGAGCCTTTAATAATTCCCGAACCGCACATTGAAATCCATCCTGACTCCACCCTGTCCGGCCATTCTGTGCCATGATCTGGCATAACTTAGAAACCAGGAAGGGATAACCAGAAGTATACTCATATAAGATGTTGCTCATCCACGTAATATCTATCCCCGTGTTCCAGTCCTTCTCATAATCCCTGAGCATAGAGGCAATCTCTTCCGGCGATAAATTAATATCCAGATTAAAATCAACAGCAACATTCCACGGACTGTTGTATTTGGGTTCTGCACCCGGATGCAGCTTAAGTTTCAGATTCTTTATATCGTATACACCGGCAAGAATCACGGATCGGAATGTCTTGTCCTTCCCCTTCATCTGCTCCAGATATTTTTCCCTGAGAAGTCCCAGAAAAGAAAGGAAAATCTGATTATCCGAGCTCTTGTCCACTTCATCAATCATCAGAATAACATCCTGTCCGCAGTTCATACATAGTTCCGTGATCCGCTGCCCCAGATCGTCAAAAGGAAATTCCCTCGATATGGACTGCTGCCAATCTTGGACTATTTTCTCCGATATACCTTGAACCTTCAAGATGCGGGCGACCTTACGGATGAAGCCTGCTGCCAGTGCATAGAGTGATACGAACAACTCATCTGCGGATTCAAAGCTTAAGCTTAACACAATAGAATCTTTCTTCAATTGTTCTTCTAACAGATATAAAGTCGTTGTCTTCCCGCATTGTCTGGGTCGGTCTATTGTAAAATATTTCCCGGGTGAAATATACCGGTCAATAATCTGCCCAATTGTCGCCGAGGTATCTGCCATGTAATTCTTCTCTGGAATACAAATTCCCGCTGTATTAAAACATTTCATAAGGATACGCCTCTCTTCTATGTACAATTATATTCCAGCTATAGATATTTTACAAGTACATAACGAAGGCACCCTTAAGAAACCTGCGCCGCTAGGCGCACCACTTTAAAAGAGACTCCAGGGAATCATCCCCGAAGTCTCCGCTTCTTTTCAGCATTATCCTCTCACACCAGTGCAAGCGGTAAGCTTCCCATCCATCACATCGATCAGGATCGTATCCTGCGCGCCCACATCGCCTTTCAGCATCAGCCGCGCGGCAAGGGTCTCCACATTCTTCTGCAGATAACGCTTCAAGGGTCTCGCGCCATAAGTCGGGTCATAGCCGCCCTCCACCACGTAATTCTTCGCCGCTTCCGTAAGCGCGATCGAGATCTCCCGATCCGCGAGCCTTCTGTTCACATCCGCTATCAGTAAGTCAATAATGCCGTAAATATTTCCTTTCGTCAACGGTTTGAACAGGATCATCTCGTCCAGCCGATTCAAAAACTCTGGCCTGAAATGCGCCCGCAGATCGTTCATCACAAGCTCCTGACTCTCCTCGCTTATATTTCCCTGCTCGTCAATGCCGTCCAACAGATAAGAAGAACCGATATTCGAGGTCATGATCAGGATCGTATTCTTGAAATCAACCGTGCGCCCCTGGGAATCCGTGATCCGTCCGTCGTCCAATACCTGCAACAGCACATTGAATACGTCCGGATGAGCCTTCTCCACCTCATCAAAGAGCACTACCGAATACGGTTTCCTCCTGACTGCCTCCGTCAACTGCCCGCCTTCGTCATATCCGACATATCCCGGAGGCGCTCCGATCAGCCTGGATACCGAATATTTCTCCATATATTCACTCATATCGATACGGACCATATTGCTCTCATCATCAAACAGGCTCTCCGCCAATGCCTTCGCAAGCTCCGTCTTCCCTACGCCCGTAGGGCCAAGGAACAGGAAGGAACCGATCGGCTTGGTCGGATCCTTGATCCCCGCCTTGGATCGGATGATGGCTTCCGTCACCAATTCTACTCCTTCGTCCTGGCCGATCACACGCTTGTGAAGCTCCTCTGCCAGATGAAGAGTCTTGCTCCGCTCGCTCTCATTCAGCTTCGCAACCGGGATTCCCGTCCAGCGTGATACGATCCTGCCGATCTCATCGTCCG
The DNA here is from genome assembly GCA_947652615.1 of uncultured Dorea sp. GTDB lineage: Bacteria > Bacillota > Clostridia > Lachnospirales > Lachnospiraceae > Sporofaciens. Next base: position 3,814 of record CANTDX010000037.1, on the reverse strand, counting down.
TCACACTCTCATGCACCAGAGACTTATCCTCGTCCCTAACCTTCGCCTCCTGCTCTTCCAACTGCTTCTGTAACTGCGGCAGCCTTCCATACTGTAATTCCGCCGCCCGGTTCAGGTCATAAGACTGCTGGGCTTTCTCGATGTCCTTGTTCACCTGTTCGATCTCTTCCCGAATCTTCCGGACACGCTCTACGTCCACCTTCTCATTGTCCCATTGTGCCTTCTTGCCGGCAAATTCTTCCCTGTGTTCTGCCAACTCCTGCTGCAGATGCTCCAGCCGCTCCCTGCTTAGACGGTCATCCTCCTTCTTAAGCGCCGCCTCCTCAATCTCCATCTGCATGATCTTGCGCTGCAGCTCGTCAAGCTCCGTCGGCATGGAATCAAGCTCTGTCTTAATGAGCGCGCATGCCTCATCCACCAGGTCGATCGCCTTATCCGGCAGGAAACGGTCTGAGATATAACGCTCGGACAAGGTGGCCGCCGCCACCAGCGCGCTGTCCGTAATCTTCACCCCGTGGAAGACTTCATACCGCTCCTTCAATCCTCTTAAGATAGAGATCGCGTCCTCCACCGTCGGCTCATCCACCATAACCGGCTGGAAACGGCGTTCCAGCGCGGCGTCCTTCTCGATATACTGACGGTATTCATCCAGCGTCGTCGCCCCGATACAGTGAAGCTCGCCTCTTGCAAGCATGGGCTTTAACATGTTGCCTGCATCCATGGCTCCGTCCGTCTTGCCTGCGCCCACAATGGTATGAAGCTCGTCGATAAAGAGTATGATCCTGCCGTCGCTGTTCTTCACATCCTCGAGAACCGCCTTCAACCGCTCTTCAAACTCTCCGCGGTACTTGGCTCCCGCCACCAACGCGCCCATATCCAATGAAAATATGGTCTTATCCTTCAATCCCTCCGGCACATCTCCCCGGACGATCCTCTGCGCCAGACCTTCCACGACTGCCGTCTTACCAACGCCCGGCTCCCCGATCAGAACCGGATTATTCTTCGTCTTCCGTGAGAGGATCCGGACCACATTACGGATCTCCGAATCCCGCCCGATCACCGGATCTAACTTCTGCTCCCTCGCACGCTCCACAAGGTCTGAACCGTATTTGTTCAGTGTATCGTAGGTATCTTCCGGATTATCACTGGTCACCCGCTGATTGCCTCTGACCGTGGACAATGCTTTCAGAAAATCATCCCTCTTGATGCCCATTTCCCGGAAGATCGTCTTAAGTTCTCTGTTAGGATGCTTCATCAGTGACAGGAAGAGATGCTCCACCGATACATATTCGTCTCCCATCTGCTTCGCTTCATCCTCCGCATGGATCAGCGCCTTGTTAAGGTCCTGGCCGATAAACTGCTGCCCGCCCTGGACCTTCGTGCGCTTGCGCAGCGCCTCTTCTGTGCGGTTCACGATCACATTCTTATCGATCCCCATCTTCTCCATGAGCTTGAGGATCAGGCTGTCTTCCTGGGTGATCAGCGCGTATAAGAGATGCTCCTGCTCGATCTCCTGGTTGCCGTACTCCATTGCGATGCGCTCACAGCCCTGGACTGCCTGGATAGACTTCTGCGTAAATTTATTTATATTCATAGTTACAGCCTCCTTTTGAAATGCTGAATAGATTGTTGTTCTATTTACGATATAACAATAACGCAATTTATTAGCCAAGTCAAGGATTGAGTGCTAATTCTTTATAAAAATTTTGTGAAGCCCTGTTTTACGGGCTTCACAAGGGTTTGTATTAACTAAAGAAATCAAACTCATCCACCACAAATGCAATGTCAATCTGGAACGGCTCACGCTGCGGCACCTGCAAGCCCTGCTCATCCGCAATTACCAGATCTGGAAGAGGAGCAGCGAATCTGCGGTTTAAGTCTTGTATTACTTTGTCTGTATCTATGCTGCTCCTCCTACTTTACAATTGTCCAATTTGATTTTCTCTTTGTTCCGTTCTGTACCAATACACCTTTTTCCTGTAAAGCAACAAACATTCGTGAAACAGTTCTTTTTGACACACCAATCTGTTCAGCGTAATATGCCTGTGTTGCAGATGGATTTTTCTCGTCCTCGATATATATTTATACGCAGATCGACTTCGCCGCCAATGAACTCCGGTTCCCGCAATCCGGCAGCTTTTACTTTGCCTATAATTCTCGGAATGCCGCTTCCCCAATGCTCAATCAGATTCATGTATGAAAAAGCACGAGCAAGAGCTTCATTTCTGATTTTGGAATAGCCTTCTTTCATACGCTCCAAGGTTTGTCCCATTGGCAACTTTCCTGGAGACGTAATTTCCAATCGGTTATCATACACTGCAACTTGTATCGTACCATGATCCAGATAACTACGATGTACCATCGCATTGATGATTAACTCACGAATGGCGTCCGGCGGAATTTCATAAACATCTTGGCGATAAATACCTACAATAGTAGCACCCAAATGAATATTTCGCAGAACAAATTGAAATGCTTCGTCTATTTGTTCCCACAATGGACCCGTGTACTCCCTCCGGTCAACAAAAACTTCTTTGGTTGCCCCCTTAAACACGCCACATTGCGTTGCAACATGAAGTCCTCCGCAGCCTGTCAAAATGGCAAAGGCATTAGACGGATAATCTTTTCCATCACGCTCAATCAAAACGCCCCAGGAACGCAGCTGTTGCTTGCCAACATCTTTGATAGATGCTTTCTGTTCTTCATTATGAGCATTCTTGACCGCCTGCTCCTTCATCGCTTTGCAAAGAGCATCAATATCTTCGTCTGTGATCGTCAGCTCGATACACAAGGCCTGGTCAAAGTAGCGGTTGCTGCCCTCAAACAGCAGCTCTTTTATCATATACTCATCAGCAAGGCGGGTAGTTCCGGCAATACGAACATACACTCCGCCTTCTCTGCCAAGAGCTTTGATATAATATGGGCGCTGTCTGCCTTCGGAAACCTCTACAATAATAACCGTCTTGCCATCAACGGTCTGTAAGTAATATCTGGGATAATTGCCGGTTCACAGCTATCTGACACGGCATTGGCAATGGCATCCATTTCCTTGAATACATCTTCCTTGTCAAAGCCGACCACTTCTCTGGTCTTATCAGCAATTCCGAAAATGATCTTTCCCCCTGTTCCATTTGCAAAGGCAACCACAGACTTCATATATTTGATATTTTTCTCAGGGAGGCTCTCTTTGAACTCCACATTCTTAGATTCTCCTGCGAGAATTTCTTCTATGGTCATCATAACACCTCGCTCTCAATCCGCTACGCAGTATATAACTTTTTATTGTTTTGTCTGATATTCCTGTTCCAGTTCTTCTGCCAGGTACACATCACTCATGCAGTGCATATCGGAAACACCATCACGGATCAGTTGATAGACCTCGGAATGATAAAAGAAATTCAACGCCGCATCCAGTGAAATCTCCTGCTGTCTGGCAAAACACTCAATGACACGGCTGTATTTTTTCTGAAGTAAAATCGGGTTCGCTGTCATACTGTTTCACTCCCTTCAAAATGCAGCAGAGACAGTGCTTTCTCTGTGCGGAAACAAATTTGCAGGTTGGGCTTGTCATAACGCAGGCGGTTGATTGCTTCCGCCTTGTCAATCAATCCGTCAAAAAACAATTCCACCGTATTGAACACCTTATCATTGGCAACACCACCCACAACAAGGTCATAATCTGTTGAATCTTTTCCGCTGCGGCAGTTCAGAATAAAATCCAGCCATTCTTCGGAATAGGAACATTGGGGCGAGAATGAGCCAAATCCGGCTTTGCAATCTCTAAAAAAGAACCATGATAGAGAATCATACTTCC
>CANTDX010000036.1 GCA_947652615.1 uncultured Dorea sp. | reverse complement strand
ATGTATGATATATAATAAGGATAACAAAGGAGGAGAAACCCTTGCTAGAAATTAAGACGAACGAATCAGAAGCGGCGGCAAAAATTATCGTTGTTGGAGTCGGAGGAGGCGGCAATAATGCCGTGAACCGTATGATCGATGAGCAGATTGCCGGTGTTGAATTTATTGCGATTAATACAGACAAGCAGGCGCTTCAGTTGTGCAAGGCGCCGACGCTGATGCAGATCGGAGAGAAGATCACCAAGGGGCTTGGAGCGGGAGCAAGACCGGAGATCGGAGAGAAGGCGGCAGAAGAGAGTGCGGAAGAAGTATCTTCAGCGCTTAAGGGGGCGGACATGGTGTTCGTTACCTGCGGTATGGGAGGCGGCACCGGTACGGGAGCGACGCCGGTTGTTGCCAGGATAGCGAAGGAATTAGGAGCGCTGACAGTCGGTGTTGTTACGAAGCCGTTCCGTTTCGAATCGAAGACACGTATGAATAATGCCCTCTCAGGGATAGAGAAGCTTAAGGAGAGTGTAGATACACTGATCGTGATCCCCAATGATAAGCTGCTTGAGGTGGTGGACAGGCGTACCACGATGCCGGAGGCGCTTAAGAAGGCGGACGAGGTATTGCAGCAGGGTATCCAGGGTATTACCGACCTGATCAATGTACCTGCGCTGATCAACCTTGACTTTGCCGATGTCCAGACTGTTATGACGGACAAGGGTATTGCACATATCGGTATCGGACAGGGCCGCGGTGACGACAAGGCTCTGGAGGCCGTGAAGCAGGCGGTTTCCAGTCCACTGCTTGAGACGACGATTGCCGGAGCATCTCATGTGATCATCAATGTATCAGGTGATATCACTCTGATGGATGCCTCCGATGCGGCCGAGTACGTACAGGATCTTGCCGGAGAGGATGCGAATATCATCTTTGGTGCGATGTATGATGATTCCAGGACAGACGAAGCTACGATCACAGTGATCGCAACCGGTCTTCACAACGTAGGCGGAAGCGCTTCCAAGCTCAAGTCAAGGCTTGAGACGCCGAGGAATTCAACGATTGCCCACGGCGGAGTGGAGATGCGTTCTCCTGTATATGAGAGACCGCTGCAGCCGGGCGGACAGGGTAGTGCGAGACTGGACTATGGGATGGGCGCGCCTAAGGCGGGCGGCGCAACGGCGATGCCAAGGCGTCCGGTAGGCGGTACGTCTCCTTCTCTGGATACGCCAAGGACTCCGACCAGCAAAGTGAAGGAACAGTCTATTAAGATACCTGATTTCTTTAAGAAATAATATCGCGATATCATGTGAATACAGAAGATTCGGGCATATTTACAGTGTCCGGGTCTTTTTGTAGTTAGACTTACGGCGGCATTCGGTATGTATAGGGGGTTTAACCGTTGTGAGCGCCGGTATGTCGAATATTTCGGGAGAATGTGAGCTCAAATTCTGTGATTCGAGGGGATCTGACAAATTATGTCAGAAATTTCCAGTTTATTCTCTTATAATTCTTTCTTTTATGTCAAAAAAGGATACCAAGTCTTGTGTGTCTGATCGAAGTAATTCCCACAAATCCATTTTCTGAATATCTATATCTTGTGGTTCTTTTGAACTGTCGAACGATAATTGTGATTCACCCCACCATATGACAAAATCTTTTCACGTCAGCTCGTATAATTAATCTTGCTTAAGTACCAATCGATTTTGTGTCACTGATCGTTATAAGAAGGAAGAAGGTGGAACGTGTATTATGAATTATACATAGACGTATTTTTCCTGGAGAATTTTACGATGGATGTCATCCTTCTGGGGATCACCGGCAGGATGCTGAAATGCTCCGCCCCCTTTGGGCGTATCGTCCTGGGAGCGGCGGCGGGAGCATTTCTGACTTGTCTGATCGTATGTATTCCGATTCCGTATGCGCCGGTAAAATTCATATTGTTCCATGGCCTGCCCGGCATCGCAATGATCGGAACCGGGCTTGGGATACGAGGCGTACGGGAGTTCGTAAGAGCGTGGGTGCTGCTGTATATCTGCGGATTCCTGACAGGCGGCGTATTCCAATTCCTGGGGCAGTATGTACGACTGGGGAGCTTTTTCATAATACTGGCAGGCTTAAGCTTCTTTGCGGTATCAGGAATCTGGAGTCTGCTTGTATATCTGGCGAGGCAGAGCCATTACAGGTGTCAGGTGATCCTTCGCAACGGAGCAAGGAGCCGGCGGGTGCAGGCGTTGATCGATACAGGCAACTGTCTGAAGGATGATATTACAGGGAAACCGGTCAGTATTATTGATAAAAAAGTTGCAGAAGAACTCTATGAAGGAAATGACATAACAGGAATACGGTATATTCCATATCACTCTATCGGAAAAGCGGAAGGTGTAATGCCATTGATCACGCTGGATGGGATGTATGTATGCAGAAAAGAAAAGGAATGGATTGAGAAGCCGCTTGCGGCCATCTGTGAGGAGGATATGACGGCTGACCGTTATGAGATGATTTTGAATCCCGATCTTCTCGGGAGCGCTGATTAATTGTGGAATGAAAGATATGACGATCGGCCTGTGCGAAAGGCCGGTTACAACAGGAGGAGTAGAATTATGGTAATAAGAGTTGCAGTACCGCATCATTTTAAATTAAAGGTAGTACCGGATTTTCGGACGTTGTTTTTCCCGGATAAGAGAGACGTTCACTACATCGGCGGATCGGATATCCTGCCGGCGCCGCTTGATACAAGGGAAGAGACGGAGGCGATCAACGAGTTGGGATCTGAAGATGACGAGACGGCGAGGAAGCTTCTGATCGAACACAACTTACGGCTGGTGGTGTATATCGCGAAGAAATTCGACAACACCGGGGTCGGCGTGGAGGATCTGATCTCTATAGGGACGATCGGGCTAATAAAGGCGATCAATACATTCAATCCGGATAAGAATATCAAGCTTGCGACCTATGCTTCGCGCTGTATTGAAAATGAGATCCTGATGTATCTTCGGAGGAATAATAAGACGAAGATGGAGGTCTCCATCGACGAGCCGCTGAACGTGGACTGGGACGGCAATGAGCTGCTGTTGTCGGACATTCTGGGAACGGAGGAGGATACGATCTATAAGGATCTGGAAAATGAGGCGGAACGGAAGCTTCTGATCAAGGCGATCAACCGTCTGTCCGGGAGGGAGCGGACCATCATAAAGATGCGTTTTGGCCTGGGAATGCCCGACGGGGAGGAGAGGACTCAGAAGGAGGTTGCGGACCTTCTGGGGATCTCACAGTCTTACATATCGCGTCTGGAAAAGAAGATTATGCAGAGATTAAAGAGGGAGATGGTGAAATATTCATAGAAAATAGATAGAAATGTCGATATTTTCAGAAAAATAGTGCAAAATGCTCCAAGAAGATGCTATAATAAAAAGAAAAAGGGGTTGAACGTATGAGACTTAGCTTTATTGGAGCGGCCCATGAAGTAACAGGAAGTTGTCACTATTTGAATGCGTGCGGGAAGAACATCCTGATCGACTGCGGTATGGAGCAGGGGCCTGACTTATATGAGAATCAGGAGCTCCCGGTTCCGGCAGGCGAGATAGACTTCGTTCTCCTGACACACGCACACATCGATCACTCCGGAAAGATCCCGCTTCTGTGCCGGCAGGGATTCAAAGGAGAGATCGTCACGACATTTGCCACGTCGGATCTGTGTAATATCATGCTCCGTGACAGCGCCCACATTCAGGAGTTTGAGGCGGAATGGCGGAACCGTAAGGGCAGAAGAAGCGGGGAAGAAGCTTTTGAACCGCTGTATACGATGGAGGATGCAGATGCCGCCATCAAGCTGCTTGCCCCCTGTGATTATGAGCAGCGGATCACACTGTGCGAAGGGATCGATGTACAGTTCCACGATATGGGGCATCTGCTTGGCTCTGCCAGCATCGAGGTATGGATCACGGAGGAGGGGGTCACGAAGAAGGTGGTCTTCTCCGGAGATGTGGGGAATGCGAACCAGCCGATCATCAAGGAACCGCAGATGGTCAAGGACGCGGATTATATCGTGATCGAATCTACATACGGTGACAGAACACACGGCGATGTGGTGCCGGATTATATCGGAGAGTTCACAAGGATCTTGAGGGAGACGTTCTCAAAGGGCGGCAACGTCGTCATCCCGTCTTTCGCGGTTGGGCGTACACAGGAACTTCTGTATTTCATCCGGGAGATCAAGGAGAGGGATCTCTTGCCGGAGTTTGCGGGATTCGAGGTCTATGTGGACAGTCCGCTTGCCATAGGGGCGACGAATGTATTTAACAAGAATGTAAAGTCCTGCTTTGACGAGGAGGCGCTGGCGCTGGTGGAGCGGGGGATCAATCCGCTGCTGTTCAAGGGACTCAAGACGACGATCACAAGCGACGAATCGAGGATGATCAATTTCGACGAGAAGCCCAAGGTAATCCTGTCGGCATCGGGTATGTGTGAGGCAGGACGAATCCGGCATCATCTGAAGCATAATCTGTGGCGTCCGGAGTGTACCATCTGTTTCGTGGGCTATCAGGCCTTTGGAACGCTGGGACGCGCGCTGATCGAGGGCGCTGAGAGTGTGAAGCTGTTCGGTGAGAATATCACGGTGAACGCGAAGATCGAGGTGCTTAGAGGCATCAGCGGACACGCGGATATGAACGGACTGCTGGACTGGCTTGGGGGATTTGAGAGGCGGCCGGAACGGGTCATCGTCGTACACGGTGAGGATACGGTTACGGACCATTTCGCGCAGTTGGTGGAGGAGAAGTTCGGTTATCCGGCATTTGCGCCTTATTCGGGCGGTACCATTGACCTGATGACGGGAGAGATCCTGACCGAAGGCGTGAAGGTTCCGAAGAAAGCGGTGCAGAAGCCTGCTGTCACACGTGCGGTTCATGCATTCCAGCGCGTGGTTGCGGCGGCAAAGCGGCTGCTTGAGGTGGTATATAAGAACGAAGGACTGGCGAACAAGGAGCTTGCGAAGTTCGAGACGCAGATCCAGAATCTAGCGGATAAGTGGGATCGATAATGTTTCGCTTGTCAAGGACTAAAACTTTTTTTATTTTTTGAATAAACGAATACGACTCCTGCCAAATGAGAATCATTTTACTATACAAAGATTCATATTTATTCATTTGGTAGGAGGACTTTCGATTATGGCACAGGGAAAAGTAGAGATATGCGGAGTAAATACAGCTAAGCTTCCGGTCCTTAAAGAAGAGGAGAAGGAAGCTTTAATTGCGCGCATCAAGGCGGGCGATGCTGAGGCGAAGGAAGAGTACATCAAAGGGAATCTCCGGCTTGTGCTAAGCGTGATCAAGCGTTTTGGTGCAAGTAATGAGAATCCGGACGATCTGTTCCAGATCGGCTGCATCGGGCTTATCAAGGCGATCAATAACTTTAACACGGAGCTGGATGTGAAGTTCTCCACATATGCGGTGCCTATGATCATCGGGGAGATCAGGCGCTATATGCGGGATAACAATTCGATTCGGGTCAGCAGGTCTCTTCGGGATACCGCGTACAAGGCTATCTATGCAAAAGAAAATTATGTGAAGCGCAACTTAAAGGAGCCGACGGTACAGGAGATTGCGGAAGAGATCGGAATATCCAAGGAAGACATCGTATTCGCGCTGGATGCGATCCAGGTGCCCATGAGCCTGCAGGAACCGGTCTACAACGACGGCGGGGACGCGCTCTATGTGATGGATCAGATCAGCGATACCAAGAACAAAGAAGAAAAATGGGTGGAGGATCTGTCCCTGGAGGCTGCCATGGAGCATCTGGGAGAGCGGGAACGCTACATCATCAAGCTTCGCTTCTTCGAAGGCAAGACACAGATGGAAGTGGCGGAGGAGATTCAGATCTCCCAGGCCCAGGTCAGCCGCCTGGAGAAGAATGCCCTCCGGGTGATGCGGCAATATCTGTCATGAACTGTTCACTCCTGGACCGTGCACCACGCTGCACGGTCACAGACCAGTACATTACCGAAACAGGAATCCGACCTCTTGCCGTAAGGCAACTTGAAATAGGTCGGATTCGTTGCTGTGAGCACCGTAGGTGTGAACAGGAACGTTAGCCCTGTACCTTTTGAAAAAGTCTGTCTCCCCTACTTGCTTTTTTCCTGCGTCTATACTATGATTAGTGCATGGAGGATATTTATCTTATGAAAGCATGTATATTTGATCTGGATGGAACGCTGACTGACACGCTGGAATCTTTGACTTATTCTGTGAACAAGACGCTTGGGGAGATGGATCTGCCCCCGATCACGGCAAAGGAGTGCGAGAGCTTCGTGGGTAATGGAGCCAGGGTCCTGATGGAGTGTTCGCTCCGTGCGGCGGGCGAAGAGAATATGGACAGACTTGAAGAAGCGATGGAGAGATATGGACGCATATTCGACGCCAACTGTACATATCATGTAACACCCTATGAAGGCGTGGAAGAGATGTTAAGAGGTCTGAAGGAGAAGGGAATCCGGCTTGGAGTCCTGTCTAATAAGCCGCACCGGCAGACTGTGAAGGTAGTCAGGGAGATATTCGGGGAAGATGTATTTGACTTCGCACAGGGGCAGCAGGAGCAGGTTCCAAGGAAGCCGGATCCGGCGGGCGTACTCTGTCTTCTTGAGAAGATGCAGGCGGCCAGGGAAGAATGCCTGTATGTGGGAGATTCGGAAGTAGATATCCAGACAGGAAGGAATGCCGGGGTAAGGACCATCAGCGTAACATGGGGGTTTAGAACCAGAGAGGTACTGGTAGCTGCGGGAGCCGGGACGATCATAGACAGACCGGAAGAACTGCTGCAGTCGGTGTAAGAGGCTCTCGGAATTTGTGGGTCCTGTTTTCTGAGAGTACACGAATGGCTAAGGGAGGTTAAATAAGATGTATGAGTATGATGAAGATTGTTTGAAGGCCTTTATAAGGAACCAGAGAAGACTGTTTGACGAGCCGGTGGCGGAGACTCTGGAGGAAGCGGAAGCATTTCTTGAGGATTGTATGGCAGTGGTGGTCGACAGTATCGATGAAGTGAGAGAATTCCTTGAAGAAGAGGGAGTGGATGTCGAGGGAATGTCTGCGGAAGAGCTTGAGGAAGCATCGGAAGTATTCGCGATTCCCGGAGGAAGATATCTGATCGTGGAAGGATAACAGCATATTAAAAAGCCGTAACTACTTGGTAGTTTCGGCTTTTTTCAGTGCTTCTTCGATGGCGTTTAAGATGACCTGGGATGTGTATGGGTTGCTCTCGGAATACTGGATATTCTCCAGGGATTGCTTGTCGTACACCTGTTCCGCGATATCTTCGATCGCCGGCTGGATCAGAGGGAACATGGTTGCCACGGTCTCATCCAGGTTGGAGAACCGGATGGAATTGATGTGGGATTCATCCACGGTCACTTCCACTTCCAGGGCGGTGTTGTTCAGAGTGACGGTAGAAGTATAGACTCCCGGCATATATTTTTCTTCTTGGATGCTGGTTCCTTTATTCTTGGGAAGGAACATGAACAGAAGCAGTACGATCAGTATGACGGCCAGCGTGGCGAAGACTGCTGTGTAGATGATTTCCTTCATATGCAACACAACTATTTTGGTTTTGGAACTCATAAAAGACCCCCCTGTATTGAGTAAGATATGTTCTTTTTTATAATGTATGAGAAAAGAATCAAAATTATTCGTTTCTTTTACGTGACAAATCCGCTCTGTTCTTGTATAATAGGAATCCGAGGTGAATAGGATGTTTATAATTGTAGGACTTGGGAATCCGACGCTGCAGTATGCAGGTACCAGGCATAATGCAGGATTTGATGTCATAGATGTCCTTGCGGACAAATATAATATTGCTGTAGACAGCAGGAAGAACCGTGCATTTGCCGGGATGGGAATGATCAAAGGCCAGAAGGTGATACTGGCAAAGCCTCAGACATATATGAATTTGAGCGGAGAGAGTGTGAGAGGGTTTGTGGAGTATTATAAGGTCATGAAGGAAGACGAGCTTCTGGTGGTCTACGACGACGTGAGCCTGGATATGGGACAGCTCCGTATCCGTAAGAAGGGAAGCGCGGGCGGCCATAACGGCATCAAGAACATCATAGCGAATCTTGGGACCGAGGTATTTCCAAGGATCAAGGTAGGTGTGGGAGAGAAGCCCAAGGGGTATGATCTGGCAGATTATGTGCTTGGACATTTCTCTAAGGCCGAGAGGAAGGTTATGGCGGAAGGATATGAGAAAGCGGTCAGCGCCATTGAGCTGATCCTTGATGACGGAATAGAGGCGGCTATGAATATGTATAACAGAAAAGCGAAGCCTAAGCCTAAGGAGGCATAAGAGATGCAAGCCTTGATCGGGCCATTGAAGGAATTGGCAGAGTTCGAAGAACTCTGTAAGAATCGGACAAAAGGACCGGGGATGATACGCGTAAGCGGATGTGTCAGTTCCCAGAAGACCCATATGATGTATGCGCTCAGCGATGGCTTGAAATACAAAGTCATTGCCTGTTCTGGTGAGTCGAAAGCGAAGCAGATCTATGAGGAATACCGTTTCCTGGACCCGCAGACATATTTCTATCCGGCCAAAGACCTTCTGTTCTACCAGGCAGACCTTAGAAGCAAGGAATTGTTAAGACAGCGCATGGAAGTGCTGCAGGCGGTGGCGGAGGGCGGCGCTCTTACGGTGGTGGCAAGCTTTGACGCGTTCATGGATTCTCTGATTCCCAAGGAGCAGCTTGGGAAGAGATTCCTCCGTATTAAGAATGACAGCGCTGTTAACCTTGAGGAGCTTCAGCGGGAACTGACAGATCTGGGGTATGACAGGGAGGTTCAGATCGAAGGCCGCGGGCAGTTCTCCGTCCGGGGCGGTATCCTCGACGTGTACCCGCTTACGGAGGAGTTTCCTGTGCGTATTGAACTCTGGGGAGATGAGGTGGATTCGATCCGGACGTTTGACGTGGAGACGCAGAGATCCATTGAGAATCTGATGGAGATCTCCGTCTGTCCCGCCATAGAATTCCCGCGGGAGGGGGAACGGAGGGTGTCGTTTCTGGATTACTTTCCTGCGGAAGAGACGATTCTGTTCCTGGATGAACCGGTGCGCTTAGTCGAGAAGGGCAGGGGCGTAGAAGAAGAATTCATGGAAGCGCAGAAGAAGCGGGTAGAGAGCGGATATGAGATGGCGGACGGTGAGGTCAGGCTGTATTCGGCGGAAGAGATCTTAGACCGGATGAACGCCTACAGCAGTATCGGCTTTTTTGCATTGGATATGCGGTGCAAGGAACTGGTTTCCAGAGATTCTTACAGTCTGCAGACGAAGAGTGTGAACCCGTACAACAGCAGTTTTGACATGCTGACTCAGGATTTGAAGCGGCTTAAGAGGAACGGATACCGGGTGATACTCCTGTCGGGGTCTCGGACCAGGGCAAAGCGCCTGGCAGAAGATCTGAGGGATTATAACTTAAGCAGTTATTACAGCGACGATATGGACCGGGAGGCAGGCCCCGGGGAGATCATGACGGCTTACGGATATGTGGGCTGCGGGTATGAGTATCCGATGCTGAAATATACGGTGATCTCGGAGACGGATATCTTCGGGAAGGTGAAGAAGAAGAAAAAGAGAAAGCTCTACGAAGGGCATAAGATACAGGATTTTGCGGAACTGAAGCCGGGAGATTATGTGGTTCATGAGAATCATGGGCTTGGAATCTACCAGGGGATCGAGAAGATCGAGGTTGACAAGATCTCCAAGGATTATATGAAGATCTCTTATGCCCAGGGCGGGAATCTGTATATTCCGGCGACGCAGCTCGATCTGATCCAGAAGTATGCAAGCTCGGATGCGAAGAAGCCGAAGCTGAACCGGCTGGGTACGCAGGAATGGAACCGGACGAAGACCAGAGTGCGGGGCGCGGTAAGAGAGATTGCCAGAGACCTGGTGAAGCTGTATGCCGCAAGGCAGAAGCAGGAGGGCTATGTGTACGGCGAGGATACCGTCTGGCAGAAGGAATTCGAGGAGATGTTCCCGTTCGAGGAGACGGAGGATCAGCTTCTTGCTATCGAGGCCGTCAAGCGGGATATGCAGAGCCATAAGATCATGGACCGCCTGATCTGCGGGGATGTGGGCTACGGTAAGACAGAGATTGCGATCCGCGCGGCATTCAAGGCCGTGCAGGAGGATAAGCAGGTGGTGTACCTGGTCCCCACGACGATCTTGGCCCAGCAGCATTATAATACATTCCTGCAGCGGATGAAGGATTTCCCGGTCAGGGTGGACCTGATGTGCCGTTTCCGGACTCCGGCCCAGCAGAAGAAGACGGCGGAGGATACGAAACGGGGTCTGGTGGATATTGTGATCGGCACGCACCGGGTGCTGGGAAATGATATCAGGTTCAAGGATCTGGGGTTGTTAATCATCGATGAGGAGCAGAGGTTTGGGGTACAGCACAAGGAGAAGATCAAGCAGCTTAAGGAGAATGTGGATGTACTGACGCTGACGGCCACACCGATTCCGCGGACGCTCCACATGAGTCTTATAGGGATCCGGGATATGAGTGTCTTAGAGGAAGCGCCGGGCGACCGTATGCCGATCCAGACCTATGTGATGGAATATAACGATGAGATGGTGAGGGAAGCCATCGAGCGTGAATGTGCAAGAGGCGGGCAGGTGTATTATGTCTATAACCGGGTGGAGGATATTGCCGAGATCACTGCGCGTATCCAGAAGCTTGTTCCGGAGGTGTCGGTGGAATTCGCCCACGGGCAGATGCGGGAGCACCAGCTTGAGAAGATCATGTATGAATTCATCAACGGGGAGATCGATGTGCTGGTGTCTACGACCATCATTGAGACGGGCCTTGATATCTCCAATGTCAATACCATGATCATACATGATGCGGACCGTCTTGGATTATCGCAGCTATACCAGCTCAGAGGCCGAGTGGGGCGCTCTAACAGGATGGCGTATGCATTTCTTCTCTATCGGAGAGATAAGATGCTCAAAGAGATCGCCGAGAAGCGGCTGGCGGCGATCCGTGAGTTCACGGACCTGGGGTCAGGCTTCAAGATCGCCATGCGGGATCTCGAGATCCGCGGCGCCGGGAATCTGCTGGGAGCGGAACAGCACGGGCATATGGAGGCAGTCGGATATGACATGTATTGCAAGATGCTCAATGAGGCCGTCAAGCTTCTGAAGGGTGAGATGGACGAGGAGACGTATGTGACGACGCTGGATCTGAATGTGGACGCCTATATCCCTGACAGCTACATTCCCAATGAATATCAGAAGTTGGATATCTACAAGCGTATTGCCGCCATAGAGAACGAGGAAGAAAAGGACGATATGGTGGAGGAGCTGACAGACCGTTTCGGAGATATCCCAAGGAAGGTCGAGAAGCTTCTTGAGGCGGCAAGCCTTAAGGCTATGGCGCACAGCGTATATGTGACTGCCGTAGAGCAGAAGGGTGAGAGTTATTATTTTACCATGTATGAGAAGGCAAAGATACAGTCCCGGAAGATTCCGGAGCTTATGAAGAAATTCAATGGAGAGCTGTCTATCAAGGCAGATACGTCCAATCCCTGCTTTGTCTATGAGAGGAAGGGCAAGAATAAGAAGGATAAGTCATCGGATGCATTGTCAGTTGTGAAAAATGTGTTAATTGAGATGAAGGGATTGATTGAGCCATAAAAAAGCGATATAATGATAAAGTCTGTTTATATACTTAAGGAGGTTTTAGAGAGATGAAAAGGAAGATAGTGATGCTCATAATGGCAGGGATGCTGACGGTGACTTCCCTTGCCGGCTGCAGCTCATTTAAGCCAGAGGATGTGGTAGCAACGGTAGAGGATCAGGAGATCACGGCGGAGGTTGCGAATTTCTACGCGAGATATGTGCAGGCGCAGTATGAGACATATTATTCAGCATTTCTTGGAGCGAATATGTGGGAATCCGAGGCTTCGGAGGGAAAGACCTATGAAGAGTCCGTTAAGGATTCTGTGCTGCAGACCCTAGAAGATATGGTGATCTTAGAACAGCATATGAAAGAATATGAAGTGTCTATCACTGAGGCGGAGCAGCAGGTGATCAAGGATTCCGCGAAGGCGTTCGACGAGGTGAATGCCCTGGAAGACAAAGAGAAGGTATCCGGCTCGGAGACAGCGGTGGAGCGTGTACTGACTCTGATGGCGATCCAGCAGAAGATGCAGGATGCGATCCAGAAGGGGGCAGATACGGAGGTGTCCGATGAAGAGGCCGCACAGAAGAGTATGCAGTATGTAGAGTTCTCTTATACCGTCGAGAGCGAAGAGGATGCCGAGGATAAGGAAGATGATGAGGAAGAGTCCAGAGAGATGACGGACGAGGAGAAGAAAGAGGTCCAGAAGAAGGCAGAGGAATTTGCCAAGGCCGCCAAGGATGAGAAGGACTTTGAGGCTTATGCGAAGGGTAAGGAGTTCGAAGTGAAGAAGGCAACCTTCGACGCTGAGACGATGTCTCCGTCAGAGGACCTGATCAAGGCGGCGGACAAGCTGAAGGAAGGCGAGACGACCGGAGTGATCAAGACGGACGACGGATGTTATGTTGCCAGGGTGACAAGCCTTCTTGACCGTGAGGCGACCGATGCGAAGAAGGATACCATCGTCAGCGAGAGAAAGCAGGAATTATATACGGAGACCTGTGAGAAATGGCGCGAAGATGCGAAGATATCGGTAAATGACGAAGTATGGGGGAAGATTGGATTCAAGGATCTGAAGGTTACGATGAAAGAAGTAAAGGAGGATCCATATTCCAATGCTGTCCAGACGGATGATGTGGCAGATGCCCAGGATGAAGCCGAGGAGAATGCAGAATAGGGAACCTTAGTATGATGGGATACGGCCTGACAGCGGTAGATAGATGATACCGCTGCCAGGCCGTATTTGATGCGTCGGTCCGCACTCTGTTACAGTCCGCGCTGAACGTGCGCCGCCGGTACATAGCGCCGTCAATCGGCATAGCCTATTGCATAATGGAGGTAAGCAGGTCATTCACCAGTTTGCCGTCTGCCTTCCCCTTGACCTTGGGCATCAGGACCTTCATGATCCTTCCCTTGTCCTTGGAGGTGGGAGCTTCGATCCCAAGCTCTGCGAGGGTTGCATTGATCACCCCGCGGATCTCGGTCTCGTCCATCATCTTAGGAGCATACTGCTCAAGAACAGCGAGACGCTTGGTACATTCTTCGATGATGTCGGTGCGGTCGGCGGGCGTCATCTCCAGCGCCTCTTTCGTCTGCTTGATCTCCTTAAGGACAACCTGGATCTCCTCTTCTTCGGTCAGGTCTTCCCGTTTGTCAATTGCTTTATTCTTAAGGGCTGCAAGCAGCATGGACAGAGTCTCCTTGGTGTCTTTGTTACCTTCTTTCATGGCCTTGAACATATCAACGCGAACTTCTTCGATCTTACTCATATGAATCCCTCCTGAAATTAGTATGTCTCCATCATTATACAGGATGACGGTTGATTCTGCAAGGTATATGGTATGCCCTGTTCAGACACGAAATCACTGCATTCACGCAATATCTATTGATTAGACGGTGCAAATTTGTTACCATAGGTTCAACAGAAAGGAAGTGAGCATATGGTGATACAGGACAGTTATATCACGATTGCCTGGCTGGTGTTTCTGATCATCCTGCTGATCGTCGAGATCATTACGGTGGGGCTTACGAGTATCTGGGCGGCCGGCGGGGCGTTGGCGGCGCTGATCCTGAATATCCTTGGACTCTCGCTGATGTGGCAGGTGGCTGCGTTCTTTGCTGTAACCTTTGTACTGCTGATATTCACGAGACCGTTTGCGGTGAGATTCATCAATACGCAGCGTGAGAAGACGAACTATGAGGGGATCATCGGCAAGACCATCCGCATCACGGAGAGAGTGGACAATATCAGGCAGACAGGGATGGCAAATGTAAACGGCCAGGAATGGACGGTACGGGCGGAGAGGGATGACCTTATTCTGGAACCGGAGATGTTGGCGAAGGTAGTGAACATATCAGGCGTAAAGCTGATAGTAAAAGAGTATGAGGAGGAATAGGAATGGAAGGTATCGTTGGGTTAGTAGTTGTTGTTATAGTTGTGTTGATCGTATTACTGCTTCTGATCTCCTGTATTAAGATCGTGCCGCAGGCGAAGGCAATGGTCGTGGAGCGTCTGGGAGCGTATCAGGCAACCTGGAGTACGGGGCTTCATTTTAAAGTGCCGATCATCGACAGGGTTGCAAGAAGAGTGGACTTAAAGGAGCAGGTCGTTGATTTCGCGCCACAGCCGGTGATCACGAAGGATAATGTTACCATGCGGATCGACACGGTAGTGTTCTATCAGATCACGGATCCGAAGATGTTCTGCTACGGTGTTGCGAATCCGATCATGGCGATCGAGAATCTGACGGCGACGACGCTCCGTAATATCATCGGTGATCTGGAACTGGATCAGACATTGACCTCCAGAGAGACCATCAACACGAAGATGCGCGCCTCCTTAGATGTGGCGACGGACCCGTGGGGGATCAAGGTGAACCGTGTAGAACTTAAGAACATCATCCCGCCGGCAGCCATCCAGGATGCGATGGAGAAGCAGATGAAGGCGGAGCGTGAGCGCCGCGAGGCGATCCTGCGTGCGGAAGGTGAGAAGAAGTCTACGATCCTGGTGGCGGAAGGCCAAAAGGAATCTGCGATCCTGGATGCGGAGGCTGAGAAGCAGGCAGCCATCTTACGCGCAGAGGCTCAGAAGGAAGCTATGATCCGTGAGGCGGAAGGTGAGGCTGAGGCGATCCTTAAGGTTCAGAAGGCGAACGCGGACGGTATCCGTTTCCTGAAGGAGGCAGGAGCCGACGAGGCTGTGCTTACTATGAAGAGTCTGGAGGCGTTCGAGAAAGCAGCTGACGGCAAGGCGACGAAGATCATTATCCCGTCAGAGATACAGGGTATCGCAGGCCTTCTAAAGAGCGCCAAGGAGGTAATGACTGAGTAACAGAAGTCTTGATTATGGACAGAATGTAGACAGGGAAGGGAGGCAGCGTTATGACACATGTATTGATTCTTGAGGACGACAAGGCTTCTATGGAGGCTCTCGGGAAGATCCTTACAGAGTATTCGGAAGAAATCTGTGTCCACGCTGCCTCTTCTTATCTTGAGGCGAAGGAACTGCTCGACGGAGATATCCGGTTTGGCCTCTTTCTTCTGGATGTGAACCTGGGAGGAGAGAACCGGGAGGATATCGGGGGGATTCTGTTTGCAAGAGAGATCAGAGAGAAGTTCTGCTATACATTCACCCCCGTAGTCATGGTCACGTCCGTGGGAGCAATGGAGATGCAGGCCTACAGAGAACTGCATTGTTATCAGTATATTATGAAGCCGTTTCGCCCGGAGCAGGTGGTTGAGGTCGTAAGGAAGGTCCTGGACCAGGAGAAGCGTGAGGAGCCGCCGTCTGTGGTGGTGAAGCGGGACGGGGTCAATTATCAGGTCAGATGCGACGAGATCCGTTATATAGAGGCGATCCACCGCGGGATTCGTCTCCATATGAAAGGAGAGACCTGGGATGTGCCGTATGTAACGTTAAAGCAGATCTTGTCGAAGGTTCCGGGAGGGATGTTCCTGCAGTGCCACCGGATGTTCGCCGTGAACCGGCGGGAGGTAGAGTATTATGATACGGTGAACCGTGTCGTGAAGCTTAAGGACTGTGCGGACGTGATCGAGATCGGTGTGACTTACAAGGCGGAGATCGGGAGGATTGTCAGTGGTAAGCTGGGTTAGAAGATTTTTATATCGTATATTTTGTGTGATCGCGCTGTTGGTATCCGTCTATCTGATCGTGGATTTTCTGGTTAGCGGTACGTTTGATTACAGGATCTTTACCATGTTTCTCTTACTGGTTGTGGTGGAGATCTGGGGGATCATCGACTGGCGGAAGAACTATCTTATGATGCGGCAGAAGGAATCGGAGCTTAAGTTGTATCAGCATTATATCAGGCCTCTGGAGGAATTGGTGAAGGAGATCCGTGCCAAGCAGCACGAGTTCGACAACCATGTCAATGCGATCCTGAACATGCATCTGACGGTGGGAAATTATGACGAGCTGGTGGCGCGCCAGTCTGCATACATCACGGAGGTCTTAAGGGACGACGACAGCAGGAGATATCTGCCGCTCCTTCGCATCAGCGACAAGGTGCTGGCCGGTTTCCTCTACAGTAAGATCGTCCGCGCGCCGTCTTATGTGAAGACGGAGGTGAACGTAAAGAGCCTGGAGATCATATCCGGTATCTCGGAGCACCATCTGATCGAGATTGTAGGAACTCTGGTAGATAATGCCTATGAGGCCTGTACCGAGGAATTAAACCAGGTATCCATGGAACTGGATTCGGAGAATGACAGATTGGTATTCGTGATCAAAAATCAGGTCTGCGGGATGAAGATGGAGGACGTGCACCGGTTCTTTGAGAAGGGATACTCTACAAAGCGTGACGCAGACAGGCACGGGCTTGGCCTGTATAATGCGAAGATGCTGGTGGGGCGGTATCGCGGAGATATCACGGTGAGTCTTGATAAGGCAGACGGGAAGGATACCATCTGCATGAAGGTTGTTGTATAGCGTGGAGGAAGGATGCGAGTCCTTCCTTTTTTCGCGGATAATGAGCCGGGCGTAATAATTTTAAAGATAGGTGTGTTAGTCCTTTTTATATGTGTTACAATATATACAGAAGTTTTATGTAAGAGTTCTGTGGATTGGTATATGAGAGGAGAGGGTACGATGAGAAATCACGAAGTGACAGCAAGGCAGCCGTTGTTGGATGAGGATGGATACTTAAGGGAACCTGGCTGGTCTAAGCGGCAGGTGCAGGTCTATGACCGGTCGAAGATCAAGGCGCCGGCGTTTCGTATCAAGGAATGGGATTATTATCTTGTGTTAAATGAAGATTTTGCGGGGGCATTTACCATATCGGATGATGGGTATATCGGATTGCAGTCGGTGTCTCTGCTGAATTTCAAGGAAGGATGGGAGCATACGGAGACGATCCTGAATCCATTTACCATGGGGCGGCTGCATCTTCCATCTTCTTCGGAAGAGGGGAATACGGTCTACCATGATAAGCGTCTGCACATGGAATTCCGCAAAGAGGGAGACAGAAGGAGGATCCTGTGCAGGTTCCGGGATTTCTATCTGGGGAAGGATCTTGAATGCAACATCACCCTTCGTGAGCCGATGATGGATACCATGGTGATTGCGACTCCGTGGAAGGGGAAGCGGGCGTTCTATTATAACCAGAAGATCAACTGTATGACGGCAGGCGGCAGCATGCGGTACGACAATAGAACGTATACCTTCGATCCGGCGAAGGATTTCGGGACTCTTGACTGGGGACGGGGCGTGTGGACCTATGATAACCGGTGGTACTGGGGTTCCGGCAATTGTATGATAGAGGGGAAGCCTTTTGGGTTCAACATCGGATATGGTTTCGGAGACACGGAGGCGGCGTCAGAGAATATCCTATTCTACGATGGGAAGGCGCATAAGCTTGACGACGTGACCTTCCATATCCCGGCGAATGATTATATGAAACCGTGGAGATTCACCTCCAGCGACGGGAGGTTCGAGATGGATTTTACGCCGGTGCTTGACCGGGCGGCGAGGACCGCGGCGGTGATTATAGAGACGGATCAGCATCAGGTATTCGGACGGATGAGCGGTAAGGCTGTGCTTGATGACGGGAAAGTGATCGAGCTTAAGGACCTGATGTGTTTTGCGGAGGATGTGCATAATCGGTATTGATGTATTTTTAGGAAGTGTTCGTATGTTATGTGTGTTATGGAAGAAGAGAAGGATCGGATTATATATATGGATCTGTGCAATTCTTGTAATGAGCGGTCTGCCTGTTCTGCAGGGTCAGGCAGAAGAGATGAAGAAGGAGGAGAAGATCTACTGTGTTGCATTTGGCGACAGTATTGCCAAGGGTTATGCAGGAAAGAAGAAGGAAGATCTGCAGAGCTATCCGTGGCTGATTGCGGACGCAGTGACGGAAGAGACAGAGATTCCAACGGAATATGTGAATTATGCGAAGAACGGGCTGACTTCGGCAAGGCTGAATTCAGATGTCCTGAGTACGGAAGAAGCGGCTGCCTCTCTTGAGAAGGCAGACATCATTACGCTGACGATCGGCGCCAATGATCTGATGCAGGAATTCAAGCTTACGGTACGGGAGATCCTGGAGACGGATCAGAGATTCACCAGTGCGTATGATGCATTTGATGCGCTGCAGGAAGGAATAGAGGAGAATCCGCTGCTGGTAATGAGGGTATTGGGAATGCTGGAAGACTGGGATTATGCGGCGTTTGAGGAACAATGGGCTGCAGCGATGGAGACGATCTCACAGTATAGGAAAGACGGCTCTCAGCTTGTGGTGACGGATATCTATAATCCGGTCAATCAGTTTGAGCTTCCCGGGACGATGAACATGGTAGTAGATGAGGTGATCCAGAATATGAACCAGGTTATGTATGATCACGCGGAGGAATATGATTATCATGTGGTGAATCTGTTTGAATCTGAGATCTGTGAGCATACCCAGAGGGACGGACTGCATCCGGATCAGGAGGGGCAGAGATTGATCGCCGGGCTTGCGATGGAGAAGATTGACACCGGGCGTTTTATGGGGGAGCCGGAGAAAGAGATCGAGAAGACGGAGCCGGCCAGGAAGAGTATTGGGCGTACGATCCTTGGGAATATCAGAAAGGTGATCCTGTTGACCACGGCGGCAGCCGTGATATTGATTGCAGGAGGGATCGTTGTCTGGAGGAAGAGGCGAAAGAAGACTAATACACCGGATAATTAAGTAACTGGACAGGGAAATTCGGGAGTGATATAATACAAAAGTGGTTATAGTATCAAAAATATAATTAGGAAATGAAGGGAGAGGCGATTGTGAAATGCGGATGAGGAACAGAGGCGTAGCTGCATTGTTATCTATGGCGCTCATGGTCAATCTGGTTTCTCTTACGGCAGCAGCGGAAGAGATAGACGGGAATCTGACCATAGTATCTGAAGATGCAGGCGGTGACTTAGAGAATGCAGGCGACGGCCAGGAAGATGCAGGCGATGACTTGGAGAACCCAGGTGATGGCCTGGAGAATGTAAGTGATGACTTGAAAGATGAAGGTGAGAGCGGGGACCAGGAGGATGCCGGGAAGGCCCCGGAGCCAGAGGAATCAGAGAAAACGGGCGGAATCACCCATTCCATAACGATGAAATCCATCGAAGAGCCGCAGCCTCAGGCAGAAGAACAGACAGATGAGAGCAGGGCGAGGGATATCAGGAATGAGAAGGTAGAGGTTACCGGCTATGATGCACAAAAGGGTACCTTCCGCGTTGTCGTATCGAACGTATCGGATGCAGAACAGGCGAAGAAGGTTGTGCTTCCGGTGTGGAGTGCAGTGAACGGGCAGGATGATATCGTATGGTATGATACGAGAAGGGATAACAGCGGCAATTATTATGCAGATGTGAATCTCAGGAACCATAAGGGATTCGGCGTCTACAATATACATGCATATGCCGAGCTTCCGGACCGTTCGCTGAGGTATGTAGGGGCTGCCAAGCTGGATATAGATGCACCGGGCATAGGAAGAGTTGAAGTTAGAGATTATAATTCTGACAAGGGTACGTTCCGGGTTGTCCTGTCAGGAATAACCAATCCGAATCTGATCCATAAGATCGCAGTTCCGATCTGGAGTGCGGTGAACGGACAGGATGATATCATATGGTATGATGCGAGAAGGGATAACAGCGGCAATTATTATGTTGATGTGGACGTGAAGAATCACAAATATTCTGCCGGAGTATATGATATCCATGTGTATTGCACAGATATTACAGGGCTTCAGTTTTTTGCCGGCAAGACTCAGCATAATGTAGAAACCCGGCAAGGGGAACTTACAGTGGCAAAGAGCAGTGACAATGAATACATTGCCGAGCTTAAGAATGCGAAGATACCGGGCGGTATAGCCGGGGTCCAGTTCCCTGTATGGAGTACGGTGAACGGCCAGGATGATATCATATGGTACAACGCTGTCAGGGGAAATGACGGAATATACAGATGTAAGATATCATTAAAAGACCATAAAGGATTCGGGGATTATAATGTACATGCCTACGTAAAATCTTCAAATGGCTCCCTGGTATTTGCCGGGGCGTCAGGGTTTCAGGTGGAGGCTCCAAGTGTCGGGAAGGTAGAAGCAAGCGTAACCGATAAAGCGAACGGTCAGTTTCGGGTTCGGATCTCCGATATTAAGAATGCCAACCTGATCAAGGAGATCAAGGTTCCTGTATGGTCGGAAAAGAATCAAGGGGATATCGTATGGTATAAGGCGGCCAGAGACAGAGACGGCAGCTATATCTTAGATGTAAATGTGAGTAACCACAAATACAATTCCGGTATTTATAATATTCATGTTTATGTATCAGATCTGGCAGGCGGAGACTGGTTTGCCGGAGCAACGAATTGTAAGATGGATATAGAATTCGGTTCGTTGGAGGCAAAAGATATCGACGGTACAGAATCTACATATCGGATTACCTTGTCGGGGATGCGTGTTCCATCCGGGGCGAATAAGATCCAGTTTGCAGTTTGGGGCAGTCAGGGCGGCCAGAATGATATCAGGTGGTATACTGCCGCGAGACAGTCTAACGGAGCGTATGTGTATGACGTGAAGATCGCAAACCATAAGGAAGCCGGAGATTATAATGTTCACGCATATTGTGTGACGAGAAGCAACACGCTGCAGTTTGTAGGCAATACCGGATTCAAAGTGGTGAATAAGCCGATGATAGCCTCGGTAAATGCATCGGATATCAATGGATCAGCCGGTACATTTAAGGTCACCGTTTCCGGAGTAGTGGCTTCTTCCGGTGTGCGGGAAGTCCGGGTTCCGGTTTGGTGTGCGGCAGATCAGAGTGATATTGTGTGGTATAAGGCGATAAGATCAGGAAGCAGCAATACATACGTTGTCAACGTCAATATCGCGGACCATGGATATCATTTCGGCAGCTATAAGATCCATGTATATATCACGATGGGCAACGGCGTTCAGTTGTATGCCGGCGCTGCCAATGCGGATATTAAGGCTTCCAATTATGTCTACAGTGTTCCGATCAGTTCGTCCCGCAGGGAGGTCGGAATCATAGGAGTGAATGCAGAACGTGTGCAGTTCCCGACATGGAGTACGGCGAATGGCCAGGATGATATCGTATGGTACGACGGAGTCAATCAGGGGAACGGCAAATGGAGCGTGGTAGTTAACAGTGCGAACCATAAGTCTGACGGGGCATATGTGACGCATGTATATGTTACATCAGGAGGAAAGAAGAAGAATGCCGGATCATTGTCGTATTCGCTTACTTCTGCAGCCGAAGAGCGTCTGCAAAGAGATGTGACGGCCGTATATAATCAGGTGGGAAGGGATCTCTACGCTTGTTATAACTGGGTGGCGAATACCATGACCTACCAGAGGATCAACGGGCACGTTACCCCGCCGGCAGGATATACCAGAGAACAGTGGTATGCGGTCATGGGGCTGGAATCCCATCAGGGCAATTGTTATTGCTATGCCGCAGCATTCGCGTATCTGGCAAGGCATCTGGGATATAACGCTGAGTATGTCGAAGGCAGTGTTCCCAAAAGGAGCGGAGGATATACGCCTCATGGATGGGTAGTGATCAACGGGGCTTATATCTGTGATCCGGAAGCGCAGGCGGAGATCGGAGGAGCTAATTTCTACATGCAGCCGATCAACAGTCCGGTAATGAATTATGTAAGATAGTTACGAACTGATAAAGAGTGGGGAACATAGATGGTTTTTAGTTCAATGGTTTTTTTGTGCGTGTTCCTTCCCGTAGTATTTTTGCTATATTATATGATTCCGTCTCTGCAGGTCAGGAATATGCTGCTGATCCTTTTCAGTCTGTTGTTTTATGCATACGGAGAACCTGTTTATGTGATACTGATGATAATCAGTACGATGTTGAACTATATATTTGGACGGATCATAGGCCGGTCAGAGCAAAGGTTCAGGAAAGTTATCCTGACCTTTGCTGTTATATGCAATCTTGGAATCCTGGGCTTTTTTAAATATGCGGATATGATCATTGCAACGGGGAATACATTGTTTCATACGGATATGGAGCAGCTGCGGCTGCCGCTGCCTATAGGGTTATCTTTCTTTACATTTCAGGCAATGTCTTATGTGATCGATGTGTATCGGGGAGAAGTGGAATGTCAGAGGGCATATCGGAATGTCCTGTTGTATATATCCTTTTTCCCGCAGCTGATCGCAGGCCCCATTGTAAAATACCATGACATTCAAGAGCAGATCACGAATCGGGCCAGCGATCTTAAGAAGATTGCAATGGGGCTTCGCAGATTCATAACCGGTCTTGGAAAGAAGGTATTGATATCTAACACTATGGCGGTTGCGGCGGACGCTGTGTTCGCGGCGCCGGCGGATGAATTGAATGCCTGTTCTGCGTGGATCGGCGCACTGGCGTATATGATGCAGATCTATTTTGATTTCAGCGGCTACAGCGATATGGCGATCGGGTTGGGGCATATGTTTGGATTTGCCTTTCTTGAGAATTTTCAATATCCTTATATATCCGGCAGTATCAAAGAATTCTGGCGCAGATGGCACATCTCACTGTCGACCTGGTTCAAAGAATATTTATATATTCCGCTGGGCGGGAACAGGAAGGGAAGAATACGCACTTATGTAAATAAAATAATTGTGTTTTTGTGTACAGGCTTATGGCACGGAGCGAATTGGACCTTTGTAGTCTGGGGAATTTTCCATGGGATATTTCTACTGTTAGAGGACATCCTTCCGGTCAGAAAGCTCCCAAGGATACTGAGACATCTGTACGCTGTCCTTGCAGTATGCGTTGGATTCGTCATATTCAGGGCAGATACATTGCTTGACGGATTCGGTATGATCGGAACGATGTTTGCCGGGTGGAGCTTTCAGGAAGGGCAGATGGCTTTTGCACTGGAGCAGCTGACACCTGTCTTTTTGCTTATGTTTGCTGCTGCAGTGACAGGATGTACACCGATCGTACCCTGTATCAGGAGCAGGGTATCGGGGACAAGGATCGGCCGGATCTATGAGCCTGCAAGTTATGTAGTCAGTGTACTGCTGCTTATGATTTGCATGTTTCGTCTTGCCGGCGGTTCCTATAATCCATTTATTTATTTCAGGTTTTAGAGGGAATACAAGATGAAAGAGAAATTCTGCAAGATATATATTGCTCTGATCCTGGTGATATTGCTCGTTCCGCTGGCAGGGATGAGTTTCTGGCCGACTGACAGCACAACGGAGAACAGGGAATTAAGCGGCTTTCCGTCATTTATGAAGGACGGGAAGCCCAATATAGAGTATATGGAAGATATGGGAATCTATTTCGAGGACCATATGGCGTTCCGCCCGCATATGCTGACGGCCAATGCCTGTATCTGGGATAAACTGGCAAAGACCAGCACGACAGACCAGGTTGTGACAGGAAAGGACGGCTGGCTGTATTTTGGAGGCACGATTGATGATTACACGGGCAGGAATCTTCTCTCGGACAGGGAACTGTATGATATTGCACACAACCTGGCTCTGTTGAGGGATTATGTGGAACAGAACGGAAGCCGGTTTCTGCTGGTGATCGCGCCCAATAAGAATACGCTGTACGATGACAGCATGCCATATTATTATAAGAGGGCAGATGTCAGTAATCTTGAGAATTTACAGCCGCTTTTAGAAGAGAAAGACATCGCCTGTATCGATCTGGTTGGGGCCTTCCGTGAAGAAGAGAGGGTACTGTATTTCCGCCGTGATACGCACTGGAATAATGAAGGGGCGGTACTGGCATATAACGCTGTGATGGATGAGTTGGGGAAAGAGCATGAGACGTATCTGAACGTACCCGTTCAGAAGGTCAAGGATCACATAGGTGATATGGATGAGCTCCTGTATCCTTTGGCGGCAGAAGCGGAAGAAGATATTTATTATGATAAGGAATGGCAGTATGAGTATGTGAATGAGATTGCGGATCACATGGATCCATGGATAGAGACTTCGAATCCTAAGAAGCTTGGGAGTCTCCTGATGTACAGAGATTCCTTTGGCGAGAGTCTGCTGCCATTCTTCGCGGAGGAATACAGGAACGCATATTTTTCCAGGCTTGTGCCGTATAATATGGAAAACCTCATACAATATCAGCCGGATACGGTGATTGTCGAGAAGGCAGAGCGCCAGATGGCAGCCTTTGGTACAGAGATTCCGATCATGGAGGGACCTGTGGTGGACAATATGTCCGCGCCGGAGAGGAAGACAGAGACGACTCTTGAGACAGAGCAGGACGGTCCGTATCTGGTTGTCGGCGGAACGATCGATCCGGACTGTATGACGGACCAGACAGACGTGTACCTGTCCGTCAGCGACAGCGGCAGGCAGAAGACAGTCACATATGAGGTGTTTTATACGCTGAAAAAGGACGGAGACGGCAATGGCTACAAGATGTATCTAAAGAGAGACTCACTTCCGGCTGATGATATTCATATGAATGTCATCGTATCAGACAAGGATGCACAGTGGATCGTGCGGTCAGAAGATATTACAGTGACATGGGAATAGGAGGATATGAAAGAGATGAAAAAGATGAAAGCAAAAAAGAAATGGTTACTTGCATTGGCAGGAGTATTCTGTATGGGAATTCTGCTTTTTGGCTGCGGTAAGGAGAACGCAGAAGAAAAGGAGCCGGTAAAAGAGGAGCCGGCAAAAGAAGAAGCGGTAACAGAAGAGGAACCGGAAGAGACATATCAGGTGATCGGCAGGGAATCAGAGGATGCCTATGATATTCTTCTGACCAATAAGACAGGTAAAGTAATCAAAGGAATTCAGGTTAAGAGTTCAGAACAGAAGGAATATCCGGCGAATATGATGGCAGGCAGCCAGAAGATTGAAAAGGACGAGACAGTAGAATTGTATTATACTTCGGAAGCGGAAGAGAAGAACGAATCGAAGGAGGCAGACTCGGACGAAGAAGATGAGTCAGAGGATACCAAGAAGGATACTCCTGAGATTGCAGATGCGGTCATGAATGTAGTGTACAGTCTTCAGATCACATTCGAAGACGGTACATCACAGGAATTAACCTCTTTCGCCGTAGATGACATAGAAGAAGCAGAGATCTGCTATGAAGAAGAAGTGGCGTTTCTTACATACGAAAGCAAGTCAGAGGACGTAGAGATCAGCACCAAAGAAGCAGAGCTGGCGTTAAAGGCCGACAAGAAGGCGGCTAAGACTGTAACGGATCAGATTCAGAATGTAGGGGGAGTCACGTTAGAGAGCGAGGCCGGGATACAGGCGGCGAGGGCAGCATATAATGCATTGACCGATACGCAGAAGAAGCTTGTGACAAATGAATCATTGCTTGCAGAGCAGGAGGCTGTGCTGGCAGCCCTTAAGGAACAGGCGGCGGCACAGGCAGCAGCAGAGCAGGCAGCAGCGCAGGCGGCGGCAGAACAGGCGGCGGCACAGCGGGCGGCGCAGCAAAATAATTATAATAATTCTGGCAGTTACAGCGGGGGAGGTTCTTCGTCAGGATATTCAGACAGTGCAAGCCAGGGAACGGGCGGCTGCCTGGATGACGTAATATTAAATTAAATAATTTCGGTATAAAATTCCTTCATTTACAGATAATAGTACCATCGTAACGAGTGATATGAAGTCTACAAATGGAGGAATTGCTATATGAAAGCCACGGGTATTGTGAGGAGAATCGATGACTTGGGAAGGGTAGTGATCCCAAAGGAAATCCGCAGGACGTTAAGAATCCGGGAGGGAGATCCGTTAGAGATATTCACGGACCGGGAAGGAGAGATCATCCTGAAGAAATATTCGCCCATTGGCGAGCTGTCAACCTTTGCCAGACAGTATGCGGAGAGCCTGTCACAGACGGTGGGATGCCTGGTCTGTGTCTGCGATATGGACCAGGTCATAGCTGCGGCGGGGAATGGGAAGAAGGAGCTTCAGGATAAATATATCAGCAGGCAGTTGGAGAGGCACTTGGGCGCCAGGTCGCAACTTGCGGCATCAGCGGGGGAGAAGGCATATATTCCGATCGTGGATACGCAGGATGAGGATTATGAACACGAGGTGATCAGTCCGATCCTCTGCGAGGGAGATGTAATCGGAGGTGTAATCCTGTTGTCCCGCGACGCTAAGAAGAAGCTTGGCGAGCTGGAGCAGAAGATGGCCGCCTGTGCGGCGGCATTCCTGGGAAGTCAGATGGAACAATAGAAGAATAAATAGAATAAACACGGAGTTTCCGTCATATCTTGTGGTAGAGAACTCGTATATCATTATACTTCGGGTGCAGGGATATACGAAGTCCATATGCAAGGGAGGGACGGAAATGGAAAGGAAGCTTAAGAGAGATTCATGGGTCATGTGGATATTGAAATCACTTCTTGCTTCTTATGTCATCACAGGGATTCTTCTGCTGCTTCTGGCAGTGGCGCTGTATAAGTTTGAATTGAACGAGAAGGCAGTGTCCGCTGCCATCATCGCAATCTACATTATGGCGACTCTGATCGGCGGCATTATCATCGGTAAGTTTGCCAGGGTGAGAAGATATCTGTGGGGGCTGGGGCTTGGAATCGGGTACTTTGGACTGCTTCTTCTGATCACGCTTGGAGTATACCGCACACTGAACGGGGATGCGGCGAACCTGATCACTACAATGGTCTTATGCGCAGGCGGAGGAATGGCAGGCGGAATGCTATCGTAAATCAAAGACATAAAGTTATTGCGAAAATGCAGATGTGATGCTATAATAACAGAAGTTAAGCAAAGATAAGGAGGAACATGACCATGAAGCATGTAAAGACATTAAATACACAGACCATGAACAACAGCCTGAAGAAGGGCGGATGCGGTGAGTGTCAGACATCCTGCCAGTCAGCATGCAAGACATCCTGCACGGTAGGGAATCAGACCTGCGAACAGAAGAAATAATCAGATTCATAGAGAAGATTGAGACAGCGGTCTTTCGGTCGCTGTTTCTTGTTGTTTGACATTCCAATGAAAGGGGTACATAACCTTGATTCATCAGTATCAGAATAATGGATACAATATCGTTCTGGATGTGGTGAGCGGCGCGGTCCATGTGGTGGACGAGCTGTGTTACGATGTGATCGCCGCGCTGTCTGGGGGTGCAAAGGAGCCAACGGCGGCGGGGCTTCGGAAACCGGAAGTCTTAGAAGAACTGGTGCAGAAGCTTGGCGGCAGATACGGCGGGGACGATATTAAGGATGCCCTGGCAGATGTGACAGAGCTTACAGAAGCAGGACAATTGTTTGTGGAGGATACATATGAGAGCATGATCGATGATGTGAAGAAGCGCAAGACGGTGGTGAAAGCGCTCTGCCTTCATATCGCCCATGACTGTAACCTTGCCTGCAGATATTGCTTTGCAGAGGAAGGGGAGTATCACGGCAGGCGTGCACTGATGAGCTTCGAAGTAGGGAAGAAGGCGCTTGATTTCCTGATCGCCAATTCCGGAAGCCGCCGGAACCTGGAGGTGGATTTCTTCGGCGGGGAACCGCTCATGAACTGGCAGGTGGTGGAAGACCTTGTGGCTTACGGGAGACAGCAGGAGAAGCTCCGTGACAAGCATTTCCGGTTCACGGTGACGACCAACGGCGTATTGCTGAATGATGAGATACAGGAATTCATCAACCAGGAGATGGATAATGTAGTCTTAAGCCTGGACGGGCGCCGCGAGGTCAACGATCACATGCGTCCGTTCCGCAGCGGGAAGGGAAGCTACGACCTGATCGTTCCGAAGTTTCAGAAGCTTGCCGATAGCCGTAATCAGGAGAAATATTACATCCGCGGAACATTTACCAGAGAGAATCTGGATTTCTCAGAGGATATTCTGCATTTTGCCGATCTGGGCTTTACGCAGATGTCGATCGAACCGGTGGTGGGGGATGCAAGCGACCCTTATGCCATCCGCGAAGAAGACCTTCCTAAGATCATGGAAGAGTATGATAAGCTTGCCCGTGTCATGATTCAGCGGGAAAAAGAAGGAAAAGGTTTTCAATTCTTTCATTTTATGATAGACTTAGACGGTGGACCCTGTGTGGCGAAGAGATTGTCGGGATGCGGTTCGGGAACGGAGTATCTGGCAGTGACGCCATGGGGGGATTTGTATCCGTGTCATCAGTTTGTAGGGCAGGAAGAATTCCTGATGGGAAATGTGGAAGACGGTATCATAAAGCCGGAGATTGCAGATGATTTCCGAAGCTGCAATGTATATTCGAAGGAGAAATGCAGGGGTTGTTTCGCGAAATTCTACTGCAGCGGAGGCTGTATGGCGAATGCGTATCATTTCCACGGCACGATCCATGACACCTATGATATAGGATGCGAGATGCAAAGAAAGCGCGTGGAATGCGCGATCATGATTAAAGCAGCGCTTGCAGAATAGCTGCAGACAAAAGAAGCGCTTCGGGGGAATCGGCATGGCAGGATTTTCCGGGAATACTTAAGGATGTAGAAAGGAAGTTAATCAATCATGAAGAAGAACAAAGGTATCATCAGCCTGGTGCTGACAGTGGTGCTGATCGCGTTGATGGGCTTCACGGTGATCGTCGGGTTTGGCAAGACCGGGACCGGCGCGATGAAGAATATCAAGCTTGGCCTTGATCTTGCAGGCGGTGTCAGTATCACGTACCAGGTAAAGGATAAGAATCCGTCGGATGAGGAGATGAGCGACACTATCTATAAGCTTCAGAGACGTGTGGAGCAGTACAGTACAGAGTCCAGTGTCTACCAGGAAGGGGACGACAGGATCAATATTGA
Source organism: uncultured Dorea sp. (assembly GCA_947652615.1). GTDB lineage: Bacteria > Bacillota > Clostridia > Lachnospirales > Lachnospiraceae > Sporofaciens. The sequence continues at coordinate 8,822 of CANTDX010000036.1, read as the reverse complement.
GATCCCGGGTGTTACGGATGCCAACGAGATCTTGGATGAACTTGGTAAGCCAGGTTCTCTGGAATTCAAGACCGAGGACGGCGAGACGGTGATCACCGGTGCGGATGTGCAGACTGCAACCGCGAAAGCCGGCGAGGATAAGATGGGGAATCGAGAGTACAGTATTGAACTGAGCCTGAATGAGGATGGAAAAGAGAAGTTTGCCAAGGCAACCAGGGAGAATATCAATAAGCCGATCTCCATTATCTATGACGGTGCAGAGATCAGCAGTCCGATCGTACAGTCTGAGATTCCGGACGGGCTTGCATATATCTCGGGGAATTTTACCTATGAATCGGCGGATAATCTGGCTTCCACCATCCGTATCGGCGGATTGAAGCTGGAGCTTGAAGAGCTGCGTTCCAATGTAGTGGGTGCCCAGCTTGGAGAGCAGGCCATCAGTACCAGTTTGAAGGCGGGTGCGATCGGTCTGGCATTGATCATCATCTTTATGATCTTCGTATATTATCTTCCGGGACTCGCAGCAGGCCTGGCGCTTCTGATCTATACAGAGCTGGTGCTGGTGATCCTGAATGCATTCAACATTACACTGACGCTGCCTGGAATCGCCGGTATCATCCTTGGCATTGGTATGGCGGTGGATGCGAATGTTATTATATTTGCCCGTGTGCGTGAGGAGATGACACGCGGGAAGAGTGTGAAGAATTCTCTGAAGACAGGTTTCCAGAAAGCTATGTCGGCGATTGTGGACGGTAATGTGACGACTCTGATCGCGGCGGCGGTATTGTGGTTCAGAGGATCAGGACCGGTTAAGGGATTCGCCCAGACATTGGCGATCGGTATTATCGTGTCTATGTTTACGGCCCTTGTGGTTACAAGATTGATCGTATTCGCCTTCTATGCGGTAGGCTTACGCAAGGAAAGTCTCTATTACCGCCCAAGGAAGGAGAGAGAGCCGATTGCCTTCTTGGAGAAGAGGAAGATGTTCTTCATTATCTCAGCAGTGTTGATCGTTGCCGGATTTGCGGTTATGGGAATCAATTCCTCAGGAGGAAAGGGTGCATTCGCGTACAGCCTGGAATTTGAAGGCGGTACTTCCACGAATGTAACCTTCAAGGAGGATTATTCTATAGAAGAGATTGACGAGAAGATTGTTCCTGTAGTTGAAGAAGTGACGGGTGACAATAACGTACAGACTCAGAAGGTTGCGGGAACCAATCAGATCATTATCAAGACGGTAACGCTGGATCTTAAGCAGCGTGAAGCTCTGAACCAGGCGATGGTGGATGAGTTCAAGGTAGATGAATCTCTGATCACGGCTGAGAATATCAGCTCCACCGTAAGTAACGAGATGCGTCAGGATGCGGTTGTTGCGGTGATTATCTCAACCATCTGTATGCTGCTGTATATCTGGTTCAGGTTCAAGGATATCCGTTTCGCGGCCAGTGCGATTCTTGCGCTGCTGCATGACGTGCTGGTAGTAATCGGCTTCTACGCGATCGCGCGTATCTCGGTGGGCAATACATTCATTGCATGTATGCTTACGATCGTCGGATACTCGATCAATGCGACGATCGTAATATTTGACCGTATCCGTGAAGAGCTGCACTATCAGACGAAGAAGACGGATCTTATGAATGTGGTAAACAAGAGTATCACGCAGACGCTCACCAGAAGTATCTATACTTCTCTGACAACGTTTGTGATGGTAGCGATCCTCTTCATCATGGGTGTAAGCTCTATCCGTGAGTTTGCAGCGCCTCTGATGATGGGAGTTATCTGCGGAGCATATTCTTCCGTATGTATCACGGGTGCACTGTGGTATGTAATGCGGACGAAGATCGCGAAGAAGAAATAATAATAGAGCAGCCATTGTTGTAGGGGTATGACATGGCTGCTTTTTGATATAGGAGAATAAAATGGAACGATGGGTATTATTAAGGAAGGGTGCAGACTTTGAAGCGATCGGCAGGCGGTTTGGGATCAGTCCCAGGCTTGCCTGCCTGATCAGGAACCGGGAGGTCATCGGAGAGGATGCGGTTGACAGATATCTGAACGGAACGTTAACGGATCTCTATGACGGTATGCTGTTAAAGGGGATGGATCAGGCAGTTGAGATTCTAAAAGGGAAGATCGAGGGGTGGCAGAAGATCCGTGTGATCGGAGATTATGATATCGACGGGGTGAATGCGACTTACATACTGATGGAAGGGATAGAGATGCTCGGCGGGGATGTGGATATGGATATTCCAGATCGGATCGCGGATGGTTATGGGCTGAATGTGAACCTGATCGAGCGGGCATACCGGGAGGGGATCGATACGATCATTACCTGTGATAACGGGATTGCGGCGGCCAAAGAGATTGCCTATGGGAAGAGCCTGGGGATGACGGTGGTCGTGACGGATCATCACGAGGTCCCTTATGATGAGACGGACGGGGAGCGGAATTATGTTCTTCCGCCAGCAGACGCGGTGGTTGACCCGAAGCAGCCGGGCTGTGAGTATCCCTTCAAGGGGCTGTGCGGGGCTGCGGTTGCGTATAAGCTTGTGGAGGCGCTCTGTAAGGCGATGGGAAGAGACATAGAAGCGCTGAAGCATCTGATTGAAAATGTTGCGATCGCCATCGTGGGAGATGTGATGGATCTGGAGGATGAGAACCGTATCTTCGTAAAGGAAGGCTTAAGAATGCTTGGATCGACACAGAATCAGGGACTTAAGGCTCTGATCGAATGTACGAAGCTTGATAAGGACCAGATCCGGGCGTATCATATCGGGTTTATCCTGGGGCCGTGCCTGAACGCCAGCGGAAGGCTGGATACGGCAAAAAGAGCGCTTGAACTCCTTCGGGCGAAGAATCGGGGGGATGCGGATCGGCTTGCGGGAGATCTGAAAGCCCTGAATGACAGCAGGAAGGATCTGACGGAAGAGGCGGTCGCCCAGGCGAAGGAGCAGGTGGAGAACGGCGGGCTTAAGAACGAAAGGGTGCTGGTGATCTATCTGCCCTCGTGCCATGAAAGTCTGGCGGGGATCGTGGCGGGCAGGATCCGTGAGAGCTATTATAAACCGGTATTCGTGCTGACGGATGCGGAAGAAGGGATCAAGGGTTCCGGACGGTCTATCGACGCATATCATATGTATGAGGAGCTCAGCAAATGCAAGGAACTGTTCACGAAATTCGGCGGTCACAGGCTTGCGGCGGGCCTGTCACTGGAGAAAGAGAATCTGGAAGAATTCCGCCGCAGGATTAATGAGAACTGCAGTTTGAGCGAGGAGGAACTGACGGAGAAGGTGTCGATCGACATGGAGCTTCCCTTCTCGTGCGTGACGGAGCGGTTCATCCAGGAACTATCGCTGATAGAGCCGTTCGGTAAAGGGAATACCAAGCCGGTGTTCGCGGTGCGAAGCGCAGAAGTATTAAGCGGCAGAGTTCTGGGAAAGAACCGCGATACGCTGAAGCTTAGGCTTAAGGATGCATCCCAGACAGTGATAGACGCCCTGTATTTTAAGCATGGGGACGAATTGCTTGGGGCGCTTACAAAAGAGTACGGGAAACGTGCGGTGGAGGGGATGCTTGCGGGGCAGAAGACACAGATGACATTGTCTGTCACATATTATCCGGAACTCAACGAATACATGGGACGGGTGACCCCGCAGATTACCATTACACACTATAAGTAACAGGGTCGGATTACAGCCATACAGTTAGAAAATGTTGAAAAACCGGGAAACTAATGCTATACTAATGAAAGTATTGAAAAAGAATGAAAAACAGGAGTGAGGAATGTTATGAAGCCAATAGAAGAGTACGTAGTAAGTATACCGGATTTTCCGGAACCGGGAATTATATTCAGGGATGTGACCAGTGTACTGCAGGATGCCGAAGGACTGGCGCTTGCGATAGACCTGATGCAGGAGAAGTTAAAGGATGTGGAGTTTGATCTGATCGTAGGGCCGGAGTCCAGAGGGTTTATCTTTGGCGTTCCCATTGCCTACAATCTGCGCAAGCCATTTATACCGATCCGTAAGAAGGGGAAGCTGCCAAGAGAGACGGCTTCCATCCAATATGAACTGGAATATGGCACGGCAGAGATGGAGATCCACAAGGATGCCGTCAGACCGGGACAGCGGGTGGTCATTATCGACGATCTGATCGCGACAGGCGGAACGAACGAAGCGATCATCAAGCTGATCGAAGGGCTTGGGGGGAAGGTCGTGAAGACCGTCTTCCTGATGGAGCTTGCAGGGCTTAAGGGAAGAGAGAAGCTTGCGGGATACGATGTGGAATCTGTGATCGTGTATCCAGGGAAGTAAGACAGAAGCAAGCATTGTACATTTCTGGAAAGAGTTGATTGTGTTTTTCACGATAGAGAGAGAATAAGAGAGGGAGGGGGCACGAGCATGTCAGGAACAACAACTTATGAAGCAATTGATGACAGGATCGCGGCTGATTCGATCATGGTCGATCATGCGAAAGGGCTGGAGATTGTAGACGGTCATGCGGTCAAGGCGCCGGGGGATTATGAAGAGCCGGACCGCCTGTATGGCATGCTGATCGCCCGTATACGCAAGTACCACCCGTCTACGGATGTGTCATTGATCGAGAAAGCATACCGTCTGGCCGCCGAAGCCCACGGGAACCAGTGCCGGAAGTCAGGGGAGCCGTATATCATCCATCCGCTCTGGGTTGCCATCATACTGGCGGATCTGGAGATGGATAAGGAGACGATCGCGGCGGGGATGCTTCACGATGTGGTAGAGGATACGGAGATCAGCGAGGAAGATATCAGAGAGCAGTTTGGGGATGAGGTGGCTCTTCTGGTGGACGGTGTCACGAAGTTAGGGAGGCTTTCTTATTCTTCGGACAAATTAGACGTCCAGGCGGAGAATCTAAGGAAGATGTTCCTTGCCATGGCGAAGGATATCCGTGTTATCATCATCAAGCTTGCCGACCGGCTCCATAACTTAAGGACGCTGCAGTTCATGAAGCCGGCGAAGCAGAAGGAGAAGGCGAAGGAGACGATGGATATCTATGCACCCATCGCTCAGCGTCTTGGTATCTCCAAGATCAAGACAGAGCTTGACGACCTGGCGCTTAAGTATTCTCAGCCGGAGGTGTTCTTTGACCTCGTAGACCAGATCAATACCAGGAAGACAGAGCGGGAGGAATTCGTAGAGCAGATCGTGAATGAAGTGTCTGACCATATGAAGAATTCTAATATCAAGGCTGAGGTCAGCGGCCGGGTGAAGCATTTCTTCAGTATCTATAAGAAGATGGTGAACCAAGATAAGACTGTAGATCAGATCTATGATCTGTTCGCGGTGCGGATCATTGTGGAATCCGTGCGGGACTGCTATGCCGCTCTTGGAGTGATCCATGAGCTGTACACTCCGATTCCGGGACGTTTCAAGGATTACATCGCCATGCCCAAGCCGAATATGTATCAGTCTCTTCATACGACGCTGATGAGTTCCGTGGGACAGCCTTTTGAGATCCAGATCCGCACGGAGGAGATGCATAAGACGGCCGAGTATGGAATCGCAGCCCATTGGAAATACAAAGAATCCAACGACGGCAAGAAGAATGTGAAGGCCCAGGAAGAAGAGAAGCTAAGCTGGCTTAGGCAGATCTTGGAATGGCAGAGGGATATGTCGGATAACCGGGAGTTCATGAACCTGATCAAGGGTGATCTGGATCTGTTCGCCGAGGACGTATATTGTTTTACGCCCCAGGGGGATGTGAAGAATCTGCCCAACGGTTCTACACCGATTGATTTCGCCTATATCATCCACAGTGCGGTGGGCAATAAGATGGTCGGCGCAAGGGTGAACGGTAAGCTTGTCAATATAGATTATAAGATACAGAACGGGGACAGGATCGAGATACTGACATCCCAGAATTCCAAGGGACCAAGCCGTGACTGGCTTGGCATTGTCAAGAGCACTCAGGCGAAGAATAAGATCAACCAGTGGTTCAAGCGGGAATTCAAAGAGGAGAATATCGTCAAAGGTAAGGAGCTGATCGCGTCCTACTGCAAAGCCAAATCCATTGTTCCAAGTAATATCATGGTTTCCAAATACCAGGAGATCGTGCAGAAGAAATACGGCTTCAAGGACTGGGATTCTGTTCTTGCAGCGATCGGGCACGGAGGCTTGAAGGAAGGCCAGGTGGTAAACCGGCTGGTGGAGGAGTACAGCAAGGAGCACAAGCAGGAGCTTACGGACGAAGGAGTTCTTGAGAAGGTTGCGGAAGCAGCGAAGAACAAGGTCCATATAGCCAAGTCGAAGAGCGGGATCGTAGTGAAGGGAATCGACGATGTGGCAGTGAGATTCTCAAGGTGCTGTAATCCGGTGCCGGGAGACGAGATCGTTGGTTTCGTGACGAGAGGAAGAGGCCTGTCCATCCACCGTACCGATTGTGTCAATATGATCCATCTGACGGAGGCCGAGCGCGCGCGCCTGATCGATGCAGAATGGGAGAGCGACGTGGCGGAGAAAGCCGGAGGACAGTATTTGGCGGAGATCAAGATGTACGCCTACGACAGAAGGGGGCTTCTGATGGATATGTCCAGGATCTTCACAGAAGCGAATGTGGATGTGAAGTCTATGAATGTGCGTACCAGCAAGAAGCAGGGGACAGCCACCATAGACACGGGATTTATCGTACATGGAAGAGACGAGCTGGACTGGATCGTGAATAAGCTTCTTCAGCTTGAGGATGTAATTGATATAGAAAGGACGACAGGTTAATTATAGGATGAAAGTAGAAAGATTTGTAACGGGGATCATCAGTACGAATTGTTATCTGGCGATCAATGAAGAGACGAAGCAGACGGTGGTGATTGATCCGGCTGCCAGCCCATCTTCTCTTATGGGGCATCTGAAGGCAGAGGGGCTTAAGGTTGAGGCGATTCTTTTGACCCATGGACATTTTGACCATATCATGGGAATCGACGGGTTCCTGAAGGAATATGATGTTCCGGTGTATGTACATGAGGACGATAAGGAGCTGATGGTGGACCCCAAGCTCAATCAGTCCTCCACCTATACGAAGGGATATACATTTGCAGACGCCAGGTTTATTCAGGACGGACAGGTGCTTTCCTATGCCGGTTATGATTTTGAGGTGTTCCATACGCCGGGGCATACGCCGGGAGGATGCTGTTATTATGTGAGGTCTGAAGGCGTGTTGTTCAGCGGGGATACCCTGTTCGCGAATTCGGTTGGGCGGACGGATTTCCCGGGGAGCAGCACTTCGGCGCTGATACGCTCCATACGGGAGAAGCTTATGACGCTTCCGGATGAGACCCGCGTATATCCGGGACATATGGGGGAGACAGCGATCGGGCATGAGAGAGTGAACAATCCATTTCTTTAGAATTATGGAGTGAGAAATGATTCAGGTAATATGTAAGAGCGAAGCGTATACGTATAATGTGTATCATATTGTGAAGGCCTTTTTCCCATCTGAGGAAATCATCAGTAGGATGGAGGAGGAGGCCTCTTGTTATGTAGAAGCAGAGATGGCCAAAGGAGAGCGGATCCGGATCGGCAGGGAACAGGTGGAAAGTATCCTTAGAGAGCGGGGGGCAGGTCTCCCACAGCAGAATGCGGCGGAAGACCCGGCTAAGAGAAAAGAACGAAAATACGGGATAGACATCTGCCTGTATCACGAACTTGAGAAGCTTACGGGGCGTTCTCTTGACTGGGGGATACTGACCGGCGTCAGGCCAACGAAGATCGCTATGCAAAAGGCCGAGGAAGGCTGGGAGGAGGAGCGTTTCGTTCCCTGGTTCCAGGCCGAGTGTAAGGTGAGCGAGAGGAAAGCCAGGCTTTCCTGGGAGATTGCCAGGCGGGAACAGGCTTTGCTTGGGAAGCTTGATTATGAAGAAGGATACAGCCTCTATGTGGGAATCCCCTTCTGCCCGTCGGTGTGTACCTATTGTTCGTTCAGTTCCGGCGCGCTGAGTGACTGGGCGGACAGGGTAGAGGATTATCTGGGGGCGCTGAAGAAAGAGCTTACATTTATTGCCGGGCAGTCGAAGGACAGGAAACTGAATACGATCTATATCGGCGGCGGTACGCCTACTACATTGACGGCGGAACAGTTGGAGGGGCTTCTCACTTATATAGATTCGAATTTTTCAAGGGAGTATCTTCTGGAATATACGGTAGAGGCAGGACGGCCGGACAGTATCACAGCGGAGAAGCTTCGAGTGTTAAAGAACCATAAGGTGACGCGGATCTCTATTAATCCGCAGAGTATGCAGCAGAGGACCCTTGATGTGATCGGGCGGAGGCACAGGGTGGAAGAGATCGTGGATGCATATAGGCTGGCCCGTGAGATTGGATTCGATAATATCAATATGGATCTGATTGCCGGACTTCCCGGAGAGAGTATCGCCGATATGGAAGATACCTTAGGGCAGATCAGATTGCTTGCGCCGGACAGCCTCACCGTGCATTCCCTTGCAATCAAGAGAGCGGCGAAGATGGAGCTTGCGGATCTTGCGTCAGATCCGGCAGAGGTGACGCGGACTCTGGAGGGGATGATACAGGCCGCGGCCGGCGCGGCCGGGCAGATGGACATGTATCCCTATTACCTGTACCGCCAGAAGAATATTGCGGGGAATTTCGAGAATGTCGGCTATGCAAAGGTTGACAAGGCGGGAATATACAATATACTGATTATGGAGGAGAAACAGACCATAGTCGCCTGCGGAGCCGGGAGCATATCAAAAAGGGTATACCCTGACGGGCGGATCGAGAGATGCGAAAATGTCAAGGATGTAGCGTCTTTCATAGAAAGAATTGACGAAATGA
>CANTDX010000035.1 GCA_947652615.1 uncultured Dorea sp. | reverse complement strand
AATTTCTCATAGTAGAATTTTTCATGTGCATCGCTGATAAAAATAATCGCTTTCTTTGCTCCTAACGTTGTACTACTCATGCTTTTCCCTCCATTCTTTTTTGCTTTGCTGACCATAACAAAAAGGACATTCCCCTAAAATTTTCTTTTAGAAAAATGTCCTTATAGTACAAAATATTAACTTGAACTGACACGAGTTTAATTTAAAATCGTTTATTTTAACCCTTTAAGAGAGTTTATTTTGTCGTACTCTTGTCGTACCATACTAGCTTTAAGTCCGCAAACCCTTGATTTTACTGGTCTTTTCCGCCAAGCGTTTTCATCGTCGGGAACAATAACACGTCACGTATCGCCGCCGCATCCGTCAGCAGCATACACATCCTGTCGATCCCAAACCCGATCCCGCCTGTCGGCGGCATACCGATCTCCAACGCGTTCAGGAAATCCTCATCCGTAGTGTTCGCCTCTTCATCACCCTGCGCCAGCAGTTCTTCCTGCGCCTTGAACCTCTCCCTCTGGTCGATCGGGTCATTCAGCTCAGAGTAAGCGTTCGCCATCTCCCATCCATTCATGAAGAACTCGAAACGCTCAACATAATCCGGATTGTCCGGCTTCTTCTTCGTGAGCGGTGAGATCTCAATCGGATGATCCATAACAAATGTCGGCTGGATCAAATGCTCCTCTGCAAATGCTTCGAAGAACAGGCTTAAGATATCGCCCTTCTTGTGTCTGTCCTCGAACTCTACATGATGTTCCTTCGCAAGCGCCCTCGCCTGCTCCAGGGTCTCCACCTCATTCCAGTCGACGCCCGCATATTTCTTCACCGCATCTATCATCGTGATCCGCTCAAATGGCTTCCCAAGATCCATCTCCACGCCGTTGTACGTGATCGTCGTCGTTCCGAGCACCTCCTGCGCCACATGGCGGTACAGATTCTCGGTCAGGTCCATCATCCCATTATAATCCGTATAGGCCTGGTACAGCTCCATCAGGGTAAATTCCGGGTTATGCCGGGTATCCAACCCCTCGTTGCGGAACACCCGCCCGATCTCGTAGACTCTCTCCAATCCGCCCACGATCAGACGCTTCAGGTATAACTCAAGGGAAATGCGCAGCTTAAAATCCTCGCTCAATGCGTTAAAATGTGTCTCAAACGGTCTTGCCGCCGCTCCTCCCGCATTGCTTACCAGCATCGGCGTCTCCACCTCAAGGAAGCCTTGTCCGTCCAAATATCTCCGAATCGCGCTCAAGATCTTCGAACGCTTGATAAATGTATCTCTCGCCTCCGGGTTCATGATCAGGTCCACATACCTCTGGCGATAGCGCATGTCCGTATTAGTCAGGCCGTGGAATTTCTCCGGAAGTATCTGAAGGCTCTTGGACAGCAGCGTGATCTCGGATGCATGGACAGAGATCTCTCCTGTCTTCGTCGTGAAAACCTCGCCCGCAAGGCCCACGATATCACCGATATCTAACTTCTTAAAATCCTTATAAGCCTCTTCGCCTACACTGTCTCTCGCTACATAAGACTGAATATTGCCGCTCTGGTCAAGGATATTGCAGAAGGATGCCTTACCCATGATACGCTTCTGCATCACGCGCCCCGCAAGCCTTACCTGCTTCCCTTCCATCTCCGCATAATTATCCTTGATGTCCATGGCATGGCATGTCACATCATACTTCGTGATCTCGAAAGGATTCCTGCCGTTATCCTGCAGGTCGGCCAGCTTCTCGCGGCGTACCTTCCTCAACTGGTTAATATCCTGCTCCTGTGCTTTCTTCTGCTGTTCAGCCACGTCTCCCTCTCCTTCCTTATAATGAACGGCTGATATGCAATACCTCGTATTCCATAACTCCTGCCTGAGTCTCTACTTCGACCTGGTCTCCTACTTTACATCCGATCAATGCCTGTCCTACCGGAGATTCATTGGAAATCTTACCCTCCAGGCTGTTAGCCTCCGTGGAACCCACCAGCTTGAACTCCATCTCTTCGTCAAAGGTCTTGTCATACACCTTCACCGTACAGCCTACATTGATCTTATCAAAGTCTACTTCATCCTCGACTACAACTTCCGCATTCTTAAGAATACCTTCCAATTCTTCAATACGTGCCTCGATATCTCTCTGCTCATCCTTCGCTGCATCGTACTCGGCGTTCTCTGACAGATCGCCCTGCTCTCTCGCCTCCTTGATCTTACCGGCTACCTCTTTACGTTTTACCACTTTCAAGTGCTCCAGCTCGTCCTCCAGTGCTTTCAAGCCCGCATAAGTAAGTAATCTCTTCTTTGCTTCCATGTGTCTTGCTTCCTTTCCTTCTCAACATTCACAATTCAATTATTATACCGAAACGGCATTATTATGTCAATGACTTTGACAGCGAAAATCCGCTGAAAATATAGCCGCTCTCCGGTCCGTTACAGTATATGCACGATTTCATTTCTTAATACCCGATACGATACCGCATGCCTCAATCCAACACCGAATCCAGAAGCTCCTTAAGCTCCTCATAGCTCTCCACACGGTTGACCGCATCCCGCAACTTCGCAGAACCTTCCATCCCCTTCGTATACCAGGACACGTGCTTCCTCATCTCGCGGATTCCGATATAATCACCCTTGAATTCCATCTGCAGCCTGGCGTGCCTGAGCATTGCCTCCTTCATCCTCCCGCCCGACGGCCTTGCCGGGCGCTTCCCTGTCTTCTCATATTCCGCAAGCTCCCGGAAGATCCACGGATTCCCCTGCGCTGCCCTGCCGATCATCACACCGTCGCATCCTGTCTGCCGCATCATGGCCTGCGCCGTCTCCCCGGAGACCACATCACCATTTCCGATTACCGGGATGGACACCGCCTCCTTCACCCGCCGAATGATCTCCCAGTCTGCCCTGCCTGAATAATACTGCTCCCTCGTTCTTCCGTGGACGGCGACCGCCGCCCCGCCCGCCGCTTCTATCACCTTCGCGATCTCCGCCGCATTGATACATCCATCGTCAAATCCTTTGCGGATCTTCACCGTGACCGGTTTGCGGATCGCCTTTACCGTCTGGTTCACGATCTCATATACCTTCCCCGGATCCTTCATAAGCGCCGATCCCTCCCCATTCTTCACCACCTTGGGAACCGGACACCCCATATTGATGTCTAGGATCTGGAACGGAAGCTCCTCGATCTCCTTAGCCATCTCACTGATGATATAAGGATCCGACCCGAAGAGCTGCAGAGATACCGGATACTCCCCGGGATGGATCGCAAGCAGCGCTCTCGTATTCTTATTCTTATACTGCAGCGCCTTGGCGCTGATCATCTCCATACACAGCAGTCCTGCCCCCTGTTCCTTACAGAGCAACCTAAACGGCAGATCCGTCACTCCCGCCATAGGAGCAAGAATATATGGATTCTCAAGTTCAATATCTCCGATTTTCACAATTAGGTACACCCCTTAAGCCAATTTGGGACGTAGCAAACTTCCATTCTGCTACGTCCCCCGAATATTTTTAACATGTCCTACCGTTTATTTTTCTCATAGATAAAGCGCAGCCCTTTCAGCGTCAACTGCGAATCGTACACGTCGATCACATCGGTCTCCCTCGCGATCATCTTCCCAAGTCCCCCGCTTGCGATCACCTTCGCGTCCAGATATCCCGATTCCTCCTTGATCTTCTTCACGATATATTCCGTCTGCCCGATCTGTCCGAAGACCAGTCCCGCCTGCATGCTTGCCACCGTCTCCCTCGCCAGGATAGAATCCGGCTTCTTGATCTCGATCGCAGGAAGCATCGCCGCCTGCTCCGTCATGGCATGGGCGGCGATACGGATCCCGGGCGCGATGACCGCTCCCTCAAAGGTACCGTCCGCACCGACGATATCATAGGTCGTCGCCGTACCGAAATCTATCACGATCACCGGTCCGCCGTACAGCGTATACGCCGCTACCGCATCCACAATACGGTCCGCTCCCACCTGCTTGGGATTCTCGGTCACAATGCGGATCCCTGTCTTGATACCTGCCGATACCACCATTGGTTTGATCCCGAAATATTTGATAAATGCACTTCCGAGAGAATGCATGATATCCGGTACCACAGAAGAAACGATCACGGCGGTAATATCGCCGCTTCGGATTCCCTGACGCTCTACCAGCTCCTTCAATGCGATTCCATATTCATCCGAGGTCCTGGGCAGCTTCGTCGTCAGACGGAATGTTCCAAGAAGCTCCTCACCCTTGAACACCCCCATGGTAATATTGGTATTTCCTACGTCAATTACTAACAGCATATCTCTCCTCCTGCCTGTATATCTTCACCCAAGAAAAAGACCTTGTAATACATCTGCAGCGCCTCCAGCAGCTCTTGCTTCTCTCTCTGCAGTTGCTTGATCTTCAGCCGGCTCCCGATCTCATCGAACATAGGGTCGAATTCTTCCGACGTCACCTCGAAGCACAGCTCCCCGTTCTCCTCGTATACCAATGTCAGGATCCCTCCCACATCATTGACATAGAGCACGCACATGATCTTAAGTTCATTCCGGACTGCCTCCGGCAATTGCTCAAAATCCGGATTCAGATAATATTTTTCCTCATAGGAATTGGCGCCGCACAGCACCACCTTGCCGTCATACATATCCGTATACTCCTCTCACAGATACTTCCCCCGCAAAGACAGACTTCACCCTGCCGTCCCCGGTCTTCACCAGCAGCTCCCCCGTCTCGCTGATCCCCAGGGCATGGGCCTCATACTCATTGCCAGGTTCCAGCACCCTCACCTTCTGGTCCTTATTGACCAGAAGAGAATCATAGAGCTTCCGCACTCCTGACAGGTCTTCCGTCTTAAGAAATATATCATAACACTCTTCAAAGCTCTTCATCACTGCCGCGATCAGCTCCGAACGCCGGATACTGCCGCCAAGCTCTGACTTCAGCGATACGGCGCGGTCCCTGATCTCCTCCGGAAATGTCTCCTGGTTCACATTGATCCCAACCCCGATGACCACATGATTGATATAGTCGATCTCTGTACTCATCTCTGTCAGGATCCCGCAGACCTTCCTGCCATGAAGCACGATATCATTGGGCCATTTGATCTGACAGTTGATCCCCGTAACCTTGCGGATCCCTTGTACCACGGCAACCGCCATCAGAAGCGTCAGTTGGGGCGCCTTGGCCGGCAGGATGTCCGGACGGAGCAATAGCGTCATATAGATACTGGTCCCGGCAGGCGATTCCCACCCCCGGCCCCGGCGGCCCTTCCCTGCTGCCTGGCGTTCCGCCACGAATAAGGTCCCGTGCTCGCAGCCCTTATCCCCGGCTTCCTTGGCGCGGGTATTCGTCGAATCCGTCTCCTCGAAATAGACCACCTTCGCTCCCGCCCAGCCGCTTCTTGTCAGGCTCTCGATCTCCGCCCTCGACATAACGTCAGGGCTGTCCACAAGGCGGTAGCCCTTATTCCTCACAGCCTCTATCTCGTAGCCTTCCTTCTTGAGCTGCTCCATGACCTTCCACACAGCCGTCCGCGACACCTTGAAGCGGTCACAGAGCTGCTGCCCAGACAGGTAGCCCTCATTCTCTTTCAGAAGCCGCAGAATCTCTGACTTCATAATATCTAACCTCCCATTGGCAGATTCACAGCAGCCGCTTGCCTCAGACGGACCGCCGTTATCCCAGCGTCGCAGCCATGACCGCCTTGATGGTATGCATCCGGTTCTCGGCCTCGTCGAACACCCTCGACTGCTCAGACTCGAACACCTCATCCGTCACTTCCATATCCTCGATTCCGAAGCGCTCATGGATCTCCTTGCCGATCTTCGTCTTCAGATCGTGGAACGCCGGCAGGCAATGCAGGAAGATCGCGCTCTCCTTGGCATTCGCCATCACCTTGGAGGTCACCTTATACGGCGTAAGCTCCCGGATCCGCTCTTCCCATACTTCATCCGGCTCGCCCATGGACACCCACACGTCCGTATAGATCACATCCGCGTCCTTCGTTCCTTCCGCCACATCCGGCGTCAGCGTGATGGTCGCTCCGCTCTCCTTCGCATAGCCCCGGCAGGTCTCCACCAATTCCGCATTGGGGAAATATGCTTCCGTGGTGCACGCAACGAAATGCATCCCCATCTTGGCGCAGGCAATCATCAGCGAATTACCCATGTTATATCTGGCGTCTCCCATGTATACCAGCTTAATGCCCTTCAATTCTCCGAAATTCTCCCGGATCGTCAGCAGATCCGCCAACATCTGCGTCGGATGATACTCATTGGTCAGGCCGTTCCATACCGGAACGCCCGCGTATTTCGCCAGATCCTCTACAATCTCCTGTCCAAAGCCCCGGTACTCGATCCCGTCATACATTCTCCCAAGAACCCGCGCCGTATCCTCGATGCTCTCCTTCTTCCCGATCTGGGAGCCGCTTGGATCAAGATAGGTCGTCCCCATCCCCATGTCGTGCGCCGCCACCTCGAACGCGCACCGGGTCCTGGTGCTGGTCTTCTCGAAGATCAGGGCAACATTCTTGCCTCTATAATTGTCAACCGGCACGCCGCTTCTCTTCTTCTCCTTCAGCTCCGCCGCCAGATCCAGCAGATATGCGATCTCCTCCGGTGTATAGTCCTTCAATGTCAAAAAATTTCTTCCCTTTAAGTTCATCGTCAATCCCTTTCTCAATCCAGTCAATACATGGACGAACCTTGGCAGGTTCATCTGGTCACTCAATGCTTCATATTTCTTATACACGATATCATACAACTGGTCAACCGTGTAGATCTGATACTTGGGGATACGCAGCAATTTGGCCGCCGCCTCCAGCATCCCCATGAACAAATCCTTGCTCTTAAACCCAAGAGACAGCTTCAGCACGAATGCGATCTCCGCCTTCTCCACCTCGCGGATATCTATAAGAAGCTCCTCATAATACTCGTCCTCATGGGACTGCTCCAGATAATAGATCGTCCCTTCCAGTCCGTATAGCATCCTCAAGGCGTCATAATAGCCGATCAACAGATTTTGCCGGCTGCGCTTCCCTGAGAATTCAATGATGCTTCCAAGCTTGACCCGCGGAGCGATCTCAAGCTTCTCGCTCTCTTTGGGCATCTTAACCCGCGGCTCCCGCCCCGGACCGTATATCCGCACCTCTATGATATCCTCATATCCCCGCTTCACCAGTGAATTCAATGGTACATTATTTACCACGCCGCCGTCAATATATTTCTTCCCCTGGATCCGCTCATTCTTGAACCCGATCAGATATGCGCTCGCCAGCAGGAAATCCTCCAGAAGACCTTCCGGGATATCCTCTATACTAAGATCCAGCTCTCTGAAATCCGACAGTGAGAATGTCAGCAGGCAGAATTCCTTGCCGCAGCTTCGGATCGCCTCTTCGTCGACCGTCTCATGGATCAGTTCCCTAAGCGGCGTGATATCCACTCCGCCCTCCTTAAGCTTCTTCCAACCCTCATTCAGGAATTCCCTGATGCTTGTCTGCTTCTGGAATAATCCTTCCATCCACTCGTCGTCCACATCCATGACCCTTGAAAATGTCATCTCATTCCAGATCTTCTCTGCCTTCTCAATATCACCCATGCAGATCAGCGCACCGTTCAGCGCGCCCACAGAAGTACCTGCCACTGCGTTGATCTTCACACCTGCTTCCGTAAGCGCCTTCCATGCACCGATCTGGTACGCGCCCCGCGCCCCGCCTCCGTCCAGCACCAGGCCGTACTCCTTCGACAAGTCAATTACAGGCTTCATATTATCACGCCCTTCCTAATTACATATATCCACACGTCTATATCTCCGCCGCTGCCTTGATGCCTCGAACATCAAGACCGACGCCGCAACCGCCGCATTCAGGGATTCTACCTGCCCTTCCATGGGAATCCGGATATAGGTGTCGGCAAGTTCTGCCGTCTCCGCTGTAAGCCCGTTCCCCTCATTCCCTATCAGAAATGCACAAGGCTCGCTGTAGTCCTCTTCATCGTAATCCCGCTGTCCCGCAAGATGCGCCGCATAGACATGAATCCCCATCTCTTTCAGCCCCATGACCGCGCCATGAAGATCCTCCACATAGCAGAACGGCATACGGTAGACAGAACCCATCGTAGACCGGATCGTCTTGGGATTATAGATGTCCACACATTCCCTGTCCATCACGATCCCCGTCACACCGGCGCCCTCCGCCGTCCGAAGGATCGTTCCCAGATTCCCCGGATCCTGCAGATGCTCCAGCACGACGATATGCGGACACTCCCCTGCGGCGATCTCCCCAAGCTTACGCTCCGGCTGTCCCGCCACACACAAGACACCCTGGGGCGTCCTGGTATCCGATACATAGCCGAACACCGTATCCGATAAGACCTCCGGCACGATCCTGCTGCCCGCAAGAACCTGCTCTGCCGTCTTCCCTTCCTTCCGGTAGAATGTCTCCGACACATATACCTCTCTTAATATCTCAAGCGGCATCTCCCGGAACATACGGATTCCCTCGACCAGAAATACCTTCTCTTCGTCCCTTGCCTTACGCTTCTTCTTAAGGCTGACCAGACGCTTGACCTTTGCATTCGATGTACTCGTTATCATGTGAACTGCCGCCCTCTCTTGATGAATCTATCGGAACTGATTATACCACAATTCATATGGCATATCCACAAAAAGAACCTCAACATTTCTGTCAAGGCTCTGGTAAATCTTTCTTAATGGGTTCGACTGGCTGCTGCCTCACAACCATAATCCCATTAGCTATATTATATCCAATTTTATCGAAAAGTCAACACTCAGCATTTCATATGCCAGTATGATTCTCTACGCCCTCATCGCCCCATCCACAGACAAGATCTCTCCCGTCACATAGCTTGCCATATCGCTTGCCAGGAACAGGAATGCATTGGCGATGTCCTCCGGCTCACCAATCCTGCGAAGCGGGATCGCTGCGATCATCGGCTGGATCATCTGATCCGGCAGCGCCGCAACCATATCCGTCTTGGTGATACCCGGCGCGACTGCATTGACCCGGATATTGCTTGGTCCAAGCTCCCTCGCCAACGAAAGCGTCATACCGTTAACGGCGAACTTGCTGGTCGGATATGCAACGCCGCCCGGCTGTCCTGAGATGCTGACCATGGAGCTGGTATTCAAGATACATCCGCCGCCCTGTTCCCTCATGATAGCAACTGTCGGCTGGATCGCATTGAAGAGCGCGTTGACATTCAGTCTCATAACCCTGTCAAACTGCCCCTCTTCGTATTTGTCGATCTTGGTGCTGTCGGACATCCCCGCATTATTCACCAGGATGTCGATCCTTCCGAACCTATCCTTCACCTTCTGGATCGCGGCCTTCACTGCCCCTGCGTCAGAGAGATCCGGGTAATCCCCTTCTACTTCCCAGTCCGCATTTTCCGCCTTAAGCGAAGAGAGCGCCTTCGTAACCGTCTCTTCCCTGGAACCAAACAGCACAACCTTCGCGCCGTTCTCCAGATACTTCTTCACGACCGCATAGCCGATCCCTCTTGTGCCGCCTGTAACGACGGCCACCTTTCCTTTTAACATCTTTGTTCCTCCTTATCTGCCCGGATGATGTATCCGGAGCATTATTTTACTAAACCTTAAACCGGTACCCCACTCCCCATATCGTCTCAATGTACTGCGGGTTCGAGGTATCCATCTCCACCTTCTCGCGGATCTTCTTGATATGCACCGTCACCGTCGCGATATCCCCGATCGACTCCATATCCCAGATCTCGCGGAACAGCTCTTCCTTCGTATACACATGGTTGGGATGACTCGCAAGGAAGGTCAGAAGATCGAATTCCTTCGTGGTAAATGTCTTCTCCTCCCCGTTAATCCACACCCTTCTAGCCGTCGTGTCGATCTTGAGGCCGCGGATCTCGATCACCTTATTGGCCTCCACCGCGCTCCCGGTCAGACGGTCGTATCTTGCCAGGTGCGCCTTCACCCTTGCCACCAGCTCGCTTGGACTGAACGGCTTCGTCATATAATCATCCGCCCCAAGGCCAAGTCCCCGGATCTTGTCAATATCATCCTTCTTCGCCGATACCATGATGATCGGGGTATTCTTCACATCCCTCACCTGACGGCAGATATCAAAGCCGTCGATCCCCGGCAGCATCAGATCCAGGATAAACATATCAAAATCTTCCTTAAGCGCCTTCTGAAGTCCGGTCGCCCCATCGTTCGCCACCTCCACCTGGAAGCCGCTCAGCTCCAGATAATCCTTCTCAAGATCGGCGATCGCTTCTTCGTCTTCTACAATCAATATCTTACTCATAAATCGGCACCTCCTGATATTTTCTAAGGACAAAATACATCGTCGTCCCCGTATCCTCTCTGCTGGTCGCCCAGATCTTGCCGCCGTGCTCCTCGATGATCTTCTTCACGATCGAAAGCCCGATACCGCTTCCTCCCTTAGAAGAATTCCTCGAAGCATCCGTCCGGTAAAAACGGTCAAATATATTCGGCAGATCCTTCGCCGCGATCCCTCTGCCGTTATCCTCCAGCTCCACCTGCACGAAATCACCCACGTCCTTCACCCTGAGGTTGATCTTCCCCTTGGGCTTATCCATATATTTCAAAGAATTATTCACAATATTGTGGACCACGCGCTTGATCTGCTCCGCATCCGCGATCACCTTCACATCCGCTTCCACATAATTAAAATACCCGAATTCCACACCGCGGGACTCAAGCTCCACCGACAGATCCTCCGCACAATCCTCAAAATACGCCTCCACCGACAACGTATTGAAATTATACGGGATCCGGTTGGTGTCGATCTTGGTATACAATGTCAGCTCATTGATCAGCGTGTCCATCTCGCTTGCCTTATTGTAAATGGTCCGGATATAACGCTCCATCTTCTCCGGCGTGTCCGCAACCCCGTCCATGATCCCTTCCGCATACCCCTTGATCGCTGTGACCGGAGTCTTCAGATCATGGGAAATGTTACTGATCAGCTCTTTGTTCTCTTTGTCGAAACGGATCTTCTCTTCCGCGTTATCCTGGAGCCGCATACGCATCTCCTCCAAGCTCTGACAGAGCTTCCCAAGCTCGTCGTCCGCTTCTGCCTTAAGCTCAAAATCCAGATTCCCGTCCTTGATATTCTGCGCCGCGATCTGCATCTTCCCAAGCGGTCCCATCACGCCCCTGTAGATCCAGAAGATCAGCACGGCAGCCGTAAGTACCAGCACCAAGATGATACCAACGACCATATCCAGATAGAGCCGTTCCACCTCCGGGATCACACCGCGCACATCTACAACAATAAACGCGCTGCCCTCCTTCTCATCCGGATACAGGAAATCCACCTGCTTCATAAGCGCCTGGGCTTCCCCGCCCAGATACAGGCCGTTCTCCGACTCCAGGTCTGAATCACCATATCCGGGAAGCCTTGAGATCACCGGCTCCGCTGCCTCTATATCCGTTCCGACATAGATCAGCGTACTGCCTTTGCGCACCAACAGGTATCCCTTTTTCTTCTTAAGCTTCTGATTGAATTCCTCCAGAAATGTGGCGTCCTCCATCTTCCCCGGATTCTCCGACACCATCTGATCCAATTCGTTGTAAAACTTCTCCGTGAGCCTGGACATTACCCCGACAGAATTCGACAGGTTCTCCGTCGTCATCCCCGTAATCTCATAGGTCTTCTCTATGGCGCTCATCTGATATTTACCGAACAAAACAGCCAGCATCACCGTCAACAGGATCGGGATCAGGATCACCGTCAGAAAAGCTATGATCAATCTCGTCTTTAACTTCATCCATATGCCTCCGTATATGTAATTAAGTATAGCACGAAAAAGGACGCTTCACATCAAAGCGTCCATAAACTTATTATAAAATTTTTATAAATAGCTTTATAAGTATTTCTTCAGCAGCTCTGCCTTGTCCGTCTTCTCCCATGGCAGATCCAGGTCGGTGCGTCCGAAATGCCCGTAAGCCGCCGTCTGCTTATAGATCGGCCTTCTTAAGTTCAGCATCTCGATGATGCCCGCCGGACGAAGGTCGAAGTTCTCCCGGATCATATCTACCAGCTTCTCATTGCTGATCTTGCCAGTTCCGAAGGTATCCACCATAATAGAAGTCGGATGCGCTACACCGATGGCATAGGACAACTGGATCTCACACTTCTTGGCAAGGCCTGCCGCCACAATATTCTTGGCAACATAGCGCGCCGCGTAAGCCGCGGAACGGTCTACCTTCGTGCAGTCCTTCCCGGAGAAAGCGCCGCCGCCGTGGCGTGCCATTCCGCCGTAGGTATCTACGATGATCTTGCGCCCGGTAAGGCCGCTGTCTCCGTGCGGTCCTCCGATCACAAACCGTCCGGTCGGATTGATGAAGAACTTCGTCTCAGCATCCACCATATCTGCCGGAATCACCGCGTCAAATACATATTTCCTGATATCCTCATGGATCTGCTCCTGGGTCACATCCGGGTCATGCTGAGTAGACAGGACTACCGCGTCCAGTCTTGTCGGAACTCCTTCCTCGTTATACTCGACCGTCACCTGAGACTTCCCGTCCGGTCTTAAGTAAGACAGCGTACCGTCCTTGCGCACCTCTGCTAATCTCCTTGACAGCTTGTGCGCCAATGCGATCGGATACGGCATCAGCTCCGGCGTCTCGTCAGACGCATACCCGAACATCATACCCTGATCCCCTGCGCCGATCGCCTCGATCTCTTCCTCCGACATCTTGTTCTCTTTGGCTTCTAATGCCTTGTCAACACCCATTGCAATGTCGCTTGACTGCTCGTCAATTGCCGTAAGTACGCCGCAGGTCTCCGCGTCAAACCCGAATTTCCCACGCACATAACCGATCTCTTTGATCGTCTCTCTCACGATCTTCTGAATGTCCACATACGCCTTCGTCGTGATCTCTCCCATAACCAGGACAAGCCCTGTAGTGGTACTGGTCTCGCAAGCCACGCGGCTCATAGGATCCTGCGCCATCAACGCATCCAGGATCGCGTCCGAGATCTGATCACACATCTTATCCGGATGTCCTTCTGTTACTGATTCTGATGTGAATAAATGTCTTTCCATTATCTTCCACTCCTTTTCTCTTGATGACCGCATACTTTCTCTTTGCTGTTCAGCATGCTAAGACGAAAAAACAGCCCGCACTAAGCGGACTGCTTTATATCTCATAAACCAATCCTCTTATTGTTCGATTGCTCGCTCAGGTTGGCACCTTCCCAGACCGGGGGTTGCCGCAGCTTCATAGATCCTTTGTATCTCCACTGCTCTGAATAAGAGAAAGTCTGCATTATTAAGTTATGTATTCCGTATATAAATATACTCTCTTTTCTGTGAGTTGTCAATATGGCGGCATAAATTTCCAGTATACTCCATACCGCCGCTTATCACATACCCGGATGCTCCGCAGCGAACTCCTTGACCGCATCCATGAACCTCTCCCCGTACTTGCTGTACTTATTCTCCCCGACGCCAGATACCGCGAGCATCCCCTGCTTATCTCTCGGGAGCTTAACGCACATGTCGATCAGCGTCTTATCGCTGAACACGATATAAGGGGGCATCCCTTCCTCCTTCGCAATCGCCGTCCGAAGCCCCTTAAGCCTCTCGAACAACTGGAATCCTGCGCCGGTGAGGGCGTCCGTGCTCCGCGCCTTCTTCCTGGCGGCGGCCGGGATCTCCTTCTCCTGAGACTTCCGGATCATCACACGGGCTTCTTCGCGCTTCAACCCGCTGATATCACCCATCTGGAGGACGCGGTATTCTCCCGACTGAACAATATAACCATCCATAATCATCTGGTCGATCAACGTCTGGACATCCTTCTCATTTACCTGCTCCAAAGCCCCGTAGGATCTGTACGAGGTCGCTCCTACCTCCCGAAGCCTTGCGCGGTTCGCGCCGACCAGCGTTCCCGACACAATATTCTTGCCGAATCTTCCCCTGGTCTCCGCGATACAGTTGACCACCCATTTGGCCGCATCCGTCATATCCATCTCTGTAAAATTACCGTGACAATTCCCGCAGTTGCCGCAGGGCTGGCTTATCTTCTCGCCGAAATACTCCAGTATATAATTCCTGAGACAAGCGGCCCTCTTGCAATACCCCTCCATGACCTGAAGCCTGTAGGTGTCCCGCTGCCTGATCAGTTCAATATCCTCTTCATCCATATCCTCGAATTCCTTCTGATCCAGAAGGAATCTCGCGATGATCACATCCTGGGCGGAAAACAGCAGAATACACTGGGAATTCTCCCCGTCACGCCCTGCACGCCCCGCCTCCTGATAATAATTCTCCATGCTCTGAGGCATGTTGTAGTGGATCACATATCTTACATTGGACTTGTCGATCCCCATCCCAAACGCATTGGTGGCCACCACCACAAGCGCCCGGTCATAGATGAAATCATCCTGGTTCTTCTTACGGATATGATTGTCGATCCCCGCGTGATAGCTGGTCACCGGGACACCCCGCTTGAACAGCTTCTCATACAGATTGTCCACATTCTTCCGCGTTGCACAGTAGATGATCCCGCTCTCTCCCGGATGCTTCTCGATATAGTCAACGACGAAATCATCCTTCTTCTTTCCCGCGATATGCTCCACGCTGTAATACAGATTCTCCCGGTCGAATCCCGTCACCGTCACATCGGGGCGCCCCAGACGAAGAATGCACTCGATATCCGTCTTCACCTCCCCGGTTGCCGTCGCCGTAAATGCGCTGATGATCGGGCGCTTCGGCAGACCGTCTATAAAATCAACGATCTTCAGATAACTCGGCCTGAAATCCTGCCCCCACTGGGAGATGCAGTGGGCCTCGTCCACCGTCACCATAGAGATGTCGGTATTGGCCGCAAACCGCAGGAACCTTCCGCTCTCTAAGCGTTCCGGCGCCACATAGATGATCTTATACACGCCCCTGGCCGCAAAATCAAGAGCCTTGGATATCTGCGCCTCTGTCAGTGCAGAATTGATAAATGCCGCGTGGATCCCCGCCTCATTCAGGGACTTCACCTGGTCCTGCATCAGGGAGATCAGCGGCGATACCACCAGCGTGATACCGGGAAGCATCAGCGCCGGAACCTGATAGCAGACGGACTTGCCGGCGCCGGTAGGCATGATCGCCAGCACATCCCTTCCCGACAGGATGGAGCGTATGATGTCCTCCTGCCCCTGACGGAATGTATCGTATCCAAAATATTTCTTTAATATCTCTGCCGCGTTCATGCGCTGCTGTTCCCCCTTTTTGTCTCTAATAGCGCTGCACGGGCTGCCGGCCCGCTTCGCAGCCCTTAAACGGTCTTGAACTGCCCACCGTAACTCACCGCACCCTCGTACTGGTTCGACTGCAGACTCAGCCGGACCGTATTATATACGCACCATCTAAGCTCCCGAAGTGTCAGGCTTCCGTCCTCAAGCGCCCGCCGGATCTCCTCGTGATCCTGATGTGTTCCCGGCATGATCATATCATTCCCGGCACGGATGCATCCCGGCGCGGTGCAGATCCCGCCCGTAGAATCCGTCGTGGTCGTCCAGTCGGTCATGACCGCCCCTGCGAAGCCCCATTCGTCTCTTGCCGCCTTCTTGCAGATGTCGAAGGAATTCGCGGCGTGTACCCCGTTGATCATATTGTAGGACGTCATGATGCTCATGGGCTGGGACTCCTTCACCGCGATCTCGAAGCCTTTCAGGTAGATCTCCCTCAATGCACGCTCCGATACCACAGAATCCGACCCCATCCGGTTATCCTCCTGATTGTTGCACGCGAAATGCTTGATCGTCGTTCCCACGCCCGGATGCTTCTGCACTCCCAGGGTCATGGCAGACGCCATCTTCCCGGAGAGCAGCGGGTCCTCGGAATAATATTCGAAATTACGCCCGCACAGTGGATTCCGGTGGATATTCATGCCCGGAGCCAGCCAAAGCGTCACGCCGAACTCTTCCATCTCACTGCCGATCATCTCCCCGACCTCTTCGATCAATTCGGTATTCCAGGTCTGCGCAAGCAGCGTTCCCACCGGAATCGCCGTACAATACTGATAATAGGTCGTTCCCACACTCTCCGTCTCAGGCATGAAGAAGCCCTTCTCCAGAGACTTCATGAAGCTCTCCTTCACGATCTCTCCGTCCGCCACCTGATAGGTCTGGTTCAATCGCAGGCCCGCCGGACCGTCCGCCAATACCATAGCCGCAACATTCCACGGATCCCCAGCCGCCGCTGACGACGTCTCCGCCGCCGAACCCGGAACCGTGATACCGGCAGAGCCAAGCGCACTCTCCTGTCCTTTACCCGGATCCCCAGTCGCTAACTGGATCAACTGATCCGCCGACAGCTTCTGAACGATCTCTCCTGCCGGTCCCGGCAAAGTCTCCGGCATCTCTGTATATACGATCTCTTCGGCCTCGATCTCCCCGGCATGAACCTCCGCCGGAGGGATCGTAAGGCTTTCCGCCTTCGCAAGCCATTCAGATTCCTTCTTAGATACATTTGCCAAATCAGGCATGATCTCCGTAAGCTCTTCCTTAAGCGGGCAGATATGTCCGCACCGCACCGTAACGGCATCCCCGTCCAGATGGATTGCTCCGGCAAGCACGGCAGATCCAAGAGAGTTCCCTGCCCAGATCCCGTAGGTACCCTCCTCCAGCATCCAGACGGCACCCTCTTCATGATAAGAAGCCAACTTATCCATAGCAAAAGACAGACTCAATTCCTGGGATTCGCCCGGTGCAAGCAGCCCGGTCTTCGCAAACGCCGACAGACGGCGGAATTCCTTCACAAGCTTCTTCTGCGGGCAGGATACATATACCTGTACCACTTCCTTCCCCGCATAGCGATCCCCCGTATTCTTAACGGAGACATCTACCTCGATCCCCGGTTTGTCCGCATCCGTCCGCACCTTGCGCACCGCCCGCACCTGCGTCTCGAAGCTGGTGTATGAAAGCCCGTATCCGAACCCATAGAGCGCCGGAACATCAAACGTATCAAAATACCGGTATCCTACAAATATGCCTTCCTCATACTTCTCTGTCTCTGTATTGCCGTTCTTATGGCTGAATGTCTGCGCATTCGGATAATCCTCATAGCTCGCCGCCCAGGTATCCGCAAGCTTCCCGCTCGGCGTCACATCCCCTGACAGGACGTCCGCGAACGCGCTGCCGCCTTCCTGTCCCGCCTGTACGAACTGCAGGATCGCGTCAACATTGGGTAATTCCTCCGTGAATCCAAGATCGACAAGCCCTCCGATATTGACCGCCAACACGATAGACCTGTAAGACTCCGATATCTGGTTAAGCAGCGCCCGCTCCTCGGATGTAAGCTTATAATCCCCCGGCGTATCTCTGCGGTCTGCATTCTCTCCCGCGACACGGCTTAAGACGAACACCGCAATATCCGCGCCGTCCTGCTTCGCCGCCTCCGTGTCGATCCCCGGACCGCACGGAACCTGAAACGGCGTCGTAGAATATTCATCAAAAAACTTGGCTCCCGGCCTGTCCATCCTGCATAATATATCGTCCCTCCACCTTAAGCGCTCCTCCTCATACAGACGGTCATAGGCAAGGATCCAATCCTCACTGGTGATCTCATATCCTGCCTGCCGAAGCCCCTGATAGATGGAAATGCTGTCACGCTCGTTCACATCCCCTGAGCCCGTTCCGCCCTTGACGGTCCTCCCGGCTCCTGCGCCATACAGGGCAAGCCTGCTCCCCCTCTCTATGGGCAGTAAGCCGTCCTTATTCTTAAGCAGTACGAATCCCTCTGCCGCCGCACGCCTGGCAAGCTTTCGATGCCTGATCTCCCTGTCGGATATCTCTGCGGACATTGTACCCGGCAATCTACGTTCCTTGATCTTCATGAATTCTCCTCCTGTAACTAAAGTTATATGAAACATTTAGAATTATTCTAACACGATACAATCATTTTAACAATGCAAAAACGAGGACCGGCAGAATCAACTCCTGTCAGTCCCCTATTCCTGTTCTATTCTTAACCTACTTTCAACCGAAACTTCTGAATCTCCTTATTCGAGCCGACCCTCTCCATGATCGCCCCGATCCCGCGAAGCTTCTCCTCGAATCTCTCATATCCTCTCTGGATATATACAATATCATCGACGATCGTAATCCCGTCTGCTGCCAGGCCCGCGATACAGAGCGCCGCACCCGCGCGCAGATCTGGTGCACAGACCCTCGCTCCCGAGAAACGTTTGATCCCTTCTATCGTCGCCGAATTACCCTCAACCTTGATATTCGCGCCCATTCTTGCCAGCTCATCCAGATATTTGAACCGATTCTCGAAGATACTCTCCGTGATCGTACTTGTCCCCCGGCACAGAGCCAGCGTCACTCCGATCTGCGGCTGCATATCTGTCGGGAATCCCGGATACGGCAATGTCTTGACATGGGTACTGTTCAAATCCCCCTTGGAAACCACTCGCACGGCATCGTCGAACTCTTCCACCTCGCAGCCTATCTCTATCAGCTTCGCGATCGTGGCCTCAAGATGCTTCGGGATCACGTTCATAACCGTAACGTCGCCTCTTGTAGCCGCCGCCGCGAACATAAATGTTCCCGCTTCGATCTGATCAGGAATAACAGAATACTCCGAACGATGCAGACGCTGCACGCCGCGGATCTTGATCACATCCGTACCCGCGCCTCTGATGTTCGCTCCCATACTGTTCAGGAAGTTCGCCACGTCTACCACATGCGGCTCCTTCGCCACATTCTCCATAATGGTCAGACCTTCCGCCATAGTCGCAGCCATCATCACATTGATGGTCGCCCCTACGCTGACCACGTCAAAATAAATATGCTTGCCGACCAGACGGTCCGCCTCAGCGATGATCTTGCCATGTCTGATCTCAACATCCGCGCCAAGGGCACGGAAGCCCTTCAGATGTTGGTCGATGGGCCTGCTCCCTATGTTGCATCCGCCCGGAAGCGCAACCTCCGCATGCTTATACTTCCCAAGCAGCGCTCCCAGAAGATAATAAGACGCTCTGATCTTCTTGATATAATCGTACTCTATGTCAATACTGTCGATATTCTTCCCGTTGATCCTGACAGTGTGGCGGTCCACTCTGTGAACTGCCGCTCCTATCCCCGAAACCGCATCCAGTAATACATTGATATCATTCACGTCCGGCAGATTATCAACCAGTACAGTCTCATCTGTCATGATCGCCGCAGCAAGAATCGCCAAAGCCGCGTTCTTCGCTCCGCCAATCTCTACTTCTCCAACAAGCGGATGGCCGCCTTTAATTATATATTGCTCCATCGTTGCACCTCAATATCTATTTTTTTAATTTCTCAATGATACCACGGATAAGTTCGCATCAGCTTTTTGACCTTTTTGCCCCTGGTATTATATATTATCTGTATAATTAAAAAATCTACTCTCGGAAATCTCTGGTTTTTAATGCGTTCATATTATACCATAAATTTCGTATTTGTAAAATATTTTTTAATAAACATGTAAATAGTTCGTAATAATTATTACTCTGCCAACGCTTCCAACACCTTCTGGATGGTATCTTCAAGCCTCAATCCGTCTTCGCATATGGTCAGATCGGCATATCTCTCACACAATGCAACCCTCTCATCATAGAGATCCTTCAAGGTCTGATCCTTCCTCAGTACGACCCCTCTGCTCCGCGCATTGTTCAGCCTCCTGTCGATCGTCTCGAAGGATGCCTGCAGATATACGATCTTACCGATCTCTTTATAATGCTTCATCGCATTCTCGCAATATATAACGCTCCCGCCCGGTGATATCACCGTCTTCTTCGTGTTCACGCGGGAATTCACGCGGTCCTCCACCTCGAGAAAGCCTTTGATCCCCTTCTCCCTGATGATATCCTTGAGCAGCTTCCCTTCCTCCTCCTGTATCAGGATATCCGTATCTACGAAACGATATCCAAGCCTCTTGGCGACAATGACTCCCACCGTGCTCTTACCCACGGCCGGCATGCCAATGAATATGATGTTATCCACCAGCTCTCCCCCCTTATCTTCTGCCGCTGCTTATGCCTAGTGTGCCGATGCACCACGGCATAAAACAGGGCATTTATGAGGAATATTTTACCACACTTTCGGCTATCCGTCCAGATCAGTAATATTTTCTCCGGTATTCTCTGTACTCACATCTCCTCTGGCACAGCTCATGGTACGCCATAACCTGTATCAGATCCATCAGCCACTCTCCCGCATTCTCTTCCTCTTCCGCCACCTGGTCGTAGATCCGCCTGCACATCATACGAAGCTGCAGCTGATCCGGATATTCGTCATACATCATGCTCCCGCTGTACTCCATCCGGTCGCATTCCTCCTCCACGTAAGGAATCAGGCGTTTCGCCGCCATAGGGTAGATGCTCTTCATGTAATCCAGGTCTCTTCTCATGCTCCTGTCTTCTTCATACAGAAACGGCATTGGATAGGTCATATAATAAGGAAGTCGATTGTCCATTCGCGCTCTCTCCTAAGAAATAAGTATCTATCCTATCATATGTCTGTTTTGAAAATATGTGCCTTCCCATTCCTGCATACTATCCTTATTTCTGCATATACATATAAAAAACTTCAAAGGTCTGTTATGTCAAAAAAACGTTCGATCATCACCGCCTCTCTGCTTCTTGCGGCAATCCTCCTATCCACAGGGCTGTACTGGCATTTCCGCGGAAATGAAAACCAACAGTTTGAAAATTATACAAGAAATCTATTCTGCCAGGAAGTTGCCGGAAGCACGATTTCCCTTCATTATACCCTGAAAGATCCGTCGGCCTACGGGATCGAGAATACTCCCGTCACCTTCGGAAGCTGTACCGCCGACACCGACGTCATCTGCGCCGCAGCCGAGAACGCGCTGGCCGCCGTAAGTTCCTTCGACCGCAGCCGCCTCTCTAAGAAGAACCGGCTGACCTATGACGTACTGACGGATTATCTTACCTCCGCCCGGGAAATGGCTCCCTACGCGCTGTACGAAGAGCCTCTGGCGCCCATGACCGGCACTCAGGCCCAGCTTCCGGTGCTCCTGTCGGAATACCAGTTCTACACACAGGCCGATGTCGACACCTATCTGGAGCTGCTGACCAAAACCCCGGAATATTTTCACTCTATCCTGGAATTCGAACAGGCCAAATCCGAAGCCGGGCTGTTCATGGCAGATTATTCCGCCGACGGGATCATCAAGGAATGTCAGGCATTTATCGATATGGGGAATGATAATTATCTGCATTCCTCCTTCAAAGACCGCTTAGACTCCATGGAACTGCCCGCCGACAAGAGAAATGCATACATAGAGACCAATTCCGAATACATCCGGAATTACATTTACCCGGCATACACCGAACTAAAGGACGGCCTTGCCGCCCTTCGCGGCACCGGTAAGAACCCTAACGGACTCTGCCATCTGCCAGAAGGACGGGAATATTATGAGCTGACCGTCGCTTCCGAGACCGGATCCTCCCGAAGCATACCTGAACTGCAGCAATTGACCCAGAAGCAGATGATCTCCGATCTTGCCGATATGCAGAAGATCCTGACTCCCGTCGATGAGAACGTCTCCGTCTCCTCCGATCTGTTCAAGACACAGGGCGCCTCACTGGAGACCTCGGATCCTGCCGCCATCCTCTCTGACTTAGAAGACAAACTGGAAGAACATTTCCCCAAGCCTCCCAAGGTCAATACCGAGATCAAATACGTCCAGAAGTCCATGGAAGAATACTTAAGTCCCGCATTCTATATGATACCGGCCATCGACAACTCCACCGACAACGTCATCTACATCAATCAGGGACATTTGCCGGATGACCTGTCGCTATTTACGACCCTTGCACATGAAGGCTATCCGGGGCATCTCTACCAGACGACCTACTACGCCGGCAGGAAGCCGGACCCCATCCGCAATCTTCTGAATTACGGCGGCTATACGGAAGGATGGGCCACCTACAGCGAGATGATGAGCTACTACTATGCCCCCATAACCAAGGAACAGGCGACGCTGATGCAGAAGAATACATCCGTGATCCTTGGGCTCTATGCCCTCGCCGATATGGGCATTCATTACGAGGGCTGGACGCTCATCGAGGCGACCTCCTTCTTCCGGAGCTATGGGATCACGGATGTGGATACAATCGAGGATATCTATGACCTGATCATCGCAGATCCGGCCAATTATCTGAAGTATTATATCGGATATGTAGAATTCCTGGAGCTTAAGAGAGACGCGGTTAAGCAGTGGGGGAAGGGATTCTCCCAGGAGAAGTTCCATAAGGCGGTGCTGGATGTAGGCCCGGCGCCATTTGATGTGGTCAGGGAGCGGGTGCTGGGGGAGTAGATACTGTTTCTAATATCCGTTCTGAATGATCGCTTCCGCTTTATCCGGGTCATGCAGCAGACTCTCTGCAATCGCGGGGAGTCTGTCCAGATGATTCAAGTTATATCGCGCGAATAAACACTGAAAATGATATGAAAGAGGTGTTGACCTGTGGAAACTTCAGTATATTAAATACCAAGCAAAAAAACTGCAATGGTTTTAATATTAAGTCATCTTACTATCTCATTTTATAATCTCCAACATCTATATCCCTCTTTACTAACTTCCTCCATGTTAAGCATTCCTTTAACATCAATAATAACTTTTTGGGAATTTACATCATTCCCAAAAATCTTCCCAATACCAGCCATACCAAGTTGCTTAAATTCTCTGTGTGCAACCGCAATAATTACACAATCAGCAGTTTTAACATCTTCTATTTTTGTAAGTTTAATATTGTATTCCTGTTCCGCGTCTTGTTCATCTGCCCATGGATCCACCACTACAGGATCCACCTTAAATTCTGCCAATTCATGTATAATATCCATTACTTTACTGTTTCTAATATCAGGACAATTCTCTTTGAAGGTAAGACCTAAAATAACAAAATTAGCATCTTTAATAGTCTTACCAGCTAAAATAGTCTGTTTAATAGCAGAATCAGCAATAAATTTTCCTACACTATCATTTACAATTCTACCATTTAGAATAATCTGACTATGATACCCGAGTTTCTCAGCTTCATATGTAAAATAATAAGGATCAACACCGATACAATGTCCTCCTACAAGTCCAGGCCTGAAACCTAATGCATTCCACTTCGTATTCATTCCATCCACAACCTCATTGGTATCAATTCCCATTCTGTCAAATACCATTGCAAGCTCATTCATAAACGCGATGTTAATGTCTCTCTGGGAGTTCTCGACAACCTTAATTGCTTCTGCCGTTTTAATATTGGATACCGGATATGTACCAACTGTAATTACCAATTCATAAATATTTTTAATTTCCGCAAGAGTATCCTGATCCATCCCGGATACAATTTTACGGATATTTGAAAGCCTATGTTGTTTGTCACCAGGGTTAATTCGCTCCGGTGAATATCCGACTTTAAAATCTGTTCCGCATGAAAGCCCAGATACTTCCTCTAAAACTGGAACACAAATTTCCTCCGTGACACCTGGGTACACCGTAGATTCAAATACAATAATAGAACCTTTCGTAAGATTTTGACCAATGATTCTTGCAGCATCTTCCACTGGTTTAAGATTCGGAGTATGATCCTGATTAACCGGAGTCGGGACAGCTACAATATGGAATTTCGCTTCGCGAAGTCTGGCCGGATTATCCGTAAAATCTACAGAGGTTCTTTGGATCGCTTCATCTCCAACTTCACGTGTAAGATCTACTCCTTTCTTATATAACTCAATTTTCTCTGATTTCAAATCAAACCCTATCACCTGTATTTTCTCAGCAAACGCAACAGCAATCGGCATTCCAACATATCCAAGCCCTATGACTGATAGTTTCTCTTTCTTATTTACAAGGTCTTCATAAAGTGACATTTAAACACTTCCCCTCTCTTATGAAAAGTCTTCTAAAAAAGACTGCACATAAATCGATTATCAGCAGAAGCAATTAAACATAACTGACGATCTTTTCCATAAATCTTTTTACAGTAATGGAGCTTATTGTCCTGCAATTTATTTTCTAATTCACAGACTAAATTTTTTTCTCCGTCACGCTCATAATCATCAATCAAAATACACCAGGATTTTTTCAAACACTTCGGAATATAGGGAAGAATATCTACTCTGGAAATTCCTTCGCTTCCCCATGGACCATCTATTGAAATTACGTCGTATGTTTCATTTGCAACTATATCACTGATATCTGAATAGCAATTTACATTAGCATCATACTTTTCACATAGCATCTGTTTGATCGGTCTTATGAAAATTTCTGCATCATTTGATATGCTTCCGTTATCCCTTATGAAAAAATCAAGCCATTCTTCATCCTGCTCAATAATCTTGTATTTGCATCCGTTGTTTCTCTGATAGCTTAAAATAACTTTGCTGCTTTGTCCCAAGCCCATCTCTAAAATATTTTGAGGCTTCATAATCTGTAAAATTTTACACAAAGTTGATAAATAATCATACCCAACCGCCCAAGCACCGTCTCCAGTTATGGAGATTTTTTCTTCCAGCCATTCCATTCCCCGCCTTATGTCACAAAATCTATTTCTTTCAATAAGCGTATTCACAGATTTCGCAATAAGATGATTTTGATAAGCTAAAAAATGTGAAACATCAAATAATTCTTTGTGATCCAAAATATTCCTGTAATCCAATTTCCCAGAAATGATTTTTTCATCGGAAATCCCTAACCCATTCAACGTTTTACGCATCTCATTCTCAAAGTCACTGGCACATAATATGTAGTCATATTCTTGTGTAACTATATTATAAGGGGAAATCACATCCACTCCTTCAATCTTGCCGCAAAACTTCCAACTGTCTACAAACGCTCTTAACTGCACATTTTCCCAATTAATGATTCTTTTAAATATCTGATATATCTCTCCCGACCCATATATAAGCAGTTTTATCATAATATCTATTCTCTCTCCTTCAAATATAGATTGCTTCCTCAATCATCTGCTGTAATGAAATAATTTTAGCTGAATCACATCCATGAGATACCAATTCCTTTTTAATACTGTCATAGCTCTGTGTTACCGTAACAATTACCACATCCACATCAGGCATCACTGCAAATAAATCCAGGCGAACAACAGGTATGTCCGCCGTCATGCTACCTGCATACTGATCCATTGCAAATTTCACACAGATTTCCGTTGCTTTTAAATCGCGGTACAATTTTCTGCCCAAATCACCCATCCCATAGATTGCAGCGTTCTGATACTGATTTTGCCGCAGCCATCTTACAATCTTGTCGTTCCCTGCTTCATTCCATCTGAGCAGTAGGTGGTACATCCTGTAATACCAGCTTTCTTTGGAATGATTAACAACAATCTTATGAAGCTTTTTTTCGAAAAATATATCTGGATTATTTTCAATGGTTCTGCTTTTTTTCTTCGGCTGTATATATAGTTCTAAAGGTATATTTTGCTCATCGTCATCTTCGTAAATTTCAAGCTCTGTCAATCCAAACTTTGTCCCTTCACTTTCCAGTATTTGAAACTCCATATGTTTTACATTATATTGAGTTTCAAATACAACTTCTGTTTTTCTTCCTTTATGCTCTATATTATGAATGATAATTATCGTACCTGTATCAAAGATAAGCTGTGCTTTAGATATATTTTCATGTGGAAGAAAATTTTCGTATAGATGTACTTTGGATATTCTGACCGGTACCAGAAAATCAAAAAAAAGTTTTTTGATTTTATCACTTTTATCCGGGATCCATACGCAATTCTGCAACATTTCCACTCCATCCAAGCCACACAGTACATTAGGACAGTCGATCATTTTGAAGTCATTTACATAATCCGCCCTTCCGGATGTTGCTGACACTTGCGCTCTGTAAGAGATACTATCCGTTCTTCTTTGCCAGTACACTATATCCGCATTAGCAAAGGCACCTACACGATTATGAAATTTTTGTGATTTATGTTTTAATGCCGCTTTATATAATATATTTCTACCTATATACCGTGTTCTAGTTCGTCGATGGACTTTAAGCTGTAGCCTATCATCCCAAAGAAAAATCGGGTTGTCACATTCGTACCGCTGGTCAAAAAGCTCTTCTTTATATCCCGGCTGCGTTTCTAGAATCGGAGCACAGTAGTAGTCCCATTTTGCACTGCTCATTCCAGCATAAGCAAATTTTTTCAGCACAATTGGCGTATAGCTACTGTTATTCCTTAAGATATCTCCCATGGCCTCCTCAAAGAACAACGAAAGTGCCCGATGATCTGCATGTGAATCGAAATCCACGCAAACAATCAAATCTGCATGAATATCCATAATCAATTCCCTGATATCCTTTATCGCATTTTGACGGGTATACCGATGATGCTCCCCAGATTTTAACATACGGTATTCCGGATGCCCCTCTACACAGTAAGTCTCTCTTTTATCAGCATAAGAAACAGCTTCCTCGCCATCCGACAAATTGTATATATGCTTTCCGTTTTTCCAGCCATTTCCATACCCTAAAAATATAATGTTTTTTTCTCTGATTCCTAAAACATTCAGAGCATCTATTGCCTCCTGTATTCTGACTATTCCTTGCCCCCCAAAAGAATCGCCATTGGTAAAATAGGCAACAGTAATGTCATACCGTTTTTTCTTTAATGTATATATTAATGCCCCGGCTATCAACAGTTCATCATCCGGATGAGGCGCTAACACCAACACCTTTCTATTCATCCTTTATTACGTCCTCTCTTTTACAATTCACTCTGCTTTTTATAAATACAGATTTCTTCCCCCTGTCGCAAATAATATTTTTTGATCTCATTCACATTATCACAGAAAATAGCGCTTCCATTATCTGCTAATACACGCTTTACTTCTTTCAATGCTTTCTTCTCATCCTTCACATACTGCAGGACATGAAAGCAGATAATTAAATCGAAATAATCATCCGGATAAGGAATGTCCGTTATGTTTACGGCTTTCACGATAGGATAGGGAAAATCAGGATTAATATCTACAGGATAATAGTCTATTTGTTCCTTACCACTAAAACGCTGATGAAATCCCCATTCAGGTGCAAAATGCAAGATTTTAATTTTTTCTCCTCGGCTGAATTTATGAGCAGTTAAATTTTCCCATTGAAATTCAAGATACCTTGCCAACAACCGTTCTCTTTCCGCGCCTAGGCATACAGGACATTGCGCATGGTATCGCATCTTCGGCATTCCATAGGGAATATAACATCGGATCTCACTTTTACAGATCGGACAGACTTTCTTTTGGGGTATCACTTCATCATAGATATCACAGATCATAGACTTCAAGATCTCATATCTTTTCTCCATCAAATAATTTTGTCTTTCCAACCGCTCAATAATTTCTCTGGTCTCCACTATTACGATTGCCTCCTATTCTACTGCCAGCACATGTTCAAACCCTATTTCCAGTAGCTTTTTTCTGATTGTCTCATGATGTCGCTTACTTGTCGCTATAATTACAATCGAATTTTTCTTTAAATACTCCAATTCTTCAATATTAAATATTTTTGTTCCATCAAGATTTGTCTCATTTTTGTTATCGCTTACTGCAAAAAGGTAATTGGTAATTCCATTTTTTTCTAATATCATTCTTACATCCTGACCGATATCTTTTGCTCCATAAATAATAACTCTTTCGTACTGATGTATCTTCGCTATTATCTCTCCGATCGGTTTTGTCCAGTATACGCTACCCTCATTTATGTAATAATCATAAACAAATTTTGCAAGCTTATATTTTGGTAACAATCTTAAAGGCGCGTTCTTATCAATGACTTGGTTATATGTTTTTAGAACACTCTTCCAAAACGTTGCAAAATATTTTTCCAACTCCTTTTCTATAAAGTCTTCAAAGTTGTATTGATTCCATAAACTAATTTCATATATATATTGGACCAATATACTTTCAAACTTGATAAGTGTTTTTTTTGAGGTTACGATGGAATTTTCCCGAAAACGTCTCATATATAATACATCCTTAATACACATCACTCTTTGTGCTTTCAAATAAAACAAAAAATTATTATCTGCGGATGCATACAATCCATCGACTAAATACATATTATAGGAATCAAAAAAGTTCTTACTTAATAAGATACAGCATAAATTTCCAAGAAAATCACCATTTCGCATACATTCCGCAAAAAGCTCCATTCCTTTCATTACTCCGTTGTAAGTACCGGTCCTTTTATAAAGATTCAGGCTGTCCTTTACCATATCTTTTATTTCTTTTGTGTCGGCAAATGCGTCCGCTGAAAACGTCAAAAACTCCAAACGATTTTCCTCCGCGCATCTATACATCCTTTCTAAAGCTCCGTCAACAAGAAAGTCATCACCATCAATTTGATAAACATATTCTCCTTTGGCCTCTCTATATCCAATGTTTCTTGCAGTCGAAGGCCCTATACTTTCCGCCTGTGGGAAAACACGAACTCTACTGTCCCTGGCAGCATACTGATTTAATATATCCAGAGAATGGTCTGTTGAGGCATCATCTATACAGATTACCTCTATTTCTGTCATACTTTGATTTAAAACACTATCAAGACACTCGCTGATGTATTTCTCGATATTATAAGTGGTTATAATTACGGATATTTGGGGTCTAAACATTTTTAGCCGCTCCTTTTTAACTAATTTTTTGCATTACCAGATGTGCCCTGCATCCATATTCTATATCCCTTCCATCTGCATCCGTTGTACGGATTATTTTAAAATCCTTAATATCCGCCTGATCGCCAATAAACTCTTTAATGCTTTCTACAGTAAAATAAGACTTTATCGTATTTTTATCAAATCCGTCCATTGCCTGTTCATCACAGTCGCCTTTTTGATTATCCATATAAAAGTCCATGTACATCAATCCTTTGCTTTTTAACACACGGAATGCTTCTCTTATTCCCATCTGTGCCAATTTTCTCGGCATACAATCCAATACGCTATGTGATACACAGATATTAAAAAATTCGTTTTCATAAGGCAATTCGGTCACACTACCAATACTCATTTTATCTGCCTGTTCCTGCTTACCTATAGCACACATCCACGTCCTCCCTTGAATAACTGCCTCGCTTGATAGATCTATACCATATGGATTCAAACCAAATTCATCCAGCAGCCTTATGTGACGTCCAATTCCGCATCCAAGATCAAGACTCGCGAATTTCTTCCACTCGTCATCAGTTAACGGCATAATATTTTTGAACGTTGTAATGCCGGTACGTTTCCTGACATATTTGTTCAAAAAACGAACAATCTCTTCATGTGGATAAAAAACAATATTCCCTCCTCAATCATATGCTTCATTCCACATATCCTGCCCCACAGTTTTTAAGTTCATCTTTTCATCCTCCTGTGTTTACTGCTTATAATATTCTATAGCGAGTTGGGTCTGTCCTGATCACCATCGCCCTTAAACATTCTAAATTTATCTTGAATATTTGTAGAAATGTGAATCTCTATATTCCGCTGTTCAAAAGGCTCGAAATAATTCGGAATGATATTCGCATCGTCTTCATCCCTTAAAAAAAAACCGGCACTTGTAAGATTTTCTGGATTAAGTCCATATTCATAAAAATCCACATATTCGTATCCGCCCTCATTTAAAAATATCTCCCATGCGTCAAATGTCCCCACGAAAGCATCCTCATCACCCAAAAAGTCAATAATACGAAATACTTTCTTTCCATTTGCTCTAAAGACCCTTCCTATAACTACAGCATCTACTTTATCGTTCCGCACAATCCCCATTACCTTATAATGGTACTTGATATGCTTATAATATCTGTGCTCTATATAATCATTATCTTTATATGGCATGACATCCCTATACTGTGTCACATCAAAATATCGTCGGAACAAATCCATGGTTTTCAAATCAAGAAACGGATATGCAGTCCCATTTCTTTTCCTGGAAATTTTTCTGTCTTTTATGACAGCTATTGCAAATGTACTGATGGTAGAATTAAGTCTGTAATATTGTTCTAAGTTTTGATTTACATGGCCGATCAGTTTTCTATGTCCTATCGTCTTTGGATTAGCTCCGCAATCTGCAAACATCCGGCATCTTGAAGGATCCTGGACATATTTAAATAACTCAACGCCAAGCAAAAAACATGGATTTTGGATCACCTTCCAGATTCCTCCCCCCATGTCCCGGGGAACTTCCTTAGAATAGGGAATATATCCATACACACCATATATCTTCTGTGTGATACTGTCTTCTGCTATCATAAAAGTAAATTCTCCGTTCCATGCGTGTTCATAACACATTAACTCTTTACTGTTCGCCATGATATGATCTTTTCCCCAGTGTTCTCTTAAAAACAGCATGACTTTTTCTATTTCA
Source organism: uncultured Dorea sp. (assembly GCA_947652615.1). Classification (GTDB taxonomy): domain Bacteria; phylum Bacillota; class Clostridia; order Lachnospirales; family Lachnospiraceae; genus Sporofaciens. Next base: position 7,489 of record CANTDX010000035.1, on the reverse strand, counting down.
TTCATGCCCGCCTGGCGGATGATGATATTATCCTGCATTCTGTTCCTCCAGAAGTCTCTTTACAAAGTGTATAATTGCCTCTTTATTAGCAAAATTTTCAAGTACAACTGCCTCAGGAGTAATTTCTATTCCGAAAACCTCTCCAAGCTCCACAGCCAGATCAATCACCTGAATCGAATCGATCAAACCATCTTTATACAGATTATCTCCTTTATAAGTAAGAATTTCTTCGTTGATTTCCTTTAAAAGCGCTGAAATTTTTGCTTCCATCTTCCTCTCCTCCACAACAGCGATGTTGTCTTTATAAATAGTCTTTTAATTTCATCCTATCGATTTTCCCATTGGCATTTAGCGGCAGATTCTCCATATAGATAATCTTTCCAGGTATCATATAGTCAGGAATCATATTCTTTAACTGTAAGGACAATTCCTCTTTGGAAATATCCATGTCTGAAAACAGAGTGATTCTTCCATGTACTTCGTCATATAAACAGCAACATCTGGTGATGCCTGAAATCGAAGATACAGCCGTTTCTATTTCTCCCAGCTCAATCCTATGCCCCAAATGCTTTATCTGGAAATCTTTACGGGACAAATACAACAGTTCTCCATATCCGTTGTACGCAACTAAATCACCTGTCCTGTAGATTTTTTCTTCATATGCATGGTTCAATGGATTTTGCACAAACATTTCTCTTGTTTTTTCCGGATTATTATAATATCCTGCCGCAATCCCCGTTCCTCTTACACAAAGCTCGCCTACTTTTGCAGGTTCTTTTACCAACTTATCCATTTCATCCAAAACCATAATTTCCGTGTTCTTCATTGGAAATCCTATAGGCAGGCTTTCATAATCTTCAAATATCCTGTCTATAATATAGTAGGTACAGGCATATATGGCTTCTGTGGGACCATACAGATTTGCGTAAGTTACATCCGGCAAATACTGCCGCCACGTGTTTAACTGCTTGGTCGGCATCACCTCTCCGCAAAAAATCACCCTTTTCAAAATATTTGTGAGGTCAACACTCTTAAATGCTTTTAATTTAGAAACAGTGATAAGTGCAGACGGAACCCAAATAATCGTATTTATTTGTTTTTGTTTTATAAACTCAAGCAGGCGTACCGGCTGCGCGAACAATTCCTGTGGAATCAGATACAGCGTGGATCCTGCCTTTAGATTTAAAAAAATATCAGGAACGGATGCATCAAAATAAAACGGAGCCTGACTGCCAAGGCTGTCGTAAGAGCATATGCCAAATGTCTCTACAAACCAATCCATACAGTCAATTACCCCTCTGTGAGTAATGCTGACTCCTTTAGGGATTCCCGTCGAACCGGAGGTAAAAAGGACATACAGCAAATCCGTATCAACAATCTGCTGTTTTCTTTTTTCTACATCCAAATCTTCGACAACAGGCTTCACATCTTCATAGAGAATATAGCCCCCCTGATAATTGAAGGTTTCAAATTCTGCTTTGAGTTCTTTAGAGGTAATAACTAACTTAGGCTTCAATATTTCCAATATCCGGTTTATCCGTTGTTTTGGCATTTCAATATCTACTGGGGAATAGAAGTCCCCCGCATACGCGATTCCCATAAATGCTGCCAGGACCTTAACGCTTTTTTTCAAATATACAACAACCGGTTCCCGGGCATCCAGACCGCTGTCAAGAATAACCCTTGCAAGTCCGATTGCCTTATGGTGATACTGTTGATAAGTCATCTCTTGTCTGTCATCACAAATGGCCAATTTATTGCCAAATTTCCGACTGCTTTCCACAAGCCATTCTAAAACATTTGTCTGCATATACTTTTCTCCCCCATGTCTTTCCGTCTACATTTTCTTAAAATTATCACTCTTGGGTGGGAAATCGTTACAATCCAATCGAGGCAGCTTATACGGATTCTCCCTTTTTATATCAGCTGCCCTTACCTCCGTAGTGAATCCAAGACAACATCCTCTATTTTGAATATATTGGATCACTTGGTCATTGTAATTACCATAAGGATAATTCATAACCCATGCTCCTGTATCTATAAATTCACTCATTACATGCAAAGCTTTATCAATATCTGTGTGCATCTGCTCCTCAGATAAATGTGCAAGCCAATAATGGTCATATCCGTGTACTCCTATATACATACCATGGCGCTTCATTGTATGAATCTGCTCCCTGGTCATATATAGTTCGTATGCTAGCTGTTCCTCATTTACCCCCACATACTTTTCAAAAAGATCACTACTTATGCAGTTTCTCACGGCTTCCGGTAATATTGTCTGCAGTATATATTTTATAAAAAGAGCTTCACTGGAATCAAAGCGGCTTTCCCTTGTGCCATATTTAGCATATAATTCTTTATTGTCCGGAAAATTAAATTCGTTTCCCCTGTAATAGTTCATCCTTTCAAACACATCCGCAAGCAAAGCCTTTTCATCGGCACTGGCCAAAATATAATGGATTTTGTTTACATCCAACAATTTATGTTCCGTAAAGGTCTTCCCCGGAATAAAGAATGCTCCTTGCACCTTTTCTTCCTCTAAAATCGGCATGGCATATGTATAATTGTCAATATAGCCATCATCAAATGTTAAAAGCAGCGACTGGTTCGGCAATTCATACTGACCTTTTTGGGCGGCAATAACCTCTTCCATTGTTACTACGTGAAAAAGCTGTTTCAAATACCGTATTTGTTCCCGAAACAGTGACAAATCCAGTCCTTTAATTCTGGGATAACGGCTATGCTTCAAATCACGGGTATAATGATACATCACAACATATAATTTCCCATGGGTTCTTACATCTTCTTTTCCCATATGTCAATTCTCTCTTTAATCTCATGTTCTTTATTCCAGACCTTGCTGTCATATATTACTGCCAGCTCCGATCTTAACGGTTCCGCTGTCTCATTACAATTGTTCATACAATTAAAACATCTTGTCCCTTCTAAATTATGCTCCAGATGGCGGATCCGCAAGCCGCGGGCATATTGATTATTCCATGCCGCCTCCAGACTTTCTTTGTTGAGATCAGCCACGACCAAATAATTCTGCAGATCATCACAGCACATAGAAAGATATCCCTCATAGGTAATATGAAGTTTATTAAAAATCATTGGGCAAATGTCATCTTTAAAAGATACGGGAGACTTTCCTTTGACGGATAAATAATGACTGATTTCACCAGACATATCCCCCGCTGACTTACAGTCAAGAAAAACAATATCATCAACATAGCTTTGGTACTTTATTTTAAAGCTTTCTTCCTCCGATACGGTATAACGTGTTGCAACAAAAGAAATATATAAAGCAATCTTTCTTGCCCTTTTCTTCCGCATAGTATCGGCATAAACCAAATTGTCCATTACAAGATCAAATTCGTCTTTGCCATGTATCAACTGATAGTCCCTTGCATTCGCGGCATTGATAGAAAATTTAATACTGTCTATACCTGCATCCATCAGCCGTTCTGCACGCTCTTTTGACAAAAGCGCTCCGTTTGTAGTAATGTATGTATACCCATAGCCTAACGCTTTTGCATATGCAATATAGTCCTCCAGATTTTTATCCAGCAAGGGTTCTCCCATTCCGTAAAATCCAACCTCTCGCGTTCCTAAATCGTATGCTTCTTTCAATATCCTTTTCGCAAATTCAGGATCTATTATGCCTCTTTTTTTAGTCCCCTTTGAATTTGCGCACATCAGGCAGCTATGATTACATATATTCGTTGGCTCCAATAACATATTTCTGGGAAATCTGCATTCTATTCTGCTTTCAAACAGACTATTCTGATTGATACGTTCCCTGATGCTGTTTTTCATTCTCATATCCCCCGCAATCTTTTCTATATTCTGTACAGTTTCGGCTCACCTGGAAAATAGTGTATCAAAATCCACTTGTTCAAACACATCCAGACAGGTTGTTCTGGTTGCGTTATAGATTTTGATGTCATGGTTAGATGCATATTCTTTTGCCTTTTGAAATGCAATATATGAAATATCCTGAATCCGGTTTTGACCGCTCATTCCGTCAAACACTTCATCCAGTTCCGGCTGTTCTGTAAAATGGTTCTTTGCATTTGTCGCATAATTATAGTCCACACCTATTAAATAAATCTCTTTAAATCCTAAATATACTGCTAACTGAATACACACATATGTCACGGTAGAGCCGTTATATACTTTCCTGGAAAAGTCATCACTGAATAACATATTTTTGATTGAAAAATCATCCAGTATGGAATGGTACACATAGCAGCTGTCTTCCAATTGCGTATAATCAACGTATGGCTGGCAATCTGCAATAAATTTATAGGGAACATCTTTCATCTTATAAAATTCATCCTGCCACAGCAATACACCATCTGCGTCAAGGATCACATAGCAGTCAGGTCTCCATTTTGTTTTTGAAAAACAGGTAAAAATGGCATTCATGCTGATGCAAAATTCACGATTTCTATTCAGACATTCAAGATCATCGAAAGTAACACTTGGTCCGGTAGCCACAATGAAGCACCGTTTTCCTTTATAACATTCCTTTAATGATTCGATCTTAGGATTGTGATACTCCGGAACATATTGCGTCCAATCAACAATATCCATTACAAAAGCATTTTTTAATTCAGACTCCGGATTTTTCACTTTCTCCGTTAATAGTACGGCGGCGCCGTCCGCTTCACATGTCTGAGCAAGATGTATGTCAGGAAACATATGCGAAAACATACCGCGTTTCTCACCCTTTATATAAGACGGCAGAAAAACGGAAATATTTTGATATCCCTCCGCCTGCAATTTTTCATAAATCAGAACCGTATATAAAGTACTTCCATACAAAATAATCCGATCCGGGAGAGACAACTTTTTCCCTTTCAAAGCACGTTTTGCCTTACTTAACCCATAACCCATAAATTCCGGCGGACATTGCTCTACATTAAAATAAAATATATGATCCCTCTCCAGTAAGTCAGTGACACCTCCTCCAAATACCATAGTAATAATAACCGCATATTCTCTATATCGCTCTTTATAAGCAGCATAATCAATCACTGGAAAGCCTTGAAAGTTTTTCTCTCTTTTGACCGGGTCTGAATCAATATATGCAGCAATTCGTTCTTTTCCTAATAATTCATATAGGAGACGCCCCCTGTGTGCCGCGCCCCAAATTACATATTTCATCATATTTTCCTTCCATGGACATCATATCTCTGATTTCTCAAATTCTTTCACTAATCCAGCAACCTTGTCAACTTCTGCTTCCTGTAAATTACTGCTGCATGGCAGGTTTACAATCGCTTCATAATACCGGTACGCTTTTTCAATCCGGTATGTCCGACAGCCTCTATAAGGCTTTAACGTGTGGATCAGTCTCCAGATCGGACGGCTCTGTACCTGGTGTTCCTTCAGGAAACGAATCAGGCCGTCTCTATCCTTTGCCAGATAACTGTAAAACCAGGTATTGCTTCGGATGTTTTCTTTAAAAGATAAAAGTTCGATTCCCTGTGAAATATAGCGTTTATAGTTTCTTTGCTTGATCTCGATAAAGCTTTCCAACTGTTCCAATTGAGCCAGCCCCAATGCGGCCTGCAAATTCGTCATCCGATAATTAAATCCGACTTCTTCATGAATGAAATATAAGGAATCCGCTTTTGCCTGAGTCGAAAGGAAACGGCATCGCTCTGCCAACTTGGGATCCTGAGAGACGATCATTCCACCGCCGCCAGTCGTAATGATCTTATTTCCATTAAACGAGTAAACACCCATTGTTCCTAAAGTTCCAGCATATTTGTCTCTATATTTCCCGTCCAGGTAACAGCTTCCCAAAGCTTCTGTGGCATCTTCCAATATCTTAAGATGATATACTTTTGCAATGGACATGATCCGATCCATATCAGCCAAGTTGCCGAATACATGAACAACAATCACAGCCGAGATCCTTCTGCCTGTTCTTTTATGAAAGAGGCTCTGTTCATGAAGCTCGCATTCTTTTTTACAAAAATCCTCCAGTTTGTCCGCATCCATAGTTAAGGAATCGTCGCAATCCATAAAAATCGGATCTGCCCCAATATAACGAACAGGATTCACTGCAGCTATAAAGGTAAGTGTTGGAACAATCACCTCATCCCCAGCACTCACACCTAATGCCATCAGTGCCAGATGCAGCCCCGCCGTTCCACTCTGACAGGCAACAGCCACCGGCGCCTTCACATATTCAGCAATTTGATGTTCAAAATCAGAAATAAAAGGGCCTGCCGTCGATACCCACTCTGCCTCTATCGCTTCTGTTGCATAGATCAGTTCATTACCTTTCAGGTTTGGCACTGATAAAGGAATCGTTTTATTGTTACACATTATAAATATCCGCCTTATATTTATCCATATTCCGAGCAACCCAATCTATCGTTTCGCAAATCCCCTCTTCGAAGGAATAATGCGGAGTCCAGTCTGTCAGGTCTTTTATTTTGCAATTGCTGCCCAGCAGACGGTTTACCTCACTTTTATCCGGCCGGATGCGCTGCTCGTCACAGATGATCCTTGCCTTTGGGTTGATCTGGCCAATTATGATATCTGCCAGATCGCCTATGGATATTTCCTGCTGTGATGCTATGTTGATTTCCTGCCCTGTTGTTTTGTCTGATTCTGCTATTGCTATAAATCCTGCCGCTGTATCCTTTACATAATTAAAGTCCCGCGTAGGCGTAAGGGTTCCCAGTTTAATCTCTTCCTTTCCCGCCAAAAGCTGGGAGATAATGGTGGGAATGACAGCCCTGGCAGACTGCCTTGGCCCGTAAGTATTAAATGGCCTTACAATCACAGCCGGAATATGAAAGCTGCGGTAAAAGCTTTCTGTCAGCCTGTCCGCACCGATCTTTGTTGCCGAATATGGAGACTGCCCCTGGAAAGGATGCTTTTCGTCTATCGGAACATACTGGGCGGTCCCATATACCTCGGAAGTAGATGTAACCATCAGTTTTTCAATATCCAATTCACGCGCTGCCTGCAGAACATTCAGAGTTCCTTTCACATTGGTATCCACATAGGAATCGGGTGAATGATAGCTGAATGGGATTGCAATCAACGCGGCCAGGTGGAACACCAGGTCTGTCCCTTTCATGGCAGTCCTGACTCCATTCGGATCCCGGATATCCCCGGAAAAAATCTCAATCATATCAAGTTTTTCCTTCGGCAAGGAATCCAGCCATCCCCATCGTCCAAAGGAATTATAATGTATAAATGCTTTTACATCGTATCCTCTTTCCAGCAGGCTTTCTGTTAAATGACTTCCAATAAAACCGCCGGCACCGGTAACTAATACTTTTTTCATCTTGATCTCCCAAACTAAATTTTAATTCATATCCTCAAAGCCCAAAACAGGCCACTTATAATTCCTTTGCCAATGCTATGACTTTTCCAAGTTCAGCATCCTTTTGACCAAAATATTCTATAAGCATAGACATCAACCTGAAATCCTCTTCCGAATCAATATCCAATA